>NZ_JAAFZY010000001.1:0-745142 GCF_011764015.1 Mangrovimonas sp. CR14 | reverse complement strand
GTAAGCCCCGGTGAAACTGTATACCTTCGTACCGTATCGGTTGAAGATCTCAAGACTGTTAACCCCAAATCCGGTCAAGTCGAAACTGTCGTTGCTACCGTCTCCGTTTGGTGTTACTACCTCTGGGAAGATACAAGTGTCCATTTCAACCGTAACTGTTGTAGTTTGAGGACATGGCCCTGTCGTAGTATAAGACACTACATAAGTAGCACCACTACCAGCTCCTGTAATCATACCTGTATCAGGATCAATAACAGCTGTTGTATTTGCTGGCTCCACGATGGCAAAGTTACCTCCTGCAGTAGCAGTGATAGCCATACCTGTTTCAGAACACATGATAAATTCTTCATCATAAGAGAAAGAGGCATCCTCAAATGGATATTGGTCTACTACAAACGTGGTAGTCGCATAACATCCTGTCATTTCATCCTCTACTCTAACGTAGATAGTTTGAGGAGGCATTGTTTCAAATGGTGATGTTAACGCATTCATTGCACCATCTGCATCAGCCATTGACTCATGATAAGTTACTAGGTAACCTGTTTGACCTCCTGTGATTACATCTGTTTGAGTTTCTAAATCGAATGTTGCATATCCATCCATATCAGCACAACTAAACATATCATCTGGCTGAACAGGCTCTGGCAATGCATTGATAGAAATCTCAAAAGAAGTAGAGTCATAACATCCCGTCGTAGTATTTACAGCGCCAACATAAATAGTTTGTGGGCTGGAAACGTTAACATAGGCTGTTGGATCTAAAATTGGGTTTGTTTGATCGATGGCATCTTGCTCAGTTGTATAATAAGCAAATGTAAATTCACTTGGATCCTGAGCTCCATCCAAAATACTTTCAGCATTTTGAGTCAAATCAAATTCTGTGAAGTCCTCACCAGAACATTCCTCAAGTGGAACCGCCTCAGTTACAAACTCTGGTAATGGCAAGAATTCAACATTGATATCATCAGCAACCGAACACTGCGCCGATTCCCCAACTTGCACATAATAATTTCCAGGTTCAGTAACTGTAAGAACAGAAGTATTTTCACCTGAAATCTCTACGAAGTCTTGATACCATGTGTGGTAAGCCCCTTCAAGTCCAGTATCTAGAACGACAGGTTCACCTTGACATAGTGCTGTACCATCTGCAATAGTAATATCGACCCCTAAGTCAATCTCACCTAAACTTAAACTTCCACCTTGGATAAATACAGCAGAATCTAAAATAGAGTCATTTCTATCAGCTACTACTAATTTAATGTGGTAAGTAACTCCAATTTCGACTATAGAAGTAGCCGCCATCGGAATGGTCATACCATTAAAGTTAATTGGAGCCGCTAATGGATCTACACCATTATTTCCAAAATAACTATCAAAATACTCAGCATTTACAGATCCACAACCAGCGTTATAAGCTTGATCTCTAATTGTTAGTACCGAAATTGGATCACCTGTACCAGGTACTACCGCCAAGTTTTCAGTAATTCCAGTTTCTGTATTCGTCAAGAAAAATGCAAAGGCATCTGAGAAAGAACATTGGTATGTTCCATACTCTTCTGAAGCAAATAAGAAATTGAAAGAAAATTCGTCCACATATGGAACAAAATCAAATTCTAAAACTGCTGAATCATTATAACTGAATAAACTTGGGTCAATTCCGGTTGCTTGAATGTAATCAAACAAATCTTGATCTTGACCACCACTGTTTTGAAGACTTGGACCAGCTCCATTAGGACCGGTTAAATTTGGAGAGTCAGCATTTCCACTAACCAATACAATACCATCTTCAAAGGCAAACCCTGGAGTTTCAGTATAGAAATAACCAATACCTTCTTGACCAGAATAAGTGATGTTTGATACATCTGCACATGGTGAATCAATAAGCACGTCAGTTACCAATTCTTCATAAGTGTAAGTTGTTGTATCTGTTTGAACTGGACCTGGAATAGGTCTGATACATAAATCAAATGTAGATTCATAAACCCCTTGATTTGTTGTAAACACTCTTACATAGTAAGTTTCTCCAATCACAAGGTCATTTACAATAGCTGATGTAGTTGTAGTACAAGCTAATTCAGTAAAATCACCACATGTACCTGAATAAAGGGCCATGTCCAGGTTGGTTTCATCTCCAACTATATTGTTTATAGAAACAATAAGGTTAGGATCTGTAGCCTCGAAGAAGAACCAAACATCATCATCATTAGCTCCAGCACATCCTGCAGGGGCACCTGAAGGAGTTGCACCTGTCATAACTCCTGGAGTAACAATATCACAAACAAATGTTTCATTCACCCCGGCTTCTATAGCTGCATCACAATTATCATTGTCTGGAGGACAAGCCAATTGTAAGAATGGTGTACTGTTAATTAAACAGTTTGAGTCATTCGTATTAATTGCATAAGCGATAACAGTTGTATCAAACGGGAAAGGTCCAATTTGATAAGTTCCAGCTTCTGTAGCTTCTACTGTTGCATCATCATAATCGCTACCTATAGTAATTGATGTAGCATCTCCCATAGAAACCAAAGTCACGTCGATTAAGAATTGATCTCCGTTAGCACAGTCATCAACCAATGCGAAAGTAGCTTCCTGAAGTTCACATGTAGGCTCTACAATATTTACTGTAAAGTCTAAAGTAACACCAAAGGATCCATTAAAACATGGATTTGGATTTGTCTGACCAAAATCCGCCGTACCAATACGCATTCTGTGTAAACCTGGATTTGCATCAACAGGCAATGTAAAAATACACTCTAAAGTTGTTGGATTTGTAAATTCAGATTCTCCTTGGAAAAACAACTCGGTGTCATTATCAAACACTAAATCATCATTTAAATCAATCCAAATATTTGTATTATATGTAAATCCTGTAGCGAAACTTACAATAACGGTTGTTTCCCAACCTTGGAATAAGTTTTGAACTGTTCCATCTGTATGATCTTCATAGGTCACATCACCAAAACTAGGGTAATTAGACGTTTCTATTTGCACATTGGTAACTCCTTGACCATCATTACTTGTTGGTTCAGAAATACAATATCCAGTATAGAAGTCTCTTGGACCACTCCAAGTACTTGTTCCATCATCAGCACCACAATCGGCTTGAACGTAATACTCATAATTCGTATCTGGATCTAAATCCATAACAGTGTATGGGTTTGTAACTCCCGTGTAATCTGGAGTACCATCTGGTGTTTCACCAAGATCCACATTTACGATCTCGATATTCCAAGATGTTGCAGTTCCATTCTCAGTCCACTCTAAAATGGCTGTTGTCATATCAACTAATTCTACAGTCAATGAAGTAGGCTGTGGACAAGCAGGAATTTCTACAATTTCAAAATTATCAAAACTCACACTTGCATCAGCAAAATCTGCCACTTCGCCTTCTGAAGCCCAAACTGCAAATTGAACCACACCTGTGTAAGCTTCTAAACTGTATATAAAATGGTCACCTCCCACTGGAACAGTAGATGTATTATCCCACTCTTCAATAGGTGTCCAAGAAGTACCACCATCAGTAGTTATTAAAAGTTGAACTTGATCATCAGAACCTAAAATTCCAGCAGTATCAGTTCCAAATCCTTGCATAATGGCAAAATCCCATTCTAATTGCCAAGGACCTCCATCTAAGTTAAATTCAGGAGAAATTACCCAATCGCTTTTTCCTGTTCCATAAAGGTTAATTCTATAAGCACCTGCCCAACCAACGTTAGCAAATCCACCTTCAGCCCAAGTCCAAGTATCTATAAAATCTGTTGGTCCAGTAGTTGGATCACCATTGTCAGCTTCGGCCCAACAATCTGGGATGAAGGAATTAAACTCTTGTAAGTAAGGAGGAATAAATACAGCACATTCTGTTGTAAAGAAGAAAGGTCCTGCCCAGTTGCTTAACCCATCTTCATCTCCACAGTTTGCTTGAACATAATAAGCATATTCTGTTATGGCAGATAAACCACTTACCTCAAAAGCTGTATTGGTGTCTGCAACGTCGGTTGCCACACCAGTTGGAGTTGTTCCGGCTTCAACAACTTCGATGTTCCAAGAAGAAACACCAGTGTTATTATCTGTCCAGCTTAATTCTGCTGTAAAAGCCGTAATATTATCTGCAGTAAGATCTGTAGGAATTGCACAACTCGGTGGTGTACAGTTTACAGTTCCAGAATATATAGTTGTTCCTTGTAAAGAACCAGAACCACTTGGCATTGTAAATAAGTCTTCACCAAAGGCTTGGATAACTACTCCAACTTCTCCAGCCCAAGATCCACCAGTATTCCAAAATAGTTCAAAAGGTTGACCGTCACATAAGGTTACTTGAGCTTCTCCTGAAGAACCTGAAGATAAAGTAATTGTTTCTACATCTACGCCATTTTGTGAAATGGTCATAGTGTTTCCATTCCAACCATCTCCAAATGAATCGGTCATTACAAATGTATACTCACACTGCTCAGTCACATCACATAACTGCGTATCAAATGAGAAAGGTCCTATCCATCCACTTTGCTCAGCTCCACAATCGGCTTGAACGTAATATTCATAGCTTGTACCAGAAGTAAGACCTGTAGCAGTAAATGGATTAGCATCTGCTGTGTAATTTCCTGTTCCTGTTGGAGTTGTTCCAGCCTCAACCAATTCAATATTCCAAGAAGTAGCATCTCCATTTTCAGTCCAAGCTAATTCTGCACTATCCAACCCAGAAGAGTTAACTGCTAAATCAGAAGGATTAGGACAAGCCTGTGTAATACCATCTAGTATAATGTTTGGAACTAAAGTTGATGTGGAGGTAGACCAATCTGAAGGTGGACTGGCAGGGTCTGGATTAGTACCATCATTATAATAAACGATGGATCTTGATGTCCCCATATCCGTATTGTAAAAATCGTCTCCCGAAGAATCATATGATGGCATATTCTCATCAACCGCAATAATCAAATTATCGGTACCTGAATAGGTGAACGGCGTATCAAATACAATCTGAACCCAACCATTTACCCCAGCTTCTACTGTAATTCCACCAGAATATACCTGAGTGAAATTTGCAAATGGCTCCCAATCTGCAGTAGATGGAAAGGATGAAGTTGTAGATTCAGCCATATAAATAACCAATTCTTGATTGTCAGCTAAATCTGATGTTCCGCTGTAATACCATTGCAAACCGGTAATTTCTCCGGATGCATTGATTTCGTCAGCCAAATAAATGGACTGAGAGTACGTGTAACCATAGAAGGGCTCGAAAGGGGTATTCGCTGTCTCGATTGTACCCGACCCTATCATCACTTGCGACTTTACGTGCCAAATTGACAACATGAAAGCCAGCAGTAGAAGGAATGTAGTTTTCTTCATAAATTAAATAAGTTAGTTGTTTTTTTCTTTCTCGTCTTACGACATCCAAGTAATTCTTTTATTCTAATTAGAATTTATAAGAATTTTGAGAGCCAAAAATTATAAAAAAAGAAACTCATAAATTGGGCTCATCCTATTAAATAGACAAAAAGCTTTTTTTTTCGATAAAGTGCGAGAGAAGCTAAGACCGTAAAAAATGGTAAAAAAATTCACTTTGAAGAAAAACAACAACCTAAAACTATGAAACCGATAATATTGCTTCAAATCTTCCAGTAAGCATTTATTTTCTTTCAAGAAAAAGGATATGTTGGTTGTAGGAATCTCTTTTGCTATATTTCCTTCAAAATCTTTGAAATCTCATCGAGCTTTGGTGTTAAAATCACCTCGATTCTTCTATTTCTTGCTTTTCCTTCTGCAGAATCGTTAGATGCAATGGGCAAAAACTCCCCTCTACCGGCGGCCGTTAAATTATCAGGTTTTATTCGAGGGTTCTCCATTAACAATTGAACAATAGCCGTGGCTCTTTTAGCAGAAAGATCCCAATTTCCTTGCAGGTTTCCACCACCTGAATAAGGCACATTATCTGTGTGCCCTTCAATTAGCACAGCAATCTCAGGATTATCGGCCAATACTGTTCCCAATTGTTTCACTGCTTGACGCCCTGAAGCACCAACCGCCCAACTTCCAGATTCAAACAACAGTTTGTTTTCCATAGATACATAAACCTTACCGTCTCTTTGCTCTATGGTTAAACCCTTACCTTCAAAATCTGTTAAGGCTCTCGAGATGGCATCCTTTAATTGTGTCATTGCGGCATCTTTAGCAGCTATGACTCCTTCTAATTCTGCAACCCTATTAGATCGCTCTTCTAATTCTCTTCTTAATGTTTCAAGTCTGGCGCTTTCTGCTGCCAAAGCCTGTTCTTTAGCTTCCAATTTCGCCAATAATTCTCTGTTTTTTTGTGCATTTTCAGCCAAAGCCGAAGAACTATTTTCTTCCAAAGCATCATAAGAATTCTTTAGATTGTTATAATTGGACTTTAAGGCAGCCAATTCTCCCGACAATTTGCTCTGGTCTGATTGAGACTTTTCATAATCCGCCAATACCGAATTCAGTTCATTTTGTGCTTGGTTTTTCTCAGCCAATAAATCATCATAACTTTTCTTTAAGTTTTGATGGTCTTCTTGAAGCGCGTTGTACTTACTCTCTAAGTCCTTATATACTTTAGGAGAAACACAGGAAACAAAAACAATGGCGGTAAGAATTAAAAGGAATCGACTTTTCATGAACTCTAATAAGAATTTAGGATTTAACTTCAACTAAAATAGGACAATGATCGCTATGCATTGCCTCTGGCAAAATGACCGCACGTTGCATTTGGTCTTTCAAAGGCTCTGACACCATACAATAATCAATGCGCCATCCTTTATTATTGGCTCTAGCGTTTGCTCTATAACTCCACCAACTATAATGGTGCGGCTCTTTATTAAAAAATCTGAATGAATCTATGAAACCGCTATCAATAAACCCACCTATCCATTCTCGCTCGACGGGCAAAAAACCAGATACCTTAGCATTTCTCACAGGGTCGTGTATATCTATAGCTTCATGACAAATATTGTAATCGCCACAGATAATCAGGTTAGGTATCTTCTTCTTTAATTGATCAACATAGTCTTGAAACATGGCCATATACTCTAACTTATGATCTAATCTTTGAATATTGGTTCCTGATGGTAAATACAAACTCATTACCGAAAACCCATCAAAATCAACGCGGAGATTTCTGCCTTCATCATCCATGGATTCTATTCCAGTGCCATACTCTACATGATTTGGTTTCACCTTGCTAAAAACTGCAACACCACTATATCCCTTCTTTTTGGCCGAAAACCAATAATGGTATTTGTAACCTGCTTCTTCAATAGCTTCAACATCTACCTGCTCCTTCATAGCCTTGATTTCTTGGATGCATATGACATCGGGATTGGCTAATTTCAACCAATCTAGAAATCCTTTGTTTATTGCTGCTCTTATACCATTTACATTATAAGAAATGATTTTCATGAAGTCCTTTTTGAATTTTAGCTAAAATAAATAATGCGTTACATTTACCACAGAGAAGCCAATACCTTTTTTTCAAAAGCTATTAACAAAATAATTTGAAAAATATTCTGTTTACTATTTGATGAAACTAACGCTAACATGCCTACTCCTTTTGCTTGGAATGGCTTCCTTTGGCCAAAATCTGGATTCTAACTTCAGGTCAAAAAAGGTAGCTACAAGAGATAGTATTCTTATTGATAGCGTTAGTATCAACCCCAGCTTTTTCTCCATCAAAACAAAAGACAGCTCCTATATTGATGAATCCCATTACCTAGTAGATTTCTCAAAGTCTTTATTGACCTTCAAAAAAAAAATAGATACTGACACCATAATAATAAGCTACTTAAAATACCCTGAATTTTTAACCAAAACTTACAAGCAATTGGATGAAAACATCATTGTTGAAAGCAATGAAAACCTCAACCGTTTGTATAAACTGCAACAACCTAGTAAAAAGGAAGTCTTCACTCCTTTTGATGGTTTGAGCACCTCGGGTAGTATTTCAAGAGGAGTCGTCATTGGGAACAATCAAAACTCGGTTTTAAACAGTGAATTGGATTTGCAGATAACAGGTAAACTAAGCGACAAGGTATCCTTAAGAGCCTCAATTCAAGATGCTAATATTCCCCTTCAGGAAAGTGGATATTCCCAGCGTTTGGATGAATTTGATCAAGTCTTTATAGAATTATTCAGTGATAACTGGAAAATACGAGCAGGAGACATTGATTTAACCAATACCCAATCCTATTTTGCTAATTTCACCAAAAGAGTACAAGGTCTCGCCCTAGGAGCTACTTTAAATCATCCCGAATCGCAAACACAATTATTTGCCTCTGGAGCTTTGGTAAGAGGTCAGTTCACAACCAGCCAGTTTAATACCCAAGAAGGAAATCAAGGTCCATATAAACTTAAAGGCCCCAACCAAGAATTATATGTGTTAATCGTATCTGGTAGTGAAATTGTATATGTTAACGGTGTACCCTTACAAAGGGGCGAAAACAAAGATTACATTATCGATTACAATGCTGGAGAAATCATTTTCAATTCCACTTTTCCAGTAACCTCCGAAATGCGTGTCACGGTAGACTATCAATACAGCGAAAGAAACTATTCCAGACTGGTTGTTTATGGCGGAGGCCAATATGAAAGCGAAAAACTACAAATAGGCGCTTCCATTTACAGTGAGAACGATTCCAAAAACAACTCACTGCAGCAAAACTTATCTCCAGATCAAGTGGAAACACTCTCACAAGCAGGAGACGACACAAACTTGATGGTAGCCCCTTCTGCAGTTCCCGAGAGCTATAATGAAAATAGAATTCTTTACCGAATAGACATCCTGAATGGTATTGAGATATTTGTGTTTTCAAACAATCCCGATGATGAACTTTACAGTGTCAAATTTACCCAAGTAGGAGATAATCAAGGAGATTACATCATTAGCAGCACCAATGCCATCAACACTATCTATGAATATGTTGAACCAATCGGTGGTGTCCCACAAGGAAATTATGCTCCCATCATTCAACTTATAGCCCCCACTAAGCTCCAAATAGGTGTTGTAAACGGCCACTACAAACCTATTTCCAAAACAGATATCTCGTTTGAACTGGCTGGAAGTAAAAGTGATGAGAATTTGTTTTCTAGTTTGGACAATGATGACAACGACGGATTTGCAGGAAAGTTAGCATGGAATCAAAATGTGATAAAAAAGGACAGTTTGTGGAATTTGGATCTTTTCATTGATACCGATTACATTCATCAAAATTTTCAATCCATACAAAGAATTTACAATGCCGAGTTTAATCGCGATTGGAATTTAGGCACCTCATCAACCCCGCTACTTGCAACTGAACTAGGCAATCAAACATTAGCTAAGTCTGGGTTTAATTTATTTCATCATCAGAAAGGGCAAGCAACTTATAGATTTGAATACTTAAATTATTCTGAAAACTTTAATGGAAGTAGACATCTCTACAATGTCAATTTTCATTTAAACAAATGGCAAATAAGGTCTTTGTCCAGTTTTTTAAATGCGAATTCAAACACTAACGAATCGACTTTCTTGAGGAGCTACAATGTTTTAACCTATAGTCTGAAGAAAGGATGGGCCGGGACTAAATTAGCCATGGAAGACAATGAGCAAAAGGAAAAATTAACGGGAAACTATACGGCACTAAGTCAAAGATATCAATCAGCCGAAGTATTTACCGGGGTTGGCGATAGCACCAATGTCTTTGCTGAAATAGGCTATAAGTTTCGAGTAAATGATAGCTTAAGGGCTGGAGAACTTCAAAGGGTCAATACTTCCAACACTTACTATATTGACTCAAGATTAATCAACAACCAAAACACCAATCTTGCTGCATATATCAATTACAGGACCTTGAAGCAAGAAGACCCAAATTACGAGGATGAAAATTCATTAAACTCCAGAATCCAATACAGTCAAAAGTTTTTCAATCAAATTTTCCTTTTAAATACAGTTTACGAAACCAACTCAGGAACCTTACCTCAACAGGATTTCACTTATGTGGAAGTTGAACCAGGCCAAGGAAATTACACTTGGATAGATTACAACAACAATGGCATTCAGGAACTGGAAGAGTTTGAAATTGCTCAATTTCAAGATCAGGGAAAGTATATTAGAGTGTTACTTCCCAATCAAATCTATCTGAAGACCCATCAAAACAGACTAAGTGCCAACCTAACTATGAACTTTCAACAATGGTCTGTTTCGGATAATCACTTACAAAAATTCTTGGCTCAATTTTACAACCAAACTTCCTACTTAGTTGATAGAAAACACTTGAGGGAAGGAAGTAGCTTCAACTTAAATCCATTTAAAGACGATTTGGAAAACGAATTGGGGCTGCAATCCAATTTCAGAAACATTTTCTTCTTTAATCGGGGCAAACAACACTTTACAAGCAGTTATACCTATTTACAAAACCGGACCAAAAACACGCTCACCATAGGACAAATTGAAAACTCACTTGTTAGCCACAAACTTCAATTTAATCACAAATTTGCAGAAAGTTGGCTACTAAATGTGGAATCCTATTTTAATAACACAGAGTCTTCAAGTGAAAATTATGCAAGTAAAAATTTCAATATTGATGAAACCTTATTATTCCCTAAGCTTTCCTACCTACTAAATGACAATACGCGATTTGACATTTTTTACAAAAACAATCAGAAAGAAAATACCATTGGTGATTTTGAAACCCTGAAACAACAAAACTATGGTGTATCCTTCTCGTTTGCCGACACACAAAGTGCCGCTATAAATGGAGAATTCAATTACATTTCTAATGATTTTTCAGGAAATGCCAATACGCCTGTTTCCTATCAAATGATGGAAGGCTTGCAACCTGGAAGAAATTTAACATGGAGTTTATTGGCACAAAAGAAAATCACCCAATACTTGGATTTAAACTTGAACTATATGGGACGTAAAAGTGAAACTAGTCAGGTAATCCATACGGGGACCGTACAGTTAAAGGCTTATTTTTAAGCAATGTAACGTTTGTTACATCATTTCTTTTCAAAAAAATAGTATTTTTGTGTGGTATGCAAAAATTGTTATCCATAACCTATGCCTTTTTAATCCTGTTTCAAAGCATCAGTTTTGAAGTACGAGATTTGGTTCATTTGGACACTTTTTTTGAACATGCCGAATTCCACAAACAGGCCTATGGAGACAGTTTTCTTCAGTTTATCGCAGAACATTATGGCAACTCTAGAGAGGAGCACCAAGGGGACCACCAACATGAGGATCTCCCGTTCCAGCATGAACATCAAATGTGCTCCCATTTAAGTCCAGTCTTTACGTTTGAAAATTCAAATATCGAATTTGATCAAATAGAATTCGTAGAGATTCCTTGCAACTTTTTTTACAAGGAATCACACTCTATTTTTGAAAAATACCCCCTTTTGCAGCCGCCCAAAACAGCATAATTCTTCCTTAGAAATGATAGACCAGCGCCCATCCACAAGGCGACATGGGTCATATTTATTTAATTATCTAAAAGAATTATGTTAGAAAACATCATCAAACTGAGCTTAAAAAACAAGCTCATCATCCTCTTATTTACAGCTGGAATATTTGGCCTTGGACTTTATTCTTTAACCCAAATTTCCATTGGTGCGGTTCCTGATATTACCAATAACCAAGTTCAAGTTATCACCACATCCAGAAACCTATCCACCCAAGACGTTGAACAATTTATCACTTACCCCGTAGAGTTGGAAATGGCCAACCTACCCGGAGTCAAGGAAATTAGATCGGTATCCAAATTCGGACTCTCAGTGGTAACAGTAGTCTTTGACGACGATCTGGGCACCTATTTACCACGACAGCTTTTGGCCGAGAAAATAAAATCTGCCACCGAAAAAATCCCACAAGGATTTGGAACTCCAGAAATGGGGCCCATTACCACAGGTCTTGGAGAAATTTACCAATACACCTTAGATGTCAAACCTGATTACAAAGGTTCCTACTCAACAACCCAACTGCGTACCATCCAAGACTGGATAGTAAAACGTCAATTGTCAGGTATTCCTGGCGTTGTTGAAATCAACACTTGGGGCGGCTACTTGAAACAATATGAAGTTAGCATCAATCCGCAGAAATTAGCGGCTATGAATATCTCCATCTCTGAGGTTTATGACGCCTTGGAAAAAAATAATAGTGTTGCGGGTGGTGGTTATATTGAAAAATCAGATCAAGCCTATTTCATCAGAGGCGAGGGTTTAGCAAAATCCTTAAATGACATTAAAAACATCGTGGTCAAAAACGATGGTGTCCCCCTTTATATTAGAGATGTTGCGACAGTAGGTTATGGGAGCGCTATTCGCTTTGGTGCTATCACAGGAAATGGTCAGGGAGAAAAAGTACTTGGACAAATCATGATGCTGAAAGATGGAAATTCCAAGCAAGTCATTGAAGCGGTCAAAGAACGTATAGCATCCATCGAAAGTACCTTACCCGAAGGTGTTTACATTAATGGTTTTTTAGAGCGTAGTGAACTTATTGGCAAAACAACCTTTACCGTATCTGAAAACCTCATTTTAGGTTCTTTGATTGTCATTTTTGTAGTGGTTCTTCTTCTTGGAAATTTAAGGTCGGGCTTGGTTGTCGCTTCGGTGATTCCTTTAAGTTTATTGTTTGCCATAACCTTAATGAATGTATTTGGCGTGGATGCCAATTTAATGAGCCTGGGAGCTATCGATTTTGGAATTATCATTGATGGCGCTGTCATCATTGTTGAGTTTATAGCTTTCCAAATTTCAAGTAATGCTGACAAGCTCCAGACCTTAACAAAAGTCGAAAAACAATCTGCCATTGATGCCATCACTAAAAAGAGTGCTACCAAAATGATGAATTCAGCCATATTTGGTCAGCTTATTATTTTAATCGTTTTCATCCCTATATTGTCACTCAGTGGTGTTGAAGGAAAAATGTTTAAACCCATGGCTCTCACCTTTAGTTTTGCCTTAATTGGCGCCATGATCCTATGTTTAACCTATGTGCCAGTAATTTCTTCCTTAGCCTTAAAACCTGCAAAGGAAAAGAAAAACAACCTCTCCAAGCGACTTATCGCCTTTTTGAACAAGAAATACCAACCTGTAATCAATTGGGCACTCAACCATAAAAAATATGTTATTGGTATGTCTGCCGCGTTGTTGCTTGCAAGTATTTGGATCTTCAGCAGCATGGGAGGAGAATTTGTGCCCACTTTAGATGAAGGTGATTTTGTGATTCAACCTGTTTTAAAAACGGGAACCTCACTAGATAAAACCATAGAGATTACTACTAAAATTGAAAATATCCTCATCAAAAAATTTCCAGAGGTGGACCAAGTCGTTAGTCGGATAGGCGCCGCAGAGGTTCCCACTGATCCCATGTCAATGGAACAAAGTGATGTTATCATCAAATTAAAACCCAAGGACCAATGGGTATCTGCAGAAACCAAAGATGAATTGGCCAATAAGTTTAAAGAAGCATTATCAGTTATCCCAGGAATGGACGTCGAATTCACCCAACCCATAGAAATGCGCTTCAATGAGCTTATTACTGGAGTTAGAGCCGATGTTGCCATTAAAGTCTTTGGAGCCGATTTGGAGATTTTGGCTAATAAAGCCAACCAAATAAAAAATCTGATTCAAAATGTAGAAGGTGCCTCGGATATTATTGTTGAAAAAGTAGCAGGACTACCACAAATGACCGTTACTTATAACCGAGATAAAATTGCACGCTACGGACTTAACATTTCCGATTTAAATGATATCGTATCTATGGGATTTGCTGGTAAAACAGCCGGAAGCATATTTGAAGGCGAAAAGAGATTTGACTTGGTAATGCGTTTAGATTCCAAATACCGTAAGGATATCAACAACTTAAAGACACTTTATGTAGATGGCCCTAATAACACCAAAATTCCTTTAAATGAATTAGCCAATATTGAATACACTACAGGACCGGCACAAATCTCGAGAGATGACACAAAAAGACGCATTGTAGTTGGTGTTAATGTTAGAAATCGGGATTTACAATCGGTGGTCGATGATATTCAAAACATCCTTAAAAAGGAACTCAGTCTTCCAGTAGGATACAACATTACCTATGGAGGTCAATTTGAAAATCTCCAACAAGCTAAAAACAGATTGATGATTGCCGTACCACTTGCACTGGTTCTTATTTTCATCATGCTGCATTTTGCCTTCAAATCGATTAAGGATGCCTTAATGATCTACTCGGCCATCCCATTATCAGCGGTTGGTGGTATCCTATTACTTTGGCTAAGAGATTTACCTTTCAGTATTTCGGCAGGCGTTGGTTTTATTGCTCTTTTCGGGATCGCTGTTCTAAACGGAATTGTACTCATTGAGCATTTTAAAGAACTCAAAAAGAAAGGTGATTTTGCGACCATTGAGGACCTCATCAAACAAGGAACCTCTGAGCGGTTAAGACCTGTTCTTTTAACTGCGGGTGCTGCAGCTCTTGGTTTCCTTCCTATGGCTATTTCTACCAATGCAGGTGCCGAGGTTCAAAGACCTTTGGCTACCGTCGTCATTGGAGGTTTAATTACTGCCACCCTTTTAACCTTAGTCGTCTTACCCGTTCTTTACGCTTGGTTTGATAAACCCCGAAAAGTGCGTTTTAAAAAGAAATCCATTGTTACGGTGGTTGTAATCTTGGTCGGGTTCCAAATGCAAGCTCAACAACAACCTTTAAGTATCGAGGAAGCCGTAGCATTGGCTATAGAGAATAACAACGAGTTAAAAGCCTCCCAAGCACAGACCGAAGAAAGTAAAGCGCTAATTGGATCAGCCTTCAATTTTGATAAAACGGCGCTTTATTATCACTATGACGAAAACAATTTGGCCATAAATAATGAGCCTCTAAAGGTTTGGGGTATTTCTCAGGATTTTAAATTTCCAACCGTATATTTTGCTGACAAGAAAGTAAATCAAGCACAATACAACAGGCAACAATCAGCACACGAGCTTAAGACGCTTCAGTTAACCAAAGAAGTTTATACTGCTTTTTACCAATTGAAATATTCAAAAAGAAAAGCCGACACCTACCAATTTCTGGATAGCTTATACCAAAATTTCTCCAAATCTGCCAAACGAAGGTTTGAACTGGGAGAAACCAATTATTTGGAAATGATAACCGCTCAATCCAAGCAAAAACAGATTGAAACGGTATTTAAACAAGCTCAACAGGAAGTTGCAAAATCTAAGGAAACTCTAAAAAAAGTGATACAATTAGACAGCTTGGATTTTGAAATTGATGATGAAATTCTAACCAGATTGGAAGTAAATACTTTAGGACTTGACACGAATCCGGGGCTTCACTTTTTTGAATCTTCCAAAATATACTTTCAGGCATTGGAAGTGAAAGAAAAACAAGATTTACTACCTGATTTAAGTGCCGAATATTTTCAAGGGACCAATAGTCAACTCAATGGAAATTTGATAGGATATCAATTTGGAGTTAAAATACCCATTTTGTTTTCGGGACAAGCATCAAAAATAAAGGCCAGCAAAATTGCAGTAGACCGTATATCCTATGAGCAACAAAACTATCAGCAAATCCTGAAAAGCAAACAACAAAGTTTGTTGGCCACCCTCAAACAATATGAGGAGGCAATTTCCTACTATGAATCACAAGGAAAAACACTTTCAGAAGAAATCATTTCAACAGCACAAAGAACCTTTAAAGAAGGTGAAATTGACTTCTTTCAATACATTCAAAGTATAGAAACTGCCAAGGACATCGAATTGGAATACCTTCAAAATCTTAATTTATACAACCAAACCGTCATTCAACTTAACTTTTTAATTCTATAATCATGAAATATCTATATAGCCTTCTTTTATTACTTTTTGTTGTTTCCTGCAAAAGCAATTCTGAAGAAGCAACAGTTGCAGAATCAAATGAATCTAGCCACGAGCTAGAAATTACCCGAGAGCAATTTCAAGGAGAGTCTATGGCCTTGGGCCAACTTTCTGAATACCATTTTCAGGAAACGGTTCAAGTAAACGGAATGATTGATGTGCCCCCACACAACAAATCTAATATCACCACTTTTATGGGAGGATATGTCACTAAAACACCTCTTCTTGTGGGTGACTTGGTAAAAAAAGGACAATTATTGGTCACACTAGAAAACACTGAATATGTTGAAATACAACAGCAATATCTGGAGGCAGCAGAAAAGTTAACTTTTTTAAAGAGTGAGTATGAGCGACAAAAAACGTTGTTTGATGAAAACATTACCTCGCAAAAAAATTATCTGCAAGCCGAAAGCAACTATAAAAGCAATCTGGCCCATTACAATGGTCTAAAAAAGAAATTGGAAATGATGAACCTCAGTCCTAAATCGGTTGAAGAAGGACACATATCCAAATCCATTAATCTCTATGCGCCTATTTCTGGGAGTGTTTCCAAGGTAAACATTAGCAATGGGAATTATGTTTCGCCAGCTGACATTGTAATGGAAATTGTGGATACAGACCACATTCATTTGGAATTATCGGTTTTTGAAAAAGACATCATGAAAATTAAAAAGGGACAAACCATACAATTTAAAATACCCGAAGCTTCCAATGATATTTATACAGCAGAAGTACATTTGGTAGGCACTACCATTGATGAAAATACAAGACGGGTGCAAGTACACGGACATTTGAATAAAGAGGAGGCCAACTTTATTGTTGGGATGTATGTAGAAGCTTATATTTCAGTTAGCCAAAAAACAGCTAAAGGATTGCCCAATGAAGCTATCATAAAAACTGAGAATGAAGCCTATGTTCTAACCTTGGCAGAAACCACCGAAACGGCCTACTATTTTGAAAAAACAGAAGTGCCATTGGGTGAAACCAACGAACAAACCACTGAGATTCTTAATCCCGATAAATTGAAAGGAAAAGATATTTTAATAAAGGGAACCTCCCTTTTGGATAATGAAGGAGACTCGGGGCATGGGCATTAAGGAATAATAAAAGCCCAAGTTAAAACTTGGGCTTTTATTATTTTTTATAACTGTTAAAGGAAATTATCAAAACGATAACAGCTCCTAATATTAGCGCTATGTAAGCTTTGGCATTTTCAGAGAAAGCAGGTTGGTCGTAATCTAAAAAGGTAACCCCAAAAACCATCAACAGGATCCCCAAAAATCGAATAACTTTCTGTTTGTTCATTTAGCCCAATTACATTTTCATCAACCATTCCTTGACATCCACCTCTTTTTTGATGATATCGCGAAGTGCTGAAATCTTAACGCGCTTTTGCTCCATAGAATCGCGATGACGAATAGTCACAGTGTTATCTTCTAAAGTATCGTGGTCTACGGTAATACAGAATGGCGTACCAACAGCATCTTGACGACGGTAGCGACGACCTACAGCATCTTTTTCATCATAATCCACATTGAAATCCCACTTCAAATCATCTACAATTTGTTTGGCGATGTCAGGAAGACCATCCTTTTTAACCAAAGGCAATACGGCTGCCTTAGTTGGCGCTAACACCGCTGGTATTTTTAAAACGGTTCTGGTGGTGTTATTTTCAAGTTCTTCTTCTACCAAAGAATTTGAGAATACCGCCAAGAACATACGATCTAAACCAATGGATGTTTCTAGTACATAAGGCACATAACTTCTATTTTCTTCGTGGTCAAAATATTGTAATTTTTTACCTGAAAACTTCTCGTGCTGACTCAAATCAAAATCTGTTCTAGAATGGATTCCTTCCAATTCTTTAAATCCGAATGGGAATTTGAATTCAATATCACAAGCCGCATCGGCATAATGAGCCAATTTCTCATGGTCGTGGAAACGATAGTTATCAGCACCCATCCCTAATGATTGGTGCCATTTGTATCTGGTTTCTTTCCAGTAGCCATACCATTCTTGCTGCGTTCCCGGTTTGATAAAAAACTGCATTTCCATCTGTTCAAACTCACGCATTCTAAAAATAAACTGTCTGGCAACGATTTCATTTCTGAAGGCCTTTCCTGTTTGGGCGATTCCAAAAGGAATTTTCATACGTCCCGTTTTTTGAACGTTTAGGAAATTTACAAAAATACCTTGTGCCGTTTCTGGTCTTAGGTATAAATCCATGGCATTTTCTGCAGAAGCTCCCAACTTGGTTCCAAACATCAAATTAAACTGTTTGACATCGGTCCAGTTTTTACTCCCGGTTAGTGGATCTGCAATATCCAGTTCCTCAATAAGCGCTTTCACATCAGCTAAATCTTCATTTTCCAAAGATTTACCCAAACGCTTTAAAATAGCCTCTCCTTCTTCCTTGTATTTTAAAACCCTAGGATTGGTTGCCAAAAACTGATCTTTGTCAAAGGCATCTCCAAAGCGCTTTTCAGCTTTTTTAACTTCCTTTTCAATTTTAGCATCCAATTTCCCCACATAGTCCTCTACCAAGACATCAGCCCTGTAGCGCTTTTTGGAGTCTTTATTATCAATTAACGGATCATTAAACGCATCGACGTGACCAGAAGCCTTCCATGTGGTTGGGTGCATAAAAATAGCAGCATCAATACCAACAATGTTATCGTGCATTTGCACCATGGCCTTCCACCAATAATCACGTATGTTTTTCTTTAATTCTACACCATTTTGGGCGTAATCGTAAACCGCACTTAGCCCATCGTAAATTTCACTACTTTGAAACACATAACCGTATTCCTTAGCGTGTGATATAACCTTCTTAAATTGATCGTCTTGATTTGTCATATGGCAAAATTAAAAAACCGCTCCAACTAATGGAACGGTTTCCTTAAAAATATAAATGAGTTAGTTAATTAAGTTCCATTTCAGTAGCTCCTAATGGTAGCATGTCCTGGAAAATAAAGATTTTGTAAACGCCAGCAGTTAAATTAGCCTTCGAATTGATATTGATTTTGGTACAAACATCCATTTCATCACTGATGTTTTGGATGGTTGTTTTACCACTATATGTCAAGGTGTTTGTTTTATTAGATATAGACCCTCTAGGTTCCACAACTTCATTCTGTGGATTTAAAATTTGAACATAAATCTCTTTGTTCCCTATAGGAGTTAATTTGTTACTTAAAAGAGTAGCACAAACTTCTATATGGTCAAGTTTGTTTAATTTATTGGTCGTTGTTATCGTTCCGAAATTCAGGGAATTTAAGGCTTCGGCATGCACATTATCAGCAGACAGTGCTTCAACCTTACTTAGGGTGGTTGTCAAATAATGATTCTCAAGTTCCAAATCTTTTATATAGGAAACTTTTGATACCAATTCATTTGAAACAGAATCAACCTGAGTTTGTAGCAGGTCGTTCTCAACCTGAATAGATTTTATTTTATTAAATAGTCGCGTTCTTTCGCTATTAAGAATCGCTAATTGACTTTTGTACTTAGATAATAAAGACGCATCAGCTTTCATAAGGTTTAAAGAATCTAATGCCAGTTCCATTCTGGTTTTTGAATCCTTTAATTCTTGGTTTAGCTCCTTGTTGTCTGTCTTTACCTCGTCATAGCTTTGAATCATTTGAGACAATTCATTTTGAACCAAATGGGTTTCCTGCTCTAAAAAATCTTGATGATTTTTTAAGGTTTGATAAGTGGAAAAACTATAAGACCCTAATACAACAATTGCTATCGCTAATGCACCGATAATTAATCTATAGTTAAATAATTGAGGGTTAACTATCATTACTTCGGGATTATTTCGCGAATCTAACAAGAAAGAGGATTTAAAATAATTTTTATCGATAAACTGAAAAAATAATTGATAAAACTCTACAAACAGCACATATTCTTTAATAAAGCAGTTAAAAAAGTAATATTTATCTTTAAGGTATGCTGAAATACCTCACATATATTATCGATTTGTTCTTTCCAAAAGTATGTTTGGCATGTCATGAGGCCCTGAGTGATCACGAACTACATCTTTGCACCAATTGCCGACATGATTTACCAGTTTTAAATCATCCCCATGATTCAGAAAATGAAGTCACAAAGATATTTTATGGAAGAATCCCCATTAAACATGCTACCTCTCTACTCTTATTTGAGAAAAAGGGACTCACCCAACAATTAATACACAATCTTAAATATAAAAACCAAGAACAAGTGAGCTATATGTTAGGCTCCTGGCTGGGTGCCGAGTTAAAGGAACATGAGGCTTACCGAGCGATTGACATGGTCATCCCAGTACCTTTGCACAAAAACAAACTAAAGAAACGAGGGTATAACCAAGTGGCAGGATTCGCAAAAGAACTTGCCAGTGAATTAGATGCAGAATACATGGACGAAATCTTAATCAAAGTTACCAACACACAATCACAAGTGGGAAAAAACCGATGGGCCAGGTGGAACAATACAGAAATCTTCAAACTTCAAAATCATGAAAAAATCGCGAACAAACACCTATTGTTAGTTGATGATGTTATTACCACTGGGGCCACTATGGAGGCATGCTTCAATGTACTAACTCAAGCAAAAAATGTTAAAATTAGTCTTGCTTCCATGGCAATAGCCCAATAGTAATTTCGTTAATAACAAATTAGTTGTTTCTTTGTGTAAATTTTTAAAAGAGGAATGAATCAACTGTTCAAAAACCTTATTTATTCAATAATTGCTGGATTAATATTAGTAAACTGTGCCAATAGAGGAAGACCACAAGGCGGTCCAAAAGATGAAGATCCACCCATTATTGTAAAATCTGAACCAGAAAATTTCTCAACCAATTTTTCAGGGGATGTCATTACCATATATTTTGATGAGTATGTAAAGATCAAAAACATACAAAAGCAGCTTATTATTTCCCCTCCCATGGACACAAAACCAGATATAACACCTTTGGGCGGTGCTAGTAAGTTTATTAGGATAAATATCAAAGACACTTTGGCTCCCAATACTACCTATGCCTTCAATTTTGGCAATAGTATTGTTGACAATAACGAAGAAAATCCGTATCCCTACTTCCGTTATGTTTTTTCAACAGGAGATTACATTGATTCCCTAACAGTTTCTGGAAATATTCTGGACGCCGAATTGATTAAACCAGACAACTTTGTTTCTGTCATGCTTTATGAAATGGATAGTACCTACACCGATTCTATCATATTTAAGGAGCAACCCAGATATATTACCAACAGCTTGGATAGCCTTACCCAGTTTACTATAGAAAATATTAAGCCTGGACAATACATGTTGTTTGCCATGAAAGATGCCAATCAAGATAATAAATTCCAGCAGGCAACAGATAAAATTGCTTTTCATCCAACACCAATTACAATTCCAAATGATTCGGCTCTCTATGATCTTAAATTATTTAAAGAGCAACTAGACCCCAAAGTTATTAGACCTCGTTTGGTTTCTGGGGAACGTATTGCATTTGGATACAAAGGGGATTACGAAAACATGGAGATACTGGTGCAATCTGATGTTCCTGAAGATTATTCTTATCGAATCACAAAAAATGCCACTACAGATACCTTAGACTATTGGTACAAACCGCGATTGGAAGTAGACTCCCTTATTTTCAAGGTTAGGAATAAAGATTATGAAGAAGATTTCACAGTTAAAATTAGTGAACAACCGAGAGATACGTTAACCATTAAGAATGAAAGCAAATCCACACTTAACTTCAATGAAGATTTCATTCTATCAGCTAGCACACCCTTTTATGAAATTAAAGAGGATAACATAAGTATCATGGATAAGGACTCCTTAGATGTTCCCTTTAAAACCAAACTGGATACTTTATTAAACCACTTGGTTTTTAATTTTGAGAAAACTCAAAGCAATAAATA
Organism: Mangrovimonas sp. CR14; assembly: GCF_011764015.1. Taxonomy (NCBI): domain Bacteria; kingdom Pseudomonadati; phylum Bacteroidota; class Flavobacteriia; order Flavobacteriales; family Flavobacteriaceae; genus Mangrovimonas; species Mangrovimonas sp. CR14. The sequence continues at coordinate 723,372 of NZ_JAAFZY010000001.1, read as the reverse complement.
TGAAGTAAATGTTTTGCCACAGGCATTTACAGACTTTTTTGGCGATACAAACGACAGTTTAAAATACACTATCAGCACCAAAAAGCTATCTGACTATGGCAATGCAAGAATCAATTTAAAAAATGCACAATATCCTGTGATTGTTCAATTAACAAATGATAAAGGGGAAGTCAAATATGAACAGTATAGTGAAAAAGAAGAACCTATTGACTTCACTAATATCGATACCGGAAATTATAGAATTAGAGTGATTTATGACACCAATAAAAATGGTAAATATGACTCTGGAAATGTTCTAAAAAGGCAGCAGCCCGAACGAATTATTTATTCTTCGGATATTCTTGAAGCCAATGCCAACTGGGAAAACATTGAAGATTTTATCATAACAAACTAAACCGATCTCTATCCCTTAAAAAACCTAGTTTATTACGATTAGTGATAATATGTTCCTTTCTTAAGGAAACGACATCCATCCATTCTGTTTCCTTATTTTGGATCGAAATTTTACGTCCCAAAGCATCAAAAGCAGCAGAATGCCCTGAATATTCATAACCGTTACCATCTAACCCAACACGGTTGACACCTATACAATAACTCATATTTTCTATGGCACGAGCTTTAAGCAAGGTATCCCAAGCATCTATTCTTAATTTGGGCCAATTGGCGACATAGAGAAGCAAATCATAATCTTCGGTATTTCTAGCAAATACAGGAAAGCGAAGATCATAACAAATAAGCGGACAAATTTTCCACCCTTTATAATCTACAAGTAACTTTTCACTACCAGCTTTATAAACACGGTCTTCACCAGCCAAGGTAAAAGTGTGCCGCTTGTCATAGGTTTGAAATGTTCCATCTGGAAACACAAAAAAGAGACGATTGAAAAATTGATTGTCCTCTTGTATGATTAAACTTCCAGTTAACGCTATCTGATGAGCCTTGGCTTGATATACCAGCCAATTTACCGTTTCCCCAGCCATAGATTCGGCCAATTTTTTGGCCTGCATACTAAACCCCGTAGAAAACATTTCTGGAAGCACTACCAAATCGACTTGTTCTGAAACTACGGCTATCTTTTTAGAGAATTGCTCACGGTTGGCAGCAGGATTTTCCCAAAAAAGGTGGGATTGAATAAGACAAACTTGAAGATAATCATTCGACATAACCATACATTTAAAATACTCTTACAATTTCTGGCAAGAATAAGAGGAGCCTGCTATTCTTTAATTTTAAAGGAATCTATTATAGCATTTATATCGTCTAAACTTTTATCAAAATTAGAACTTAAAACTTGGTAACTCAGAATATAATCTTGTCCAAGATAATTAAATAAAACCTTCAACCTAACTACTTTTTCACCTTGCTGAATAGAATTTTGATAGATAATATAATATTTACCATAAATACCATGTTCCGCTGAAGAAATTTTCGGATTATAAATGGAGCCTCCATTTAAGCCGAAAACATGTTTTTTCAAAGATTCCTCAACATCATTACTTTTATAAGTCGCGTTATCATAGCAAGCCACTGTTAGGTAATTTTGGTAATAGTTTTCATCTAATCTAAATACAGTTTTAGGTGAAAAAGATAAGATATCGTGAAAACCTAGGTAAGCACACCAATTTTCGGGCAAGTCTAACTCATATTTTTTTTGAGCCATTTGCTGATCCAGCATAGTAGGAGTTAAACAAATATAATTCGCAATTTTTTTGGAATTAGATTGAGAATAAGATATTGCTGTGAAGCCAATAAAAAATAAAAAGCCCCTAATAATTAATTTCATAATAAGTGGTTCAAAATTAAATTTAGCCTTTTCTATAAAACTACACAATCTCCATCTTCTTCAATAAAAAACTGGCGTTCATATTTTGACAGATTCCCTTTTTCAGTTTGTAATCAAAAAAGAGTTCTTCATTGATGATTTGGGCATCAAAATAATAGTTTTTAACCGGCTCCAAATCCTTTTCAATCTCACACAAGCTAAGGTCATGTGTTGCGATAATACCAGTAGCATCTGAAGCCACCAATTTCTCAACAAACTTTTTAGAGCCAATAGCCTTATCAGTACTATTGGTCCCTTTCAAAATTTCATCCAGGATAATAAAATAGGGCTGCTCTTTAATGGCATCCACAATAAACTTCAATCTAGTAAGTTCGGAAAAGAAATAGGAACTATCATCGGTTAAAGAATCACTGGTTCGCATACTGGTTATCAATTTAACCGGATGGTACTGGCTAGATTTGGCACAAACTGGCAAACCCATATTGGCCATTACGATATGAAGTGAAACGGTTCTTAAAAAGGTACTCTTCCCAGCCATGTTAGCACCAGTGACTATAAAAAATTGTTCCTGATTTATTTCAAGATCGCTATCAACGCGTTTCTGCGCTAGCAATAAAGGATGACCAAGAGCCTCAGCCTTAATACAAGACCTATTATCTACAATCTCTGGATACACATAACTTGGATGATTGAAAGCAAAATTTCCTAAGGAATTATAAGCGTCAAAAAACGTTACCGCTTCAAACCAATGAGCCACTGTTTGGTGATATTGATGAATCCATTTTTCAATCTTATAACTATTTTTAAGATCGGTCAAAAACAATCCATTTCCAAAAATGGCGCCTATCATGTTATTTCGATTATCTAAGGCATCCAAGTGTTTGGAAAATTGACTAAAAATAGCCGAAGCCTTTTCTTGGTGGCTTTGAATTTGCTGTTGTTTGGCCAGAAGCATTTCAGATGAAAAAGATTCATTTTCTATCTTATTTAGAAGCAATGCATACTGCCTAAAAGTTTCCTTTACCTTATCAGAATTGGAAGCTAAGACATTTATTTTCTTCAAATATTTCCCTGTAATCCCTAGTCCTAACATTAACCAATATCCAAAAAAAGTCAAATGGCTATAATCATAAGCCGACCAAACAAGTAAACTTATAGAGCCCAACGCAAAAACAGTTGGAAACCACCTCATCATGGCTGGTACAAAGCTTTGATGCTCCTTTAACCATTTTAAAATTTGGTTGGCAGGAACCTCAACCTTAATTAAAGAGGCGATGGCTGCAAATTCCTGTCGCCATTCAGCCTTCTTATCTAATTCCTGAATCGCCTGTTGTTTGGAAATAATATTCTCAACATCATTAGCTTTTAACAAATGAGCTAGGGTTTCACTTCCCTCTTCCAGACGTGTTCGGTTAATAAATTGAAAAAAGGATCCCTTACCAAATAAATCTATGTCATAGGCATACTCATGAAAGTCATCATTAAAGCGTATTCCTTGATCCCGATGATGAAATTTGCCTTTACCTATTTCCAATTCTTCCTCATTAATTCCTACAAGAGCCTTGTGAAGATTCCGCTTTCTTTTAATGCGCATGTACTTTAAAAGAAGCAAACCGAACAAAGTGCTTCCAACCAAGAAAATTACGCCTGCCAATGGCAAGTTTTCAAAAAAGAAATAAACCCCTGCAACGGTCAATAAAAACACGGTTAACCTCAACATACTCAAAACATACATTTGTTTGTTGAGTGTTTCAACGCTTTGCTGATGGATTTTTAATTGCTGTTGATAAAAGTTATTTGGGTCTTTCATGAGGTCATCTGTTGACTATAGACAAAAACTCCCAAGCTTTCACTTGGGAGAATTCATATTTCTGTAATATTTTAAATCTAAATATTAGCCTTTCAAGGAAGCCTTTAAATACTCCCGGTTCATACGTGCAATATTCTCTAAAGAAATTCCTTTTGGACATTCCACTTCACATGCTCCAGTATTTGTACAGTTTCCGAATCCTTCTTCATCCATCTGTTTAACCATGTTTAATACACGTTCTGTAGCTTCAACTTGGCCTTGTGGTAACAACGCATATTGAGATACTTTGGCTCCAACAAATAACATAGCACTCGAGTTTTTACAACTTGCCACACAAGCACCACAACCAATACAGGTAGCGGCATCCATAGCCTCATCTGCCGCTTCCTTTGAAATAGGAATCGCATTGGCATCCTGAGTGTTACCAGAGGTATTTACTGAAATATATCCTCCCGCTTGTTGAATACGCTCAAAAGCTGTTCTGTCAACAACCAAGTCTTTAATTACTGGAAATGCTGTAGCTCTCCATGGCTCGATGGTAATAGTATCGCCATCATTAAACATACGCATATGCAATTGACAGGTTGTTACACCACGATCTGGTCCATGTGCCTCCCCATTGATATAAAGCGAACACATACCGCAAATTCCTTCACGGCAATCATGGTCAAATGCGACAGGCTCTTCACCTGAGTTTACCAATTGCTCGTTCAAAACATCCATCATTTCAAGAAAAGACATGTGTTCTGAAATATCATTAACTTTATAATCGACCATTTGACCCTTAGTATTTGAGTCTTTCTGTCTCCAAATTTTAAGTGTTAAATTCATAATGTCTATCTTATTTGTATGAACGTTGTTTTAGTTCAATATCTTTAAATTCCAATTGTTCTTTGTGTAAAACGGCATCAGCAGGCTCTCCTTTATATTCCCAAGCTGCTACAAAAGCAAAATCTTGGTCATTACGTTTAGCTTCTCCTTTTTGCTCACCACTTTCTTCAACAGACTCTTCTCTAAAGTGACCTCCACAAGACTCTTCTCTCATTAAGGCATCCTTAGCGAATAATTCACCTAGTTCCAAAAAGTCGGCCACACGTCCTGCTTTTTCCAATTCCGGATTCATTTCACTAGCACCTCCAGGCACTTTGACCTCTTTCCAGAATTCCTCACGAATTTGCTTAATCTCAGCCATAGCTTCTTTTAAACCTTGTTCGTTTCTAGCCATTCCAACTTTATCCCACATCACTTTTCCTAGTCGCTTGTGGAAATGGTCTACAGATTTGGTTCCATTGTTATTAATGAAGAAATCGATGCGATCTTTAACCGCTTTTTCAGCTTCATCAAATTCTTTGGTTTCCGTTGAAATTTTTCCTGTACGAATGTCATCCGCCAAATAATCTCCAATAGTGTATGGCAATACAAAGTAACCATCGGCCAAACCTTGCATCAAAGCTGAGGCTCCTAGTCTGTTTGCACCGTGATCTGAGAAGTTCGCTTCCCCAATGCAATAACATCCTGGAATGGTAGTCATCAAGTTGTAATCAACCCAAACACCACCCATAGTATAGTGGGTAGCTGGATAAATCATCATTGGCGTTTTGTATGGATTCTCATCAACGATTTTCTCATACATCTGGAATAAGTTCCCGTATTTCGCTTCAACGATTTTTTCTCCTAGCTCGGTAATTTTTGCTTTAGAAGCATCTTTAATATTGTGAATTTTAGCCTGCTCCTTACCGTAGCGCTCGATAGCTGAAGCAAAATCCAAATAAACAGCTTCTCCAGTTGCATTTACACCATAACCAGCATCACAACGCTCTTTAGCAGCACGGGAAGCTACGTCACGAGGTACTAAGTTTCCAAACGCCGGATAACGACGCTCTAAGTAGTAATCTCTTTCGTCTTCGGATAAATCGGTTGGCTTTTTACGACCTTCACGAATAGCCATAACATCGTCCATGTGTTTAGGTACCCAGATACGTCCATCATTACGAAGGGACTCAGACATCAAAGTCAATTTAGACTGGTAGTCTCCTGAACGTGGAATACAAGTTGGGTGTATTTGTGTATAACATGGGTTAGCGAAATAAGCGCCTTTTTTATGTATTTTCCAAGCTGCAGTGGCGTTACTTCCCATAGCATTGGTGGATAGGAAATAAACATTTCCATAACCCCCTGAGGCTATCACAACAGCATGCGCTGAATGTCTTTCAATTTCTCCAGTCACCAAATTACGGGCAATAATTCCTCTAGCCTTTCCATCAACAACAACAACATCCAACATTTCATGGCGGTTATACATTTCAATCTTACCACGAGCAATTTGTCGGTTCATCGCTGAATAGGCACCTAATAAAAGCTGCTGACCAGTTTGACCTTTGGCATAAAAGGTACGAGATACCAAAACACCACCAAATGAACGGTTATCTAAAAGTCCGCCATAATCACGAGCAAATGGAACCCCTTGGGCCACACACTGGTCGATAATGTTAGCAGATACTTCAGCCAAACGATATACATTAGCCTCACGAGAACGATAATCTCCTCCTTTTACAGTATCATAAAACAACCTGTAAGTTGAATCACCATCACCTTGGTAATTTTTAGCAGCATTAATCCCCCCTTGTGCCGCAATGGAGTGCGCACGACGTGGTGAATCTTGATAAGCAAATGCTTTTACATTATACCCTAATTCTGCCAAGGTTGCAGCGGCGGAACCACCTGCCAATCCTGTTCCAACCACAATCACATCAATATGACGCTTGTTTGCTGGGTTAACTAAATTGATTTTATCTTTATAAGTGGTCCACTTATCTTTAATGGGCCCCTTTGGTACTTTTGAATCTAAAGCCATATTAGAATTTTTTAGTGACTAAAATGATGGAATAATGCGATGAAAATAAATCCTACTGGAAGAATAATGGCATACGCCTTTCCAAATCCTTGTAACGCTTTTGTGTATTTATTATTAGCTCCAACTGATTGGAAAGCCGACATAAATCCGTGCAACAAGTGTAGGCACAAGAACACAAAAGCAATCACATAAGCTCCAACTCGTAATGGGTTTTCAAACTTATGAACTAGCTCTTCGTAATATCTAAAATTGCCATCAATATTGAGACCAGAAATATCTCCCTGAATGAACTTCGTATTAATCTCTGGCAACCAGAAATCAATAAAGTGAAGCACCAAAAAGGCAAGAATTGCCAATCCGCTATAAATCATATTACGGCTCATCCAAGTAGAATTTGCCCCACCATTGTTCTTGGCGTAACTAATGCTACGTGCATTTTTGTTTCTTAACTCCAAAACAAAGCCCATTACAAAGTGAAAAATAACACCTAAAATCAAGATTGGCTGCATTAAGAACTGCACCAATGGATTTGTACCCATAAAATGGGATGCTTGATTGAAGGCATCTTCACTGAATACGGAAACTAAGTTTACAGAAAAATGTAGTAATAAGAAAATCATTAGGAAGAAAGCCGAGAGAGCCATGGCAAATTTTCTTCCGATCGAAGAATGAAAGATTCCGCTCATTTTTGTAGTTTAATTTAAATACCCACAAAGATATACTACCGCTACAATTTAGGAAAATCTATGTCACTTTAAATAAGTATTTAGAATGATTTTAAACAATTAGCAATTATAAATCTTGAATCTTGAAAAAACATAAGGCCTTAAGATAAGTTTGGCTTCCATTTTTTTTATGACATTAAGCGTTTAAGTACCTTTGGAAAAAATAATTAAAAAATGAAATACTTACCTATAGACAGTCAGCTTTTCGTTCGAAATCGTAAAAAATTCACATCTGAGATGAAACCAAACAGTTTGGCGGTTTTCAACTCTAATGATATTTATCCCATAGGTGCGGATAGCACCATGCCATTTCAACAAGATCGTAATATTTTTTACTTAAGCGGCGTTGATCAAGAAGAAAGCATCTTGGTTTTATTTCCAGATTGCCCCAAAGAAAATCACCGTGAAATTTTATTTTTAAGAGAAACTAATGATCATATTGCTGTTTGGGAAGGTGAAAAATTAACCAAGGAAAAAGCGCTTGAAACCTCGGGCATCAAAACGGTTTATTGGCTTTCAGAATTTGAGAGAATTTTTAAAGAACTAATGTCTCAAAGTGAAACGGTTTACATCAATACTAATGAGCACTACAGAGCTAGTATTGAAACTCAAACACGTGAGGACCGATTCAATAAATGGTTAAAAGAAAAGTTCCCTGCCCATTCTGAAGCTAAAAGCAATCCTATTTTACAAAGGTTGCGTTCTGTAAAAGATCCTGTAGAAATCGCTTTGATTCAAGAAGCCTGTGATATTACAGAAAAGGCTTTTAGAAGAATTTTAGGTTTTGTTAAACCAGGGGTTTGGGAGTATGAAATTGAGGCAGAAATGATGCATGAATTTTTAAGAAACCGATCCAAAGGTTTTGCCTATACACCCATTATTGCATCTGGAAACAATGCCAATGTTTTGCATTATATAGAAAATAATAAGCAATGCCAGAATGGTGATTTAATTCTATTTGATACGGCTGCTGAATATGCCAATTATTCAAGTGACCTAAGCAGAACCATCCCTGTCAATGGAAAATTCACTGACAGACAAAAAGCCGTTTACAATGCGGTTTTGAGAGTAAAGGATGAGGCAACCAAATTATTGGTACCAGGAACATTATGGGCCGATTACCATGTAGAAGTTGGAAAAATTATGACCTCTGAACTTTTGGGACTTGGATTGCTGGATAAGGCAGATGTTCAAAATGAGAACCCTGATTGGCCTGCTTACAAGAAGTACTTCATGCATGGGACCAGTCACCACATGGGATTAGACACACATGATTATGGTATTTTAACCGAACCTATGAAAGCCAATATGGTTTTCACCGTAGAACCAGGAATTTATATCCCTGATGAAGGGTTTGGAATTCGTCTAGAGGACGATGTCGTTGTCCAAGAAAAAGGAGAGCCCTTAAACCTTATGAAGAATATTCCAATTGAGGTCGAAGAAATCGAAGCCTTGATGAATTCATAAATCAAAAAAGGATGGTTTAAAAACCATCCTTTTTTTTCACTTAATTCAGAACCTATACTAATTCAGGTTCAAATACATAACGATTTAGTTTCCTTAAGGTCTCTAATTTATCGCTTGTATTGATTAAAAGGGATATGTTGTTGTTACTTCCTCCGTAAGCTATCATTCTCACGTTGACATCCTGCATGATTTGGAATAATTTAGGGGTATCTGGGTGATACACGATATTATTTCCTACCAAACAAACAATAGTTCTATAACTATCTACTTCAACAGAACCTAACTTACTAAGTTCTTCTACAATTTCACGTATATAGGTGATATCATCAATCGTTAGTGACACAGCGATTTCTGATGTAGTTATCATGTCAATAGAGGTTTCATATTTCTCAAAAACCTCAAAAACTTTTTTCAAAAACCCATGAGCTAAAAGCATTCTACCAGATTTGATTTTAATAGCCGTGATATCATCTTTGGCCGCAATAGCTTTTATACCTTCTCCATGAATTTCATTGGTAATCAATGTACCATACGCTTTTGGTTCCATGGTATTTTTTAGCCTGACTGGAATATCCAGATCACGAACTGGCATCACTGTTTGGGGATGCAAGATTTTAGCCCCGAAATAGGCGAGCTCAGCTGCTTCATCAAATGACAAATTGGAAATGGCATGTGTGTCAGGCACATGTCTAGGGTCATTATTATGGAATCCATCAATATCTGTCCAAATTTGAACTTCTGTAGCCTTAATTGCCGCACCAATAATAGTTGCAGTATAATCACTTCCGCCACGTTGTAGGTTCGCTACATAACCCTCAGCATCCAAACAAATAAATCCTTGTGTAATATAGATATCGGCCGGTTCCGTTTCAGTCAAAATTCTATTCAAATTTTGTTTGATATAAAACATGTCAGGCTCATTGGTTCTATCGATTCTCATGAAATCCAACGCCGAAATTAATTGAGCATTGATTCCTTCCTGTTGTAAAAACCTACTAAACAAAAAGGTCGAAAGGAATTCTCCTTGAGCCACAATTTGATTATAGGATCTCTCTGTATAAAATTCTTGGGCACAGTCTTGAATGTTTTTAAAAATCCAACGAACGTATTGTTCGCTTTCTACAGCCAACATCTCATCTTCAAACAAATGAGAAATAACTTCGATGTATTTGGATCTTAAAGCATCGATAAGTGAAAGTGCTAATGAAGAATTCCCACCTTTTAATGCATTTGAAATTTCAACCAGCGCATTGGTTGTGCCAGACATAGCAGACAGTACAACCACTTTTTGCTGTCCATCATTAATGATGTCTTTAACATGGGACATGTTCTCAACAGACCCAACAGACGTTCCTCCAAATTTAAGTACCAACATGGTTTCTAGTAATTTAATGGCGCTAAATTATTCATCGAACTCCTAATAAACATTATAAATAAAAAATTTAGTCTAATTTTGCACATAATGTTAATTATTTAACAAAATGAAAACAACAGCATCTTGTGTGGAAGAAATTTTGGCTAACCAACCCTTTTTGGAAGAAGCGCTCCATAGAAATATCGTAAACTTTTCTGCTTTAGCAGAGGAATTAAAACCCCAAGTAGAAAGCATGCTTAAAAAAAACATCAAATCGGGAGCCATTATGATGGCACTTAGAAGGTATCATGCGCCTTCTAACATTGGAACAACCCCAAAATTGAAACAAGCTATGAAAAGCCTTGGAGACATTACGGTACGTTCTGACCTCAGCGATTTCACATTTCAGAATTCACCATCCCTAATAAATAGTCATTCAAAAATTTTAGAGCAAATAGATAATTCTCCAAATATTTTCTATGCCTTTACAAGAGGTATCTTAGAAAGCAATATCATTATTTCCAGCTCCCAATCAGAAAAAATAATGAGTTGTTTTAAAAATGAAAAACAAATAGGTCTCAATAAAAACTTGTCTGCCATTAGCATTAACCTCCCAGTCAACAATTCAAGAATACCCGGTTTGTATTATCAAATATTTAAAAGACTCGCTTGGGAGGGCATATCTTTATACGAAGTCGTTTCTACTACCAACGAATTTACCGTTTTGGTTGAAGACGATTTGGTAGATCGCGCCTTTTCAGTAATTAAAAATTTAAAATCTTAATTTTAAACAACTCAATTAATATAACACCCTTTATCTTTGCATTATAACCCTCTTAGATGATTTATAATTATAAGAATGTCGCTATAAACTATACGGATAACGGTGAAGGAAAAACTGTCGTGCTACTGCATGGTTTCTTGGAAGACCTTACGATATGGAAAGAAATTGCATTGGTTATTTCCAAAACACATCGTGTGATAGCTATTGACTTATTCGGTCACGGTAAGACCCCTTGCTTGGGCTATATCCATACCATGGAAGATATGGCCAAGTCTATAAATGCTTTATTAAATCATTTAAACATTAAGGACGTAGTAATTATTGGACATTCTATGGGAGGCTATGTTTCTTTGGCTTTTTCAGAATTATTCCCTTCCAAAGTTAACGGCATAGGGTTGGTGAATTCAACTTCAGAACCAGATTCAGAAGAAAAAAAGCAGAATAGAGATCGAGCTATTAAGGCAGTTAAACATAACCAACAGACGTTTGTTGGCATGTCTGTAGCCAATTTATTTGCTCCAGAGAACAGGGAACGCTTCCAAAACGAGATTTTCCAAATTAAAAAACAGGCCTTAAAAACGCCCGTTCAAGGAATAATAGCCGCATTGGAAGGGATGAAAATAAGACCTAGCCGCACTGACTTTTTTAAATCATTAGAATGCAAGAAAATGATTGTTATTGGTCAACATGACCCTGTAATGAATCCAAAATCAACACGTCAACTCTTTGAAAATTCGGATGTTGAGATTTTGGAATTAAGCGGTGGACACATGAGTTACATAGAGAATTTGGAAGATTTATCTGACTTTATGGTGCATTTCATCGATTTTTAAATGCGTTTTGACTATTTTAAAGACATTTTTTCCTAAGTTAGGACACTAAATCTAACAGCCATGAATAAAAATGTCAACACCAACCGTTCATTTTCCATTACGAGAATGTATTGTGATTTGTTTGGACATCATTATGAAGTGTCTAAAAAAGTAACACAACACGTCAACGAATACACCTGTAAATGTTGTAAAAAGCAACTAACCACAAATAGCAATGGAAACCTTACTATTTTAACACCTAAATATAGGGAAATCAATAATTTACTAGAGGAAATGTATAGCAAACGTCTTCTACGTTTAAAAGAAAAAACCTTTTCAACCCAAATTTGCTAGTCGATTTATTCTAATTTTCGATTTTTTTTTATATACTTTGTCACGTCCTATGAACAAAGTATAGCTATGAAGAATTTTATTTGCTCCTTCGCTGGCCATGAATTCAGAGTGACCAAAGAAGTGACCACCCATGTTAAAGAATTTAAGTGCATTCATTGCAAAAAGGAAATGACCACCGGTGAAAATGGCCATCTCAGGCCATTAACAGATAAATACCGTGAAATCAATTCCATTTTGAATGATGTCCACAAAAAAAAGAAGGCGAAAAAGCGACGTTGCTTAACGGCTTAAATCTAAAAAGAATTCCAACCCTGGGCTTTTAATTCAATGCTCGTTCCTCCCCGAGTGATTAATTGCATCCCAGCTTCCTTTTCTTTGATAAAACCAACAACAGTAAAATTGGGATTTCCTTTAATTTTAGGGTAATCACCTTGATCAATTGTAAACAAAAGCTCATAATCCTCGCCTCCATTGAGCGCTATGGTGGTACTATCAATATCAAACTCTTCGCATGTTGAAATAACTTGCGGATCTAATGGGATTTTGTTTTCATAAAGCTCACAACCTACATTGCTTTGTTTACATAGGTGCATGGTCTCTGAAGACAAGCCATCACTCACATCAATCATTGAAGTTGGCTTTACATCTAAGGACTTGAATAACTCAATCACATCCTTTCTAGCCTCAGGTTTCAATTGTCTTTCAATGATATATGTATAAGGTTCTAAATCGGGTTGACTTTGAGGATTCACTTTAAACACTTCCTTTTCTCGTTCCAATACCTGAAGTCCCATATAAGCCCCTCCCAAATCTCCGGTAACAACAATTAAATCATTAGGTTTTGCACCTTTTCTATAAACCACATCTTTCGAATCTACTTCTCCAATAGCAGTAACAGAAAGAATCAATCCTGTCGTTGAGGAGGTTGTATCGCCTCCAATGACATCTACATTGTATATTTTAGCTGCAGTTTCAATTCCAGCATATAACGCCTCTAATGCCTCTAACGGGAATCTATTGGAAACAGCAAGCGATACTGTAATCTGAGTTGCCTTGGCATTCATGGCATAAATATCGCTCAAGTTAACCATAACTGCCTTATATCCTAGATGTTTCAAAGGCATATAGGCCAGATCAAAATGAACCCCTTCTACCAACATATCGGTACTTACTACCACTTGTTTCTTATCAAAATCTAGAACAGCAGCATCATCCCCAATTCCTTTGATAGACGATTTATTCTTAATTTCAAAATGTTTGGTCAAATGGTCAATTAATCCAAATTCTCCTAATTGCCCCAAATCTGTTTTACTTTGGTTTTTATCTTCAATCATACTGCAAAATTAAAACCCTACGATTAATTAATCCACGAAAACATGCAAAATATTGATTTTGACTACCTAATTGGAATAGAATATATAAGAACCTATCCTAATTTGAAAAAGCTTTGTATCTTTCCTCCTGATTTAAAAACAAAGCTTTACCCAAATGAAAAGAGCCCATTTAATCGCTACTGTGTTATGTGCCACTTTCATGTTCATTAGTTGTAACGAAGATGACATTGAACCCCTGAATGATCAAACCCCTATTGACGAAAATCCCATTGAAAATCCTGAAAACCCTGAAAATCCACCGTCATCTAATAATGACGCACAATTCCCTTGTGAGAATGGATTTGCAGATATTTATCCTTGCAATTCCTATGATTTGATGGCTCATATTAGCATAGAAATGTTAGCCGGCGCTTTAAATGCCGAGGGAAATGACTCTTGGGGTTGGACAGACCCTATCTCAGGGAAAGAATACGCTCTCGTATGCTCAACACATGGCACCGCTTTTGTTGATATTTCAAACCCTTCAGAACCTATATTATTAGGAAGGCTGGCAACAGCATCTTCTACAAGCTCCTGGAGAGACGTAAAAGTTTATAACAATTATGCCTTTATTGTAAGTGAAGCAGCAAACCATGGAATGCAAGTGTTTGACTTAACAAAGTTGAGAGATGTTGAAAATCCTCCTGTACAATTCACGGAAGATGCTCATTATTCTGGATTTGGTTCAGCTCACAATATTGTAATCAACGAAGAAAGTGGTTATGCCTATATCGTAGGTTCCAATGCGCCCAATTTATCGGGAGGACCACATTTTATTAATATTCAAAATCCTTTAAATCCAATAGGTGAAGGTGGCTTTTCTGGGGACGGCTATTCACATGACGCTCAAGTCGTATCTTATAATGGTCCAGACCAAGACTACCAAAATCATGAAATTTTAATCGGCAGCAATGCAGATAATGTGGTGCTTGTTGATGTAACAGATAAATCAAACCCAACCATTATTTCTACCGTAACTTACAACAACATTGGATATACGCATCAAGGATGGTTTACTGACGACATGACCTATTTTGTACTTGGAGATGAAATGGACGAAATGAGCTACGGGAATAACACCAGAACACTCATTTTTGATTTCACAGATTTAGACAATCCAAACCTATACTTCGATTATTTTGGCCCAACGGCTGCTATAGATCACAACGGGTATGTTAACGGCAATATGTTTTATTTGGCCAATTACAATGCTGGGGTGAGATTTGTTGACATTTCTGGAATAGGCTCACAATCCATGACGGAAGTAGGATTTTTTGATACCTACCCAGAAAACGATAATACAGGTTTTCATGGAGCATGGAATGTTTACCCCTTTTTCAATAGTGGTAACATCATTATAAGCGATATTGATCGTGGTCTTTTCATTGTAAAACATCAATAAGCAAAAAATGAAGCAAATTGGTCTACCCATACTTCTTATACTTCTTAGTTTTATTCTCCTTGGGTGTTCCGAAGAAAATTCAGCTTCGATAGACCCAGTGCTAGAAGAGACTTTGGAGATTACAACCTTGGGGGGCTCAAAAAATGAAAGTGGACAATCCATTATTCCTACATTGGATGGTGGTTATGCTATTCTAGGACATACCCAAAGTGCTGATGGAGACATTCAAGACAAGAACGAAGAAGGTTTTGATTTTTGGGTGTTGAAATTTAATGCCCTTGACCTGTTGGAATGGTCCAAAACTTATGGCGGAAGTGGCGATGACCGTGGTAATGGAATCATTCAAACCACAGATGGTGGTTACGCCATTATTGGTCATTCATCAAGTAGTGATTTAGATGTTTCCGAAAATGCAGGATTGCAAGACTATTGGCTGGTTAAATTAGATTCTCAGGGCAGTATCCTTTGGGAGCATTCTTTTGGCTACTCTGGTACAGACACTGGTCTTTCGGTTATTGAAACTACAGATGGTGGTCTTTTTATTTCTGGAATCTTGGATGTAACAGCATCGGGAGGTGCTGGAAACACAAATAAAGTACAGCATGCTGGAGGTGATTATTGGGGCTTGAAACTAAATTCTCTTGGAGATATAGAATGGAGCAAATATTATGGAGGCTCTTTTACAGACACTCCCTATGACATGGTAGAAACAGATGATAATGCCTTTATTCTGGTTGGCTCATCAGACAGTAATGATATAGATATTTCAAGCAATAAGGGGACCTATGATTTTTGGGTCATTAAAATTTCAAAAACCAATGGCGACATTATTTGGGAAAAATCACTTGGCGGATCTGAAATTGATGAAGCTCGAAACATCACCAAAACTACTGATGGTGCCTATTTGATTGTGGGCGATACGAGAAGTCAAGATGAAGATGTTTCATCAAATCATGGCGCAGCCGATCTTTGGCTTGTTAAAATAAGCTCCGAAGGCAATATCATGTGGGAAAAATCGTTTGGAGGTACAGGGTTTGATGCAGGAAGATCTGTTTTTAAAACTACCTCTAACACCTATATTATTTCAGGTAGTTCAAGGAGCATTAATGGTGATTTAAGCACCAACAATGGACAAAATGACGCTTGGTTAATGGAAATAGATCCAGAAGGCCTTGTTTTAAAGTCTTGGTCCATTGGCGGTTCACAAATTGATTACTTTTATGATGCCGTAAAACTAAATGATGGCAGAATTATTGCTGTCGGTGAATCAAGTAGTTCAGATTATGACATACCCGAAAACAAAGGATTTACAGATTTGTTAATTTTAAAAACCAAATGAAAAGATTATTAAGCTTTTGCCTGTGCCTTCTATTAATTTCTTGCTTTGAAGACAAGGATGATAACCTTGATCTATCAAATCTGGCAACTCCTACATTTAGGTTTACTCAAAATTGGGATGGAACCGATGTAAGCATTGATGATTTAATAACCACCCAATTCACTAATGCTCATGGCGAAACCTTAAATATTTCTAATCTTAGATATTTGATTTCGAAAATAGTTTTTGAAAATGCAGACGGTGATATTTTCATCTTGAACGATTACCAATTAGTAGATCTTTCAGACCCCAGTACGTCGCTTTTTAGTCCCGAGGGCTCTTTACCAGAAGGCCTCTATACTCTTAAATTTGTTTATGGATTCAACGAAATGGACAATATTGACGGCGCTTATCCGGAATTGAATTCAGTATCATGGAATTGGCCTCAAATGCTAGGTGGTGGCTATCATTTTTTACAAATGGATGGTATGTTTAACGTAGACACCACTATTGCGAGCCCTTACAATTATCACCATGGGACGGCTAAACTAAGTGATACAGAGTTTGAGCAAAACTTTGTCAATTTTGAGTTTACAAATAGCATTTTCATTTCCCATAATACAGAAATCGAAATTCAATTCAATTTGGCCGAACTTTTCAAAAACCCTAACCTTTGGGACCTAAATCAATATAGTAGTTCCCTCATGCCAAATTATGATGCCCAAAAAATGATGCAACAAAATGCAGCCACTGCATTTAGTATAGGACAGGTAACTAATTAAATAGGTTGACTTGAAAACTTTTTACAAGCTATTATTGTTAGGTTATATCATTTTAGGATGCTCCAATGATTCTTCAGAGGAATATGTTGACATCCCTGCCGGCCCAACACCATCACCCTTGAACATCCCTCAAATTTTTGAAAATCAATTAATTGATCCTATAATCCCTGCAGACAATCCACAAACGGAAGAAGGCATTGCCTTGGGAAAAAAATTGTTCTTTGACCCAATTCTATCCCTAGATTTTTCACAAGCTTGCGCAAGCTGCCATATGCCACAAAACAGTTTTACAGATAGCAACACCTTCAGCACGGGAGTCAACGGCGATTTAGGAATCAGAAATTCCATGCCGTTATTTAATTTGGCTTGGAATTTTGATGAACATTTTTTTTGGGATGGGCGCTCCTTCGGTTTGGAACATCAAGCCTCCCTACCAGTTGAAGACCCTACTGAAATGGCAAATACATGGGAGACAGTTGTAGACAGATTAATTAACCACCCTGAGTACCCCGAGTTATTTCAAGCCGCTTTTGGAAACGCACCCATCTCCCGTAACTTGGCAACCAAAGCCTTAGCCCAATTTGAAAGAACACTTATTTCTGCCAACTCAAAATTTGACAATTACTTTCTAGGCACAGCCAGCTTGACGCCACAAGAACAAAATGGTTTAGCTGTTTTTATGGATGAAGACCGAGGCGACTGCTTTCATTGCCACGGAAATCCAAACAATCCATTATGGACTGATAACGCTTTTCACAATAACGCATTAGACAGTACATTCTCAGATAATGGCTTGGGGGACATCACAGGAGATCCTGCCGATAATGGCAAATTCAAAACACCCTCACTCAGAAATTTAGCCTACACGGCGCCCTATATGCACGATGGCAGGTTTGCAACCTTAGATGAAGTAATCAATCACTATAGTGAAGGTCTTCAAAATTCACCTACTGTAGATCCACTTATGAAAACAGTAAACCAAGGCGGAGTGCAATTAACCGAACAAGACAAAGCGGACCTCAAAGCTTTTTTACTATCATTATCAGACCCAACCTTCCTTAACAACCCAGATTTCATTCCTTAAATTTCAAATCAATTCTTTCATTTTTTTGTAACTTGTTAATCTTAGAAACTGTATTAACATTGGTATGAAACATTGGGTATTACTGTTTTGTTTTCTTTGTGCTAACCCAGCATTTAAAGCATTTAGTCAAACAAAAAAAGAATTGAAACAACAAGCAAAAGAGCTTGCCTATGAGCAAACCAAAAAATTGGTGAAATCGGGTGAGTTTCAGTTTACAGGACAATGGTTAAATACCAGAAATGGCCGAAGGGTTGACCTTACTACAAACTATAATGAGTTAATAGTTAAACAAGATACCGTTACCGCTAGATTGCCCTACTTTGGAATTGTAAGAATGGCAGGGTCTACTAATGAAGGCATTCGTTTTGAGTCAACAGACACTTCTTTTGAAACAGAATTTAACGACAAAAAGCAAAGGATCATCATCAAGTTTAAGGCCCATGAAAAATCTGAAAATTATCAGATTAATTTAACCATAAGTGGTAAAGGATCTGCCACTATGTACGTAAGTAGTTCCCATCGCGATCCCATCACTTACAACGGTAGTATTTCAGAAATAAGGGAATGAATCCCACTATAATGATTGCCTATTAACCTATTTGCTAATATAATGTTAGGTTATGAGGTAAAACCCTACTTATATTGTATATTTGCATCCAATTTGGAAATTTTCTAAATAACTATGATAAAAGTATCTGATACAGCTAGAAAAAAAGTCGTTGAATTGATGACTGAAGATGGATTTGACTCTTCGGCAGATTTTGTGCGCGTAGGAGTTAAAAGTGGTGGTTGTTCTGGGTTATCATATGATTTAAAATTTGATAAAGAACAACTGGAGGACGATAAGGTCTTTGAAGATAATGGTGTGAGAATCATTGTTGACAAGAAGAGTTTTTTGTACCTTATAGGAACAACCTTAGATTACTCTGGAGGCCTAAACGGAAGTGGATTTGTGTTCAACAATCCTAATGCCAACAGAACCTGCGGTTGTGGTGAATCTTTTTCACTATAGTTTTTGAAGCGAGACATTATGGCTAAATATACTGAAGACGACTTAAGAGAAGAATTAAAAACCAAGGAATACGAGTATGGATTTTATACCGATATAGAATCTGACACGCTTCCTATAGGTTTAAACGAGGAGATAGTTCGTGCCATTTCAAAAAAGAAGAACGAACCTGAATGGATGACGGAATGGCGATTGGAATCCTACCGCGCTTGGACTCAAATGGAGGAACCCGAATGGGCCAATGTAACCTATAAAAAACCAGATTTTCAAGCCATCTCCTATTATTCAGCTCCCAATAAAAAGCCTAAATATGAAAGTTTGGATGAAGTAGATCCTGAATTATTGGAAACCTTCAACAAACTTGGTATTTCTTTAGATGAACAAAAAAAACTGACAGGTGTAGCAGTAGATGTGGTTATGGATTCAGTTTCTGTCGCGACTACTTTCAAGAAAACGCTTGCTGAAAAAGGCATCATATTCTGTTCCATTTCAGAGGCCATTCAAGAGCATCCAGAATTGGTTAAAAAATACATTGGAACTGTTGTACCTCAAAAGGACAATTTTTATGCTGCCTTGAACAGTGCTGTATTTAGTGATGGTAGTTTTTGCTACATTCCTAAAGGAGTAAGATGTCCTATGGAACTTTCTACCTATTTCCGAATCAATCAAGCTGGAACAGGACAGTTTGAAAGAACCTTGGTAATTGCAGACGAAGGAAGTTATGTAAGTTACCTTGAGGGTTGTACTGCACCTATGAGAGACGAAAATCAATTACATGCTGCTGTTGTAGAATTGATTGCCTTGGATGATGCGGAGATTAAGTATTCAACCGTTCAAAACTGGTACCCTGGAAATAGCGAAGGAAAAGGTGGTGTTTTCAACTTTGTGACCAAAAGAGGATTGTGCGAGAAAAATGCAAAAATCTCCTGGACTCAAGTAGAAACAGGTAGTGCCGTAACATGGAAATATCCTAGTTGTGTTTTAAAAGGTAACAATTCGGTAGGTGAATTTTACTCCATTGCCGTGACCAACAACTTTCAACAAGCTGATACTGGAACCAAAATGGTTCACCTTGGGAAAAACACCAAATCTACGATTATATCAAAAGGTATTTCGGCTGGAAAATCCCAGAACAGTTACCGCGGTTTGGTACAAATTAATTCTAGAGCAGAAAATGCAAGGAACTTTTCACAATGTGATAGTTTATTAATGGGTAATGAATGTGGGGCACATACGTTTCCTTACATCGAAGCAAAAAACAAAACTGCTCAGGTAGAACATGAAGCTACCACAAGTAAAATTGGAGAAGACCAAATTTTTTATTGCAACCAGAGAGGTATTGACACAGAAAAGGCCATTGCCTTAATTGTGAATGGATTCAGTAAGGAAGTATTAAACAAACTCCCTATGGAATTTGCCGTAGAAGCTCAAAAATTACTTGAAATCAGCCTTGAAGGTTCGGTAGGATAATCATAATTGTAAATCATATGAAAAAACTTTTGTTTTTATTGATGTTCACTGCTATTTCAGCTTGTAAAAATGACACGAAACAAGCAAGCGATTCAACAGACTTAAAGGAATTGAAAGGAGAGTTTGTTTATTTGGCTGATGCAGCTGTATTACAAACGTCTCAAGAAATTTATGGAGTAATCATCAACGAAAAAATGCACGAGTTGGATGATATGGTAAAACCCTATAAAAAAGAAGATACAGACATGGTTCCCGTTTCTATTAAAGGAAAAATCATTCCGAAACCAGAGGGAGAAGAAGGTTGGGATTACCGTGTAGAAATTGTAGAAATATTAGGTGTAAGTAAGCCCACTGAAAGCACAAACAATGTCATAAAATTAGGAGAATAAAAGCGTATGTTAAAGATAAAAAACTTACACGCCAGCATTGAAGGCAAGGATATTTTAAAGGGAATCAATCTAGAGGTTAAACCTGGAGAGGTTCATGCTATTATGGGGCCTAATGGGTCCGGTAAAAGTACCCTAGCATCTGTAATTGCAGGTAAGGAAGATTATGAAGTAGAAGAAGGTGAGATTTTATTGAATGATGAGCCTATGGATGAATTGGGAGCTGATGAACGTGCCCACAAAGGCATCTTTTTATCCTTTCAGTACCCAGTTGAAATCCCAGGTGTATCAGTTACCAATTTCATGAAAACGGCAATCAATGAAACCCGTAAAGCTCAAGGTTTAGAAGAAATGCCAGCAAACGAAATGCTTAAAAAAATTCGCGAAAAAGCAGAACTTTTGGAAATAGACAGAAAGTTCCTATCGCGCTCTTTAAATGAAGGTTTCTCGGGTGGTGAAAAGAAACGTAATGAGATTTTCCAAATGGCTATGCTAGAGCCCAAATTGGCTATTTTGGATGAAACCGATTCTGGATTGGATATCGATGCACTTCGTATTGTTGCCAATGGCGTTAACAAACTTAAGAGTAAGGACAATGCGGTTATCGTGATTACACACTACCAAAGATTATTAGACTACATAGTGCCAGATTTTGTACATGTTCTTTACAATGGAAAAATCGTAAAATCTGGTTCCAAAGAATTGGCTCATGAGTTAGAAGCCAAAGGTTACGATTGGATTAAGGAAGAAGTAGGTGCATAGCACTGATGAAAAACGTAAAACGTCAAGAAGTTGAAGCAGAAAATAGACCAAATTTTAGCTTTCAAACTTTTTAACATTGCAACTTATACAAATGGATTTAAAAGATAAATTAGTGTCCTCATTTTTTGCTGTCGAAGATTATTTGGAAGACAGCTCTCCTCTTCACGAGATAAGAAATGAGGCCATCAAGAATTTTGAACAACAAGGGTTTCCAACAAAAAAACAAGAAGCTTGGAAATATACCTCACTCAACAGTGTTTTAAAACACAATTACAGTTTATTCCCAAAGCAAGAGACTGCCGTTGAGTATCATGCGATC
Source organism: Mangrovimonas sp. CR14 (assembly GCF_011764015.1). Lineage (NCBI taxonomy): Bacteria > Pseudomonadati > Bacteroidota > Flavobacteriia > Flavobacteriales > Flavobacteriaceae > Mangrovimonas > Mangrovimonas sp. CR14. The sequence continues at coordinate 701,524 of NZ_JAAFZY010000001.1, read as the reverse complement.
AAGCCTTATTTGATTCATGATATTGATACCTTCAAAATCATCTTTATTGACGGGAAATATTCGTCCCATTTGTCCCAAACCACACACGAGGGAATGGATGTCTGCCTTATGTCGGCAGCACTATCAAAACCTAAGTACCGCATCATGATTGAAAACTATTTCAACAAAGCGGCCAATAAAGAAAGTTTGACCTCATTGAATACGGCATTTGCTACAGAAGGCGCTTTTATTCATATTCCTAAAAACAAACTGGTTCAAAAACCAATACAAATAGTTCATTTCTCTACAGGTTCTGAAGCTTCTTTGATGTTACAACCTCGCAACTTAATTGTTGTAGATGAAAATTCGCATGTTCAAATCATCGAAAGACACCAAAGCTTAACAGACAACCCTGTTTTGACTAACAGTGTTACTGAAATTTTTACCAATAAGAGAGCTATTGTTGACTATTATAAAATTCAGAACGATAATCTGAATGCGTCTTTAATTGATAACACTTTTATCAAACAAAAACAAGAAAGTATTGCCTCAGTTCACACGTTTTCTTTTGGCGGAAACGTAACGAGAAATAATCTTAATTTCTACCAACACGGGGAACGAATCGATTCTACCTTAAAGGGAATTACCATTATTGGAGACAAGCAACATGTAGATCACAATACCCTTGTTCATCACATAGAGCCTAATTGTGAAAGCCACCAGGATTACAAAGGAATTTTTGGGGATCGATCTACAGGTGTTTTCAACGGGAAAGTGATTGTTGAAAAAGAAGCGCAAAAAACAAATGCCTACCAAGCCAATAATAACATTTTGGCAGATGACAAAGCTACAATTAACACCAAACCACAACTTGAGATTTTTGCTGATGATGTAAAATGTTCTCACGGTTGTACTATTGGTCAGTTAGATGAAGAAGCGCTATTCTACTTGAAATCTCGTGGAATTCCAGAAAAAGAGGCAAGAGCACTTTTGATGTTTGCTTTTAGTAACACGGTATTGGAATCTGTCAAAATCAACGAAATTAAAAGAAGAATCACCAAACTCATAGCAAAAAAGCTTGGGGTGAATATTGGGTTTGATTTATAAAATAAATTTATGGCCCTAGACATTCAGGACATAAGAAAAGATTTCCCCATTCTTTCAAGAAAAGTCAATGATAAACCATTGGTGTATTTTGATAATGCAGCGACCTCGCAAACACCGCAACAGGTCATTGATTGTATTGTAGATTATTACAGCTCCTATAATGCCAACATTCATAGAGGCGTTCATGCATTAAGTCAAGAAGCTACCGATAAATACGAACAAGCCAGACACACCATACAAAAGCATTTTAATGCCAAACATGCTTTTGAAATCATTATGACTTCTGGAACTACCCATGGTATTAATTTGGTTGCCAATGGGTTTTCTGCTTTGTTAAAATCGGGAGACGAAATCCTAGTTTCAGCCTTAGAGCATCACAGTAACATTGTACCATGGCAAATGCTTTGTGAACGCACAGGAGCTATTCTTAAGGTCATCCCAATGAACAATGAAGGTGAATTGGTCATTGAACAATTTGAAAACTTACTTACTGATAAAACCAAATTGGTATTTGTAAATCATATATCCAATGCCTTAGGAACTATCAATCCTATTGAACATATCATTCAAAAGGCACACGAAGTTGGAGCAGCGGTATTGGTAGATGGCGCCCAAGCCTGTCCCCATATTCAAGTTGATGTACAAGCTCTGGATGTAGATTTCTATGTGGCTTCTGCCCATAAAATGTGTGGGCCAACAGGTGTAGGCATGCTTTATGGCAAGGAAACTTGGTTAAAAAAATTACCTCCTTATCAAGGCGGTGGTGAGATGATTGCTGAAGTTACTTTTGAGAAAACCACCTATGCAGATCTGCCCCATAAATTTGAAGCTGGAACGCCAAACATTTGTGGTGGCATTGCTTTTGGTGCTGCTATAGATTATTTAAATCATATAGGTTTAGAAAATATAGAGGCTTACGAACATGAACTTTTGGTTTATGCAACTGAAAAGCTTTTGGAAATTGATGGTCTTAAAATATATGGTACTTCACACCATAAAACATCGGTAATTTCATTTAACCTGGTAGGAATCCATCCTTATGATGTAGGAACCATCTTAGATAAAATGGGAATCGCTGTTCGCACAGGACACCATTGTGCCCAACCGATTATGGACTATTTCAAAATCCCTGGAACGGTTAGAGCGTCCTTTTCTTTCTACAATACGTTTGAAGAAATTGACCAACTGGTCGAGGGGGTAAAAAAAGCTCAGATGATGCTGTCGTGATAAATCAAGAATAAAATTAATCTATTTTCTTTTGGATTTTTTGATATTTATTTATTTAAGGTTCAATAACCTATAAACCCAAAAGCCATGAGACTTTATCAAAAAACATTTGTATTAGTTTTTTTTATTCTAACTCTTTTCTCGTGTAGTGAAAATGAAAATTCAAACACAGATAAACTCCCAAAATTAGATAATATATCGCTTCCAAACTTAAAGATTTCTGGAGAAGAAATATTTGAATTTAATATTCTTGATAAGCAACAAGCCCTAACAAAAATAGGAGAAATTAATAATGATCTTGAAAGAGCAATTGAAGAGGACGAGTTTTTACTCATGGCCACTTATAAGATACTAGTAGATGACCAAAAAATAACTATTAGGGATTTTGAATATTTTGAAAGAAATGGTGAATATACTTCGTTTGACGCGCTTGAGGCATGGAATTGCCCTTCAGGAACAAGTCAAATTGGTAGTAACTGTTATACGCAGTCCTGTGTAGAAGGAAATTTAGCCACCGCATTTGAAGATTTTGGATCAGGAGACACGCTGGTCATTACCGTACATCATGGTGGTCTTGCAGGCGGTGTTAAAATATGCATCTAAAGAAAAACACCTCCATATTATTTGTAAAAAAGACACTTAAAATAAGTGTCTTTTTTTTGATCTAAACGTGAAAATTTCAGGTCATTCATCGAAATTTCTATTATTTTTTAACATTTTTTTTAGATAGTAATCTGTTTTTTATATCTTCCGATTCACTTAATTCAAAAATTTATAGAATCATATGAAAAAAGTAATTTTAAGTATGGCCGCCTTGGCCATGATTTTTGCTACTTCATGTAGTAATGACTCCAAAGAAACTATGAACACTGATCAACAGGCTAAAGTTGACATGAGTGACTTCTATCTTTACACCGATGCTGATATTGATGAGCAATCACGTGTAGCCTCTGGACAGAAATCCTGCCATTCCATGGTAAACCTAAACCGCTTATTAAATGAGAATCCAGGTTTAGAACAAACAATGTATGATATAGAATACAATTTAAGAGCTGCAATAGCTGCTAAAAAGCCAGATGGCGCAGGAAATGGAAACGGTAATGGAGGTGGAAACAACGGCGGCGGTACTGATCCAGATCCAGGCTTCACAGATCCAGTAAGCATCCCAGTTGTAGTGAATATCATAGAGCAATATTCTAATCAAGTGACAACTCAACAGATCAACTCGCAAATAGCTGTTTTAAATGAGGATTTCAACAATAACAACTCAAACACAAGTGGCGTACCTTCTGAATTTTCTGGAGCTGTAGCTGATTGTGGAATTTCTTTTACACTTCACACTGTAAATAGAGTTGTAAGCACCCAATCCTCTTGGGGAACTAATGATGCTATGAAGCACAGTAGTCAAGGAGGAATAGATGTAACAGATCCTTCTACCTATTTAAATATTTGGGTATGTGAAATTGGTGGCGGAATTTTAGGTTACGCTCAATTTCCTGGAGGACCTTCTTCAACTGATGGTGTTGTAATTGGAACTGATTTCTTTGGCGAAAATGCTGCTGGAGGCGTTTATGGTCATGGTAGAACAGCTACCCACGAAGTAGGTCACTGGTTAAACTTACGTCATATCTGGGGTGATGGTCAATGTAAGCAAGATGATTTTGTACAGGACACACCTCCATCAAATGGACCTAACTATGGTTGTCCTTCTTATCCAACCGTAAATTGTCAAACAGCAGATATGACTATGAACTACATGGATTATGTCTATGATGATTGTATGTATATGTTTACGAATGGTCAAAATACTAGAATGAGAGCTTTGTTTGAGTCTGGTGGAGCTAGAGCTTCATTGGCAGGAAACTAAGATTCTTCTCATAAATATTAAAAGCGCTCAAAATAGAGCGCTTTTTTATTTACCATAGCTTTCACATTCAGTTTGGCTTCTTTTTTGTAATATTAGTTTTGTAACACTAAAAAGATACTAATGAAACTTCTTTATATCATATGCTTTTCACTTATTTTCAATGCTTGTGGAAGCGCCAAGGAAACTGCTACCATGATTAGCGGAACTTATGAAATTTCAACTATTGATGGTTTAACCACATTACCTTCAAAACTAACTATGGAGTTTAATGATGAAAACAAAATGGTTTCTGGTTTTGCGGGATGCAACAGGTTTACGGGCAATTATAAGACATCAGACAAAAAGTTGAATTTTGGTCCATTAGCAACAACCAAAAAACTCTGCCCAGGAGAAGGGATGAAAGTTGAAGATCATTTCCTGAAATTATTGGATCAGGTAAAAAATTATGAATTCAAGAATAACACCTTATACCTAAAAGATGAGGATAACAAAACCCTTATTATAGCCAATCAAATTAAGGTTTCCAATCAAAAAACAATGACACAAAACCCTTACATTCTAGAATATTCAGCTATAACAAGAGGCTCCTTTTTGAAAGTGACCTTGAATGACAATTCGATTAGTTATCAAAAAACAAGGGGAGGGCTTCCATCCACTAAAGAACTTAATTTGGAGGCTTTATCCTCCATTTTAGAAAAAGCCAATAAATTGGAATTAGAAAAATTAAAAAACCTTGAGGTTCCTTCTAAGAATCATCAATTTGATGGAGCACTCCTTGCTACCTTGAAAATAACCAAGAATGGAAAAACCTTTCAAACTCCCACTTTTGACCACGGAAATCCTCCAGAAGAAATTGCCGATTTAGTTAATGAAATGTTATCGTTTGTTGAAAAACCCTAATTTATTCAATTAGGTATGTTTCAAGTTGTATTTTTGCACAAAACAATTGGTCGTGAGCATTAAAAATATTCAACAAGATATTATTGAAGAGTTTTCCATGTTTGATGATTGGGAAGAGCGTTATCAATATATGATAGATTTGGGAAAATCGCTTCCGCTTATAGATGAAAAATTTAAAACGGAAGACCACTTGATAAAAGGCTGTCAAAGTAGAGTGTGGGTAAACGCTGAACTGAAAGAAGACAAAGTTTTGTTTACAGCAGATAGCGACGCCATCATTACCAAGGGAATTATTGCCATACTCATTAGGGTTTTCTCAAATCAAAATCCAAAAGACATCATTGAAGCGGATACTGAATTTATTGATGAAATTGGATTAAAAGAGCACCTCTCTCCCACTAGGGCCAACGGTTTGGTTAGTATGATAAAACAACTGAAAATGTATGCTATTGCATACCAAACACAATTAAGTTAAGTATGAGCGATTCCACTATAGATACAAATGCTCTTGGAGAACAGATAGTCAAGGTTTTAAAAACTATTTTTGACCCTGAAATTCCAGTAGACATATATGAATTGGGATTAATTTATGATGTCTTTGTCAATGAAGATTATGACGTTAAAATCCTGATGACCTTAACCACTCCCAACTGCCCAGTTGCAGAAACATTACCCATGGAAGTGGAGGAAAAAATAAAATCATTAGATCAGGTTAATACTGCCGAGGTAGAAATCACTTTTGACCCACCTTGGAGCCAAGATTTAATGAGTGAAGAAGCAAAATTAGAGCTAGGGATGCTTTAATATCATTCTTTGAATGCCCAGACATATACCAAAATCTTTACAAGAGGATCAAAAAACCAATTTAAAATCGTCTTTTAACGCCTTAGCTTACATTCCAAGGTTCTTCAAAGAAATCTGGAATGTAAACAAAGGATTGTTTTTATGGACAGCGGTTTGCCGGTTAATAGGAGCATTATTACCCGTTATTATCCTTTGGGTAGGCAAACTGATTATTGACGAAATTGTCACCCAAACCAATCTTGAAATTACAGATTATAGTCAACTCTGGACTTATGTGGTTATCGAGTTTATTCTGGTCATCCTTTCGGACCTGATTAGTCGTGCCATTTCCCTAACCGATGGTCTTTTAGGGGACGAATACAATATTGCCACCTCGGTCAAAATCATTAAAAAAACACATCAAGTAGATATCAGTCTTTTAGAAAACTCTGAATTCTATGACAAACTGGAACGAGCCAGAACGCAAACCACAGGCAGGGTTGGATTGATGTCAAATGTTTTGGGACAAGCTCAAGGATTGATTTCCATCATATCCTTAGTGGCTGGTTTGATTTATTTTGAGCCTTTATTAATCATCCTTTTGGTTTTAAGTATTATTCCCTCATTTATCAATGAAGTTAAATTTAGTCAGCAACAATATTCCTTAGCTAGAAGTTGGACTTCAGAGCGCCGTGAATTGGACTATTTGAGATACATTGGAGCCAATGACAAAACGGCCAAAGAAATCAAACTCTTTGGACTTACAGATTTTCTGGTTAATCGTTTTTCAAAACTTTCCCATTTATACTACAAACTGAATAGAAAACTCGCCATCAAACGCTCTTCTTACGGCTTTTTATTTAATGTTTTAGGGTCGCTAAGTTATTATACAGCCTATGTATTTATTATCTACAGAGTGCTTTCAGGGGTCATCACTCTGGGTGAATTGACCTTTCTTTCAGGGTCTTTCAATAGATTAACCAAGAACCTTCAAGATTTCTTCTCTCGATTTACAAGAATATCAGAAAGCGCCCTATACCTTAAGGATTATTTTGATTTCATTGATATTTCAATTTCTTCAACGACTGAAGAAGACATGCCTCTTCCCCAAAAAATAGAAAGCGGATTCGAATTCAGAAACGTTCATTTTTCATACCCCGAATCGGAAATCGAAATTTTAAAGGGCATGGACTTCCAACTCAAAGCAGGAGAAAAACTTGCCTTCGTAGGCCAGAATGGCGCTGGAAAAACGACTTTGATCAAATTACTTTTGAGATTCTACGAACCTACCTCTGGAGAAATCTTGCTAGATGGAATAAACATCAACCGTTTCAAAAAAGCAGATTACCAAGAGTATTTTGGCGTGATCTTTCAGGACTTTTTCAAATATGAATTTACGCTCAAAGAAAACATTGCCATAGGTGATATTGAGGAACTAGAAAACCAAAATAAAATAGAGAATGCAGCACTATTAAGCTTAGCTAATGAAGTGGTTGATTCCCTAGTAGATGGATATAATCAACAATTAGGAAAACGATTTGTAAGTGGTATGGAATTATCTGGAGGACAGTGGCAGAAAGTAGCCTTAGCCAGAGCCTATATGAAAGATGCCAAGGTTATGATTTTAGACGAACCTACCTCCGCATTAGATGCTAGAGCAGAGAGTGATGTTTTTGAACGCTTTATCGGATTGACGAAAGGAAAAACCAGCATCATCATTTCCCATAGATTCAGCACAGTAAGACAAGCTGATCGCATTCTGGTTCTAGAAGAGGGTAAAGTATTAGAAATAGGCACTCACGAGGAATTGATGACGAATCAAAAACTGTATGCCGAACTGTTTACATTGCAAGCGGAAGGCTATAAGTAATTTATGTAACTTTGTACCATGTCAGGAGAAATTGTTAATCGCGTAGCAAACAGCAAACTTAAAACTTTGGATTTGGAGGAATTCTATCCAAAAGGCAACAGGATTTTATTTGATATTAAAGACTGGTTGTTTCAAGAAATCATTCTAAAAGAAAAAGATTTTAGGACTTTTGTAGAAGCTCACGATTGGAGCCAATATCAGGACGCATACGTGGCACTTAGCTGTTCGGCAGATGCCATTATTCCATCTTGGGCCTATCTTCTATTGACCACCAAACTGCAACCATTTGCTAAAAAAATAGTGGTGGGCAGCCTTGAATTATTGGAAACCGTTATTTTTCAAGAAGTCATCAATGAATTGGAATTGGATGAGTTTGCAGACAAACCAGTCATCATTAAAGGATGCTCTGACAAACCCATACCCGATTCGGCTTACACACTTTTAATTTCCAAATTGCAACCAGTGGCTAAATCTTTAATGTTTGGTGAAGCTTGTTCCACTGTTCCTTTATACAAAAAATAATCTAAGTACTTTATTTAGAGCCATTAGGCAAAAATGGTTATTTTTGAACCATCATTTATTACATATAATATATATTTATGAAAAAGCTATTACTATCATTTTCTTTGCTGTGTTTTTCGATTGCAGCAAATGCCCAAACCTTAGAAGAACTTAAAGCTGAAAAAGCCTCAAAACAAGACTCCATTGACGCCTTACAGTCAAAAGTCGATGATTTACAATCCCAGATTGACAAATTTCCAGGTTGGAAGTTTGGTGCACTTGGTACCATAGGTGGGAGTTGGTCAGAATTTAGTAATTGGTATGCCCAAGGATCACCGAATAATGCGTCAGGGAATATCAATATTACCTTTAACCCGCACGCCAAATTGGATCGAGAAAAATATTTTTGGTACAACCAAGCCAACCTTAATTTAGGCTGGGTGAAATTTGATGACAAAGATGACCCAACCGATGAAGAAGGATGGAGAGAAGCTGTAGATGTTTTTAACGTTACCTCACTATTTGGCTACAAGCTGTCTTCAAAGCTAGCAGCATCTACCTTAGGGGAATACAGAACAACTCTTTTAAACAATTTTAACGATCCAGGGTATTTGGATTTAGGGGTTGGTGTTACTTGGACACCTATATCCAATTTAGTCGTTGTGGTACATCCAATAAACTATAACTTCGTTTTTGCAGATAATGATGCCATTTTTGATTCATCTTTAGGTGCTAAAATTGTGGCCAATTATACCAGAACGATGAATAAATTTAAGTTCATGTCAAACCTTTCCGCTTTTCAAAGTTACAAGAGTTCAGATTTATCCAATTGGACGTGGATTAACTCGGCTAGCTATTCCATTTGGAAAGGCATTGGGGTAGGTTTTGAAATCGGCCTAAGAGGTAACAAGCAAGAGGCAGTTAACTACGCCTTAGATAATTGGACCGTAGAGTCTGGAGAGCCTGTTCCTGATTTTGACAACGTAGATAACAAAATTCAATATTACTCTACTTTCGGGATTAGCTATTCCTTCTAAAAGAAAGAGTTTAAATAAAAAAACACGCCAATTGGCGTGTTTTTTTTATTCAGTAAATTCGTTGTAATCGGGATATAAAAAATGGTTGTATGGAAATCTGGTAATATGTATTTTCCTTACTTCATTATACACCTTAGCTCTAAAATCCTCTAGATTATTTCGATTCAGTGCCGAGATAAACAAAGCATTGTCTCCTATTCTACCCATCCACGTTTTTTTCCATTCATCTAAGGAATAATTCGCTTTGGTTCTTTCAGTCATTAAGTCTTCCTTATCATAAGGCTCAGGCTCATAGGCATCAATTTTATTGAAAACCATTATCGTTGGTTTATCAATACTTTCTATTTCACCAAGAATCTTATTCACAGATTCAATATGTTCTTCAAAATTAGGGTGTGAAATATCTACCACATGAAGCAGTAAATCAGCCTCCCGAACCTCATCCAAGGTACTTTTAAAAGACTCTACCAACTGAGTTGGCAGCTTTCTAATAAATCCAACAGTATCACTTAACAAAAATGGTAGGTTTCCTATAACGACTTTCCTAACCGTTGTATCCAAGGTGGCAAACAATTTGTTCTCTGCAAACACTTCACTCTTACTTATGACGTTCATTAAGGTCGATTTCCCAACGTTGGTATATCCTACCAACGCCACACGAACCATTTGTCCGCGATTCCCCCTTTGAACAGCCATCTGCTTATCAATGGTTTTAATCTTCTCCTTTAAAAGTGATATTTTGTCCCTTACAATACGTCTATCTGTCTCAATTTCCGTTTCACCAGGACCACGCATACCAATCCCCCCTTTTTGACGTTCCAAGTGTGTCCACATTCCTTTTAATCTAGGAAGCAGATACTCACATTGCGCTAATTCTACCTGAGTTCTAGCATAACTGGTTTGGGCTCTTTGGGCAAAAATATCCAATATTAAATTGGTCCTATCCAACACTTTGCAATTAAGCATCTTGCTGATGTTCCTTTCCTGTGCTGGAGATAATTCATCATCAAAAATGGCAGTTCCCACTTCATTCTCCTGAATAAATTCCTGCACCTCTTCCATCTTACCCTTCCCAATAAAAGTCTTTGGATTGGGCATCTCCAATTTTTGTGTAAACCGTTTTACAACTTCTCCGCCAGCGGTATAAGTTAAAAACTCCAATTCATCTAAATACTCCTTGGACTTGGCCTCATCCTGTTCTTGGTTTACGATACCAATCAAAACGGCCTTTTCTAAGTCTATGTCCTTCTTTTCTAGCATATATCATTAATATACGACAAAGTTACAAGGATTAAATCAAATTTTTTAAAATTGCCCACTGATATATCTGTATCTTTATAAGTACAACCATTTTGCAATCAAAGGGACATGCCTTCATTTCACAATAAAAAACAATATACCGTTGCCTTTTATAACCTTGAAAACCTTTTTGACACCTATGATGATGAACTGACCCAAGACAATGAATTTCTTCCTGATTCGGTTAAAAAATGGACGTTTAAAAGGTATCTGAACAAGCTTAGAAAATTAGGATTTGCTATTTCCCAGATAGGTGAGAACGAAACTGGATTCCCTCCTGCGTTGGTAGGTTTATCTGAAGTGGAGAATGAATTAGTGTTAAGAGATTTAATTAGCTCCCAACACTTGGCTCACATTCATTATGATTTTGTTCATTTTGATTCTCCAGATGAACGTGGCATTGACGTGGCCTTATTGTATAATAAAAAGGTATTCCATAAACTAAAAGCCTCCAGACATGCACTTGACATATTCAATGTAGATGGGGAAAAAGATTATACTCGAGATATCCTACATGTATCGGGTCTATTTGATGGTGAAAAAGTACATGTTATTGTGAATCATTGGCCATCCCGACGTGAAGGTCTTGAAGAATCCAATATCAAAAGAATGGCAGCTTCCAATAAGGTAATGGAAATAATGGAGACGATTTTGTATGAAGAACCTGAAGCCAAATTTATCATTTTGGGAGATTTCAATGATAACCCCGATACAGAAAGCATCAAAAATTTAGTAAACAATCAGGATTTGTTCAATCCTATGGAACAAGTTTATAGTAAGAGTCGCGGCACCACACGACATGACTTTGTTTGGGATTTATTTGATCAAATTATTTTGAGTACGTCTTTCTTTGAAAGAATACCAGGAACGTTGACCTACTTAAAGGCTGATATTTTTGATGAAGACTTCCTAAAATTATTTAGAGGACCTTTTAAAGGAGAACCTTTTCGAACCTATGTAGGCACCAAATACAAAGGGGGCTATAGTGATCATTTTCCGGTTTATCTTATACTTCATAAATAAAAAAAGCCCGATTGTTTAATCGGACTTTTTTTATTCTTTTAAGAATCATTCCTTATGGAACAAAAACTTTTACGTTATCAACTTCCCAAGTAGAAGAAGCTGAAGTTGTTGATGTGTATTTAAAAGCAATATATAAATTACCTCCAGCCGCAGCAGAAACATCAATGTCACCAGAATCAGTCCAGCTCCAACTTCCTGCTGATAAGGTAGCAGATAGAGGCGTCCAATCACCATCTGTATTAGGATCTCCTCCAGAGTAATTGGTTGCCATATAAACCTCTAATAAATTTCCATTGTAGTTTTTAGCAGTTTGAAAATTAAGAATAGCCTCGGTTACTCCAGTCAAATCAATAGCAGGAGAGATTAACCAATCTTCATTTTCATGATTACCACCACTAAAACCTGACATAGCAGCACAATAACCTGGGTTCCCATAAGAATTTGGAATCCAAACTTGAGACCCAATGACATTATAAGCTGTCCAAGTTGTGAATCCTGTTTCAAAAAACTCTTCAAACAAAGGATCGCAGCGCTCACCATCAAAGGCTACATCATCAGTATCTCTAATGAACAACTGATAATCGCTATTATATTTACTGAAAACAGCCGTTACGGTTCCTCTTCCTGTTGGGAACAACTGACTTTTGAAAGCAGCAAATCCACTGTTTCTAATAATGATTTGAGAATCATCTCCACAATTCTTTAAATATCTATTTACCGTGTAAGTGTCATCAGCATTAGCATATGGTAAACCTACCTCCTCGCTTCTTAATTGCATATCGTCAATTTGTACCAATAGATTTAAATTGGCGTCGGTATAAGCACCTGGAGTGATTACTTTAGGAACGATTTCTGCAACTTCTGTAGAGCGAATGATATAATCAGTATAAGTAACGGCAGGAATTCTTTCTACGCTTGTCCCGTTAATGGTCCCTATATGAAGGACCCCATTTTGATTCTCCATACCTAATCCGTTTAATTTCACATAAACCTTACGCCCAGGCTTGTATAAATCATATAACGTAGGATCATCGATATCAATTTGAATACCTGCTACTGGATTTTCAGGTTCATCCTGAATAATCAAAGTTTTATAGAAGTTACCAGCCTCGTCATTAGAAATAACATACCCTTCTAAAACTAAATCGGTTCCTTGTTCATCAAAATCTACAATAGCATCAGTACTGGAATCGTACATACTTTTCACAATAGAAATCGTTGTGGTTGCAGAAATATTAGGCTCTTGAGCATCTCCAACGTTGGGGATGCTATAATCATCGTCATTTACGCAAGATGTCAACACAGTTAGAGCCATGATAGACATCAAACTAAATAATTTGGTTGTTTTCATAAAGCTTGAAGTTATATTTTTCATAATCATTTTTTTTTAGAATCTAAAGTATACGTTTACAAAGTAGGTAGCTCCCCTACCATACCAATATTTGGAACCAAAAATAGGTGTATCCCTACTTTCATCTGCCAATAGTTCTCTATAGTTTGCGTTTCTGCCTTGTTCAAACCCTCCAGTCTTGTAGACTTCGTCCAAAAGGTTGTTAACACTAGCAAAGAAACCAATGTAATAGTCATCTATCTTCCAAGATTTCCCTCCTATTAAATTTACGGTAAAATAGTCTTCAAATTCCTCTTGTCTTAACAATTCTCTAGCCACTTCTTGGTCATAATCATCAAAAGGAATTTCATCAACTGGATTTAAATAAAAGTTTCTGGTTCTTGTTAAAGGAGCAACATCTACATAGGTATTGGTAAAATAATTTACGGTAGCTCCAAACCACCAGTAATCTGGGTCGCGATATTCAAATCCTAATGAGGCTGCCGTTTGAGGACCACTTGCCAATTTGTAATCTTTAAGATTTGATTGTCCTACAACTACATCCCTATCATTGGAAGACAAAATAAGATTGGGATTATTGTCATAGGTAAAATTACCTAAAGCGGCGACCCCTTTCAATTTCAAGGTTGGTAAAACTTGTGCCTCAATCCCTAATTCTGCACCCAAATATCTTTTATCTACACCTTGTAAAGTTTCGCTAACAAACTCTGCTACATCATCAAATCCGATGACCCCATCAGCATAATAAAAAGAGACCTCATTGGCATCTTCTATTTTGTTGTAGTAACCTGTAAGCTTTGCATTTATTATAGGTGATCTATAGACATAGCTTGCATCAAAGGCTGTAATTTTCTCTTCTGTTATATTTGGGATAATATTATTGTTCACCCTAGAATTTGAAAAAGTGTTTCTCAAATTAGGCGCTTTAGCTTGATATCCCGCATTAGCATTTATCAAATGCTTACCTGAAATTTTAAAGGTGAATCCTGCTTTAGCTCCTAAACCAGTAAAATCGAGTTCTTCACTTTTTCCGAAAGAGTTTTCTGCATTGGAACCATTTCTATACAAACCTTCTCTGTAATAATTGGTTTTACCAACATTTCCTGCCACATAAAAATCAACTCTGTTATATTTAAATTTGGCTTGAGCATATGCAGAAATAATATCAGCATGGAGATTATAATTATATCTAAATTTATCTCCAACACCTACAGTACGAAATGGATTGTTCATGTCACTTTGCTGTCTGTCTGGATCAGATTCAAACGTATCTACATCCAGATAGCTATTACCTCCTAATAGATCAAGAACTTCAGCAAAATTTTCTGATTTCAATTTTTTATAAGTCAACCCTCCATTTAAAAGGATGTTTTGGTTAATTTCTGAACTTAAAATAGTATTTGCTGTAAATTGAGAATCATCCGTTCTGTCTTCGTAAAGAATATACGTAGAATGGCCACCCACATTTTCTAAATTATGTTGGTACATATCCGTCCAATTTATCTGACCGTCATTTATAAAATCCTGTCCATACAAATAGGCATTTTCATAATTAGGACCATCATCCAATCCTAACCAGAAACTAGGAAGCTTTTGGTAATAAGCCGGACTTGGGTTAGAACCACCTCCTACAGCTACTCCAGCATCATTCAGTCTTGAACCATTCCAGTCTAAACGGCTATTACCAATTTTTCCAAATTGGTAACCTATGTTCGTATTTAATTTGGTTTTCTCAGTGATATCCCAATAATGGTTCAACATAAAGATGGGCTCTTCAATCGTCTTGATACGAGAGTTTCTCTTATCTCCATCTTGCCAACCCCAGTATTCATTGTATTTAATTCCTCTTAAATCATATACCTCCTGTGTGTTTGGAGATGATTTCCCCCTTCTGTTTGGGGCGTACATAGACGTAAAATTTATAGAATGCTTATCTCCTAGTTTCTTTTCTATAGAGGTAAAGAAAGAATTAGCATCATAAAGGGTGGCGTCTTGGAAGCCTTCATTACCCCAACGTCTACCTACGGCAAACACCATAGACCAACCTCCATTTAGTTCTCCAGTAGCATAACTACCGATTACCCTATTCGTATAACTGCGGTTTGATGAAGAGTAGGTTACACGACCACCTTGACGATATCTCGAGGCTCTAACATTAAGGTTATTTGTACCTATAAATCCACCAAAATTATAATCTGAAGGCTGAAGACCAGTGGTTAATTCCTGATTCCTAAGCACATCATTTAAACCTCCCCAATTACTCCATTGGGGTCTGCCATCATATAATTTATTCATTTCAATCCCATTGATCAAAACACTACCGTTCTCAGAATCCATACCTCGAACCCTAAAAAACGAAGAGCTGAATTCAAAGGCTGCCGTTCGCTGATACACATCTTGGGATGATTGCAATAAACCTGATATGTTATCGGCACCGCTGGTATCATTGTTTAGTTCGTCATCAGATAAAGTAATGGTAAATAAATCGACCGTATCTGTGACGTCGATATCTAAAATCATATCAGAAATATCTACGATACTTCCTTCATTTACTACAATAGGGTACCTTTTGGGAGCATACCCGTTTTTTGTGAGCCTAAGCATTTGCTCACCTAATGGGACATTTTGTGAAAAAACAAACTCCCCTTTCGCATCAGTTTGGGTTTGTTGTCCTGTTTCTTCAATGGTAATGGTAACTTCGGGAAGAGGTTCATTGGTTGCTGCATCCTTTACACTACCTTTTATCAAGGTGCTTTGAGCAAAAGTAAAGGCCAATGAAAAAAATCCCGCTAAAAAAATCAATAAGCGTTTTTTCATGTTAGAATTTAAGATTAATAACTTCTTATGCGTTAAGTAATAATTAATTAAAGCGCCCAAATTTACATTATTTATGATAAATATCTACATTTGGCCCGACAATTGTATTTTGGTAACCTAAAGTTAACTTATTGATTAGATGAAATTACACATTATCCTATTTCACTGCCTTTTTTTGGCCATTGGAACAAGCCAACTTAGTGCTCAAGAAAAAAAGACTTATAAAATTCATACCATTGCATTCTACAATCTTGAAAACCTGTTTGACACCATTAATGACACTTCAAAATTTGATGAAGCCAGTCCAATCATGGAAATGAAAGGTGATATTGAGACGGTATACAAAAAGAAAGTCCACAACATGGCTAGAGTACTATCAGATATCGGTTTGGATGACACCCATAACTCTCCGGTAATTATTGGAATATCTGAAGTTGAAAACAGACAAGTTATTGAAGACTTGATCAATGACCCCCTTCTTTTAGGAAGAGATTACGGTATTATACACTATGACTCTCCAGATGCTAGAGGAATTGATGTAGCTATGCTTTACCAAAAAAAGTTTTTCACTCCTTTACATACAAGCTCTCACGAATTGAAAATCTATGATGACAATTCCCGAAAGCGTGTTTATACTCGTGACCAACTATTGGTCAGTGGGACTCTAGAAGGTGACATGATTCATGTACTAGTTAATCACTGGCCTTCTAGAAGTGGTGGTGAAGCTAGAAGCCGACCAAAACGTGTTGCGGCTGCCAAATTGAGTAAAAAGATTATTGATTCGTTGCAAACCGATGATCCCTATGCTAAAATTTTCCTGATGGGCGACTTGAATGACGACCCAACAAATGAAAGTGTCAAAAAAGTGCTAAATGCCGAAAAAGACCGAGATAAGGTAGAGTTTAAAGGCATTTACAACCCCTATGAGAGCTTTTATCGAAAAGGACTAGGTACAACAGCCTACAGAGACGCTTGGAGCTTGTTTGATCAAATTTTAATCTCAAAGCCTTTATTAGACAAAGACTTTTCAACCTTTAAATTTTATCAAGCAGGTATTTACAATAAGAACTACTTGGTAGGTAAGTATGGAAGGTATAAAGGATATCCTTTAAGGAGCTTTGCAGATGGTGGATTCACTGATGGTTTTAGTGATCACTTCCCCGTATATGTCTATGTGATTAAAGAAATATCGGAATAAAAATCATCCTTACAGTTAATAAAAAAGTCGCCTTAAAGGCGACTTTTTTATTTGTTAAGCCATCCAAACATCCCAAGGAATTCTGGATAAAAGTAGAATCAAAGCGAATAAATAAAAGATGGCAACCGTGTTGAATTTGGACTTAGAAACCAATTTCTTTTTATGTTTTGAGTAACCCATAGTTATCAGCACAATAGCAATGATATTAACCAAAGGATGCTCCACCAAATATAATCTTAACAATGCGTTTTTCATAACACCTCCCATACCTAGCTCGCTAAACATACTTAAGCGTGGTGACACAATATAAAGCACTAACCCAATCAATAACTGAATATGGGAAACGATTAAGGTGAACAATGAAATTCTAAAATCAAGAGCTTTATATTCTCTGTCTCCTAGAGCCTTTATAATACTGTTTACTACGGCAACCGTTAATACGGTCAATACCAAATAAGCCCAATAGGAATGTAAATTTTGTACAATGTCATACATGTGTTTAACTGTTTAAGATGAGAAAACAAAAATACTAATTAAAATGTATAAAAAAACCTCTTCAAAATGAAGAGGTTTTTTATCCTATTATATAAAAGACTAGAAATTAAATCTCATGCTTACATTCCAAGTTCTACCTAAACCGAAATATCCTCTATTGCTAACATTGATTCCTTTATAAGTCTCATCACCAGCTTCTGCTTCATTAGCTGTAGAAAGCTCAGAAATATAAACCTCATCAAACAAGTTATTGATATTTCCTCTGAATACTATGGAATTATTACTTTTTCCAACATTCATTGTATAAGTCATACCCAAATCAACTAAATCATAGGATGGAAGTTCCAAATTATCTTTAGTTACTACATTGCTGTATAAGTCATTATACATTCTCCAATCTGAGTCAATTGAAAAGCTATCACATAATCTATAAACAAATCCAGCTCCAACTGTAAATTGGGCAGCATCACCTACTTTACCTCCATCGATATCCTCAACTTCTTGACCTTGTAATTCTTGGTTGTCGTTAAAAGTTTGCACTAATACTTCACCTACATACTCCCAATTACCGAAAGAAGCAAATCCAGTAATATTTAAATTTGAAAGTGGCTTAGCAACAAAATCCAATTCAACACCAGTGTGTAATTGCTCCACACCATTGTTTACGTCATAAAACAAATCTCCAGCATCATCTGTATAAGATACAGTTTGAACTCTATCTTTCCAATTGGTGCGGTATGCATTAATGTTAGCATCAATAAATTGAGATCTTAACTTATAACCAACTTCAAGACCTAATATCTTTTCGTTTTCAGTAAATGGATTTACACGGTTAGTGAAGTTCAAATAGATGTTTTCATGGTAAGGTTGACGACTGTAGTAACCTGCATTAAAAAAGATTGAGTGATTATCATTTAGGTTATAATTAGCTCCAGCTTTAACATTATAACCCGTATTATTCACCTTTTCAGATTCCTCAAATTCAGGTAAGTAATCGTATCTATCAAATCTTTGATGTGATTGAGTTGAAATAGAACCTTGGAAGAATGCTGAAAGTTGATCGTTCACATATTCCAATTGTCCAAATAATCCACCATAAGAAATACGCTCACTATTATCATAATCAATTCTTTGATCTTCACCCATTGTATTAAACGTAGCAGTCCAAGGGTTTGCGGCAAAAGACTCAGTAACTGTGTTGAAAACTGGATCTGTCACCCTGTTATGAGTGTCATCATACAAGCTTCTACTTTCTGTCCAGCTGTTTAAACCTAAGAAATTTTCAACCTGTCTGTAGTGAGTCCCATAATAAGTTCTTAGGTCAGCTCCAACATTTAAGGTCAAAGTTTCACTTAATTTTTGGTTTAAGTTGGTAACCATACCATACCAGCTATGGTTGTTCATTGAAGAACGTATTAAATAAGTTCCATTACCAAACATACCCTCACCATTTGCTAAGTTGTTATTTTGCATAATGGCATCAAAATCTACTTTACCATCTTCTGTTCTAACTCGAGAACCGTAGTTTCCAGTTCCTCCTCCACGGCCCCAAGAGGCATAAACTACTGTTGACAAACTAGTTTTTTCACTAATAGTCCAGTCCCAGTTTAAGTTAGCAACAGGTTTATGATAAAAGTTTCTTCTTTCAGTCATGTACTCCCCGTTCAAATAACCGTAGTTATTGTTGTATTTTCTACCATAATCTAAATAATCACTTATGGCTTTAGAAAAGTTTTGGTCATGCCATTGAGGAGCTCCAGTAATTAAAAAGTTAAAATTATGCTTCTCGTTTGGCTCATAACCTATTGAAAAGAAATAGGTTTGACCTTCACCACGGGTACCCATATTGTATCCGCCACCTCTCCAGTAGGTCATTAAGGCACTGACTCCTAAACCATTTTCCATTTTACCTGTGTTATAGGAAACGGTTGACTTCATAAAGTCGTTGTTAGCAACAACTCCTTGAACAAATCCTCCTTGGTTTTTAGAAGTAGCTTTAGTTACAAAGTTGACAGTTCCCCCAACAGAAGAAATAGCTAATTTTGAAGACCCTAAACCTCTTTGAATCTGAATGGCATTAGCAACATCACTCATACCAGACCAGTTTGACCAATAAACGATTCCATCTTCCATGGCATTTATTGGCTGTCCATTAATAAGGAATGCTGTGTTAGTTTGGTCAAAACCACGAACACTCATTCTGGAGTCTCCATAACCTCCAGATTGACCTGCAACATATACTGAAGGTGTATTTACCAACGTAGCAGTAATGTCTTGAGTTCCGATTTTTTGTTGAATTTCCTTGGCCTTAATAGTAGACACAGCTACTGGAGTCTGTCTGTCTTTTACCAAGTCAATAACTCCTGTTCCTACAATAACAACCTCTTCAAGGGTGTTATCAGGAGATAAGATAATAGTACCTAAATTTGTATTTCCATTAAAACTTAATGTCACCTTGCCATAACCGACAAAAGAAATAACCACCTCTCCTGAAGCTGCACTGGTAGTCAAAGTGAAATTTCCGTCAAAATTTGATGAGACTCCATTGGAGGTCCCTTTCTCCACAATGTTTGCACCTGGTAGGGGAGCATTCATTTCGGCATCCATGATGGTTCCCGTAATTGTTGTTTGAGCAAATGTAAAAGCTGAAAACATAATGGCTCCTACAAGAAAAATTAATCTAGTAATGTTCTTCATGTTAATTGAGAAATTGGTTTCTAAATTTTTTCGCAAAATTACATAACTAAATAGTTCAAACATTATGAAATAGTTAATTATGCATGCATATTAAATATTTAACTAAATGCCTGATTAAATTATAGATAAATTGGGCAAAACACTGATGAAATTTATAAAAAAGTCAACAGTTTAATTAACAATTAATTAAGGGTTTTCTTGAAGTGATTGATTAAACCTGAAGTTGACGGGTCATGAGCTCCAACATCTTGTGATTTTAAATCTTTTAAAACATTGTTAGCCAATTGTTTACCTAATTCAACTCCAAATTGATCGTAACTAAAAATATTCCAAATAACACCTTGTACAAAGATGCGATGTTCATACAAAGCAATCAGTTTTCCAAGGCTCTCTGGGGTTAATTTGTTAATAAATAAGGTAGTAGTCGGCTTATTTCCTTCAAAAACTTTGAAAGGAAACAGCTCATTAACAGCATCTAGACTCTCATTTTTTGCCTTAAATTCCTGTAAAACCTCTTCAGAAGTTTTACCGTTCATTAGGGCTTCTGTTTGCGCAATAAAATTGGAAATAAGTTTTTCCTGGTGGTCCTGGTCACCATGAAGGGCGTTTACAAATCCAATAAAATCAGCCGGAATTAACTTAGTCCCTTGATGAATTAATTGAAAAAAGGCATGTTGCGCATTGGTTCCAGGTTCTCCCCAAATAACAGTCCCAGTTTGATAATTCACCTTTTGGCCATTTCTGTCTATATATTTCCCGTTACTCTCCATAATACCTTGCTGTAGGTAAGTAGCAAATTGATTCAAATATTGAGTATAAGGAATGACTGCTTCACTTTCAGAACCAAAGAAATTATTATACCATACTGTTAAAAGACCAAGAACAACCGGAATGTTATCTTCAAAAGGCGTGGTTTTAAAATGTTCATCCATCTTATTTGCTCCAGAAAGCAACGCATCGAAATGTTCAAAACCTACAGATAGACTGATAGATAGGCCCACGGCACTCCAAAGTGAAAAACGTCCACCTACCCAATCCCACATTGGGAAAATATTACTCTCAGCAATACCAAACTCTTGAACTTTTTCGATATTGGTAGATACAGCTACAAAATGATCTGCTACAGCTTCTTCTGGTTGAGTCAGCAAAAACCAATTTCTTATGGTTGTTGCATTGGATATCGTTTCTTGGGTTGTAAATGTTTTAGAAACAATTACAAATAGAGTCGTTTCTGGATCCAGGTGCTTAATTACTTCATTCACATGATCACCATCAACATTACTCACAAAATGGGTTGTTAAATGGTTTTGATAAAAGGATAAGGCTTCTACAACCATTGCTGGTCCTAAATCTGAACCACCAATACCAATATTAACCACATCTGTAAATGCTTTACCTGAATGGCCTTTTCTATTTCCTGAAATTACATCATCAGAAAATTTCTTTATTTGATCCTTAACGGCGAAAACCTCTGGCATGACATTATTACCATCAACAAAAACCTCATCGGTTTGTTTCGCTCTTAAGGCCGTATGCAAAACAGCGCGTTTTTCAGTCTCATTAATTTCCTCTCCCGAAAAATAGGCGTTCATGGCCTCTTTGAGTTTAACCTCATCAGCTAATTCCATCAACAAAGAAAAAGTTTCCTCTGTGATTCGATTTTTGGAATAATCAACATAAAAATCCTCCCATTGAATTGTCATTTTTGAGGCTCTCGCTGCGTCTTCTGCAAAGAGCTCTTTAAGATGTAATCCTTTTACGGTTTCAAAATGACTTGACAGCTTAGACCAAGCTTTGGTTTCGGTTGGGTTTATTTTAGGTAATGCCATTTATTAATGTGCCTGACTGATTAAATTTTCATCTGAGTTTTCAAAAAGAACGTCTTCCTCTGCGGGAACTTCTTTGAACGGAATGCGATCCAATTGCTCTTTCAAAGGCTGTATAAAAGCCAAATAAGAAGTTTTCAAGCTATCTGCAATAGGTTCAGCTGCAGGAAGCTTTTGTCTAAAGGGATCCACCTGAACCCCATTTTTCCAAAATCTATAGCAAACATGCGGCCCAGAGGTGTTTCCTGTCATTCCTACCCAGCCAATCACATCTCCCTGCTTCACAAATTGCCCAACTTTCACATTTTGCTTTTTCATGTGCAGGTATTGGGTGCTATAGGTCGCGTTATGTTTGATTTTGACGTAATTTCCGTTTCCTCTCGTATAAGCCGATTTGATAACCGTACCGTTGGCAGTGGCTCGAATAGGAGTTCCTATATCGGCAGCAAAGTCTGTCCCTTTATGCGGACGAATTTTATTGCCATAAAGAGCAATACGACGTCTTAGGTTATAACGTGAGGAAATTCTCTTATATTCTACTGGAGCTTTTAGGAAGGCTCGTCGTAAATTATTTGCTTCTTCATTGAAGTAATCAGAAAGCCCTTTAATACTGTCTGTCTCATACTCAAAGGCATAAAAAGGTTCGCCATTGTGTTCAAAAAATGCAGCTTTTACATCGGCAATTCCTGCATAAATGGAATCATCAATATACTTATCCGTGTAAATAACCTTGAAGCGATCTCCCTTTTGTAGTCTTCTAAAGTCAATGGTCCAAGCATAAATGTCATCGGCCAATTTAAAAGTCAGCCTAGGACTGATTCCTAAATCTTCCAAGGTTTCAGAAATGCTACTAGTTATAACCCCGGCGACTTCCTTTTCAACATAGGTGACAGGCTTTCTATTTGTGTAGGCATGAATGGAATCTTGGAAATTCACCACCACATACTCTTCTTTATTAGGCTGATAAATAAAACATTTTGGCTCCTGCAAGGTGTCTTTAGAGCAAAGTAAAGTATAGGGCTTCCCTATTTGCAGCTTGGTGATATCGAAACTGGATTTGGCTCCCTCAGCGATTTGAAAGATTTTAGGATAGCCTAATCTATTGCGTTCCATAATAACGCCAAAGCTGTCTCCCGAACGGACAGTATCCCTTTTAACAATATAATCATTAAGATTGAACCCAAACTCAAAAGTGTCTTCGGGTTCCACAATGGCTATTTCTTCGGTTTCCTCAACAGGGAGAGACTCTTTCTTTTTACCGCAACTAGTAACCAGTAAGGCGGCAGTTAAAAAAGTTAGACATTTTCTCCCCAGTGCTTCAATTCTTCTTTGGTCCATAAATCCGGAAAAAATATTCTTCTTTGATATTTGGGATGCATATACTTGACCCATTCGCTTCCACCTGTGGCTTCTGCTGTTTTACCACCAATGTTTAAATAATGGTTGGCCGTATTATAGTGCGCCATGACCCATTTGATATTAACAGTTTGGTCATAATGACGCATCGCATCGATTAAACTCTTGTCTTCTTTAACACTGTCTGGAAGCTCTTTAAACTTAGTCCAGAGGTTATGTGTATTATAGAATTCCGCAAATCTAATAAATTCATCTTTGTATTTCTCTTCAAAAGCTGTTAATGTATAACTTTTTTTGCCTGTTTTGTAGTCCTTACCTGCTGCTTGCCAATATAAATGCTCCAAAGCGTATTCAAATGAGGTATTTCTATCTATGGTTTCCCTAAACCTGTGGTCTATCAGATTAATCAATTCAGTAGATGCAAATTCTATTTTACGGTACTGGGCACTTTGGAAACCACTAGCAGGGGTTAAGGTATGTCTAAATTTATTGTACTGCTCCACTTCCATCCCATCTTTCATGATATTAAAGGACGAAGTCAGCATATCAAAATACCTACTGATTCTCATCAGTTTTTCGGTAAATAACTCGGCAGAAATATTTGGTTCCTTGGCTACTTGATCAATTTCCCATAAAATCATTTTAAATAGGAGTTCATTGATTTGATGATACATTATAAAAACCATCTCATCTGGAAGAACAGTACGTTGCACTTGCAAGTTTAAAAGGGCATCTGTCTGAATGTAATCCCAATAATTAATGAGTTTCCCATAAAGCAATCCTTCCAAATGGGCATCTACATCCTGACCCAAATTTTTATATTTCTCTTCTAATTGGCTGGTTATATTTTTTTTAGTTTCCATTAGTTAGTTTTCAACAATTATTTTAAATGGGTATTTCAATCCTCTGAAGGCATTCAATTCGGCACGCAAAGAACCAACCGCCAAATCAGCTTTGACACGTAACGGTATCCTGTTTTGATCGTTTGACACCCACAGCGTTAAGCTTTCCTCTTCCTTAAACACCCTCCCCGCCATAACATATGGACGAAACTTTAGTGCATTTACCTTTCCAAAAGGTGTTTTTATATTTTCTGACCCTAAATATCTTATTTTAAATCCATAATTCTCTTCATCAAAGAACATATTAACAAACACCTCATCCCCAACATTCAGGTCATCGACATCCAAATTATTCCTTAAATAGTAAAAGGTAGACACCATATCTTGAATGTTTGGCTTGGTATCAAATTCTGCCTTACGGCTATGCTTAATATTATTTACAAGCGCTTTATTTTGTTCATGATCAAAGGTGATTTCAATGTTCTTGGTATGCCCCCCTTCATCAATCTTTCTGATAAATCTATAGGGACGCATGTGCTCTTTATCAAAATAACTCTCATACAAATCCTCTACTTTGAAAAACCACTTGATAGCACCGGTCGTCCATCCCTTTCCAACCACGTGGTAAACTGGTTTTCCATTGTAGGAGCCATTATTCACTTTTAATGTGGCTTCTCCTGCTTTAAAAAAACCACTATAACTCATTTCAAAACGAAACCATTCTCCTGTATCAAAGGCGCTTTCAGTTTGTGCCCAGGATTTAGGCATTATTAGTAAAAATAGGGCAATAGATATAAGATTCTTCATAACTGTTAGGTACAAATGTAATTTTTATTCATTCAAATTTATGTTGCAATTAAATGACAATTACCATTCCAAAGTTATAAAACAACAACTCCCTCAATATAATTGAAGGAGTTATTTAAGAAAGAATTAATATTCTGCATTATAGAGTTCCTCTCTTTTCTTGCTCTCTTTCAATGGATTCAAAAAGAGCTTTGAAGTTTCCAGCTCCAAAACCTCGAGCTCCCATTCTTTGAATGATTTCAAAAAACAAGGTTGGTCTATCTTCAACTGGCTTGGTGAAAATTTGCAACAAATAACCTTCTTCATCGGCATCTATCATAATACCTAAACTTTTTAAGGTTTCAATATCTTCACGCAATTCATGGCTAAATTCTTCCAATCTTCCAGGTACTGCTCTGTAATACTCTTCTGGCGGAATAGATAAAAATTCAACTCCTCTTGATCTTAAATCAGAAACCGTACTGATGATATCATCAGTTGCTACAGCAATGTGCTGAACTCCTGCTCCCTCATAAAAATCTAAATATTCCTCAATTTGTGAACGCTTTTTACCTTCGGCCGGTTCATTGATTGGGAATTTGATTCGTCCATTACCATTACTCATCACCTTACTCATTAAGGCAGAATACTCCGTATGGATTTGTTTGTCATCAAACGAAAGGAAATTAACGAATCCCATGACATCTTCATACCATTTCACCCACGTATTCATTTCTCCCCAACCTACATTTCCTACCATGTGGTCAATATACTTTAACCCTACAGGAGCTGGATTGTAATCGGACTCCCATTTAACAAAACCGGGCAAAAATTGACCATTATAGTTTTTACGTTCCACAAACATATGGATGGTCTCTCCATATGTATAAATCCCTGCACGCACCACTTCTCCAAACTCATCCGTTTCTACCTGTGGCGCCATGTATGATTTTGCGCCACGTGAAGTTGTTTCCTCCCAGGCAGATTTAGCATCCTCCACCCAAAGAGCCACCACTTTAACACCATCACCATGCTTAACGATATGCTCGTTGATAGGATGTTTTGAATTTAATGGCGTTGTTAGCACCAATCTAATCTTGTCTTGCTTCAATACATAAGAGACAGTCTCCTTACTACCAGTTTCTAATCCTTTATAAGCGTAAGATTGAAAGCCAAACGCCGTTTTGTAAAAGTGAGCCGCTTGTTTAGCATTTCCCACATAGAATTCTACATAATCGGTTCCTAATAAAGGCAAGAAGTCTTCTGCCCCCTCAAATATTTTTTCTAGACCGTAGTCTACTGATTTAATTTCTTTGCTCATTTTGCTTTTTATTAAGGTTATTCCAACCAAGATTTAAAATAATCTTCGTCTGCTATTTTTAATGCTTCTTCGGTAACTTGTAAAGGTTTGAAGGTGTCTACCATAACGGCCAATTCTTCTGTTTTCTCCTTCCCAATACTTCTTTCTGTAGCTCCAGGATGTGGTCCATGAGGAATACCAGCAGGATGCAATGAAATATGACCTGCTTCAATATCATTTCTACTCATAAAGTCGCCGTCCACATAATACAACACCTCATCACTATCTATATTGCTATGGTTATAGGGTGCTGGTATGCTATCAGGATGATAGTCATACAAACGTGGCACAAAACTACAAACTACAAAAGCATCAGTCTCAAAGGTTTGATGCACTGGTGGCGGTTGGTGAATGCGCCCAGTTATCGGTTCAAAATCATGAATCGAGAAAGCATAAGGAAAATTATAGCCATCGTAACCTACAACATCAAATGGATGAGAAGCATAAATCATGTCAAAAATATCATCCTGCTTTTTCACTTTGATTAAAAACTCACCACTTTCATTGTAAGTTTCCAATTCTTCCGGCTTTCTAATATCTCTCTCACAGAAAGGAGAATGTTCTAATAACTGCCCAAACCAATTGCGATATCTTTTTGGGGTATAGATAGGCCTTCTTGACTCCACTATAAACAATCGGTTATCTTCTGTATCAAAATCAATTTTGTAAATAATACCCCTTGGGATTAATAGATAATCCCCATATTTAAAGTCTAAATTCCCCAAATGGGTTCTCAACTTTCCTGTGCCTTTGTGGACAAAAATTAATTCGTCTGCATCAGTGTTTTTATAAAAATAATCCTCTGTGGATTTTTTAGGTGCTGCTAAAATAATACTGCAATCACTATTAGTCAAAACCGTTTTTCTACTTTCTAAATAATCATTTTCTGGTGGCACTTGAAAGCCCCTAAAACGATAGGATTGCATGTTGTTGGCCTTGGCAACTTTAGGAGAAACATTGTATTGATTTCTGATTTCCTTAACCTGAGTTGGTCGTTGTTCATGATACATATTGGAGTACATCCCATCAAAACCAATCGTACCAAAGAGTTGCTCATAATACAGGCTACCGTCTTCCTTACGGAATTGTGTATGTCTTTTGGGAGGAATTTTTCCCAGTTTATGATATAAAGGCATGCTTTAAAATTTAAATTAAAAAATTAATGATTTCACCTAAATTTTTAGGCTTCTAAAGATACAAAATATGTAGCCTTATTCAGGATTTCTCTTGATAAGAAAATGTAGATGAAGTAACAAATAGGTCCAAAAAAGCTTCATATTTTGCAAATATGACAAAAAAAATCACAAATAATGAATAATTAGAACCAAAATCCCACATTGAAAAACCAAATACTCTCTTTAAGTTCTGGTGAGTAAGTCATTTTTGCCTCAATGGGGCCAATAAAGGTTTCCAAGGAATAGCCTAGAGCATAGCCAGAAAAGTTTGGAGTAGTTACCCATTCTCCATTCGTGAAAATGTTATCGCCTACATTGGCGAAGTTGGCCGATACATTGATGTGGTTCTTTTTGAAAATCTCATAATCCAAGGTTACTAGCCCTTTGATATAACTATCACCTGGAATACTCATGAAATCATAGCCATAGAATGCTTCAAAATTATTGATAAAGTCGTTTCCATAACCCCCAAGTACAAAATCGAGATACGGATTTTCATTTTCACCTATACGAAACCCTCCTTGAAATGAAATATTCCCGGTAAAGTTTTTAGTGATATTCTTAGCATATCCAAAGGTTCCCTTAGCGATGGAATATTCGGTGAAATCACCATTAAAATCAGATGAATACAAATACAGGTGAAAATCCCCATCCACATAAAAACCTTGATTAGGGAAGTATTTGTTATCGAAAGTATCCAATTTCAACTTCCCAAATACACTCAAATAATTACTATTCTCAAATAGGGTCTCTCCTTCATCATCTCCAGAGGCCACAGTCTCTGAGTGAATTTTTAAATGTTTATGTTCTGCTCCTAAAATGAGGGCAAAATCACGGCGAAACAAGGTTTGAAAATAAAACTGATTTGTAAAATCCTGTAACTCTACATCAAACTTATTGATACTATTGAAGGGCTGAACTGCTTGATAAGGATCTATCAACCGAGATGAAACATTCTTTTGGAATTGATTAAACCTAGACTTTAATCCGATACTCCAATAAAATCCTTTATCAATAAAGTATTCAAAATTGTACCTAATATTATCTCCTAAGCCTACATCCAAGGTGGCAATATCATTCTTAAACAAAACCGATTTCCTGGTAACATTCAACAAAGCCGCTGATTTGTACAATTCATCATAATGCAACCCGAATCTGAGATAGGTTTTAAGCTGACTTTCTTTTACATGAATATACAAATCATAGCCTTTTTGATATTTGGACGACTTTAAGCGGTTAATCACACTCTGGAAGTTATTTGTGGCTGCCAAATTATTAACGCCTGTCACCAAATCTTCATAAGAAATTTCGCTCTGAGCCTTGAATTTTAATTTACCAATGACATAGCTACTTGTATATTTTTCAGTACCAGAAACAATAATGGAGTTGATTCGCAAACTATCAATGGGTTTTATCGTTAATCTTTCTCTTGGTTTTTTTGTTTGCTTTCCAGCCAAATGACTAAGTGTATCTGCCAGTTTTTTGGCTGCAATTTCCCCTTGTGTTATAATTTCATTCCCATCGTCAAAAGACATGACGGTAAAGTCTTCAATATCTGGTTTGATATATATATCAGTCCGTCCAATCTTTCCCTTCATGTCATTGATGGTACGATAATTATTGATTTGCAAAAGAATGGACAAGGCTGATTTTAATTGGTCTCTATCAGCCAAACCGTCTTGTACATCTACCCCTATAATCACATCCATACCTTTGGCTTTCAGCTCATCAATGGGATAATTATTGACCACCCCTCCATCAATCAAAACTTGATCATCAATAATGACGGGTTGAAATAATGACGGGAAAGCGCCACTTGCCGCAATAGATAGTGGTAAACTGCCTTTATCTAAAATCACCGGCTCCCCAGTTTCTACGTTGGTAGCCACACAGAAAAAAGGAATATCCAATTGATCAAATTGATCAACATCACAGGTGTGCAATGTCAACTGTGACAATAAACTCAACGTATTTTGCCCTCTTGATAGAGCTGATGGTAAGTTGATTTTATAATTATCAAAGGGAAGGGTAATGGCATATTTCTCTGAGTTGTCCCGCTCGTAGAATGTTTTAGATGCCCGAGGTAACTCATCATTTATAATTTTATCAAAATCGACATCCCGAAAAATGGAGTCTAGAGCTTTTCCTGAATAACCAGAAGCATATAAGGCACCAACAATAGCTCCCATACTAGTTCCAGCTACATAATCAATCCGAATCCCCAAGCTATCTATAACCTTAAGAGCACCTATATGTGCCAACCCCTTGGCTCCACCACCACTTAAAACGAGTCCCACCTTGACCTCATCATCAGTTCTAGCCTGTGAAAAAGCAGAAGATGTTACGAATAACAAAAGCAACAGAAAAACAATGGGGCTTTTCATTAATTATGATAGTATTTATATATTTTTTCAGCTCTGGATTTCCCAACTACAGCTTCCAACTCATCCAATTTCGCGTGGGATATCCTTCTTACCGACTTAAACTTTTTTAATAACTCAACTATGGTTTTTTCTCCTACACCGGGAATGGTTTCTAACTCGGTATTCAATGCTGTTTTGCTTCGTCTATTCCGATGGTGTTCAATCCCAAATCGATGTGCTTCATTCCTAAGTTGCTGGATGACTTTTAAGGTTTCACTTTTCTTATCTAAATATAAGGGAATTGGGTCATTTGGATAAAATAATTCTTCCAAACGTTTAGCAATTCCGATTATCGCAATCTTACCTCTCAAACCCAAAACATCCAAGCTCTTTAAAGCCGAGGACAATTGTCCCTTGCCCCCATCAATTATGATCAATTGTGGTAAGGGTTGCTCTTCTTCAAGCAAACGTTTGTAACGGCGATATACAACCTCTTCCATAGAAGCAAAATCATCGGGTCCTTCAACTGTTTTTATATTGAAATGTCTATAATCTTTTTTACTAGGCTTACCATCCTTGAATACCACACATGCAGCCACAGGATTCGTTCCTTGAATGTTACTATTATCAAAACACTCAATATGCCTAGGTTCTCTTTTTAATCTTAAGTCAGCCTTCATTTGGGCCATAATGCGATTGGCGTGTCTATCTGGATCTGTAATCTTCACCTGTTTTAATCGTTCCAATCGATAGTATTTAGCATTGCGGGTAGATAAATCCAAAAGGTGTTTTTTATCACCCAACTTGGGGACTGTTATTTTTATTCCTCCTCCCACTTCAACATCAAATGGCACATATATCTCTTTTGATTTGGAATGAAACCGCTGTCTTAGTTCTGTGATGGCTAACTCCAACAACTCATGGTCAGTTTCCTCAAGTTTTTTCTTGATTTCAAGTGTATGAGATCTAATGATGGAGCCATAAGACAATTGCAAAAAATTTACATACCCAAAGCTCTCATCGCTCACAATGGAAAAGACATCTACATTGCTAATTTTCGGATTTACAATAGTAGATTTAGATTGGTAATTTTCTAGCACTTCTATTTTTTCCTTTATTTTTTGCGCTTCCTCAAAACGCATTTCCTCGGCATAGGCTTTCATCTGAGACTTAAACTGATTCAGAGAATCTTTAAAGTTCCCCTTTAAAATTTCTTTTATCGAGTTAATATTTTCATGATAAGCCACTTCAGTTTCCAAACCTTCACAAGGTCCCTTGCAATTGTCCAAATGATACTCTAAGCAAACTTTATATTTATCTGCCTCAATTTTATCTTGGGAAAGGTCATAATTGCACGTGCGTAACAGAAAAAGTCCTCGAATCAACTCCAACAAAGTGGAAACGGTTTTCATACTGGTATAAGGACCAAAATACTCACTACCATCCCTGATGACCCTTCTAGTACTAAAAACTCTTGGAAATCGCTCTTTTTTAACACAAATCCATGGGTAGGATTTGTCATCCTTGAGCATGACATTATACCGTGGCTGATACTTTTTGATGAGATTGTTTTCCAACAAAAGCGCATCGGTTTCCGTGTCAACAACAATATGCTTAATGTTGGCAATCTTTTTGACAAGTACTCTTGTCTTGCCATAATCATGATGTTTGTTGAAATAGGAAGAAACCCGTTTCTTTAGGTTTTTAGCCTTTCCCACGTAAAGAATCTTACCGTCCTTATCAAAATATTGGTAAACTCCCGGTAAATCCGGAAGCGTTTTCAATTGAATTTCGAGCGATGTGTCGGCCATTTTCCCAAAGTTACAGATATATCTATCAATGCATTGAAATTTAATGTAAATTTAAGCTTTTTGAAGCATCATATTCCTTACATTGTGCCACTTTTTAAAACCCTAAGAGATGGAGAAGAAAATAATTGGTAGGACAGACGTAGCAGACTTCCCTAAGCTAGGATTGTTTCAAGTGGATGTAAAAATTGATACAGGAGCTTACACTTCTGCTATCCATTGTTCGCAAATTGAAGAAAAGGACCAAAAGCTTTACTGCACCTTTTACAGTGCTGGCCACCCCAACTTTAGTGGGAAACAAGTAATATTTGATTCCTACTCTAAAACGGATGTAAAAAGCAGTAATGGATTTAAGGAAAATCGATTTAAAGTAAAATCCAGTATCATATTATTTGGTAAAACCTATACAATTAATTTAACTTTAAGCACGCGGGATGATATGAAGTTTCCCGTTTTGCTTGGAAGGCAATTTTTAAACAAAAAATTTTTGGTTGATGTAAGTCAACAAAACCTATCCCAAAACCAATGTGCCCATGAACATTGTCATTCTGTCTAGAAACACCAACCTGTATTCAACAGAACGCCTAATTGAAGAAGGCTTTAAAAGAGGTCACGAAGTAGAAGTGATCGACCCTTTGAAATGCGATATTATTATCGAAAAGGAAAAACCCACCATCTATTACAAAAACAGATATCTGGATTATGTGGATGCCATCATCCCCAGAATTGGAACATCGGTTACCTTCTACGGTTGCGCCGTTGTAAGGCAATTTGAAATGATGGGAGTTTTTACAACAGCCACTTCTGATGCTATCATTCGCTCTCGAGATAAACTAAGAAGCCTACAACGCCTAAGTAAAGCCGGGATTGGTATGCCTAAAACGGTTTTCACCAACTATTCACGAGATGTTGAGGAAGTCATTGAACATGTAGGCGGAACACCCGTTATTATTAAGCTTCTGGAAGGTACCCAAGGATTGGGCGTGGTTTTGGCTGAAACCAAAAATGCAGCCGAATCTGTATTAGAAGCCTTTAATGGTTTGCAAGCTAGGGTTATCGTTCAGGAATTCATTAAGGAAGCGAAAGGGGCTGACTTAAGAGCGCTGGTGGTTGATGGTCAAGTAGTAGGCGCTATGAAAAGACAGAGTAAAGAAGGTGAATTTCGCTCCAATTTACATCGTGGCGGATCAGCTTCCTTGATAAAGCTAAGTGATTCAGAACTAAAATTAGCCATGGGAGCGGCAAGAGCATTGAAATTGCCTGTTTGTGGGGTGGATATGCTACAATCTGCTAGAGGTCCTCTCTTACTAGAAGTCAATTCAACTCCTGGTTTAGAAGGCATAGAAAAGGCTACGGGACGTAACATTGCTAGAGCTATCCTTACCTACATAGAAAGAAACAAATAATGACCGACTCACAGAAAAAATCCATTCATGTCTTAGGAAAGGAGATTCGTGAAGGCGAACGATGTGAATTGCGCTTTGATGTGGCCAATTTGCATACCTCTTCCAGTGTGGATGTCCCTGTGATTATTGAACGCTCTAAAAAACCCGGACCTGTTGTTTTGATTACAGGCGGTTTACATGGTGATGAAGTTAATGGAGTTGAAATTGTAAGACAAATTATTTCCTTAGGCATTAACAAACCCAAACGAGGAACTATTATTTGCTTACCAGTAATTAATGTGTTTGGGTTTATTAACCTAACTAGGGAATTTCCCGATGGCCGTGATTTGAACCGTGTATTTCCTGGCACTAAAAAGGGCTCATTAGCGAGCAGGGTGGCTTATAAATTAGTGAATGAAGTCATCCCTGATGTTGATTTCATTATGGACTTCCATACAGGGGGAGCAGGCCGCTTTAATGCACCACAAATCAGAATTGTCAAAAACGACCCCGAATTAGACCATTTGGCTCAGGTTTTTAATGCGCCATTTGTGCTATACTCCAAAAACATCAAGAAATCATTTCGAAATGTGACCAGCAAGTTAGGCATCCCAATGTTGTTGTTTGAGGGAGGTAAATCTAACCATATAGACCCTCAAATATCAGCGACAGCTGTAGAGGGAATTAAGCGTACGCTAAAGCATTTGGACATGCTGTCAACTAAATTCAAAGTAACACGCCCAAGGAAGAAGCCCGTTTTCATTTTGACAAGCAGGTGGCAAAGAGCCAATTTTTCTGGCATGTTCAAGGCTATCATCACTGTCAATAGCTTGGTATCCAAAGGGGATGTTTTAGGTCACATAACAGATCCTTACGGAAAATTTATACATCCCGTCAAGGCCTTTAATTCGGGATACATTATCAATGTGAATGAATCCCCTATCGTTTACCAAGGAGATGCTTTGTTTCATATTACTACCAAATTAAAATGACCAAACAGGAATTGAGGAAAGCCTACAAGGCCAAACGAAATACCCTAAGTGAAGATGATATCCTGAACCTTAGCCTTCAAATAGCCAATAGACTGTTGACCATGGATATTTGGAATCACAGCTTTTATCACATTTTCCTATCCATAGTTGAACAAAAAGAAGTTCATACTGACGATATCATTCATATTCTCTCGGGAAAAGACAAAAACATCGTCCTTTCCAAAAGTGATTTTGAAACAGGAACCATGACTCATTACTTATTGACAGATGCCACAGTTCTTAAAAAAAATTCCTATAACATACCAGAGCCTGTTGACGGAATTCCTATTCCTTCTTCCAACTTAGAGGTTGTCTTCGTTCCTTTAATGGCATTTGACAAACAAGGGCATAGAATAGGCTATGGCAAAGGGTTTTACGATCGATTTCTTGCAGATTGCGGACCTGACACCATAAAAATAGGACTGTCCTTTTTTGAGCCTGAAGACCATATTGCAGAACGATTTGCGAATGATATCAATTTGGATTATTGCGTTACCCCGAATAAGGTATATGCTTTTTAAAAAAATTAATTTAGTTAAATCAATTATTAAGGAGGTAACAATTAGATTACCCCTAGCACCCAACAATGTTAGGTGCTAGCGTGGGTATTCATAGGTAAGATCAAAAATCTTTGGGATGACAAAACTAACAATTTTACATTCTCCTGAATGTACGTAGTTCTACGTATTTTTTACTTTATTTGATGAAATTCAGCCTAGTTTTAAATGTCATCTAGTTTTTCCCAAGTATGCTCCATGACTTCATCACTATAAGGATCTATGTTTTGTGTTATCATCTCATTGTCTGTTAGCGATATGACTGTATAGGTATAGGATGGGCCGTCTGTTTCCTGAAAGGTGATAAGAGAATTTTCAAAAACGTAAGTACCTATGGTTCTATCTAAAGACTCACAGGCATCATTGTAATATCGCATTTCTTGAAAATCTGTCGCTCCTACAGAAAGTATCAAAGGGCAATATAAAGTAATTGGATCCCCTCCCTCTATTGAAAGTGCAACATGACCCCATACACCCCATAAAGCTCTATTTTGATTTTGAGAACTTCCTTGTTCGTCATTAGAAGAACAAGAAAATAAAATAAATAGCATTAAAAACCAGAATAAGTAGTTTTGTTTTATCATGGGGCAATATTTAGGCTAAAGAGATGTGAATGGTTTATTTTGGGGTCAAATATAAACATTATCACCAAGTTTTGGAAAGCCTCAAGAGTTTCCCTTGCTTTTGCCTAAATATCAAAACAGAAACTGTTTTGATGTCTTGTCCTTAAAAATAAACCACACACCTCCCCTATGGAAGCAGAAAGGACTACATATAAAAAAGTAGTTTTTTTTAAAGAATTTAATTCTTTGAAAAAGCCTGTCGGTTAAATACAATTAGCATCCCAAAACCTGTGCTGATGGCTACATCGGCTACATTAAAAACAGGCTCAAAAAATGTAAAGAATTGACCGCCATAATAAGGAATCCATTCTGGCAAATAACCTTTCCAAATAGGAAAATAAAGCATATCAACCACCTTCCCATGAAACATGGATTCATAGCCTCCCTCTTGTGGTAAAAACGTAGCTACTTGGCCATAACTATCACTAAACAAAATTCCATAAAAAACGGAATCCAGAATATTACCCAATGCCCCTGCAAATATTAAGGCCACCGCCAAAATCATAATTTTAGAAGTCCTTTTTCTGGTAACATCATAAAGCCAATAGCCTATACCTAAAATGGCAACAATTCTAAAAATGGTTAAGGATAACTTGGCTACCCGATCGGACATAAAAGGAATAAAATCACTTATTTTGGTCCCCCACGCCATCCCATCATTTTCCACAAAATAAATCTTAAACCATTTGAAAATTGCTACATCTTCCCCTAAGACAAAATGGGTCTTTATATATATTTTACTAATCTGGTCTACCAATAAAATAAGAATGATAAAAACAAGGGATTTTTTTAAGGACATGCAGCGTATTTGAATAGCAAAAATAGAAAATTATTCTTCAGTTTTACGCAACCGAATGTTTCCGTTAATAGTCCTCAACTCAATATCATTAGAACCCGGACCTAAAGTTTCTTTAGAGACGCTTCCATTTTTGGAAATGAGGTGGGCATTTCCTTGATCGGTCACTAAATTTATGTCACCTTGAAGGGTATGCACTGTAATATTAGGGTGGTGCAACCAGCCATCAAAATGCCCCTGCTTTAATTCTACTCTTAGCTTATGATATTGCCCTCTTACCATAATTGAGGCCAAATCACTTCTTACAGATACAACTTTTTCGTTGGGAACCTTAACGTGTAAAACAATAGAAAGAGCTTTATGAGCTGCCAATTTATCGTCTGGAGCTTTAAAGATAGGTTGGAATGCCGTAGAAATCTTTAAGCTATCCAAATTCGATTCCGTCAACAAAATGACCTGTTCATTATATTCCCCCTCAACAGCCATTTGAATTTCTATCCTATCTTGTTTGGTGGTTTCCAAGTTTATTCGAAAACACTGGTCGCAATCTATTTGCAAAAATGCCACCAAATCGTCATCAAAGGATTTATGCGTGACCTTTTGAGAGAACGCAAATAGAGTTCCCAAAAACATTAAAAAACAGCTAACATGAATCTTCATAAAATAAAAAGCGCTTCAATATAAATTTGAAGCGCTTTAGATCTTTTAAATATATTTTTTATTGCATGTTTTTGGCTTCAATGCTTAAAGTTGCATGAGGTACCAATTTCAAGCGTTCTTTGCTTATTAGTTTTCCAGTAACACGACAAATACCATAGGTCTTGTTTTCAATTCGAATCAAGGCATTCTTTAAGTCTCTAATAAACTTCTCTTGACGAATGGCCAATTGGGAGTTGGCTTCCTTACTCATGGTTTCGCTTCCCTCTTCAAAGGCTTTAAATGTTGGAGACGTATCATCTGTACCATTATTCAAATCATTCATATAAGCGCTCTTAATCAGCTCCAAATCATGTTTGGCCTTTTCAATTTTCTCTTGTATTATGGCTTTGAATTCTGCTAAATCCTTATCTGAGTATCTTACGTTTGCATCTACTGACATAATCTTAATGTTTTTGTATGAACAACTTGGTATTTATTTCGTCGAAAGCAATTTCTATACCATCATTCACTTGATCTAAAATTTCAAGTTCTTCAGTTAGTGTTTCTTCTTTTATATATTCCATATTTGAAGCGACTGCCTTTTCAATGTTTTCTTCCCATTGCAGGGAAACATCAATACGATCGGTTACTTCAAATCCTGAATCTTTACGGAGGTTTTGGATTCGGTTTACCAACTCACGGGCAATACCTTCTTCACGTAAATCTTCATTAATGGTAACATCAAGGGCAACGGTTAATGAACCCTCGTTGGCAACCAACCAACCCTCAATATCTTGTGACGTTATTTCAAAATCATCGCTGCCTAAAGTAATATTTTTTCCGTTAATATCAACGTCAATTTCGCCATTTTGCTCTATTTTTTTGATGTCATCCGCATTAAATTGAGCCACTTTAGCCGCTATAGACTTCATATCCTTACCATATTTAGGCCCCAAAGCTTTAAAGTTTGGCTTGATATTCTTAACCAAAATATCAGAAGCATCTTCTAGAAGGTCTATTTCTTTGATATTAACTTCTCTTTTAATCAAATCCCCAACTGCCAAGATTTCTTCTTTTTGTTGTTGGTTATCTATGGGAACCATAATCTTTTGCAATGGTTGACGTACCTTGATTTTCTCTTTGGCTCTTAAAGAAAGTACCAATGAAGAAATAGTTTGTGCAGCTTCCATTTTGCGTTCCAATTCCTTGTCAACAAACATCTCATCAAACTGTGGAAACTCCGCTAAATGTACACTTTCAAATGGTTCCTTTTGGGTCACACCATTCAAGTCTTGATATAGCTTATCCATAAAGAATGGAGCAATAGGAGCTCCCAACTTAGCCAAAGTCACCATACAAGTATAAAGTGTCTGGTAAGCAGAGATCTTATCTGTTTCATAATCTCCTTTCCAGAAGCGCCTTCTACTTAACCTTACATACCAATTACTCAGGTATTCCTGAGTAAAATCTGAAATAGCTCTAGCCGCTTTGGTAGGCTCATAATCGGCATAAAACGCATCCACTTTTTGAATTAAAGTATGCAATTCCGATAAAATCCATCGATCCAGTTCTGGGCGTTCTTCCAAAGGCAAATCCGCCTCACTATAAGTAAAATTGTCTAAATTGGTATATAAAGAAAAGAACGAATAGGTGTTATAAAGGGTTCCAAAGAACTTACGTTTCACCTCTTCAATTCCTTCTATATCAAATTTAAGATTGTCCCACGGGTTGGCATTACTAATCATATACCAACGGGTAGCATCTGCCCCGTAAGTGGAAAGTGTTTCAAAAGGATCAACGGCATTCCCCAAACGCTTGGACATTTTCTGTCCGTTTTTATCAAGAACGAGTCCGTTTGATACCACATTTTTATAAGCTACCGAATCAAACACCATAGTTCCAATAGCATGTAATGTATAGAACCAACCTCTGGTTTGATCAACTCCTTCGGCAATAAAATCAGCCGGATAAGAAGTATGACCATCTATTTTCTCTTTATTCTCAAACGGATAATGCCACTGTGCATATGGCATGGAACCAGAATCAAACCAAACATCAATCAAGTCACTTTCTCTTTTCATCGGTTTCCCTGAAGGGGACACCAAAGTAATCTGATCAACAATATTTTTATGTAAATCTAATTTGTCATAATTGTCATCAGTCATATTCCCCACTTCAAAGTCGGCAAAAATATCTTGACCCAGAACCCCCGCTTCGATTGCGTTGGTCATTTCCGACTTTAATTCTTCAACCGAACCTATACACAATTCTTCTCTTCCATCTTCAGTTCTCCAAATAGGCAAAGGAATACCCCAATAACGCGAACGCGACAGGTTCCAATCATTGGCATTGGCTAACCAATTTCCAAAACGCCCTGTACCTGTAGCCTTAGGTTTCCAGTTAATGGTATTGTTTAAGGCTACCATACGTTCTTTCACATCAGTCACCTTGATAAACCAAGAATCTAATGGATAATACAAAATTGGTTTATCTGTTCTCCAACAATTCGGGTAACTGTGCTTATATTTTTCAACCTTAAAGGCTTTATTTTCAATTTTCAATTTGATGGCCAACTCAACATCAACAGATTTTTCTGGCGCCTCTCCATCTGCATAATACTCGTTCTTCACATATTGACCAGCAAATTCACCCATTTCAGGACGGAATTTACCCTGTAAATCCACCAACGGAACTAAATTGTCGTTTTCATCCTTGACCAACATAGGAGGCACTTCTGGGGTCGCCTGTTTGGCTACTAAGGCATCATCTGCACCAAAAGTAG
Source organism: Mangrovimonas sp. CR14 (assembly GCF_011764015.1). Taxonomy (NCBI): domain Bacteria; kingdom Pseudomonadati; phylum Bacteroidota; class Flavobacteriia; order Flavobacteriales; family Flavobacteriaceae; genus Mangrovimonas; species Mangrovimonas sp. CR14. The sequence goes on along the minus strand of NZ_JAAFZY010000001.1, from coordinate 662,044 downwards.
GTGCCGTATGCACAATTCCAGTACCATCCTCAGTAGTTACGAAATCTCCAGAAATTACCCTAAACGCATTTTCTGGGTTTTCAAAAGGTAGGGCATAGGCCAACAATTGCTCATATTTGATTCCTACCAAATCACTCCCTTTAAATTCTTTAAGAATGCGGAAAGGAATCTTTTTATCCTCTTGGGTATAATTGGCAATATCTTCGGCCGATTCAGCCTCAAAAAACTTACCAGAGAACTGCTTGTTAACTAAAGGCTTCCCTAAAACCACCTTTATTGGCTCAAAAGTATATTGGTTAAAACTTTCGACCAATACATAATCTATTTTTGGCCCTACAGTTAAAGCTGTATTACTTGGTAACGTCCAAGGTGTTGTAGTCCATGCTAAGAAATGAATGTCCCCTTCTCCCTGAAGAAAATCAGGTAAGCTTTCTGGTTTAGCTTTAAATTGAGCCACTACTGTTGTATCAGTAACATCCTGATAGGTTCCTGGCTGGTTTAATTCGTGTGAACTTAGACCCGTTCCTGCCTTTGGCGAATAGGGTTGAATGGTATAGCCTTTATACAATAAGTTCTTGTCATAAATCTGCTTCAACAACCACCAAACACTTTCCATATACTTAGGCTCATAGGTGATGTATGGATCATCCATATCAACCCAATACCCCATTTTTTCTGTAAGGTCATTCCAAACATCAGTATAACGCATTACAGCTTTTCTACAGGCAGCATTATAATCCTCAACAGAAATGGTTTTACCGATATCCTCTTTAGTAATTCCCAGCTCCTTTTCAACACCCAACTCAATAGGCAAACCATGTGTATCCCAACCAGCTTTACGCTTTACTTGGAATCCCTTCATGGTTTTGTATCGAGGGAATATATCTTTGATAGCTCGTGCCAAAACATGGTGAACACCAGGCAAGCCATTAGCTGACGGTGGACCCTCAAAAAACACAAATGGCTTAGCGTTTTCTCGTGTGGTGACACTCTTTTCGAATATGTTATTTTCTTTCCAATAATCAAGGATTTCACTAGCCACATTTGGCAAGTCAAGGCCTTTATATTCAGGGAATTTCTTACTCATTGTTACATGTATTCAAATCGACGTGCGAAATTAATGATTTTTAGAGAAATAAGCTGATAAAATATGGGATTTTAGAATGACTGACGCTGATTAAACGGTTTCATTTGCTAACAAACCCAAAAACACCCCTCCTTAGAAAGTTTAAATTTTGTTAATTCCCTATACGCATTGATTTAGAATGCTTAATATTAAGTGAATAATCATTCTTACATTTTGATAAGAGCCTTAATCAACAAAACATTTGGGCTGCGAGACGGAGAAATTCGCATTTCATTCCTAATGCAGCTTTATATCTTTTTAATAATTACCGTTTTATTAATCGTAAAACCCACTGTTAATGCTTTGTTCTTGTCAAAATTGGGAGCCGAACACTTGCCCTTGGGATATATTTTAGTGGCCGTGATTGCTACTTGTATCACCTACTTTTACAATCGTGCTGTTGTTAGATTCTCATTGAACAAGGTAATTACTACAACCCTAATTTTCTTTAGCTTAGGGTTTATCTCCCTCTATTTAATCATGAACTCTGGAAACTTAGGGGAATACTATTTGTATATCTATTATGTAGGTGTTGCTCTATTTGCCGTGATTGCTACTTCTCAATTTTGGATGTTAGCCAATTTGGTTTTTAATGCAAGAGAAGCAAAACGCCTTTTTGGTTTTATAGGAGCGGGAGCTATAGCCGGTGGTATTTTTGGTGGTTATCTTACAAGTATTATTGTTTCTCGATATAGTAACGGAGATGCCATCCTATTGGCGTCCTTCTTTATTTTGTGCTGCATCCCAGTTATTCAACAAATCTGGCATTGGAGGGTTAAAAAACTAAATGAATTCACTAAAAAACAGCGAATACAAGTTGAAACTTCATCACATGAATCAGCATTTAAAATTGTTTTAAAATCAAAGCATTTATCATATTTAGCCCTTATTACTGGACTGGGCGTGATTGTTGCCAAAATAGTAGATTTCCAGTTTAGTGATTTGGCCCAAAAGTCCATTACAGACCCAGATAAACTTGCCTCATTTTTTGGGTTTTGGTTTTCTACCTTCAATGTCATAGCCTTAGGGACTCAATTGTTTTTAACCAATAAATTACTTAGTAGACTAGGCGTATCTTCATCCCTATTAATCCTACCATTGGGCATCGCATTAGGAAGTTTGCTTCTCATTGCCATTCCAGAATTATGGGTTTTAATATTAATCAAAGGTATTGATGGTAGTTTTAAACAAAGTTTAAATAAAGCGGCAACGGAATTATCAATCATGCCGATACCCTTCCAAATTAAAAATCAAGCGAAATCTTTTATAGATGTGGCCGTTGATAGTATGGCAACAGGTTTTGCTGGTCTTATGCTTTTTATAATGGTTAGGAAACTAAAATTAGAGTCCTTCCATCTCACCTTATTGGTAGTGTTCTTCTCCCTCCTTTGGATTATTCTAATCTATAAACTCCGGGAGACTTATTTTAATTCCTTTAGACTCAATATCCAACGCAACTTGAACTATGATCATCATGAAGAAAAGAAGCATAATAAAGCTTCTACATTGGCATATGCTAGAAAAGTTTTTATTTCAGCTACCCCAAAGGAAATAATTGATTTATTGGGAAGATTAAGCCCCTATAAAATTTCGGCACTCAGACCAGAAATAATTCAGTTGTTAAAACACCCTTCAAACAAAATTAAAAAAGCTGTAATTCGGCAATTACATCATTTTAAATCGGACGTATCTAAAGAAAAGATTGAAGCACTATTAAAGGAACCAGACCCAGAAGTAATTTATTATGCCCTTGAATATTTATTGGATTTCTCTTATAAAAGTAAAACAGCATTTTTTGATCAATTTTTAAACCATCATGACCCAAGAATAGCGAGGGCAGCATTACTTTGTTTAGCCAAGGAAACATCACAAAACAAAAAATTGGCTAAAAAATATCATTTGGAATCACGAATTTCAGATTGGGTCCAAGAATTAAGTGCTCCCGATGGATTTTCTAATAAAGTGGAAGTTGCAGAACTATTGGAAACCATAGCCTATTCTGGCATTCAAAAATATTACCCATTCATCAATATTCATTTATACAACAAAAGTAAGTATATCGTAAAACGTGCCATTAAAGCAGCTGCTATTACATTGGAAAAAGATTACATTCCGTTATTAACCCCATTTTTAAAGGAAAAAGCTTTCAGAAATCAAGCCATAAAAGCTTTAAAAACTTATGGCCCCGATATTTCAACTCGCTTACTACATATAGATGATGAAATTAATTTAGATGATGAAATCAAGCGATTTATTCCAAAAATAATCGGGGCATTTGAAACACAAAACTCAGTGCAAATGCTATCCAGGTTACTTAAAAACGAGGATGTTTATATCAGACTTGAAGCTTCAAAAGCATTGGTAAAATTAAAATCAAAAAACGAGAATCTCATTTTCAACCGTAGATCTTTCAAAAAATCAATAATAAGGGAATGTGAGTTTGCCAAGGAAACTTTGGATGTTTTAAGTTCCATAATTTACGTGTTGAAATCACAAGATATTCAGCACCAGGAAGATGACGACCAATTCGAAATAAAAATCGCTCAGGAAAGTTTAAAGGACCTTTTGGAAAAACAATTAGATCAAAGCTTTCTTTGCATTTTCAAACTATTGAGCATTCTCTACGAAGAGGCAGATATGAATGTGAGCTACTCGGGTATTCTGAGTGAAACAAAGGAAGCACGAATCAACGCTTTGGAATTCTTGGACAATTTATTACAAAGTCAACTAAGCAATAGAATTTTACCATTAGTGGAATATTATATTGTTGAAGAGCAAGAATTGAAGCATGTCCCTTTAAAAATCAATATTGTTCCAGAGATGGCCTACCTCAAACTTTTACTCAAGAAAAGAGATAATCGTGTTAAGTTAGAAGTTTTACACTTGATAAAAGTTCTAAATTTATCCACTCTTTCATCGGAAGTTTCAGACATGCAAAAACACACCAATAGAGCCATAAGAATCTATGCAGCTGAAACTATGAAACAGTTTGCCAATTCTGCTTAACCATCACCTTGATCTTCATCATCCCTATAATCTACATCAAGTTCGGAGGGCATACTATCCAAATGATCTTTAGTAATCAAATCGTCAATTTTTCCAGCTAAATACATGTGAGCTCCTGCCGAATTTTTGTTGAGAACATTGGTCATTAAACAAACTATATACTTGGTACCATCATCGTGTTCGACAATGATAACTGAATTCATATAATTGTAGACATTGCCAGCGTATTGCTTACAATTTGGATCTTTTTCCCTATCACATTTATAAAAACTTCCCGATTTAAAATAAACAGCGGCGCTATCCAATTTAGGTGATCTCGCATACCTAATACGTCGGTCTGTCAAATAAAGTAAACGCTTAATCTCCAAACTTGATTGCGCGTCAACTACTTTACCCTGTTCTAATTTGACTAAATATTTCATCAAGCCTTGTGGCGTCCCTATGCTTCCTCCCTTTCGGCCAACATATTTTTCTGCAGCTCTGGTAAACATACCTCCCAAGCGCCATTCATCTTCACTAATACCCAATTCTCTTAATGGTTCATTAACCACCATATTTGCCAAATTGGTTAATGAATCTCGAGGTGTTTCCTTAAAATAATTTTCAGCCTCTTCCTCAGTCAACGTAAAATAATATTCTTCAAAAGCAGCCATTAACATTGCTTCGCGGTACATTACACTAGCGGCGCCATTGTTACTTACAGATACCATATGGTCCAACCATTCATATAAAGAAAAGACATCACTTGCCTGTACTTTTCTCTTAACCAATTTATCTTTTTCTATATCATAAACTGGTATGGTATGATGGTCACCAGTACCCCAATATCGAGACGACACATTCCTGTTTTTCAAATAACGAACCCTATCCTCCCAAGAATCTGGACATAATTTCCCCAGTTGATAAAACACAGCATTTAAAACAGCTATCTTACCTACACTACCGGGCTGATATCCCACATTCTCCTTATAAGCCGCATATTTGAGGTTCTCGGGATCAGACATATCCAGTACAGCGGCTGAATATTTCCCACTAGGAAATAGCTTATTGACCCGACTTTCAAAATCTTTATTCTCCACCAATATCAAATCAACACTATCTTCCTTTATGTTAGTTAGATTCAATTTAATATCTGCCAAATTTTTATAAGCCCCTGGCGGAATACGTTTATATGGAATACTATCCTCTTTAAACTTTTGAATTTGGTATAATCGTTTAATACCAGTCGTTTCATACCCGTCAATAGGATAGAAAATAAAACTTAAGGAAATAAAGACGCCAAGAAAAACTAGAGGCAAAAGTGTTCTTTTCATAATATAAAACAATATCTCCCTAAATATAAATGATTTAAGATGAATATTAAAGTTCTAAGGAATTAAACCAACCATCCAACCAAATCTTCTATTTTGGCAATCAATTGAATTTTAATCTTGGTGTGTTTTAAAGATAGCTTGTTGAATTTTGAGATGAAAATAGTAGAAAAGCCCAACTTCTCTGCTTCCAAGATGCGTTGCTCCACTCTCTGAACGGGTCTAATTTCACCAGATAAGCCTACTTCCGCTGCAAAACAATAGTCTTGTGGTATAGAGACATCTTCATTTGACGATAAAATTGATGCCACTACTGCCAAATCAATAGCAGGGTCATCTACCGTAATACCTCCAGTGATATTCAAGAACACATCTTTAGCACCCAACCTAAAGCCGGCACGTTTCTCTAATACCGCCAAAAGCATATTGAGACGCTTTGCATTAAATCCAGTTGCAGAACGTTGTGGCGTGCCATATACAGCGGTACTAACCAAGGCCTGTACCTCAATCATCAAAGGCCTCATTCCTTCCAAAGTTGCTGCAATAGCATGACCGCTCAACTCATCATCTTTTTCAGAAATAAGAATCTCACTTGGATTATTCACTTCCCTTAGGCCGGAACCCAACATTTCATAAATGCCTAATTCATTAGTTGAGCCAAATCGGTTTTTATGTGCCCTTAGGATTCTAAACACATGGTTTCTATCACCTTCAAATTGAAGAACCGTATCTACCATATGTTCCAATATTTTCGGACCAGCAATTGTTCCATCCTTTGTAATGTGCCCAATCAATATAACCGGAGTTGCCGTTTCTTTTGCAAACTTGATCAATTCAGCCGTACATTCCTTAATCTGAGAAATACTACCCGCAGAAGATTCTATAAAATCACTATGTAAGGTTTGAATCGAATCAATGACCACAATATCTGGTTCCACCGTCTCAATTTGCCTAAAAATGTTTTGGGTGTTTGTTTCTGTAAGTACCAAACAGGTTGTGTTTTGAGGATTGATTCGTTCGGCACGCATTTTTATTTGCTTTTGACTCTCTTCCCCAGAAACATAAAGGGTTTTAAAAGGAAGTTTTAAGGCAATTTGTAAGAGAAGTGTACTCTTTCCAATTCCAGGCTCCCCTCCAAGTAACGTTAAAGACCCAGGAACCAAACCGCCACCAAGAACCCGGTTGAACTCCTGGTTTAAAGTGTTCCACCTTGATTCTTCTGTTGAATCAATTTCTGCAATTTTTAACGGCTTTGAAACGCGTTTTGCGGATGAAGATGTAGAAGATTTCCAATCGCTTTTTTCAGATTTTTGAACGACTTCTTCCACAATGGTGTTCCATTGTTTACAAGTAGTACACTGCCCTTGCCATTTGGAAAACTGACTACCACAATTTTGACAAAAAAAGGTTGTTTTGACTTTAGCCACAAAATAAAATTTGGACTAAAAATAAGCGATATTTATGGATTATTGTGGAGTAACTTGAGAATTTTAATCTTCAGTGCTACCTTCGACAGCTACCCCTTCTGTTAGCTCTTCTGTCAAGATTTCAGCGCCCTCTCCTTCCAAGTCTGGATCTTCAATATCCTGTTCTTCTAGAGTGGCCTTAATCTCCTGTAATTTTAAAGAAACATCTTCATAAGTGATACTGGTTGTCGCATCTAATAACAGAGCTTCTTCATAAAATTTAACTGCTTTTTTAGGTTTCCCAATTTTCTCTGCATGCTGCGCCAGATAATAATCACCTAACATGGATTCTGGATATTCCTTATTGGCCAATTTTCCTAATTTTTCCAAGGATTCCAAGTCTTCACGTTCTTCAGCCACAGCTACTACTTTTTGAAACTCTTCCTCAGCAATAGGTTTAACGATTCCAAAACGGTCTTCAATCTTTTTGTATCGATCCACTAAATATTTATCTAAAGTACCTTCATAAGGAAGCACTTTTTCCTTTAACTCCTTTTCTTGCAATGGCTTATACAATTCAAATATTTTGTCAAAAGCCCTAGAAATAGCTCCCGTTACTAAAGTATAATGGGATTCGTCTTTAAATTCATCAAAATAATAGGTGACATTGGTATTTTCTATTTGTTTGATCTTTCCATTAGTTTCCATGATAGTCTCATGCAACATGCGCTTATCATCTGTACTCGTAGCCATATAATAGAAAAATTCACTTCTTGCATTAGATAATCTATGAACGATATTGTCTCCCATAGACCCTTTCAAATCTGGACTTAAATTCACATAGGCATGGAACAAGGGCTTGTCTTTTAACATAAAGGAGTTGATGAAGTTCCCCATAATGTTGTGACCAACAGCCACTCTAAAATCACTTGTTTTATATTTAGAATCCAAATACGGAATCAATTCCTGTCCAACAAATTCAAAAAAACGAGCCCCAGACTCTAATGGTAATCCAGTTACATCATCAAAAAAACTGTCATAAACTCTTTCATTTCCTTGAACTACACCAACAATAATGGAACCTGGCATTTCATCAAAGTAAGATTGAAACTTGGTTTGTCCCACTACTGGCTCAAACAGGTAATCTGCGTCAAATACAAAAACCAAAGGATATTTCAAATTTGAGCTTGGGTCATAATTCTTTGGCAAATGAATTTTAAGTGTTCTTTTAGAATTCAGCTTAGAAGACTCAAAAACTTTGGTAGATGTTTGGGCGAAAGTAACACCAATAATGGTTAAAGCTAGTGTTAGGATTAAAGCTTTTTTCATGATAAGTAGAGTTAGATTGCGACGTAAACATACTACTTATTAGTTAAAATGCTAAATTTTTTCGACGAAATACAATATTGATTAATTCTCGCCCTTAATTTCGTACATCTTTTCAAGCAACATATCCTTATCAATAAACTGGGATGATTGAAGAAGCAAACCACTTTGGTAGCTATGTAAGGCACGTTTCAAATCGCCAGCCTTTTCATGCCACATACCCATATAGTACGAACTAATCATAGAATCTGGGTATTCCTTTTTTGCCCATTTAGCCAAATTTTCAAGAGATTCAATATCATCCTTTTTATTAGAAGCAGCTGCTATAGCTCGAATATCATTTTCAATCAGCTTTTTCTTGAATCCGTAGAAAGATTCAATACTTTCATATTTTTTAACAAGATAATCATAAGGCGACCCTTCATATGTAAGGATGTCTTCTTGATATTCCTTTTTAGTAATAGGCTTGTATAAATTAAATATTTGACTAATGGCTTTTGGCAATGCCAACCCCACCAATGAATAATGGTTTGTGGCTTCAAAATTATCAAAACGGTAATGAAATTTAGGGTTTTCGACGGCAGATAAAACTGCATTACAAGACTCAATTCCTTCTTTTAAAGCAGAGGCATCTTCTTCTCCAGTAGCCAAATAGTAAAATGTATCTGTCTGGACAGCTGGCATCTTTTCTCCCAACCTTTCAACCATCATAGGTGACAAGTCTGGACTTAAAGATACATAAGCTCTAAACAGAGGCAATTCCTTGAACAAATAAAAATTCAAAAAGTTGGCGCTCAAATCATGACCTACTATGATTCTAAAATCAGATGCGTGATACGTATCATTGATATAGGGCACCAATTCCTGTCCTACAAATTCAAAAAACTTAGCCCCATCCATCGATGGAAAATAATTCTCCTCTGTAACCGAAAAGTCATCGGTACGTGTTTGATCTTGATTAATCCCTACCACGATACAACCAGGCATATCGTCCCAATAAGACTGATAATCTACATTACCTATTACTGGCTCAAACAAGTAGTCTCCATCAAGAACCACAATCAATGGATATTCAATTTTCTCTTCGGAATCGTATCCGCGAGGTAATTGGATTTTAATTTCACAATTACGCCCTAATTTGGCCGAATTGAAAGGCTCATAAATAACTTGGGCAGTCAACGACTGAAATAAAAGCAGAACAAAAGTGAGGCAGATAAATCTTTTCATGAATAGGGGTTAAGTTCGTACCTTATGGCAAGATAGCAAATTTGAAGTAGGTTTTAAAATAAAAATGTTTCGGAATCAGTTATTTTTCAATCGGTTATAAATTGGCAATAAGATTAGAGACAATCCACCCAAAAGCACCAACATAAAAGTTTGGGAGGCCCAGGTGATCCAACCAAATGCCAAACTAGGAGCTTTTGCCAGCCCATAAAGGGAAAAAGCTGCAAATACAGCTAATGGGTAAGCACCTATGCCCGCATTGGTTGCTGCAATACTAAAACTAGCAGAAATGAAACCTAACAAAGCCATACCTAGAGTGACACCTCGCAATTCATCAACTGCAAAGGTTACTACATAAAACATGAGTATATACATCACCCAAATAAATACGGTATGCCCCATAAAAGCCCATTTATTTTCCATTCTTGTAATACTTAGAACCCCTTGAACCAAACCATTAACGAAGTGCTTTATTTTAATAGCCCATTTGGAAGAACTTTTAAAAACTAGAAAAGCGAACGCTCCAAATGCTAAAAGCAACAAAACCAAACCAATACCCAAATTTTGACTTTGAATCTTACCCATAAAAAAACTGGAAATAAAATCAAATTGAATGAAGAGGGTCATCGATATGACTACAACCATCATAAGTAAATCGGCCATTCTTTCAGCCACAATGGTCCCAAAAACCTTTTCAAATTCCACCTCTTCATAAGTGGTAAGTAAGGAGGCTCTAGCAACTTCACCCGCTCTAGGAATGGTATAGTTAATTAAATATCCTGAAAATACAGACATCACACTATTCCAAAAATCTACTCTGTAACCCAAAGGCTCTAATAGGTATTTCCATCGATAGGCTCTTGATAAATGACTTAATATCCCAAAAAGAACTCCTAAACCAACCCAAGTATAATTGGCATTTTTAAAGTATCCCAACAATTCATGGAAGGACACTTGCTGCAGTGAAAACCACATTAAAAAAACTCCCAATAAAATTGGGAGTATGATTTTTGAATATTTCTTTAATGTGGAGCTCAAATTATTTCAATAAATTGGTGCTTTCATCCGGAAAAACAAGAGCAGGCTGAAACGTTTTGGCCTCCTCAAATTCCATAATGGCATAGCATATTAGGATTAAAGTATCTCCAACCGATACTTTCCTTGCTGCCGCTCCATTCAATGTAATTTCTCCGCTATTTCTTGGTCCAGGAATCACATAAGTTTCTAATCGTTCTCCATTATCATTGTTCACTATTTGAACCTTCTCACCTTGGATAATGTTAGCAGCCTCCATTAGGTCTTCATCAATAGTGATACTCCCAATGTAATTTAGGTCTGCACCTGTACATTTTACCCTGTGAATCTTAGATTTTACTACGTGTACTTGCATGTGGCAAAGGTAATTAATTTAAAGCGATATTATCAATCAATCTTATTTTATCAGCGTATACCGCTATAAACGCTCTGTAATGTTTGTTTTTAGACTTTCTTTGAATTGGTTTTAAGGTTTCCGAATCAGCAATAGTAAAATATTCCAATTGAAACATGGCATGCTTAGCTAACTGTTTTTCAACCCACTCCGTAATTTTATTAGCACTTTTTGTGCCAAACTTTTCTTTGGCAGTATTCAAGATCTTATAGATTACAGAAGCCTTTTCTCGTTGATCTGGAGTAAGCCTCATATTTCTGGAACTCATCGCCAATCCATTGGGCTCTCTGTGAATTTCACAACCCTTAATCAATACGGGAATCTGATGCTTTTCGACCATTTTCTCAATAATCCGTAACTGCTGATAATCCTTCTTTCCAAAATAGGCGACATCTGGTTCAACGATTTCAAACAAGCGCTTTACAATGGTTCCCACACCATCAAAATGGCCAGTCCTGAATTTACCCTCCATTTCGTGTTCTAAACCGCCAAAATCAAAATGCTCTGCCACCGTGTTTCCTTCGTACATATCCTCAACAGATGGTGCGAAAACCAAAATATCTTGGGAAACCTCCTTTAACAAAGTAACATCCTGCTCCAAAGTTTGTGGATAATTATCCAAATCCTCCTTTTTATCAAACTGGGTTGGGTTCACAAAAATACTCACCACCACCCAATCATTATCATTCAAAGCTTCCCTAACTAGGCACAGATGGGCCTCGTGTAAAGCCCCCATAGTAGGCACTAAACCTATTTTACTTCCTTTAGACTTGTAGGCATGAATAACCTTCTGCAAACTTTTCTTATCCTTGAAAATCGGCATATTTAGTAAAAAATTAACGGGCGCAAAATTAATATTTTAAAGGGAATCTGCATAAAATTTTGTAATTTCGCATGTTTTTTATTCTGAATTGCCAAAAACTTACAAGTTTATGAAAGATAAGAGGATATTGTATGTATCATCTGAAGTAGTGCCTTATTTACCCGAAACCGAAATCTCTTCCATGTCGTTTGAAGCCCCAAGGATGGTAAACCAACAAGGTGGGCAAATTAGGATTTTTATGCCAAGATATGGTAATATTAATGAAAGAAGACACCAACTACACGAGGTGATTAGACTTTCAGGGATTAATTTGGTCATAAATGATTTAGATATGCCACTTATCATTAAAGTAGCCTCCATCCCAAAGGAACGTATTCAGGTTTACTTTATTGACAACGACGAATATTTCAAAAGAAAAGCAACATTAACCGACGAAGAAGGTAATCTCTTTCCAGACAACGATGAGCGCGCCATATTTTTTGCAAAAGGTGTTATTGAAACGGTTAAGAAATTAAATTGGTCTCCAGACATTATTCATGTACACGGATGGCTAGCTTCTTTATTGCCTCTTTATCTAAAAGAATACTATCAAGACGAACCCTTATTTAACGAAAGTAAAATAGTAACTTCTATTTACGGACAGAGCTTTGATGGTACATTGAATAAAGGCATGTCTGGGAAAATTAAATTTGACAATATCAGTGATGCCATGGTCAATACCTTGGAAGAACCAACCTACAACAACTTAATGAAGGTAGCCATAGACAATTCTGATGCCTTAATTGTAGGTTCTGAAGTCATCCCTGATGAATTGGAAAACTACTTAACCAACTCCAACAAACCGGTATTGGATTTTAAACCATTTGATGATTTTTCAGATGCTTATACCGAGTTTTACAATGAATTGCTAGGTTAAACGTTTTACCCCTAAAACCTCTATGAAAAGAAACATGAATCTATTAAAAACAGTTGGTGCATTTGCTATATTTTCACTCCTTTTAACAGGTTGTAAAAAAGAATTTATATCGTCAGATAGTGACTTGCAAGGAAACCATAATTTCAACACTTCTAGTGTTAGATATCCTATTGCAACGTATAACAAGATGCTCAACGCAGTGCAAACATCTGGATTACCTGCCAACAGCTTAGGAATTTATGATGATCCTGTCTTTGGGCAAACCACAACCCATGTGGTTACCCAAATTATACCTGATAGCTACAATCCAGATTGGGGTACCGAACCTGTTTTTGACTCGATTGTAGTAACCATTCCTTATTTTTCAAATGTCACTGGTACTGACTCGGAAGGAAATTCAATCTATGAATTGGATTCAATCTTTAACGAAGCGCCAATGAAATTGTCAGTTTACAGGTCTAATTATTTTTTAAGTGATTACGACCAAGCATCAGAACCAGTGGTAGAACAACTCTACTATTCTGATTTAAGTGCTTTTGACAATGGTAATAACGAAGGTGAATTACTTTATGTTAATGAGAATTTCACAATTAACCCAAACGCCATAAGCCTGGGAGATTATGAAAGAGATGATAACGGTGAGATTATATATGACGACGATGGTCTGCCTACATATATTGAAGATAGAAGAATTGCTCCAAGTTTAAGGCTAAAATTAAACGAACAACCAGATTCATTTTGGCAGGAATTGTTTTTTCCTCCACAACCACAAGAGCCAGATACAGAAGCTCCTTTTCAGCCAGAGTTGAGCAATAGAAATAATTTTACCAATTTCTTCAGAGGTTTATACTTTAAAGTAGAGCCAGTGAATGGTCAAGGAAGCTATTTCATGTTGAATTTTGAAGCTTCAAGCGCTAGTGTTAATTTATATTACACCAATGATGAAGAAGACACTGTAAGAGATCAGGATATTTTTGAAATGTCATTTTCTGGTAACCGAGTATCCATTATTAAAAATGATCCCTCAAATACCCTGATTGAAAATGCCGATGCCAATGCAGATGAATTCAATGGTGACGAGCAGTTATTTTTAAAAGGAGGAGAAGGCTCAGTTGCAATCATTGACCTATTCAAAGATGAGGCGGTATATGATGATTTTATTAGCTCCTTTAAGGATGATAATGGCAACCCTACCAGACTTATTAATGAGGCCAACATGGTGTTCTATGTAGATCAAGATGCCGTTTTTGCGCAAGAGGAATCTCAAGAGCCAGAGCGGGTAATTCTCTATGACCTAAAAAATAATATACCTGTAATAGATTATAATTACGATCTCACTTCAGCTGTTGCTAATTCACCTCTTTATTCAAAAGTTTATCATTCTACCATTTTGGAGAAAGATGAAAATGGTAGAGGTTATCGATATAAGTTAAGGATTACTGAACACCTAAATAATATTCTACTTCGTGATTCAACTAATTTCAGCCTTGGCTTGATGGTCACTACGAATATCCTATATGCTCCAGAAGTCATAAATGGCGTTAATAGGAATAGTGTTTTAAATTCTGAAATAAAAAATGGGGAAGAGGTAAAAGAAATTTCTCCTGGAACAGTTCTATCCCCGAAAGGAACTATTTTGCATGGTGGTAATTCAAACGTACCTGATGATAAAAGGGTAGAATTAGAAATATTTTATTCAGAACCAGATCAAAATTAAAAATCTATGTGTGGAATTGTTGGTTACTTAGGACACCGTGAAGCTTACCCCATAGTCATGGAAGGCTTGAAGCGATTGGAATACCGAGGTTATGACAGTGCTGGTATTGCTTTATTTGATGGTACCGATTTAAACGTCTGTAAAACCAAAGGTAAAGTAGTTGATTTAGAAGATCGTGTTTCAAAAGAAATCCCAAGTACAGGAAAATTAGCGATAGGGCACACTAGATGGGCAACCCACGGGGAACCCAATGATGTTAATGCCCATCCACATTATTCAAATTCTGGTGATTTAGTCATCATTCATAACGGGATAATTGAAAATTATGAGTCCCTTAAAAAGGAATTGATTTCAAGAGGATACCACTTTAAGTCAGATACTGACACAGAAGTTTTGGTAAACCTAATTGAAGATGTTAAGAAGCAAGAAAATGTCAAACTAGGAAAAGCTGTTCAAACAGCCCTTAACCAAGTTGTTGGTGCCTATGCCATTGCTGTTTTTGACAAAAACAGACCAGAAGAAATCGTTATTGCCAGACTTGGAAGTCCATTGGCTGTCGGAATTGGAGACAACGAATTTTTTATTGCTAGTGATGCCTCTCCTTTCCTAGAGTATACCAAAAATGCCATTTATCTTGAAGACGAAGAAATGGCTATTGTACGTTTAGGTAAAGAAATAAAAGTACGCAAAATAAAAGATGATAGCCTAGTAGATCCCTATGTTCAAGAACTTCAAATGAATTTGGAGCAAATTGAAAAAGGAGGCTATGAGCATTTTATGCTCAAAGAAATCTACGAGCAACCAAGTGCTATCTTAGATACCTTTAGAGGGCGACTTTTGACCGATGAGGCCATTATAAAAATGGCAGGAGTTGAGGACAACATGAAAAAATTCCTCAATGCCGAAAGAATCATCATAGTGGCCTGTGGAACCTCTTGGCATGCGGGTATTGTAGCTGAATATATTTTTGAAGATTTAGCTAGAATTCCAGTAGAGGTTGAATATGCCTCTGAGTTTAGGTATCGCAACCCGGTCATATCAGAAAAAGATTTAATTATCGCTATTTCGCAATCTGGAGAAACAGCAGATACCCTAGCAGCCATTAAATTGGCCAAATCTAAAGGAGCCTTTGTTTTTGGCGTGTGTAATGTGGTGGGCTCTTCTATTGCCAGAGAGACGAACGCTGGAGCATACACTCATGCTGGTCCTGAAATTGGGGTAGCCTCTACTAAAGCATTTACGACCCAAATTACCGTCTTAAGTTTAATGGCTTTAAGATTAGCTAGAGCTAAGGGCACCATATCGAGCAGTGACTTTAGGCGCTATCTATTTGAGCTGGAAGGCATTCCTTCTAAAGTGGAAAAAGCTTTGACATCAGACGATTTAGTAAAAACCATTGCAGATATATATAAAGACTCTAGAAATTTCTTGTATTTAGGAAGAGGTTTTAATTTTCCAGTAGCTTTAGAGGGCGCCTTAAAACTTAAGGAAATTTCATACATCCATGCCGAAGGTTATCCAGCTGCGGAAATGAAACACGGTCCTATTGCATTGATCGATGAGCACATGCCCGTTGTGGTTATTGCTACTAAAAAGGGGCATTACGAAAAAATTGTAAGTAACATTCAGGAAATCAAATCTCGAAAAGGGAAAATAATTGGTATTGTTACTGAAGGGGATGTTCACGTAAAGGAATTAGCAGATCATGTTATCGAGGTTCCAGAAACATCAGAATTCCTTTCGCCATTGGTAACAACTATTCCATTGCAACTTTTATCTTATCACATAGCAGTTATGCTTGGAAAAAATGTTGACCAGCCAAGAAATTTAGCCAAGTCAGTCACAGTTGAATAACTTACTGATTTTCAATTATATAAAATCCCGAATTCTTCGGGATTTTTTTATTTTAAAGGCCTATCAAATAGTAAATAATCAAATTTAACATATCTTTTTTGAGAAAATTTACTATGCATGCATACTTTTTTGAGAAAAATGCATTATTTTGCCCCATATTTATATATATTGCTAATCGAATTAATCAAAAACCAAGACTCACAAATGAAATCAATTCTATCGATGTTTTTGTTGTTACTATGTTTTACAACATATTCTCAAACAACAATTTCAGGATCGGTTACGGACAATAATGGACAACCCATACCTGGAGCAAATGTAGTGGTAATGGGAAGGTCTCAAGGAACGGCAACCGATTTTGACGGTCGTTTTACCTTTTCAGTAGAACAGGACCCTCCGTTTACAATCCAAGCAAGTAGCGTAGGATTCACTTCTGAAACCATGGAAATCACACAAAATAGTCAGGAAGTCAATTTTATCCTTGAAGAAGGAACTTCTTTGGATGAAGTTGTTATTTCTGCATCAAGGACTCCCGAAAGAATAAGGGAATCCCCAGTGACCATCGAAAGAATGGATCTCACGGAAATCAAGAATACAGCGTCGGCATCCTTCTATGATTCTGTAGAAAATTTAAAAGGTATTGACATAAACACCAATAGTTTAACTTTTAAATCGGTAAATGCTAGAGGATTTGCCACGTTTGCCAATTCAAGATTTATGCAATTGGTGGATGGCATGGATAATTCATCGCCAGCCTTGAACTTCCCGATTGGGAATCTATTGGGGATGTCAGAATTAGATGTTAATTCCGTTGAATTATTGCCTGGTGCCTCTTCTGCACTATATGGAGCAAATGCTTTCAATGGTATCATGTTCATGACCAGTAAGAATCCTTTTGAGCATTCTGGTATTAGTGTTTATGGCAAAACAGGGATGACTTCTAGTCAAAATGCCGGGGATAATACATATGTTGACGTAGGAATAAGAGCTGCTTATAAATTCAGTGAAAAATTTGCAGCTAAAGCATCTTTATCATTTTTAAATGGTACGGAATGGTATGCTACAGATTATAGAGACTTCAACAATCCAGGTTGGAACAGAAATGATCCTGGATATGACGGATTAAATGTATACGGCGATGAAGTATCCACTACTTTAAATTTTGATGAAATTGCTGCTGGAGCACTGCCAATACCAGTAGCAACTAATTATGGTTCTTCAATGGTATCAAGGACTGGTTATAACGAAGTAGATTTAATGAATTACGATGCTGAAAGTTTAAAGGCTGACTTTGGACTATATTATAGACCTTGGGAAAATGATTTCGAAATCATATGGAATTCCAAAATAGGGCGAGGAAGCACCATCTATCAAGGAGCCAATAGATATTCCATCAAAGATTTCTTAATGCAACAACATAAGTTGGAAATAAGAAACAAGAACTTTTTTGTAAGAGGATACACTACCGCGGAAAAGGCTGGTAATTCATATGATTCTCGTTTTGCAGCGATTAATATGAACAGAGCATGGAAAGGAGATACCCAATGGTTCACCGATTATGCTGGTGCCTATTTGGGATATCTAGCGGGACAAGGTATATTTGACCCAACTTCAGAACAAGAAGCGGCAGCACACCTTGCAGCACGTTCTGCCGCAGATACTGGAAGATTGATACCTGGAACGGATGCATTTAACAATACTTTCGACAGAGTTACTTCTGATCCTAACCTAGAAACTGGTGCCAAGTTTAAGGACAACTCCAAAATTTACCACGTGGATGCCAATTACAATTTAAGTCATTTAATTAATGTAGTTGACATCATGGTTGGAGGTTCTTACAGACAATATTCCTTGAATTCTGGAGGTACTATCTACACAGACTATGATGGTTCTATTGATTATAATGAATATGGAGCCTATGTTCAACTTCAGAAAAAATTATTAAGTGACCGATTAAAATTCACTGGGTCTGTTCGTTATGACAAATCAGAATTTTTCGATGGTTTCTTCTCTCCAAGAGTGTCTTTTGTTTATGCTGCAGATGAAGCTGAAAAGCACAACATTCGCGCTTCTTACCAAACAGGATTTAGAAATCCAACAACTCAAGATTTATTTATTGGTTTAAATGCAGGTCGTGCCATATTGGTCGGTTCTTCTCCATCGAATCTAGACAGATATACAGCTACAAGCGCACCTTTAAGTACGAACGGTGCTGCCATAGTAGGAGCTCCAAATGTACAGTTGAATGGAGGTGATGCTTATTCTAATGCATTTGACTTGGCATCTGTTAATGCTGGTAATCCAACAGCTATTAATGTGGGTCTAGTTAAACCGGAGAAAGTGACCGCTTATGAAGTGGGGTATCGTGGTATTGTAGAACGCGTCAATATTGATTTGAGTGTTTACTATAACCAATATGAAGATTTTATTTCTAATAAAACGGTTCTAACTCCTTTATACGGACAAGCTGGAGATAATGGTTTATCCTTATTAGCATTACAAAATGGTGACTACCAAGCTTACCAAACCTATACAAATTCAACGGCAGATATCAATTCTTATGGTGCCTCTATTGGGTTTAATACCAAAGTATGGAATGGGTTTAATTTTGGTGTCAACTATACCTATGCCAAATTGGATTTTGATGAAGCAAGCGACCCAGGATTTGAAACATCCTTCAATACCCCTGAACATAAAGTCAAAGCAAGTCTAGGTCACAACGAATTGTTTAAAAATTTTGGTTTTAATGTGAATTGGAGATGGAATGACACCTACCTATGGCAATCATCCTTTGCTGATGCATATTTACCCGCTAGAAGTACCGTTGATGCCCAAATTAATTATACCATTCCAAGTATCAAATCAACTTTTAAATTAGGAGGCTCCAACATTTTGGGCTATGAATATGTAAGTGCTCCAGGTTCCGGAGCAGTAGGAGCTCTTTATTACATTTCTTGGACATTCAACAATTAAAAAAACTGGTTATGAAAATTAAATATATTTCTTTAATTCTAACTGCTTCACTAGCACTTTATGCCTGTGACAGCGACATAGACGCTCTTTCAGACCCTGTCAACAATGAGGTTGTAGAAGGGAATCCGGACATTCAATACAGTAGTGGATCGGCAGACTTTTCAACCTTTGTAAGTGTTGGAAATTCACTAACAGCAGGATACTCTGACAATGCCCTTTTTGCTATGGGACAAGAGGTATCCTTCCCAAACCTATTGGCTGGTCAATTTGCCTTGGCTGGAGGAGGAGATTTTACACAACCCTATATGAATGACGACATTGGAGGTCTTTTACTAGGAGGAAATCCGATTGCTTCTCCTAGAATGTTTTTCGATATCGCTACACAAACACCTTCAGTGGTTAGCGGTACGCCTTCTACTGAAGTATCAAATATTTTAAACGGTCCATTCAACAACATGGGAGTTCCTGGAGCCAAAACATACCACTTGGTAGCTCCTGGCTATGGGAACCTTGCCAATTTAGCTGTTGGAGCTGCTAATCCTTATTTTGTGAGAATGGCAACATCACCAAACACGACTGTTATAGCTGATGCCATGGCTATGAATCCAACCTTTTTCTCTCTTTGGATAGGAAATAATGACGTTTTGGGTTACGCAGCATCTGGTGGGTCTGGGACAGATCATAATGTGACTGGGAATTTAGACCCATCGACCTATGCTTCTAATGATATTACTAACTCCAATGTCTTTGCCCAAGTATACAATGGCTTGGTTCAAACCATGGTTTCAGGAGGTGCAGAAGGGGTCATTATGAATATTCCTGATGTGACTTCTACCCCATATTTCAATACCGTGCCATATGCGCCATTAGACCCAACCAATCCAGATTTTGGTCCGCAAATACCGACTCTAAATATGATCTTTGGCGCTTTAAATGGTGTTTTCACTGCATTAGGCGAACCAGAAAGAGCCATTATATTCAATGAAAATGCAGCAAGTGCCATTGTCATCAAAGATGAAAATTTAACAGATATTTCAGCCTCTATTGAATTTGCGTTGAACAGCAGTCCTACTTTTCCTGCTTTTATTGGTCAATTTGGTTTACCTCCAGAAGCAGCGCCACTTATCGCAAATATTTTAGGGCAACAGTACGGACAATGTAGACAAGCCACTGCTGAAGACTTAGTTGTCTTAACGAGCAGTTCAGTTATTGGAACTCCAAATATGGCATCGGCAACCGCTTTGGCCACCCAATTGATTAATAATGGTATTCCAGCTGCCTCCGCCCAACAATTGGCAGGCATGTTTTCCTTAGAAGGAATTACCTATGCCATGGATGACCAATGGGTCCTTTTACCAGAAGAACAAGAAGATGTCAACAATGCTATTTCGGCCTTTAACAATATCATTGAAAATGCAGCGATGACCAACGATTTGGCATTTTTTGATGTCAATAGCTTTTTTACAGAAGTGGCCAACACTGGATATCAAGCTGGAAGTGCATTTATGACTGCAGATTACGTGACTGGAGGAACCTTTTCTTTAGATGGAATTCACCCATCTCCAAGAGGTTATTCGGTAATTGCAAACAAAATTTTGGAAGTGATAAACGCCAAATACGGATCGAATATTCAAGGGGTTAATCCAGTAGATTTTACAGGAGTTTACATTCAGTAATCCAACACATTGCATAAAAAAAAGCGCCCCTTAAAAGTGGGCGTTTTTTTTTGAAGCCAAAAACCCTAAAAACATATTTTATATTAAATTAAAAAACATATCTTTGCAGCGCGAAAACCAGAGGCGTTTTCATTCAATTAAATTGCATAATATTAAATACATAAGTAATGTCAAAAGTTACAGGTAAAGTTGCACAAATTGTAGGTCCAGTTATCGATGTTGAATTTGGTTCTGAGACTGCACTTCCAAAGATTTATGATTCATTAGAAATTAGCAGACCAGACGGTTCCACATTAGTACTTGAAGTTCAATCTCACATTGGTGAGGATACTGTTCGTACTATTGCGATGGACTCTACCGATGGTTTGAGTAGAGGGACTGAAGTTATTGCAACAGGATCTCCTATCCAAATGCCAATTGGAGACGATGTTTACGGACGTCTTTTCAACGTAATGGGTGATGCCATCGACGGATTAGGAAACTTACCAAAAACTGGAGACAACGGACTTCCAATTCACAGGGAAGCCCCTAAGTTTGAAGATTTATCAACTTCTACCGAAGTTTTATTTACAGGTATTAAAGTAATCGATTTGATCGAGCCTTATGCAAAAGGAGGTAAAATTGGATTATTTGGTGGTGCCGGTGTAGGTAAAACGGTATTGATTCAGGAGTTGATTAACAATATTGCAAAAGGTCACGGTGGTTTATCAGTATTTGCTGGTGTAGGTGAAAGAACTCGTGAAGGAAATGACCTTTTAAGAGAGATGCTTGAGTCTGGAATTATCAAGTATGGTGATGACTTCATCCATTCTATGGAAGCCGGAGGATGGGATCTTCAAAAAGTAGATAAAGCCGTTATGAAAGACTCTAAAGCGACTTTCGTATTCGGACAGATGAATGAGCCACCAGGAGCACGTGCACGTGTTGCTTTATCTGGTTTGACCATTGCTGAGTATTTCCGTGATGGAGCTGGAGACGGACAAGGAAAAGACGTACTTTTCTTCGTTGATAACATCTTCCGTTTTACACAGGCTGGTTCCGAGGTATCTGCACTTCTAGGTCGTATGCCATCTGCGGTAGGTTACCAACCAACTTTAGCAACAGAAATGGGTGCGATGCAAGAGCGTATTACTTCTACCAAAAGAGGCTCTATTACATCAGTACAAGCGGTTTATGTACCTGCGGATGACTTAACGGATCCCGCGCCTGCAACAACGTTTGCCCACTTGGATGCTACAACCGTATTGTCTCGTAAAATTGCTGAGCTTGGTATTTATCCAGCGGTAGACCCGTTAGATTCTACTTCTAGAATTTTGACTGCAGACATTTTAGGAAAAGAGCACTATGACTGTGCACAAAGAGTAAAAGAGTTATTACAACGCTATAAAGAATTACAAGACATTATTGCCATCTTAGGTATGGAAGAATTATCTGAAGAAGATAAATTGGCCGTATCAAGAGCAAGACGTGTACAACGTTTCTTATCACAACCTTTCCACGTAGCTGAGCAGTTTACTGGTATTCCTGGAGTTTTGGTAGATATTAAAGATACCATCAAAGGTTTCAACATGATTATGGACGGTGCATTAGATCACCTACCTGAAGCAGCTTTCAACCTTAAAGGAACTATTGAAGATGCTATTGAAGCTGGAGAGAAAATGTTAGCGGAAGCGTAAAACAGTAAGCAGTATGCCGTATGCAGTTGGCTTTAATCCACTAATTACTAATTACTGATTACTAAATACTAAGAAACTATGTATTTAGAAATTGTATCACCAGAAGCCACCATTTTCAGTTCAGAAGTTGATTCTGTAGTTGTGCCTGGAGCTATGGGAGAGTTTCAAATGTTAAATAACCACGCACCTATTGTGTCGTTATTGAAAGAAGGAACCATTAAAATTCATACGCATTCCGATAGTAAATTGGTTTATGATGAACTGCATGGGTCTTTGGTACCAGAAGACAAACTTTTAAAACTTAAAATTAACTCTGGAACTTTAGAAATGAAAGATAATAAAGCCATTATTCTAGTCGAGTAAGCTTTATTTCGCTATAATTTTTAAAACCGTAAAGTTTTTCTTTACGGTTTTTTTATTTTAGCCAGAACCAAACAAATCAACTAGCCATGTCCCCAACCATTAAATTTATCCAAAAAGTACCCCTTTGGAAAACCATCTTAGGAGTCACCTTTCTTATTAATATCCCACTATTTATACTTCTATTTGGGATATTAGCCATTGTGCCATTAGTCTTGGTTTTCCAAACCCTCAAGCGACAAGGCACTGAAATCGATTTAAATTCAAAAAAATATCGCAATATCACCTCCTTTTTAGGTCTCAGTTTTGGAAATTGGCAGGACTTACCAGAAATAGACTATGTCTCTGTATTTGCCACAACAGAAACAGTAACTATGAGAGCAGTCTCTGCCCAATCTAGTAGAAATCAAGACATAATTAAATTGAACTTATTTCACAGCAGAAACCAAAAGATTGAGGCCTATTCCACACAAGATAAAATCGAGGCCTTTGATGTGGCTATTCAGATTGCAGAAACCCTATCTGCTGATGTTTTGGATGCCACAAACAAAGGTGATAATAAATTTATTGATATGGACCATTTCAAATTTACTAAAGAAATAAAGTACATTTCTTAAATCTATTCAACCTCATCAAGAACCTTGTTCCAAATTCTTTTCAAAACAAAGGCACATATGATTGCTACAACAGTCAATAAGAATGCTGCCAAGGTTTTCCCATAAATATAATAACCAGTAGCAAACAACACGCTATAAGTTCCTATGACACCAAGAAAGAAAGCTAATATCTTATAACCAATATTTTTGAATTTACTTTCATTACCAAAGGCTACATTTTCAAAATGGTCAAGTGTTTCTTGATTACTTCGCGGGGTCATTAAGGTCACAACAATCCACCCAATAGTTGTTAAGACCACACCAATAATCAGTTGCATATAGCCTTGTAACTCAAACCAAGGTTGTTCCAATTTTCCATTAACAAAAAACACTACCGCAATAATGAATGAAATCACCATGGCGGCAATCTCGCTGTACGGATTAATTTGTTTCCAAAACCATCTGAGAATAAACAACAGTCCAGTCCCCGCTCCTATTTGAAGCAACAGATCAAAAACGTCTTTAGCTGATTTGATATAAAAGGAGAATAAAGCAGCACAAACCATCAAAAGGACTGTTGAAATTCTTCCGACAAGCACTTTCTGCTTTTCGCTAGCACCTTCATTTATAAATCTTCCATAAAAGTCGTTAACAATATAGGAACTACCCCAATTCAATTGTGTGGAAATCGTACTCATAAAAGCGGCTGCGAGAGAGGTAATCACCAAACCGATTAAGCCAGCAGGCAAATAAGTCATCATAGCCGCATAGGCCACATCATGACCGTGCATATCCTCATGCAAACCGGGAAAGGCGACTCCAATACTTTCTAAGGAAGGGAACACAACCAACGAAGCCAAACCTACTAGAATCCATGGCCACGGACGTAAAGCATAATGGGCAAAATTAAAAAACAGAGTCGCCCAAGTGGCGTGCTTTTCATCCTTAGCAGCTAACATACGTTGTGCAATATATCCACCACCTCCGGGTTCTGCTCCGGGATACCAAGTACTCCACCATTGCACCGCAAATGGGATGATAAACAACGTTATTAATGTTTCAGTATTGGAGAAGTCTGGAAGAATATTAAGTTTTCCTGAAACATTTTCATGTTGCAAAAGTTCTCCCATTCCACCAATCTCAGGTAGATTAACAATATAAATTGTGGCCCAAACAGACCCAACCATGGCCAAAAGAAATTGAAAGAAATCTGTAATCAATACCCCCTTTAAACCTCCTAACGAGGAATAAATCACCACTATAATTGAAGAATATAGCAGCGTTTCTTGTTGGGATAATCCCAATAAAATATTGGCAATTTTAGAGCCGGCCAAACAAACACCTGCCATGGTGATTATATTAAAAATAACCCCCAAATAAATAGCTCGAAATCCTCTTAAAAAACTAGCTGGTTTCCCGGAATACCGCAATTCATAAAATTCTAAATCCGTAGTAATTCCAGACTTTCGCCATAGTTTGGCATAAAAGAAAACAGTGAGCATTCCTGTAAGCAACAGAGCCCACCAAACCCAGTTTCCAGAAACTCCATTGGTTCTCACTAATTCAGTAACCAATCCAGGTGTATCAGCTGCAAAGGTTGTTGCTACCATAGATACCCCCAACAGCCACCACGGCATGTTTCGTCCAGAAAGAAAAAACTCAGAGCTATTTTCCCCTGATTTTTTGGAGACTACAATACCAATTAGGATAGAAAATGCAAAGAACAAAGCAATTATAACAAAGTCTAAGGAAGAAAGATGAATCATGAAAGCGTTTATTTATCTGCTAAATATAATACAAACTTCAAGCATTCCACAATTTGATTTCATTCAATAATATTCTCAGCCTAGTGAGATTTTACTGTCCTTAAATAGGCGCTTTTCAAGCTATCTATAACGTACTCTATTTCTGTTTCGTTAAGGTGACCAAACCCAAAACGGATGGCACAAGTATGCTTATCTTGATATAAAATAGTTTTGGGAAGAAAGACATTTTCCTTGACACTCTCTTCTGTAAAACGAACCAAGGAAATTGGCTTAGTAAATTGGAGCCAAATCGCAAGTCCACCAGTTGGTTTTTCCCATTTTAAAATATCTCCAAAATGAAAATCTAATTGGTTGCATAAAACCTCCAGTCGCTGTTTATAAAGCAACACATTCTTTTTTAAATAGCGGTGGATTTCACCTTCATAGATAAGCGCAGATAGCATTTGTTGCTGAATCATATCGCCTTGGGCATCTAGTAACTCCAAATAATTTTTAGCCTCAGAAATCAAGTTTTTAGGAGCCACTACAAAACCGGTTTGAAAACTCGGAAATAAAGATTGACCAAACTTGCCCAAATAAATTACCATTCCGTGTGTATCAGAGCTTGCTAAAGGCAACATAGGAGACCCTTCATACTGAAAATCATAATCAAAATCATCTTCAATGATGGCAAATTGATATTCTTTGGCCAACTCCAAAAGCTGCAGACGCCTTTCAGCACTTAATGTTTGATTGGAGGGATAATGCCTTTGCGGATTTATATAGACACACCTAATAGATTTCTTGATAAAATGGGTTCTTATATAATTGACATCCAAACCATCTTGATCAACCGGAATTATTTTTACATTGGCACCTACTTGTTGAAAGATTCTATTGGCAGAATAGTTACTTAAATCACCTACCAAAACCACATCCCTTTTTTTCAAAAGCAATTGAGAGACCACATACAAGCTCATTTCGGTACTTCTGGTACTAATCAAATTTTGAGGCTTCATATTGAACCCACGAGTAGCATTCAAAAAGTTACACAACTGAGTCTCATAATTAAAATAGAAGGAGTCCTCATTTTGATGCCATTTACTCGGCAAGTTTCTACGTTTTAAAGTCGAATTGTACCATCTAGAAAACTGATGGGTAGGATGCAATCTCAAATCTGGCTGACCATCATTGATACTAATTTTTGCTTCTGAATATTCTCTGGTAGAAGCCAAATGAAAAGAAGCTTGAAATGGAAAACCTGTTTTATCGGGATACCTATTGATTTGATCTACTTGAAATCCATGTGCTACAATCGCTTCTTTCTTCCTTTCTGGAACCAATACAAAAGATCCTTTATTTGCCAAGATTTCTACCCATCCTTGCGCTGCCAATTCATTGTAAACAGCCACAGCCGTGTTCCTATGTATATTTAAAGCTTTGGAAAACACCCGTGTACCCGGAAGTTTTGTACCTTTAGTAATATATCCCCTTTGTATAGCATTGATTATTTGTTGGGAAATTTGAACATAAACGGCCTGGGTAGCCGATTTATCGACTTGTATTAATTGTTTTACTCGATCTAAATCCGGACTATTCATTGATTTAAAACTGGACTAGCTTACTAATCCGGAAAATTACGAATTTTGCATCGTTTTTTAAAAATCCCTAATGAAATATACAATGAAATTAAATCTCCTCTTAGCTAGTTTTCTCGCAGGTATCTTCTTGACACAAGCTCAGGATTTCCCTCAACAAGATTTAGACTCAGTGGTGATTATCTCTTCCAGAATTGAACTTCCATTTAAAGAAAATTCTAGAACCATCACCGTCATCAACTCGGAAATGATCCAAAAAAGTGCCGCTACCAACGTAGTAGATTTATTGCAGCAGGTAGCCGGGGTCGATATAAGACGTAGAGGTACCGCCGGTTCCCAAGCTGATTTATACATTAGAGGTGGGAGTTTTGACCAAACCCTTCTTTTAATAGATGGAATAAAACTGGAAGACGCTCAAACAGGTCATCATACCATGAACCTTATCTTACCTTTAGATGTCATAGAACGCATAGAAATTATAAAAGGACCGGCAGCCAGAGTTTTTGGTCAAAATGCTTTTACTGGTGCAGTAAACATTGTTACTAAAAAAGCTTTGGAAAACCAGGTAAAATTAGGAGTTCAAGGTGGCTCTTTTGGTCAAAAAAATGCAGAAGTTACGGTGAGCAGTAATTTACAGAACACCTCTCATTTGGTGCACTATTCCAGAAACACTTCTGAAGGATATCGCTACAATACCGATTATGACAACCAGAACTATTTTATCAAAAGTAGCTTCAACAAGAACCATATGCCTATTGATCTCATTGCAACATTTCAGGAGCGTAAATTTGGTGCCAATGGTTTTTATTCTACCCCATCTGCAACTGATCAATATGAAGAAACCCAAGCAAGTTTGGTAGGACTTTCTTCGGTTTACAAACATAACAACCTCACCTTAAAACCGAGATTGTACTGGAGAAGAAATCAGGATGAATATGTTTTCATTCGTACCAATCCCGAGGTTTACAGAAATTTACATATCACCAACAAAGTTGCTGCCGAACTTCATGGATCTTATTCATCTTCTTTAGGAACAACAGGATTTGGGGTTGATTTGGCACAAGTATATCTTTCCAGCAATAATTTAGGGGACCGCGAACGCTTCATGACCAATTTTTTCCTCGAGCATCGTTTCAAGTTTCTAAATGATAAACTAGATGTGACTCCTGGTGTTGCTCTGACCTATTTTTCAGATTTTAAGTTTCATGCCTTCCCCGGGGTTGACATTGGGTATTCCATTTCAGAACAATTTAAATTTTATGGAAATGTTGGTTATACTTACCGAATTCCAACCTATACCGACCTGTACTACAGTGATCCAACGACTTTGGGTAATGACCAATTGGATCCTGAAGAGGCCATAGCAGAGGAAATAGGTATCAAATATCTAGGTGCAAAATGGAATGGATCTTTGGCATTCTTTAATCGTGATTCCAAAAAATTGATTGACTATGTCAAGGAAAATGAAGATGATCTTTGGCAAGCTACCAATATCAGAGATTTGAACACCAAAGGATTTGAGGCCAATATCAATTATCGTTTTAATATAGCAGGTGATACACAACTCATGGATTTAGGTTATACCTTTATTGATGATGAAGTCAAAAATTTAGACATCGCTTTCTCGCGCTATTCCATCAATTCTTTAAAACATCAAGTAACCGCAACCTATAAAGGACGATTCTTTAATATTTTACAACCTACCATGGTATATAAATATGCCGAAAGAACCTCTGGGCAAGCTTATACCGTGTATGACGCTGGGTTATCGGTTATCATCAACCAATTGGAACTTTCAGTTTTTGCCAACAATATTTTTAATGAAGAATATTATGAAACGAACTTAGTTCCCATGCCAAAAGGCAACCTTCTTTTCGGTCTTAATTATAGATTTAAATAAGTTTAAAAAGACATAGAATCTAAACCCAAACGAAGCGTTTGGGTTTTTTTATTTGTAACAAAAAATGATTTTGGAATACTCATAAGTTGTAAAGGAAAAAACATGACGTTTGTAAGTTTTTTCTTTTTATAAAAAGTTTATCTTTCAACTTTACTAACAACTAACTACTATGATGGATTGGTATACTACCATGGAAACATTTCCAAAAATCTATTGGACCATTGCCCTTGCAGGTTCATTAATATTTATTATCACATTAATTTTAAGCCTTTTAGGAGGAGAAACGGATTTAGGAGATGTTGATACAGAAATAGAAACAGATACAGGAATTGGATTCCAATTTTTAACTTTCAAGAACCTAGTTGGTTTCTTTACCATATTTGGATGGTCTGGTATCGCCTGCATGGATGCTGGTCTTTCAAAGCCATTAACCATTTTAATATCTTTCTTTTGCGGATTGATTATGATGGCCATAATGGCAACCATGTTCCACTATATGAAAAAGTTAAACGATAGTGGTACCCTAGACTATAAAAATGCCATCAATTCTATTGGGGAAGTATATTTAACCGTAGGTAAAAATCGTTCTTCCATTGGAAAAGTACATATAAATGTTCAAGGATCCCTGAGAGAACTTGAAGCTATAACAGATGAAAGTCTAGATCTAAAACCCGGCTCAGTAATTTCTGTTACTGAAATAACCGCCAATGGCATCCTAATAATTAAAAAACAATCCTAATT
Source organism: Mangrovimonas sp. CR14 (assembly GCF_011764015.1). Lineage (NCBI taxonomy): Bacteria > Pseudomonadati > Bacteroidota > Flavobacteriia > Flavobacteriales > Flavobacteriaceae > Mangrovimonas > Mangrovimonas sp. CR14. The sequence continues at coordinate 632,642 of NZ_JAAFZY010000001.1, read as the reverse complement.
ATCTATACCATGACTATACCTTTATTACAAATGACAGACCTAGGTTTGCCCTTAGGAATCATTTTTACTATTCTATTTTTCTTTGTAATCCTAGTCGTTCTTATCAAGCGATATAAAAGATGTCCTTCAGACCGAATTTTGGTGGTTTACGGTAAGGTTGGCGGAGGCCAATCTGCCAAATGTATCCATGGTGGAGCAGCTTTGATTATCCCTGTAATTCAAGATTATGAATACTTGGATTTAACACCCATTTCTATTGAGGTTAATCTGGTAAATGCCCTAAGTAAGCAAAACATTCGTGTTAATGTTCCTTCAAGGTTTACCATTGGGGTTTCCACAGAACCGGGGGTGATGCAAAATGCTGCCGAACGTCTTTTAGGACTTGGTCTACAGGACATTCAAGAATTGGCTAAAGAAATCATCTTTGGACAGTTGCGTTTGGTTGTAGCTTCCATGGATATTGAGGAAATCAATTCCGATCGCGACAAGTTCTTGACCAATATTTCCCAAAGTGTTGAATCTGAACTTAAGAAAGTAGGACTTAAACTTATCAACGTAAACATTACCGATATCGTTGATGAATCTGGCTATATCGAAGCTTTAGGTAAGGAAGCAGCTGCCCACGCGATTAACGCGGCCAGAAAATCAGTAGCAGAAAAAAATAGAGACGGGTCCATTGGTGAGGCTAATGCGGTTCAAGACGAAAGAACTCAAGTTGCGGCTGCAAATGCAAAGGCTGTTGATGGAGAAAACACGGCAAAAATTGAGGTGGCAAATTCCAATGCTCTAAGAAGACAAAAAGAAGCAGAAGCAGAAAGATTGGCTATTGCCTCTGAAAAAGTTCAAGCAGCCAAAGCTTTAGAAGAATCTTACGCTGCAGAAAAAGAAGCAGAGATGGCCAGGTCTGAAAGAGAAAGATCTTCTCAAATTGCTGATGTTATCATCCCAGCTGAAATCGAAAAAAGCAAAGCAGAAATCGATGCGGAAGCTGAAGCTGAAAGAATCAGAAGAAAAGCTAGGGGTGAGGCCGATGCCATTTTGTTTAAAGCACAAGCCGAAGCACAAGGACAGTTTGAAGTATTAACAAAACAAGCTCAAGGTCTTGATCAAATTGTAAAAGCAGCAGGAAACAATTCTAGAGATGCTGTATTACTTTTAATTGCTGACAAGCTTCCAGAATTGGTAAAAATCCAAGCAGAGGCTATTAAAAATATTAAAATAGATAAAGTGACTGTTTGGGAAAATGGTCAAAGTAAGGACGGAAAAGGATCTACAGCCAACTTTTTATCAGGCTTATATCAATCTGTTCCGCCTTTACAGGAAATGTTCAACATGGCTGGAATGGAATTACCTGAATATTTAAAAGGTAAAGATCCTAATGAACCCATCATTCAAGATGAAGAAACTCCAACTACTTAATAATTGCCCCCCTTTTTTAGGGGGTTTTTTATTATTAACAAATCCCTATAATTCATTTGGTAACCTTTTCTTAACTTTGAAAGGTTAATCATCATTTCAGTTTAGGTGCAATTAAAAACCATTCCTCGCGTAAAGACCCTAGATAAGGACACCTTTTTCAAAGAGTATTACAAACCTCAAAAACCTGTGGTTATCGAGCGTTTTATTGAGGATTGGCCAGCGTTTTCAAAATGGAATTTAGATTATATAAAATCCGTTGCTGGAGATAAGGTGGTTCCTCTCTATGATGATCGACCGGTAAGCCACAAAGATGGTTTTAACGAACCCCACTCTAAAATGAAAATGGGTGACTACATTGATTTACTCAAAAATGAGCCTACCCGTTATCGCATTTTTTTATGGAACATTTTAAAGGAAGTGCCGCAATTACAAGCGGATTATAGTTACCCAGACTTTGGTTTAAAATTGATGAAGGGACTCCCCATGCTCTTCTTTGGCGGGGAGAACTCCTATACCTTTATGCATTATGATATTGACCTAGCCAATATTTTCCATTTCCATTTTGAAGGCAAAAAGGAGATCATTCTTTTTGATCAAAATCAGAACAAAGTACTTTATAAAATTCCGCATTCCCTAATCACCAGAGAAGACATCGATTTTTCCAATCCCGATTATTCTCAATGGCCAGCACTACAGCATGCCACAGGTTTTAAAACCGAACTCAACCATGGCGAGGTCCTTTATATGCCTGAAGGTTATTGGCACTATATGCGTTATATCACCCCAGGATTCTCAATGAGCTTGAGGTCCATACCCAAAAAACCTAAGAATTTAGGTAAAGCCATTTATAACATTTTCGTTATGCGTCATATAGATAATTTGATGAGACGGGTACAAGGACAAAAATGGATTGACTGGAAAAATGAACAAGCCGTTGTAAAAACCCATAGATATCTCAAAAGTATCTAGTATTTTTGATTAGTAAAACTTAGAATCTATTACTATGAAACAATTTTTATGCGCCCTTTCCTTATTAGCTGTATCGTTTGTTCACGCACAAGCTTTCAAGGGTAAAGGTGACCAAAAACTACAAATTGGTGCCAACTTCCAGGATTCAGCCACGGGTATTAATCTATCTTATGATTATGGTTTAGGAGAAAATATCTCTATTGGGGTGTCTTCAAGCTATGCCTTGGGAATTTCAAATGGTTTGGATAAAGATGTGGTTGTTTATGGTGGAACTGTCGTTGAAAAAGCAGATTTCACAGATCGCTTTGATTTAAAAGCCCGTTTTAATGCCAATATTGGAAACGTTCTGAACATTGATGAGAATTTTGACCTGTACCCTGGTTTAAATCTAAGCCTTAAAAACTTTGGAGGCCATGTAGGAGCCAGATACTTTTTCACTGAAGGATTCGGTTTATATACCGAGGCACAGTTCCCTATTGCCAAATACAATGACAACTTAACACCAGCAGAACATCTTTACAATCAGTTTAACGTTAATGTGGGAGCTGTTTTCAACTTATAAAACATTTTTATTTTTAAAAGTAAAGTCCAGCATGTTGCTGGACTTTTTTATGAAATTAATTCATTTACTTTTTCATAAACCAAGTGCGATTCCCATCCACGATATAAGAGGTAGTCTGCCAGCTTCTTCTTTTTTTTCCAGAGGTTGCTTTCCCTGATTCCATCCGCCTTTTTAACGGCCAATTCATGAAGGGTTTCCTGATATGCTTGTGGAGAAATCTCCTTTAAAGCTGTATCAATATTGAATTTGGAGATATCCCTAAACTTTAACTCTCTAACAATTCGGTTTCTTCCCCATTTTTTAATTCTAAATTTACCTCGAGCAAAGGCCTTGGCAAACCGCTCTTCATTCAGATAGTTTTCCTGAATCAGATGGGTAATAATATGGCCTACGGCCTCAGGAATCATTCGCATACCCATCAACTTTTCTCTAACTTCCTTGTGACATCGTTCTTGATAAGCACAATAATTTTCTAGGGCTCGTTGCGCTTCTTCAACCGTAAACGTTTTACCTGTATCCATACCCTCAAAATTAATAACAATTTGTTAATAACAAGATATTTGTAACTTATTGTTTTTTAGGTCTTTTCATTTATATTTGTCAGTCCCTTATTACATGTAATTAATCCAAATACCCCATGATAAAAAAATACACCCTCCTCTTTTTTATTTTTCTCGGCGCTTTAAACTTTGGGTTTGGGCAGGTTTCAGATTTAATTATTTCAGAATATGGAGAAGGTACTCCTGGAAGTGCTAAATATGTTGAGATATACAATGGCACTGGGGGTACCGTAAATCTTTCGAACTATCAATTATGGAAAATTACTAATGGTGGCTCATGGAATGAAGGCACTTACAATTTTACTACAGCAACGTTAGTAGATGGAGCTACAATTGTAGTAGCTAATAATTCAACAAACACACCTGGAGCGGATGAATACAATTCAGGTTTTTGTTCTTGGAATGGAGATGATGCTATTGGGCTTGCTAAATCTGGGACGTTAATAGATATAGTTGGAACTGATGGAGCAGACCCAGGTACTGGTTGGGCTATTGCTGGCACAAATAATGCTACTGTTGATCATACTTTAACAAGAAAATCAACTGTCTGTAGTCCAAACACAAATTGGTTATTATCTGCAGGTACAAATACTACTAATTCAGAATGGATCCTAACAACTTATGGAAATGGACCTGCTAATTCTGGACATACATCATCTTGTGCTTCAACCTCAGACCTTACCATATCAGGTGATTCAACAAACCACGACTCATCTTGCTTAAATACATCTGCTACTACACTACAGTATACAATAACCAATAATGGTGCTGTCCCTGCTCTTGATGTTAATGTGGTTTCAGATGATCCCCAGTTTGTAGTAAGCAACTTATCCTCAACTACAATTGCCCCTTCTGGTACAGCCACCTATGATGTTACATTTACTCCTACTGTAGTTGGAGCCCAAACAGCTACTTTAACAATAAGTAGCACAACAATAACAGATGATGCTACAAGCATTATAACTGGTACTGGAATTACCGCGCCTAATATAACTACACAACCAACCAATCAAAATACTACAATACCAAACACAGCAACATTCTCTTTCGCTTCAAGTGATGCTGCAGCATACCAATGGGAAGTTAACTCAGGTTCAGGTTGGAACAATGTAACAGGTGGTACTGGAGCTACAACTAACACCTATACAACAGGAGCTACAAACGCAACAATGGATGGCAATCTTTACAGATGTGTCGCAAGTAATGCTTGTGGTTCAACAACATCAAACAGTGCTACTTTAAACCTAACTAATCCTAATCCAAATAACGTAACTGGTATTTCAGCTTGTTTTGAGGATAATAGTGTTATTTTAAGCTGGACACCTCCAGCTACAGGAACTACTCCAACAGGTTATGTTGTTTTTGCAATTAATGGTGCAACCGATCCTGCTGGAACCAAAACAGATGCTAACACTTATACTTCTAATTCAGATTTTTCATTAGCTACTCCTGTAACACCTGCATCACTTGGTCGCGTCGTTTATAAGGGTGATGCTACATCTGCTACTATTACAGGGTTAACTGAAAATAATAATTATTCGTTTACAGTATATTCTTATGTTGGTGAATCACTTACAGGATGGTCAAGTGGTGGTACGGGCGGAAGTACTGTTACAAATGGTACAGCTCAGGGAGATATTAGCAACCTAATTGCTACACCTCTTACTAACCAAGTCAATTTAAGTTGGAATAACCCAACACCTACTTCATGTTTTGATGAGTTACTTATCGTTGCCAACCAGGGGTCTGTTACATTTACTCCAACTGGCAGCTATGCCCCAGTTAATGCGCCCTATTCAACTACCAATACTGTAGTATATGCCACAACATCTACGGTAAGCTCGAAGGCAATAACCGGCTTAACCAATGGATTAAATTATTGTTTTAAAGTTTACATTAAACGTGGCTCGGTATGGAGTGAAGGTATTGAAGTTTGTGCTACCCCTACTCTCACCTATTGTGATGGCTATGGCAACATGAGTTATGACACTGGTATTACGGGTGTATTTTTCAACACAATAAACAACAGTGTCACCTCAAGCAATAACAGTTATACAGATTACACGAATCTTTCGACTGATTTAGAGCTGGGAAGCTCTTATAATTTATCGGTTAATGTGGAAGTTGATGGAAATGGTTCTGTTTACACTAAGGCTTGGATTGATTGGAATCAGGATGGGTCCTTTAATACTACAACCGAAGCTTATGATTTAGGGGACGCCTATAATGTTTTTAATGGCCCAACAACAAATTCACCTTTAAACATTGAAGTGCCAACAAATGCCTTGATTGGTGACACAAGAATGCGTATCGCTACCAAATGGGCCGCATATGCAACACCTTGCGAGATTGGGTATAGTGGTGAGGTTGAAGACTATACCGTTAATATCACCCAACCCTCCGGCCCTGAAATTGTTATTAAAGGAGGTAGTATTACCATTCCTAATGGATTTAGTGCTCCTTACGGATTAAACAATACCTTATTTGCCGCAACCAATATTAACAATGATGGTGACACTAAAACCTTTACAATTCATAACATTGGGCAAACATCCTTAACCCTATCAGGATCACCAATAGTAGAAGTTATTGGTGATAATCCAGGTGATTTTATTGTAACCACTCAACCAGAAACACCAATAACTTCTTTGGGATCTAGTTCATTTGACATTAAATTTCATCCTTTAGCTGATGGCATTCGGACCGCAATAGTAAGAATTATCAACAATGATTCGGATGAAAGTAATTTTGAGTTTATGATTCAAGGAACTGGTGTTTGCAGTTCCTCTTTCACCAGTTCCATGTGGCCTAGTTCTGGTCCTGAAGGAACAGACATTACAATAACTTCCAGTTTTGATCTTACAGATGCTACCGCTAGCATTAATGGTATTTCCATGCCTATTATATCAACATCAAGTTCAGAGCTCATTGTAAGTGTTCCCAATGGTGCTTCAAGTGGCAATATCAATGTCATTTTTAATGTTGGGTGCTCTTCTTCCAATGCCTTTTCAGTTATTGATAGTATGATTGTGGGTTGCGATGCAAGTACTATTTCAACGCCCCCTGGAGACCTATTTATTAGTGAAGTATCAGACGCCTCTACTGGAAGTTCTTCTTTAATAGAATTATTCAACGGTACAGGGTCTACAGTAAATCTTTCTGAATATGTCATCAAAATATACAATAATGGAAATTCTAGTCAGTCTAGTACAAGTGCTTTAACCGGCTCTTTGGCCAATAACTCTACCCATGTTATAGCCGTTGGTAGTACAAGTTGTGATTTAACATCGAATGGCTTAAGCATTACACCTAACCAATCCTTTTCGTCTGTTAGCGGTATCAATTTTGATATAAATAGCTCTGATGCTATTGTATTGGAAAAAGTCTCTGGGAGCAATACGGGAGAGAAAGACAGTTTTGGTGAAAAGTATAGTAACAATTGGGCCAATAACTTAGGTATTGGTAATAATGGGGTTAATTTTAGAAGGCACAATAATGCCTCCATACTTCCAACCATGTCATTTAATTTATCAGATTGGGATATGGTAGACTGGACAAGTTGTAATGATTCCGATTATAGTCATTTTGGTTATTTTGATTTCTCCTTGGGTATCCCTCCAAGCATCACCTCTGGCCCTACAATCAATCAATCCTGTAATACCGCCACCATTAGTGTTGCAGCAGATGAAGGATATAGTGGAGGGAACTCCTTAGCTTATCAATGGTACTATTTGGCTCCCGGAGATTCCGGTTGGACAGAAATTATGGATGATGCAACCTTCAATAATTCTGATTCTGCCATTTTGGAAATCCTAGACATATTTCCTGTGGTTGATTACCAATTTTATTGTCAGATACGAGAAGATGACCAAACCTGTTTTACAGCCTCTAATGCTGTTATATTGGAACTGGAATCTGTGACTTGGGATGGCTCTACCTGGACTCCTTCTAATCCAACTTCAAACACTATAGCCATCTTAAACGCAGACTATAATACCACCTCTTCAGAAAGTTTTGAAGCTTGTAACCTGATTATCAATAATAGCGCTTTAATAATTGGTGATATTGACAACGGAGGCAGCAACACCTATGTAGAAGTACAATACAGTGTTTATGTTAACGGCAACGGATCTATTTTGGTGCATCCCCAAGCAGCCTTTGTGCAAGTAAACGATGACGGTGTATTTGAAGCCGACAACCCAGACAATTGTGAAGTAGATAAATTAACGGCACCTATGGCTCACTGGTATGAATACACTTATTGGAGTTCTCCAACGGTCGAAACCATAGGCGATGCCCTCGCTGAAGCCAATCCCAACAGACGATTTAAATTTAGCGGCCAAGATTTTAGAGATTCTTATGAAGAAAATTCTAATACCAATACATTTAATCCAAACCCTGGAATTGATGATATTGATGATGACCCCAATTATATTTCCGACGGTACAGGAGTTGATTGGCAATTGATGAATGCTTCTGATGATATGTTGCCGGGTGTTGGATACGCCTCTACTCATAGCACTATAGGTTTTAATTCCTTTCCATGTAGTGGAGGACCGGGATGTCAGTTTTTATATCAGTTTAAAGGTCTTTTTAACAATGGGGTGATCTCTGTCCCAGTTTATCGTAACGACGAAGAACCTGATGATAATAATTGGAATTTCATCGGAAATCCTTATCCGTCAGCCATTAGTGCCGATGCCTTTTTGGAATACAATACAGATATATCGTCTGCTCCCAATAGAGTGATTGAAGGCGCCATCTATTTATGGTCACAAAATACTGATGCCAATGGGAATGCCAGTGGAAACCAAGCCTTAAACTTTTCCCAATCTGACTATGCCATCATTAACGGTATAGGCTCAACGGCTACCTCTGCTGGTGGTGATGGTAGTAATCCTGATAATCGTATGATCCCTTCAGGTCAGGGCTTTTTCATTACGATGTCAGATGGCGCATTAGGGACAACATTTACAAGTGACCCTTCAAGCGATGCTGGCGACATTCAATCAAAGGATGTGATTTTCAACAATTCCATGCGAGTTAAGGGAAATAGTGATAACTCACAATTCTTTAGAAACGCCACCCAAGAAACCAATTCGATGGAATCCATTACATTGAGTCTTACCAGTGATAACGGTATTTTTAGTCAAGTAGTTGTAGGTTATAAGGACGGAGCTACTAACGGATTGGATTATATGTATTATGATGCTCCCGCAAACTCGGTTTCCAATAACATGACTTTGGCCTATTTCCAGATAGAAGATTCCAATAAAAAGTTTGCTATTCAAGGTAAACATCCTGAAAGTTTAACGCTTGAAGAAGTTATTCCTCTGGGTTTTCAAACCAATATTGAAGAAGCTAGCATATTCAATTTCGAAATTGCGCAATTAAAAGGTGATTTTATGTTATCCCATTCTATCTATATTAAAGATAATTTCTTCAATACGTATCATGATTTGACCCAATCTGCCTATACATTTAACTCAGAAGCAGGCGAATTCAATGACCGATTTGAAATTGTTTTCCAAACCAATGCGTTGTCTACTTCAGAATCAGTATTGAACACAAATGACTTAACTATTATTGAACTTGATAATGGCATGGTTTCCTTTACTGTTAGAAAAAATCAAACAATTGAAAATGTTCAGATTTATGATCTTTTAGGCAGATCTTTATTGACTTTTACAGGAAACTCATCAAAAGAGGTTTTGGATCTTTCATCACTAAGTAGCTCTGCTTATTTAGCCAAGGTTACGTTGGATAGCGGTCAAGAAATCACCAAAAAGGCGATAAAAAGGTAGAGAATCGGTTTAATGAAATAGTTGGTTGAAGACTTCTAAAGATTTTGGTTTTCTAAATCCTTCAAGATGCAATTCATAATAGAACAAGAGGGTGTTCAAGAATTCTTGTCGTTGGCTTGCATTTAATTTAACCGAATTAATGGATTGAATATCGGAATCCATAAGAGTCTTTAATAAATCAACCTGAGTTCCAGCAATGCCTCTTTTAGGTTGCTCCTTGTCAAACTTCCCTTCTTGAAGATTAAAAAAGAACCGTTCTTCCTTTAGGTAATCATCTGGATAAAACCCAAGATGCTTGCTTAGGTTCAAAAGGAATAGTAAATGGAAATTGGCAAAATGAGATTCCTGATCCAACCATTGAAAAGCTGTTTCAATAAAAGCAAATAGGTTTTCGTTTGGTTCTTCTTCCTTCAAACTACTGCTTAAAACCTCAGCTAGGAACATTCCCAATGAGCCTTTGATAATATTGGAATGTAAGGTTTCATAAATATAATATACCTTGACTTCTTGAATGTAATGCAGGCTTCTATTCGATTGATGTTTTACTTCTAATTGCAATTGAGTTAAAGGCTGAAAAAAAGCAACATTTTTGCTCCCCCTTTTAGATTTCATCACACCCTTCAAAAGGAAACTTATCGTACCGAACTTTTCCGTGTAACATCTCACAATTAAGTCATGGTCTTGATACTTGATTGAAGATAGCACAATACCTTTGGTTTTAGCAATCATTACCTTACCACCATTAGTTTCAGTACTTTGGTTTCGTAGGTATCCAAATCTGAAAGCATGATAAGATAGACTCCTGAGGCAACTGTATTATTACCCAAATTTCTACCGTTCCAAAACGCCGTTCCTCCGTCTATTTCAAGATTATAGCCTCTATATCTCATGTTCACATTTGATTTGGCCTCTGCCACTAGATTACCCTCAATATCCAAAATTTTAATATTGACGTTTTCAGGTAAGCCTCTTATTTTTACTTTATCATTGTTGATATTAAATTCAGGCCTTACTGGATTGGGAAAGACGAATGAATTTTCAAAATCTGATGTTGTCTCAGAGCCACCCGAAGAAAATGACACCAATCCATTAGCTGTTGCAATGTAAACTGTTCCATTGGACTCATCAATAGAAATATCAACTATATTATTGGAAGGCAGGGGTGAGTTTTTTTTGGTAAAATGATAGATAGTTTCTTGGCCATTGGAACTTAGATAAAATAGTCCTGACGAAAAGGTTCCTATCCATTTATTATTAGCTCCATCAACCTCAATATCGGTAACATATTGTTCATACAGCAATTCTTTGGGAACACCATCTTCTAAGATGATAATAGATTCCAATTGAGAAACAGAGCCATCAAAAAAACCAGTTGTATTATAGAGCACTCTTAACCCTTTATAGTTCCCTACCCAAACTTGATTTTGCTTATCCACAGCCAGAGAAGTAATAAAAGGACTAGGTAAATTTTCCTCCTCCGAAGCCATATTTTTCAGTGTCCCATTAGAACTGTAACCGATTAACCCCAATAGATATCCTCCGATCCATTTGTTCCCATTGGCATCTAATTCAATATCAGAATAACCAAATTCTGCATTTAAAGCTTCATCGGCAGAAAATAGGGTTCCGAAAGAATATCCCTGCCATTGCTGTGTTGTAGGATCATAAGACTTTAAAGGTTTAGCAACTCTCGCTGTTAATGTCCATAAAATTCCATTTGAATCAAAAATGGATGCGCTTTGCCTTATGTTTTTATAATTTGGATTATTAGGTAATATTAAAGATTCCAATCCACTATTAGACTCATCATACAAAATGGTAGGTACATCATCATTAATTTCTAGGATTCCATCGAAAAAAGAGCTTATAAAAACCTGTCCAACGTTAAATGGGTTGATAGCCATCTTATTTAAATTTATCGCCCCTAAGACCTCTGAATAGGGAATATTAACCCAACTTTCACCATTTAAATGACTAATTCCATGAAATCTTAATGGAGCTGGATTATAACTCAAAGTGTAATCTCCATAAGTCATCCATAAATTATTTTGTCTAGCTTGAATTGAAAAGGCTCCATTTCTTAAAGGTCCATCTGGATAAATTGTCTCAAAAATGGTTGCATCAGTAAGTGCCGTCTTTAACATGCCTATATTTCCTGTCCCGATATAAATAAATCCATCCTTTACAGTTGCAGAGGTAAAAGTATTGGCTTCAGTTTGATTAACATGAACATACCCCAATTGATTAAAGCTTGCGTCATACACAAATACTTCATTCTGAGTGGCGATAATAAGTGATTCTGAGACACTTTTCATACTAAGCAGCTGATCTTGATAGTTGGTTAATGGTATTAACATACCATTTTGGACTCTTGATAACTCCCTATTGTTTCTTACTGCATATAATTGATCTGATATATCTTGCACTCCTAGAAAATTCCCCCCCGTAATATTTGACCACTGCTGATAATCTATTAAATCATTACTAGATGCCAATGCTCTTTTTAACCCATTGTTATTTTGACAAGCAGCGTATATAAAACCACCATGTAAAGCCGTTTGTTTAATTGGTATTTGGGCGCCTCCAGTTCCAATATAATAAGTATCCCCAAATTCAAGAGCTAGCAAATCATAGACAGATATACCGTAGTCAGTAGAAATATATACGATCCCCTCATTTTCCTTAAAATGATTAATTCTTTTGGTATTTGGAGGAATGGTAGGTTTGTCCAGAATATCAACTACACTCAATATATTGCCATCTTCCATGACAATGTCAATCAAACCGTTCTCATAACCGACCAATAACATCATATAGGCTTCACTATAATAAATCGCAGATATGGATTCTCCAGATAAACCATTCACCGTATCAATGGTTTCTAATTCTGATGTAGTCGTATCATAAGAAAATATGGCATTCTCAGCTGCAGCATAAATTTTGCCATTTCCCTGAGATATATCTTGAATATTGAAATAGGAGTAATGACCTTTCCACAGGGAAGAATAATCTTGCCCTGAAACAAAGCCACTTATCAATAAATAAACAATTAAGAGGACTTTTCTTATCATAAATAAATTACTGCGTCAAATATATTTATATCTAACGATAATTAGGATAAAATCATACAATATCAAATAAAAAAACCTCCAAAATTGGAGGTTTTAGTAATTAGTTTGTGTGAAATTTAAACAATCCCTTGTGCTAACATAGCATCTGCTACCTTAACGAATCCAGCAATGTTTGCTCCTTTAACATAGTTAATATATCCATCATCTTCTTTACCATATTCGATACAAGACTTATGAATATCTTCCATGATTTCCTTTAATTTTTTATCAACTTCTTCTCTTGTCCAGTTGTAACGTAATGAGTTTTGAGTCATCTCTAGACCAGAAGTAGCTACACCACCAGCATTTGATGCTTTTCCTGGAGCAAATAAAATTTTTGCCTTGTGGAAAACTTCAATCGCTTGTTTTGTTGATGGCATGTTTGCTCCTTCACTAACACAGAAACAACCATTATCAACCAAAGCCTCAGCATCATCTCCATGCAGTTCATTTTGGGTAGCACATGGCAATGCCATATCACAAGCCACTTTCCAAGGAGTTTCTCCACTGAAAAACTTGGCATTTGGATAAGCATCAACATATTCATTAATACGACCTCGTTTAACGTTTTTCAAGTCCATGATGAACTTTAATTTTTCCGCATCAATACCCTCTTCGTCAAGAATATATCCAGAAGAATCAGACATGGTCAATACTTTCCCTCCTAATTGAAGAACCTTTTCAGCAGCAAATTGCGCCACATTTCCAGAGCCTGATATAACCACCTTCTTACCTTCTACCTTATCTCCTTTTGTTTTAAGCATACTTTCTGCAAAGTAAACCGTTCCATAACCTGTAGCTTCTGGTCTAATCAAAGATCCTCCCCAAGAAAGTCCTTTACCGGTTAAAACACCCGTAAATTCGTTTCTTAATTTCTTATACATTCCGAATAAAAATCCAATTTCTCTTGATCCAACACCAATATCACCAGCAGGCACATCTGTACTTGCTCCAATGTGTCTAAACAACTCCGACATAAAAGCATGACAGAATCTCATGATTTCATTATCACTCTTTCCTTTAGGATCAAAATCACTTCCTCCTTTTCCACCTCCCATAGGTAGTGTAGTCAAACTGTTTTTGAATACTTGTTCAAAAGCCAAGAATTTCAAAATACTAAGGTTTACTGAAGGATGGAATCGCAATCCTCCTTTATATGGCCCAATGGCAGAGTTCATTTGAACTCGATATCCTCTATTTACTTGGATTTCTCCCTTATCATCTACCCAACAAACTCTAAAAGAAATGACTCTTTCAGGTTCCACCATTCTAAGTAAAATGTTTTTGCCATAATAAATATCGTGTTCAACAATGTAAGGAATAACCGTCTCGGCTACTTCCTCTACAGCTTGTAAGAATTCTGGCTCGTGAGAGTCTCTTTGCTTAACAAGGTCTAAAAAAGCTTCAATTTTGTTGTCCATTTTTGAAGATATCAAATAATATTAAGTTTAACGGGTGCAAATATACGTTATCTTAAATTTAAACGGTGATTTTTTTAAATTTTCACAATTTTTTAATGCAAATTTAAGGCATCTGTTATCTATATGGTTTTCAGTAAGTTTTTTAATTTGGTGGATACCAAGCATTTCATATATTTGTGAATCACTTATACTACTGACTTAACGCGAACTATGTCCTATAAGAGATTACCATTAGCCCTACTTTTCCTACTTTTCAGTGTTCAGGTTAGCTTTTCCCAGTTAGGCTTTTCGCATGAAATCGGAGCCATTATAGGTCCTGTTCAGTTCCGTTCAGATTACGGAATTAGGAATAACGAAGAAACCAACTTTGGAAATACGGGAATAGGAATTGGTATCATTCACTACATCAACTTTTCCTATAGTGCAGAGTGTAATTGTTATTCTACAGATACTTATTTCAATGATCATTTTAAGTTAAGAAGTGAAATTTCCTGGAATTACACACCCTTGGATCATTTTGGTACTTATGCCAATGCACCGAGGTTAAAACCACATAAAGGTGAGGCTCAAAATTTTGATATCGGGATGCAATTGGAATACTTCCCTTTGAGCATTCGTTCCTTTCAAGCTTTTAGTTATCGTTTTGCCCCCTTTGTTAGTTTGGGTATTCATTACGTGAATTACCACCCAGACTCCTGGACAACTTTTGGTACCGGAAATGTTATGGATCCTGCCAATATATATGGTGGGTTTGATTTAGATGATGATTTTGGATGGTGGGACGCTTCCGATCCTCCTGATTACTACCCTCTTAATTTAGACTCAGGCTCAACTTGGTCGCTTGTTACCAGTGTGGGTGTTAGATACAAACTTACCAAATTATCTGACTTAATGCTTGATATGCGCTGGCAGTATTATGGTAGTGATTGGATTGATGGCCTTAACCATAAATTGAGCTACAACAAATATAACGACTGGTTGCTTTGGTTGAACTTTGGTTATATTTACTATTTGGATTAAAAAAAGTTATACATAAATAAAAAGAGCCACTATGATGTGGCTCTTTTTGTTTTATTACTTAACGGTTTTACCCTAAGGCCTGGTTCAAATCTTCTATTAAATCATCAGCATCTTCAATTCCCACACTTAGTCTAATTAAAGAATCGACCACTCCTGTTTTCTCACGCTCCTCTTTAGGGATACTAGCATGTGTCATACTTGCAGGATGACCAGCTAAGGACTCCACACCCCCCAAAGATTCAGCTAATGTAAATACTTTAAGGTTTTCTACTGTTTTAATGGCTTCTTCATAATTATTCCCCTTTGTGGTAAATGAAATCATTCCCCCAAAATCACTCATTTGACTTTTAGCCACATTATGATTAGGGTGGGATTCAAATCCTGGCCAATATACTTTTTCCACCTTTGGATGACTTTCCAAAAACTCAGCTACCTTTTTCCCATTTTCACAATGACGTTGCATTCTAACATGAAGGGTTTTGATACCTCTCAAAACCAAAAAGCTATCTTGTGGTCCACAAACAGCACCACTGGCATTTTGAACAAAATACAATCGGTCTGCTAATTCTTCATCTTTAACTACCAAAGCTCCCATAACCACATCACTATGTCCGCCCAAATACTTAGTTGCAGAATGCATAACGATATCTGCACCTAAATCTAAAGGCTGTTGAAGGTAAGGCGTAGCAAACGTATTATCTACAGTCAACAACAACTTGTGCTTTTTGGCTATTTCAGAAACCCCTTTAATATCAATAATGTTCATCATGGGATTGGTAGGAGTTTCTACCCAAACCAATTTGGTATTTTCATTGATATAATCTTCAATCTTTGACACATCCTGCATACCCACAAAATGAAACTTGATTCCGAAGTCTTGAAATATTTTGGTAAACAACCTATAAGATCCTCCGTATAAATCGTTGGTGGAAATCACCTCATCTCCAGGCTTTAATAATTTCATAACGGCATCAATAGCTGCCAAACCCGAGCCAAAAGCTAATCCGTGAGTTCCGTTTTCTATACTTGCTAAGGCATTCTCCAAAGCCTGTCTGGTTGGGTTATGTGTTCTGGAATATTCAAACCCTTTATGTCCACCAGGAGTACTTTGGGCATAAGTTGATGTTTGGTAAATGGGAGGCATCACCGCGCCATAAGCTAGGTCATGTTTTTGTCCTCCATGTATGGTTTTTGTATTGAATTTCATGCTAAAAAATTTTGACAAAGTTAGGCTTTCTACCCATCTATTCAAATGCAAATGGCTATCTTTAAGATTGAATTTAACTACCTTTTATGAAATTCAAAGCCCTGACCATTGCCTTTCTTGTTATCCTTGTTTTTTCTTGTGAAAATGAGAATTCTTCAGTAGTCTTTTCGGAAATATCCGAATCTGTTGATGATCCCAGCTATGTGACTGTAAAAATACCTTTTGCTGAAGGTGATGATGAAGCCTCCTTACAAATTAATCAAACTTTAGAAACCTTTGTTTCTACCATACTTCATATTGGCGATCCTGATCAAGTCTACACCATGCCTATTAAAGAAAGTATCTCAGATTTCAATAATGAATATGCTACTTTTATTACTGATTTTCCTGACTCTCCAATGAAATGGGAAGCCGACATAGAAGGTGAAATTAGCTATCAAAGCCCAACCTTGATTTGCATATCTGTAGATAGTTATGTCTTCACAGGTGGTGCACATGGCATGTCTTCCATCACATTTTTCAATTTTAACCCACAAACCGGCATGCCTATGGAGCAAAACGATTTAATTTCAGACCAAGAGAATTTTACAAAAGTGGCCGAGGCTTATTTTCAAAAGGAAGTCATAGAAACCGATAAAATCCTTTTTGAGGATACTAGTTTTGTCATGCCAGAAAATATGGGTTTTGATGACCAAGGAGTCATCTTCTTATACAACCCATACGAGATAGGTCCCTATGCAACTGGAATGATTGAATTTCGGATTCCCTATAAGGAACTTACAGACTTCATAATTCTGGATAACAAATAACAATTATAATTTACACAATGGACAGTTTTTGTAAAAAAGTCAAGTTTTGCCTTTTCTTGATATTATTTTGGATGTCAAATTTAAATGCTCAAAGCTTTGATTCATCCATTAATGGATTTGTGTTTTCCAAAAACACTGAAAAAGTAATTTTAAAATTTAGGTCTGGTGCTAGCTCATTAAAATTGAATTCAGATAATTATGTGGTTGTGACTTTAGAGAATATTGATAAAAACACGACTAGTTTTATTGGGAAAAGTATTAGATCCATTGATAGCAAGAACCTAACCAAGAGTCAAATGTTGTTAAAAATATTACCAACTGAAGAAAATATTAAAAATGATAAATTTGTTCTTTTGATGTCTTATAAGTCCGTTGAAAAATTTGAAATTTTCGAATTTCACCTTCCTGTAGATAAAGACTAGACATTAAAAATCAACTTTTTAACGCTCTCATCAAAGCCATGACATAGCCTGAATGCAGGCCTTCATGAAACAATATAAACCGAAGGGCATCATCAAGGGTTTTCAAAGTATTCCCTGTAGTTGAAACTGTGTATTCCTGAAAATTGGTAAAACACCCATCTTTATAATCTTGCTCGGTTTTTTCTATGGTAGAAAACAACAAAGTCTTTAACTCATCTACAAACTCTTGGCTTACGCTTCCTTGCGGCTTTGTCCCTTTCATATAGGCTTGAATCATATCTGCACTTACATTAGGCTCCAACCCACTTAACTTATACGCCAATAGCTGTTCGGTAACCACAACATGTGCAATATTCCAAATAATATTGTTATTAAACCCATCAGGAATCTTGTTTAAATCGTCTAAAGATGTTTCATTTAATACCTTTTCAAAAAACAGTCTTGACTTAGGGAGTACCTCAAAAATAAAATCCATACCATTCATTTTTATAGTGCTAAAGATACTTGTTTGTTGACTAAAAGCCTTTATTTTGCAACGTTAAATTTTGTATGCTATCTCATGAAAAAAGTATATTTCCTTAAAACCTGCAATACGTGTTTAAGAATTATCAAAGATTTGAACCTGCCTTCAGACTTTATATATCAAGACATTAAAACAGAACCTATTACTGTAAAGCAAATTGAGGAGATGGCAGAACTTTCTGGAAGCTATGAAGCTCTTTTCAGCAAAAGGGCCAAATTGTACAAAGAGATGGACTTGAAAAATCAAGATTTAACTGAAAAGGATTTCAAACATTATATTCTTGAACATTACACTTTTTTAAAACGTCCCGTGATCATTATCAATGACCAAATTTTTATTGGCAACACAGCTAAGGTTGTTGAACAAGCGAAGCAGGCCGTCAATGAATAAAATCAGAATCCTTTCCATTATTGCCGTGTTTATGGTCCAGGTAATTTATGGACTTACTTTCACCTTTGCCAATGATGTGATTGATGCAGGTCACGTGAGACCTTTTGGATTTATTCTTTTGAGAGTCCTAGGTGCCACATGCATGTTTTGGTTGTTGAGTCTATTTACACCTCGAGAGAAAATAGAAACCCAAGATTTTGTTCGGTTTATCGTGGCTGCTTTTTTTGGCCTGGTCTTAAACATGCTCACCTTTTTTAAAGGTCTGGAATACACTACTCCCATTCACGCCTCTGTAATTATGACGGTTGTTCCTATTGTGGTGTTGGTGTTTTCAAGCATCTTCCTAAAAGAGCGCATTACTTTATTAAAGATGTTGGGAATTCTTTTGGGTTTTTCGGGAGCCATTATTTTATCAGTTTACGGCAGAAGCACCCAGTCTGGAGATGATATTGTGCTAGGTAATTTTCTAGTTTTTATCAATGCCGTTTCCTATAGCATCTACCTCATCCTGCTAAAAAAACTTGCTACCAAATACCATCCGTTTACTTTTATAAGATGGTTGTTTCTCTTTGGAAGCATTATGGTTCTACCGTTTGGATATTCAGAGCTTGCTGCTGTAGAATGGCATCTATTCACACCCTATATCTGGTTATCAGTGCTCTTTGTGGTCATTGCAGCGACCTTTGGCACCTATCTTTTGAATCCTTTAGCGCTTCAGCATTTAAAGGCCTCAACAGTAAGTATCTTCTTATATATACAACCAGTTGTAGCGGGAATATTTGCAGTGATTATGGGAAGTGACCATGTTAATTCAGTCAAAATTGTGGCGTCAATCCTTATTTTCTCTGGTGTTTATTTGGTTACCAGACGGCCCAAGCCAAAATTGACTACTCCAAATTAACCGGTGCCTTACTGTGTTTTCTGGTATCTTCCTTGGTAATGGTATGATAATGGGGAGCCTTGGGAAACTCGTGGGCGATATCCAACAACTCCTCAGGTAAGGAGGTTAATTTTCTAGCACCTAAATCCATCCAGCCACCTAACATTTCACAGTGGGCTAGGTTTTCACCTTTTTGGTTATAGAAATTATGGTCAAACTTAAAGAATTTACCATCTTCACTCAAACCAGACACTTGTAAACTCACTTTTATAGCCTGCCCCATAAAGGTTTCCTTAAAATAATACATATGCTCATAAAATACCACGGGACCCAAATTGAACTTAGCCAATTCCTTCATTGTAAATCCTTTTTCTATCAAAAAGGCCATACGGGTATGACTCATAAAATTGGTATAGGCGCTATTGGCCAAATGGCGGTTAGCATCTACATCACTCCAGCGTATTTCAAATTCTTTTACAAACATCTGTTTCAAATTTTAAAGCCGTAAAAATACCAAAAATATATTGTGCATGCATAATATAAATTCGTTGTTTTCTAAACCTTTGGATTTCCTTAACTTTGTACAACTTTAGATGATAGTTTATGATACATTCCATGACTGGATATGGTAAGACTGTGTTGCAGCTGCCTACAAAAAAAATTTCCATTGAAATTAAATCACTTAACAGCAAGAACCTTGATTTGAATGCCAGAATGCCTTCTGCATACAGGGAAAAGGAACTGGAACTCAGGAAAATGATTGCCCAAAAGTTAGAAAGAGGGAAAATTGATTTTTCCATCTATGTGGAACTGACTGGTGAAACTACCAGCACGACGGTAAACCTTCCGGTTGTTAAGGAATACATTCATCAACTGAGAGAGGTAGTCAATGGTGACGAAACCGAACTTTTAAAAATGGCTGTTCGCTTCCCAGATGCCTTGAATACCGAACGTGACGAAATGGATGAACAGGAATGGAAAACCATCTTAAAGGGTACCCAAGAGGCCTTAAAGGCCATTGCTACCTATAGACTGGACGAAGGAAAAGCACTTGAAGCAGACTTTAAACAGCGCATCGCTAATATAGACCAACTTTTAACCGAAGTAATTGACATGGATCCTGAAAGGATTGAAGGTGTGCGCGAACGCTTAAGAAAAGGTATTGCCGACATCAAAGAGAAGGTTGATGAAAACCGTTTTGAGCAGGAATTGGTTTATTACATAGAGAAATTTGACATTAACGAAGAGAAAGTGCGCTTAAAAAACCACCTGGATTACTTTGTAAACTCTCTCAATTCTCAAGACTCCAATGGTAAAAAACTGGGATTCATTGCTCAGGAAATAGGTAGGGAAATCAATACCATAGGTTCTAAAAGCAACTATGCACCTATGCAAAAATTGGTAGTGCAAATGAAAGACGAACTTGAAAAGATAAAAGAGCAGTTACTAAACGTATTATGAGATTGTCTCGCATTCTTTTCATTGGATTTTTCATTTCTCTATTTATTATAACTTCCTGCGTCACTGTCGTCAGGAAAGCCATAGGATTTAAAAATCCAAAAGTAGAGAGTAAGGAAAGTGTTATGGCCTATTTAAATGAATCAGACCCTACACAACAAACTTACTTCATGAAGATTGATAAGGTAAAAGATAGCGTTTCCATCTATAAGAATTTTATATTTGGGTTTAACTCTGACATCCTGCTTTTCAATCGTCAAACAGGTGAAAAGTATTGCTATCAAGGTAACGAAGAATGTTCTGGAGTTCAATTGACAAGTGCTTTTCAGGAATTTGAAACCAATTACAGTCCTTGCCCTTCTGATTCCCAGATTAACTTCAAGAACTTTTTAAGCAAATTGGAAAATGAAAAAGGAGAGCCGGTAGAACTATCATCGCTACCACAATCAGATTATTACATTTTTCAAACTTGGAATAAATATAGACAATCACAAAAGTACTTTGAAGAAGATTTGGAATGGCTATTGAATCTTAAAAAAGACTCAAATTTGTCTGTCTCCATTTTATTTTTAAACACAGACTTGCTAGATGATTGGGGACTTAAAAAAGGAAAGGAATTTCCAATAAAATTAAAAAAGAAAGGGAAATCGTTGAGCATGACAATTGGCAACCTCCCACTAGAAGACGAACTATATGAATAAAGGAAAACTTATTGTATTCTCCGCCCCATCGGGCTCTGGAAAAACAACCATAGTAAGACACTTATTAGGCTTAGACAAACTGAACTTGGAGTTTTCTATTTCGGCTACCTCTAGAGAACCAAGAGGTACAGAAAAGGACGGTAAGGACTATTATTTTTTATCTGCTGAAGAATTTAAGAAAAAGATAAAAAATGAAGAGTTTCTGGAGTGGGAAGAAGTCTACCGCGATAATTTTTACGGCACTTTAAAATCTGAAGTTACGAGGATTTGGTCTCACGGAAAGCATGTTATTTTTGACATTGACGTGTCTGGTGGTTTGCGAATCAAACGCAAATATCCCCAAGAAACCTTGGCCATATTTGTAAAACCTCCCAGTATTGACGAGTTAAAAATAAGACTGAAGAAGAGAAAGACAGAAAGCGAAGACAAAATAAACATGCGGGTTGCCAAAGCCAGTGCCGAATTGGCCACAGCGCCTTTGTTTGACGTCATTATTGAAAATGACAATCTTGAGAAAGCGCTACATGAGGCCGAGATGTTGGTAGAAAACTTCATCAATAACTAAGTATGAAAATAGGGTTGTATTTTGGAACCTTTAACCCCATACACGTGGGGCATTTGGTGATTGCCAACCACATGGCCGAGTTTAGCGATCTAGATCAGGTGTGGTTTGTGGTGACTCCCCACAGCCCTTTTAAGAAAAAAAGTACCCTGCTGGATAACCACCACCGCTTTGAAATGGTTTACAGGGCCACACAGGACTATCCCCACCTTAAACCTTCGGATATTGAGTTTCACTTGCCGCAGCCCAATTATACCATCAATACCTTAATCCACTTGGAGGAAAAATATCCCAATTACAATTTCTGTCTGATCATGGGCGAAGACAATTTAAAAGGGTTCCACAAATGGAAAAACTATGAGGTGATTTTGGAAAACTACCAAGTTTATGTATATCCCAGAATCTCTGAGGGGCACATAGAAACCCAATTCCACCAGCACGACAAGGTGACGTTTGTAGAGGCTCCAATCATGGAGATTTCCTCCACGTTTATCCGTAAGGCCATAAAAGATGGCAAGAACATAAGACCCCTGTTACCAGAACATGTTTGGAACTATGTGGACGAAATGAATTTTTATAGGTAGTATTCACTCCTTTTCTTCTAAAGCCTAGAAACCACATCCATTCTCTATAGTTTGTTTCATTTGCCTATCTTAGAATCAATAAACTTGTTGTTGGCAAATGAAACCAAGACTTTTAAATATTGCTTTATTGATTTCCATGTTAATCCTATTTGCGTGTTTTGGACAAATGAAAAAGCCCGAACAACAGAACGCCCGTAAAATGATTTCTGCACCTATGCCTGAAAATGGCTTTTCAACAGGAATGGTAGATCACCAGGGACACCTTTGGTTTGGAAGCCAAGGTGGAGGTCTTTTTCATTTCAACGGAAAAACATTTTCCCAATTTACTGAGCAAAACGGTCTAAACAGTAACCACATCTTTTCCATTATTGAAGATAAAGATCAAAACATATGGCTAGGAACACAACAGGGCTTAACCAAATATGACAGTGAGCATTTTGAACATATACCTCTTCCTTTTCAGGATACCACAAGTGTTTGGCTAGACCAAGTCTATCCTATTATCAACCCCAATGCGGCACATTCGATCATACAAGACAACCAAGGTGATTTTTGGATTGGCACGGGTGGTGGCGGTGCCTTCAGATATGACGGAAAAACGTTCACCTCATTTCTTAAAGACGACGGAATGAAATATGAAGATAGCTTGCACCACAATTGGATTCCAGATATCAAAGAGGACCTAGATGGAAATATTTGGTTTGCCTCCATGTCTTACGGTGGTTTGACCCGCTATGATGGCAACTCTTTTCAAACGTTTTTGCGTCAGGACGGTTTAAGTGATGACATGATCCGGCAGATACTTGTAGCCAAAACAGGCAAGCTGTGGTTGGGATTTAATGGCAATAGAAAAAGTGCCTTGACGATATATGATGGAGAAGCATTCTCAATATTTCCCTTGAATGACAATAATTGCCACAGGAACATTCGTGCCCTTTATGAAGATACTAAAGGCAACATTTGGATAGGAGGCATTAACGGTATCTGTATTTTATCTGATAATAACTTTAACAAATTTCTGGATGCCAATGGATATGCCTTTAGTGATATTACATTCATCATAGGCCATCAGAAAGATATTTGGTTTGGAGGAAAAAACGGCATTTGGAAGTTTGACGGTCAAGAGGTCACATCATTGATAGCAAATTAGTGTTAAAACTACCAAAGTTATTGGATTCATGGAGTTAACAATAAATCTATGATACTACTAATTCATTTAAAACTAAACTTTAAAACTTCTTTAACTAGCATTGTCTACTCATTGCTTTAACTTTAGTGAATAACCATTAAACTAATACTAAAAATGAAGAGAAAAGCAAATGCCATTTGGAAAGGCAAAGGAATAGATGGAAGCGGATATTTGACAGGTCCAAGTCATGTTTTAAACAAAACCCCATACAGCACCAAAGCACGATTTGAGAATGAAGATGGAAAAGCAGGAACCAATCCTGAAGAATTGATTGCAGCAGCACATGCGGGATGCTTTGCCATGGCCCTAAGTTTTCAAATTCAGGAGGCTGGATTTGTCGCAGACGAACTGGATGTGGATGCCACCATTACCATGGAACAGCAAGATGAAGGTTATGCCTTTACACAAATTAATTTGGACCTAAAAGGTAAGGTACCCAATATGGACGAAAGTCAGTTTAAAGAACTAGCTGAAAAAGCCAAAGTCGGATGCCCTGTATCTAAGGCCTTAAAGGCGGTTCCCATTTCCTTGAGTGTTACTTTCAACTCCTAAAAATATTAAAGCCCAATCAAAATGATTGGGCTTTTTAGTTTATTTAAAAAGATCTCTAATCTAAAGCTGGGATACGTAACACTTGCCCTGGATAGATTAAATTGGCATCTTTCAGCATAGGTTTATTGGCCTCAAATATAACAGGGTATTTCATGGCATTCCCATAATATTCTTTAGCTATTTTACTTAGCGTATCTCCTTTTTCAACTGTATAAAATTGAGCTTCTGGCTCTGGATTGGTGACCGTCATTTGATCATCTACCACAGCAATACCACTGGTATTCCCCACTACAAGCACTACTTTTTCCTTTGTTTTTTGATCATAGGCCGCACCAGTAATGGTGGCAGTATCCCCAGAAATATAAATTTTTAAACCATCAACCTGAAGTGATAGGTCTTGAATGGTTTCCTCTAGCTGACTAGCGGCGGCTTCTTCAACCCTTTTTTTGGCTGCAGCAGCATCAGCGGCATCATCAACAGCTGGTTTACTTGTTCCAAATACCTTGGCTCCTGCCTCTTTTATAAATGAAAATAATCCCATAGTTTTAAAATTTAGTGTTAATGTTAGATACTAAATTCCTTAAATTTTAATCCAAATCCAATTAAAACCAGCTATTTAAACATTTATTTAACCTTTTATATTACACAAAACCCAGACCTGATGATCTGGGTTTTCAAATAATTATATGTATCAGCATTTAAACCCTTGAAGAAGTCCTTGGATTGTCCTTCATTTTAGAGGTTCGTTTTCTTTGTTTAGGCTCTTTGGTCTGTTTGCCTTCTGCCGATTTCATATATTGAATGTACCCTCTTCCTTTAAATTCGTAAACGGTTCCTGATGCTGGGTGGTACAACTCAATGGTTTGATCATTAAGTACACTCAAATCAAAATATTCATTGGCAAAATAATCATAATCCAAGACAAGCTTTTTAAGGTACATGTTGTTGGAAACATCGCCTACTGCATAAACTCCAGTATAGTCCCAATACAAATAATTTGGGTTGGATCCCACAGGATCCTGAGAGCTTCTAAAAGTGCTATTGTTACCTCCAGCTAAAAACTGAAGAAAATTCTCGTTGTCAAATTCATTAATGGCACCATAGTTACTGGTATAAGTCTTTTCCCAAGCCTCATACTCTTGCAGAAAATAATGGATGTTATCATAGAAGATAAAATTGTAATCGAAATTGCTTCTTTGATACCCATTTAAAAAATAGGACGTGTCATTATTAGGGTTATACAATTCAATGGTATTGCTATCTATTTGGTAAACATCATAAGTCTGAAAACCATCAATATCGTGATACACATCCAGAATCATCTGGTTGGTCTCATAATCCCCTACTGGTATTCCAAATCCATTACCCTGGCTTCCAAAGCCAACCAAATTGTTATTGGCAAACAAGACACCATTTCTAAATGATAAAGTAAAGGCTATTTGTAAAAAAGGTGTTTCACCATACCCCACAGTTTGATTGATATCGACATACCAAAGTTCATAAGACCTCAACAATTGCTCCAAGGAAGCATTCTGTGAAGGACCTGGTTGATATTCTACAATAATCTCTTCATGATGGCAAGAAGTTGCAAACAACATCAAGAAGGCTGCAACAAAAAGTAGTTTTATTTTTTTCATAATCCTTCGCTTTTAAAAGTTCTACTCTTAAAAGAAACCAAATTACGTGCCAAAAAACCTTACCGGAGATTTAAGAAGGCTATTTCAAGGTTGGTTTGATCTAAACCATGAACCCGTTAATTGCTTTGTAATTGCCTGTAAAAGTTAGAATATTGCGGATTATTGGGATATAGACGCATAAGCTTTTCGGCAATGTTTAAAGCCTTGTTCATTTCCTTATATTTTGAATAATGAAATGCTAAGGCATACAATAAATCTGCATTGTTGGGATCCATTTTTAACCCTTTTATAAGCGTTGTTTCGGCATTTCCCTTATCTCCCATTTGGTCATAAAGCAAGCTCAAATTGTAATACGTTCTAATGTTCTCTGGCATTTTTATAATCGCGGTATTCATCTCACTTATGGCATCATCCGTTCTACCCAACTCAGCATACAAAAGCGCTAATGAATAATAGGTAGGCCCGAAATCGGGCTCCCGTTCTGTGATGGCCCTAAATGTTTGTTCAGCCTTCTCATATGCTTGAACGTTGTAGTATAAATTGGCTAAGGTATATCTTAAACGGTTATCCAAATTATCTACTTCAATGGCTTTCTCATAATAGGAAATAGCTTCCTGAATGTTTCCCTTCTTAATATTGTAATTAGCCCTTTTGGCCAACCCGCCCACAAAATCTGAAGTCACATCTAGGTATCCAAAAAATTCTTCTTCCACCTTTTTATAGCTCTCTAAATATTCAGCAGGGACTTGTGACGCGTCTAAGGTGGCCAAAGCATAAAACGCCTTAACCCTAACCGATCTTTTCTTATCATTCAACAGCGGCAAGAAATAATTGGCATAGTCTGCATTATTGATGTTGCTCAACACATCTAACGTTGCCCCACGTACCATGGGTGAAGCATCATTCAGCCAATTTAAATACTCTCTGATTAATGGGTCCAACTCATAATGCCCTAAGGCTTTAACTGCCGAAGCACGCACCAATTCATTCTCAGAGGTGTCTTTAATCAAATCCAACAATCCATTTTCTGCATTAGCATGACCCAAAACACCTGGAATCAATTTGTCTGAAAAATGGATGGAATCGACTTCCCCATATAAATTTTGAAACTCTTTCCAAGCCCATTCGTTGTCCTTATCAGTATGGCAATCCACACAGGCATTTGGCGTTCCATATTTTAAACTCTGGTCAGGTCTAGGGACTCTAAAACTATGATCTCTTCTAAAATCATTACCCATATAAAACCTTCCTGTCATATGGCAATTGATACATTTGGAACCTTCTGTATTGGTTTCGTGTTTGTGATGTAATGGCGAGTCATAAGTTGCCGGTGCATGACATTGGGCGCATAACATGTTCCCTTCAAACTTCAACTCTAAGGAGTGTGAATTATGACAATTATTACATGCTATGTTATTTTTATACATTTTACTTTGGGTAAATGAGGCATAGACATAATCCTCATCCAAAATTTGGCCATCTGGGAAGTAGAAAGGCTCTTCCAACAATTGTGGAAAATAATGATCTAACATGGTTCCTTCATAATTAAAGGAATTGGTAAATTGTTCCCTTCGCATATGACATCTAGCACATTCATCAACCAACTGTTTTGGTGGCGTTGACAAAGTCATACGCATATTTCCTTTAGGTTTGTATTTGTCCCCTAGACGACTAGCCTCTTCAACGTGTTCCCTACCTGGTCCGTGACAAGCTTCACAGCTCACATTAATAAGGGCATATTGGGTATTATAACTATCTGTTTGCAAATGATAATTCTTCTTCACATTGGTTGAATGACAATCCGAACACATGGTGTTCCAATTAAGTCCCTTATTACTCCAATGCAACCATTCGGAATGCACTACTTTAAAGTCTGGATATAAATTAAACCATATTTCTTTTTCAGTATCCCAAGCCGTACTCAGGCATTGAAACTTCCCATCGGGAAACTGGACGATATATTGCTGTAAAGGCGTTACTCCAAAAGTGTAAATGATCTTGTAATCTTCATAAGTGCCTTCTGGGCCTTCGGTATTCACGTAAAAGTCACCGTCCTTTTTATAAAACCGTGAAGTGACCTCAAAACTCGTGAACTCCTCTCCTTCAAAAGGTGCCAAAACCGATGTGGCATTAGCCAATTCCATAGCCTTATCATGATGTGATCCTTGCCAGTCTGCATATTCTTTTTGATGACACGTTTTACAATTGCTGTCGCCAACAAACAAACTATCTGGAAGTTCTTTGGTTGATAAAAACACGGTATCTTCAGTAACTGGCTCATAAGTTGCTTTTTCTTTACAAGAATTCAATAGCAAAATAAAAGCAATGACGAATAGCTTAACTAGGGATGTTTTGAAGTTTAAATAAGTCAACTTATTGGATTGAAATGAATGTATTTGACCCTTTAAAAATACTTATTATAAACGATATACAAAGGATCAAAAGACAAATTACCAACTTATTTTTCAGCTTGAAAAAGTTCTCTCAAAAACGCGCTCCATAATTACACCCAAACCATCCTTCCATTAGAATATTCATAAAAAACCTACTCCTTGCTGTTCTGCTTTTTTAAACACTTTAATTTTATGTACTTTTGATTAAGTTATTGATATTTGAAATCCTTTTATGGAAAAACCACTTAAATATGCCGTTTTTGGTGCAGGCAGTTGGGCAACAGCCATTGTAAAAATGTTGTGCGAAAATTTAAATGAAGTTGGATGGTATATGAGAAGTGTTTATATCAAAGAACACTTACTGAAGGAAGAGCATAATCCCAGTTATTTAAGCTCTGTAGAATTTGATGTTTCCATGCTGAAATTAAGCAACGACATCAATGAAATGGCAACCTATGCCGATGTTCTAATCTTTGTCGTTCCTTCTGCCTTTATGCAGTCTGAACTAGAAAAACTAACGGTTGATATTTCAAATAAAACAATTGTTTCTGCCGTTAAGGGAATTATTCCTGAATCTGGTTTACTGGTTGGTGAGCATTTTCACGATATCTATCACATTCCTTTTGAAAACATTGCTGTTATCGCTGGACCGTGTCATGCTGAAGAGGTAGCTCTAGAGCGTCTTTCTTATTTGACCATTTCCTGTGCCGATTCAAAAAAAGCCAAAGAAATTGCCAGTAAACTTTCTAGCGAATACATCAAAACCAAAATCAGTGATGATGTCATAGGATTAGAATATGCTGTCATGCTAAAAAATATTTATGCTATTGCGGCTGGTATTGCTCATGGTTTGGGATATGGAGACAATTTCCAGAGTGTTTTGATGAGTAATGCCATTAGGGAAATGAAACGTTTTATCAAGAAAATGCACAAGATGAAACGAAACATCAATAACTCAGCTTACTTAGGGGATTTATTGGTAACAGGCTATTCTACTTTTTCCAGAAACCGTATGTTTGGAAACATGATTGGGAAAGGTTATACTGTAAAAAGTGCCATGATGGAAATGAATATGGTGGCCGAAGGTTATTATGCGACCAAAAGTGCCCATCTTCTCAATGAGAATAATAAAAAGAAAACCAGACTTCCTATCATTGATGCTGTATATGCGGTTTTATATGAAGGGAAAGAAACCAAGAAGGTATTCAGTAAGCTTGTAGATAAACTGGATTAAAATCGCTTTATTTTTTATTTAACTCTGACGGATTACAGTTTTGGAACTCCCCATTAAGGCATTATATTTTCACCTCCAGGTGTAAAAATAAAAACCTGCCTAAATCTTCAGTAAGTTTTCCAAAATCTGAAGATTAGGCAGGCACTTCAATAATTAATAACTAAAAATTGTTTTATATCGTGTCAGCTAATTGATGGTGTTCATCAATAAGTGGTCCACCTTCCATAATTTGTGCGGAAGCTTGACTAGCAAATTTTTCAAAATTCAAATGGAATGAATGTGCTAATCCAATTGCTTTACTTATGTAAGCTCCTTTTTGCAACCAAGTATTCATCGGATCCAAAATTTCAGTTGGAACTCCTGGGCAATACTTCGGCATGAACAATCCGAAAATTGGATGTTGTTCGAAGTCTACATTATCTAATTCTCCATTAAGGATGGCAGAAATCATAGCTCTTGTATATTTCAACTTGATTCTAGAACCAACTCCATAAGGGCCACCGCTCCATCCAGTGTTGATCAACCAAACATTTACTCCAGCTTCTTGCATTTTAGCGCTTAACATTTCAGCGTATGCAGTAGGGTGCAATGGCATGAATGGTGCTCCAAAACAAGCAGAGAATGAAGGTACAGGCTCAGTAATTCCAGCTTCAGTACCAGCTACTTTAGCGGTATAACCAGAGATAAAGTGATAAGCTGCTTGACCAGGAGTCAATTTAGATACTGGAGGCAACACACCAAAAGCATCACAAGTCAAGAAGAATATGTTCTTAGGATTATCAGCATAAGAAGGAACTTGAATGTTATCTATATGTTCGATTGGATAACTTACACGTGTATTTTGAGTAATGGTGCTGTCTTCAAAGTCTACTTCTCCATTATTTATGATAACATTCTCAAGTAAAGCTCCAGGTCTGATTGCTCTAAAGATATCTGGTTCTTTTTCTTCTGTTAAGTCAATAACTTTGGCATAACAACCTCCTTCAAAATTGAAGATTGAGTTATTGGCTGTCCATCCATGTTCATCATCACCAATCAATTTTCTGTTAGGATCTGCAGAAAGGGTTGTTTTTCCTGTTCCAGATAATCCGAAGAAAATGGCTGTATCACCTTCTTCACCTACATTGGCAGAACAGTGCATAGGCAATACGTTTCTTTCTACTGGAAGAATTAAGTTCAAGGCGGTAAATATTCCTTTTTTCATCTCACCTGTATAGGCTGAACCTCCAACTAATGCAATTTTATCTGTAAAATTGATAATTGAGAAGTTTCCTTGTCTTAATCCAACAGCCTCTGGATCTGGAGCTACGTAGCCAGGAGCACAAAGCACCAACCAATCTTCCTCAAATGTTTCAAGTTCTTCTTCAGAAAGTCTTAAAAACATGTTGTTGACAAACAAGTTTGACCAAGGAAATTCTGTAACAGTTCTAACATTTAATTTGTACTCTGGATCGGCACACACATACCCATCTCTAGCATAGATTTCTTTACCAGAAAGGTATTCAACGACTTCGTCTTTTAATTTGTTGAAATTCTCAGGAGAAATAGGTTTGTTTATTTTTCCCCACCAGATTTTATCTTTGGTATACTCGTCTTGTACCAAAAATCTATCTTGAGGTGAACGCCCTGTAAATTTTCCTGTATTAACGGCTAGGGTGCCATTTGCAGTTTCCTGCCCCATCCCTTTTTCAACGGTTATTTTTTGAAGGGATTCAGGGCTTAAATTCCAATGAACTACCGTGTCTTTCAAACCATATTTTTCTAGGTTTCTTTCGGCTTCTACTAAAGTTCCCATTTTCTTAATTTTTTATTGTTACTAATTATAATCTCATCTAGTTGCTGAGAACGATCTAAGTGTCAAATACAAAATTTACCCTTAATAATTCCCAGGTTACAAGCTCTTCCCGTGACTTAAACGGCATTACTTGTTTAATTACATATCAAAGGTATACGACATATGTAAAAATAAACATGAAAAAAGTCATATTAAGTCTTTAAAATAAGAGTTAACTTATTGATAACTATAACGTTTTCTTAATCTTCTAATGCTTTAATTTGGAATCATTTCAAGAAGATTTTTTGAAAAAAAATGCCCATGACCCCTATTTTTTGCAAAAACTTAACATGAATATCATGTACATTTGTTCTGTGAAAAAGTTAGTTTACATTTTTGGATTTTTCTTTTTTCTCTCGCTTGTTGGGTTTTCATTAAACAAGGAAATAGCTTGTGAAAGCTTGTCTTCTGATTTCCAATTGAACCACGGGAACAAGGCTGATGTATCCACAAATGATAATTGTATCCTTAATCATTCTGAACCTCTTGAATATGCTCCCACTTTTGGAACAGATTTAGAGGTCATTTTTGATACCGATTCTTCCCATTATTTTGGGCATTTGCCATTTCATTTACAGAATTATACACCTGCTTGCAGCAGTACCTTTACACTTCATACTGAAGAGCCTCAAATTTTTCTTGGGGTTTCACAAATCATTTTCCCCTTTCATTACCATTGGTAATGCATCCCATTTTTAAAAAATTTAGCGGTCTTTAACAACAAGACCATATTCAACTTATTTCAAATTTAAATTTTATAAAAAATGGATGTAGCAAGTACCCTATTGGGTTCCATCATAGTTAGTATATGTATATTCCCTTTTGTAGCCGTACAAGTAGGAAGCAATAAAAAGAAAAAACACGTTATAAACACTTTAAACCAAATGGCTCAAAATCGCCAATGCCAGATTTCAACTGTGGAACAATGTGGTGATTATGCCATAGGCCTCGATGAAGTCAACCAAATGGCTTTCTTTGTTAAAAAAAATGATGAAGTAGCATTGGAAAATGAAGTAGATTTAAAACACGTAGTCGAATGCTATGCCCATACCCAATCTAAAACGATACGTTCTGGGCAAGATAAAAAGGAAATTATAACCCAAGTAGAACTTAGTTTTAAACATAAAACACACGAAAAAAAGCTAGCAGATTTTATCCTGTACAGCGAAAATTTCAACGCTCAATTGGGAAATGAATATCCTATGGCGCAAAGGTGGGCTAAAATCTTAAATAACCATTTATCTTAATAGATTGAAAAACAAAAGCCTCAATTTATTTTGAGGCTTTGTTTCTTTTTATTTAGATCTTTCTACTTTACCACAACACCTTTTTCCTGCATTAAAGGTATTGGTTGTAGTGCCTTTAAATTGATAGTATTGGGTCGAAATAAGAAAGTCTTTTCAAACATAGTATTCCCTTCAAAGAAAGTCACCTTAAATTCATTGTTCAAGGTTAAAACATCCTCATGTAAAAACTCAACCTTAGCATAACTTTTTGCTGGCAACTGTTCCAACTTATGCCTCATAAGAGAAGTTTCCTTGTCAGCCGAATATCCCCTGGAAACAATTAAAACCATTTCCAAAGGCACATCTTTATCATTGATTAAATATACGTTCCAATCTTGGGTTCTGTGAACTTGATTAAATTCATTGACAGCAGCACAAAATACCCCTTCTACCTTCGGGATTTCAATATCTTTTCTCATGCTGTAAAATTAACTTATTTCAGTTTAGGAAACACATAAGTGGTCTTAGTAATTCCTCTTAAGCTGTAAACAATGAAATGATCTAGAAGCTCCTGTGAAGAATATCTTTGAAACAAATTATCATGTAAAAAAGCGATTTCCTCAATCCTGTTAAAATACAAATCGCAGAAAAGGTTTAAGTTGACCTCATCTACCAAGAGACCTTGTTCTTGGGCTTTGACTAACAAACTATAAACTTTTTCTCTTACGAATCGGTGTCTGAATTCATCAAACAATTTATTAGCCAAAGGGTAGTATTTTTTTAAACCAAAGATGAAAGACGGTTTAAAATATGACAAACGCTCAAACCCCTTTTCGTAAATCTTAAGAATACAAAAAAGAGGATCCGGACATTGACTTATTATTTCATCGACTACCTTATTATAGTCATCAATTAAATACTTTACACTAGCAATTACTAGATCCTCTTTACTTGAATAGAATTTATAAATAGTTTTTTTTGAAATACCGAGAGTAGTGGCAAGCTCATCCATAGTGAACCGTTTACTTCCAAACTTGGTAAAGTTGGAAATAGAGCATTCTAAAACATCTTGCTTTGTGGTCATTTCAAATAAAACTTACTCTTAAAATTTAATCTACAGGAATAGATAACAACGGAATACTAAGCCCCGAAGCCATGACCCTTGTTTTACTTTTATGCACAATAGACTCCCAAAAACCATATTTCTTTGGAATCATTACGAGCAGATCTGAATCGGATTCCAGGATTTCTTTTTCAATTTCCTTAATAACCGTATCAGAATTTACTTTCTTATAAACATGCACTACATTTTCCAAGCCTTTTTCAATATGCTCAAAAATAGGATTCTCTGCCTGTAACTCGTTGACTTTCTTTTCAACATAGAACATGGTTACTTGCGATTTGAGCTGTTCGGCAATTTCCTTTAACCGTGCTAATGTTCTAAGTGGAATCGCCTGCATTAAATCGCATGCAAAAAGGATCTTGTCAATTCCCTTAAATTTGGCACCTATGGGTACAGCTAGAACAGGAAATTTTTTCATACTGATCAATGTGGTTGTCGGGTTGCCAAGTAAATTCTGTTCCATGGATTTAGCCGACATTCCCATAACCAATAATCGTGCACCATGGTTATTCATTAAAGTGTCTACCTCACGTTCCCAGTCTATATATTGGCAGTCATATTCAACCTGAATCTTGAACGCTTTGGAAAGATCCTCGGCTTGTTCCTTTAACTTAGCTCTATTCTTTTCTATCAATTTCTCCATCGCTTCTACCGTCAACCAAGTATTTGCGGCGTGTACAGGCAATTTAAAGGAATTGAATAGTACAAGCTTAGCTTGAAACAATTGTGCCAAAGATGCCGAATAGAGGACAGCATTGTCTGATGTTTCAGAAAAATTTGTAGCTACAAAAATAGCTTTCATGATTAATGCTTTTTTTTAAGACCTAATTATTATTTCCATCCACCACCAAGGGCTTTGTATAAATTGACCACACTCAATAATTGCTGAAGTTTGTTGTCTATCAAATTCAACTCTGCACTGAGTGCATTTTGTCTGGCAGTTAACAGATCTAAGTATGTGGCATAACCATTAACCAATAACTCCTCAGAATTTGTTTCAGCTTGTCTTAAAGCTTCTACTTCCTTTTCCCTAAAGTCATATTTTTCTGTTAAGGCATCATAGTTATATAAAGCATTAGAAACTTCATTACCTGAAACCAACAAAGCTCTCTTAAAGTTCAACAATGCTTGTTCCTGTTGTGCCAATGCCACTTCATGTTGTGTTTTAATAGCCCTTTTATTGAAAATAGGCTGAGCCAATCCACCAACGATATTGGCAAAAAGAGAATTGACATTAATCAATTCATCCAATTCCAAACTTTGCAACCCACCTGAAGCCGTAATAGTAAGCGATGGATAAAAGTTACTTTTCGCCACATTAGTCAATTCAAACGCATTGATCAAGGCATATTCTGAAGCCATCACATCTGGCCTATTACGTAACAACGTTGCAGGTACTCCCAATTTAATTTCGGCTTGAAGGTTTTGACCATCCAACTGGGTTCTTTGAATTTCTTGGGCCGGTCTTCCCAGCAATAAATTCAATGTGTTTTCAGTTTGGAAAATGGCAACTTCAACATCTATCAATAGTGCTTTTGCATTGTTGTACTGCGCGATATTACCATCTACAGCCACCTGATTTACCTGACCTGCGTCCTTTAAAGCTTGGATGGTAGTTACACTACTTTCTCTTGCTGCAATGGTTTGCTCGGTAACTGCCTTTTGAGAATCTAAAGCCAAAAGACTGTAATAAGTAGTGGCTATACTCGCTATCAATTCGGTTTTTACAGCTTGGTGTGCGGAAACACTTTGTAAATAACTCGCCTCACCCGCTCTTTTATTACTTCTTATTTTACCCCAGATATCCGCTTCCCAAGAAAGATTTCCAGTGATCTCATACTGGTTAATAGCACCATTAAAGAAGGAACCAAATTGACTATTTTTAGACAATTCTTGATGGGTCATTGAAGCCCCAGCACTTAGACTTGGCAAATACCCAGCTTTTCCTTGTTTCATATAAGCTTCTGCTGCAGCCATTTGTTGGATAGCCACACGTATGTCCAAGTTGTTCTGCAAACCTTCTTCAATATATTGTATCAAATAAGGATCTGTGAACATCTCTTTCCATGATACATCTGCCATTGACAAACTATCTTGTGGCAAATTATCTGTCCTGTAAAGATCGGTTGTTTCTTCAAATTCCGGTCTCTGGTATTCCTTGGCAACAAAACAACTTTGCAAAGTTGAAGCTGCAAGCACTATTAATACCACACGGTTCATAAGAATATTTTTTATAATAGAAATCATGATTAATTTTCTTCTTTTATTTCAACAACAGCTGGTTTACTTGATACTTTTTCTTGTAACCATTGGAATAGTATAAACAAGATGGGGATAACAAATACTCCTAAAATAGTACCTATCAACATACCTCCTGCCGCACCAGTCCCAATGGAATTGTTTCCTTCAGCACCTACTCCTTTTGCCAATACTAGTGGCATTAAACCTAGGATAAATGCAAAAGAGGTCATTAAAATAGGTCTTAAACGAGCTTTAGCTCCATGTATGGCAGCATCTACCAGGTCTTCACCATGTCGGCGTCTCTGCAACGCAAATTCCACAATTAAAATGGCATTCTTAGCCAAGAGTCCTACCAACATGATCAAGGCAATTTGGAAATAGATGTTGTTTTCCAATCCCATGACTTTGGTTGAGAAAAACGCTCCAAATACCCCTAAAGGCAATGACAAGATAACTGCAAATGGTAAGAGATAGCTTTCATATTGCGCAGCCAACAAGAAGTATACAAACACAATTACCAAAAGGAAAATAACGACTGTTTGGTTACCTGCACTTACCTCTTCACGGGATAACCCTGAATAAGCTACTTCATAATTACTAGGTAATCCTTTAATCTCTTCATTAACAATGGCAATGGCATCACCTGTACTGAATCCTGGATTAGATGCCCCACTAATTTTTGCTGAATTATAAAGGTTAAAACGTGTTACCGTTTGCGGACCATAAACGCGTTTTAAACTTACAAACTGCGTAATTGGCGCCATATCACCACTACCGGTCTTAATATATAATTCATTCAAGGAACTAGCATCACTTCTATCTTCAGGTTGCGCTTGTACATATACACGATACTGCTTACCAAATCTTGCAAAGTCTGCAGCATATACCCCTCCGATATATCCCTGTAGGGTTGAGAAAATGCTACTGATAGGCACCCCAAAACGTTTTGCTAATGGCACATTGATATCCAATTCATACTGCGGATATTTGGTGTTAAATGACGATTGTCCATACTGAATTTCTGGGTGTTTCATCAAATTACCAATAAACTGCTGGGTGGTAGCATCTAAATCTTCAAAGCTTCCTCCAGATTTATCTAACAAGTTCACTTCAAATCCTCCGGAAAGTCCAAATCCTGGAATACTTGGTGGTGCAAAGAATATAATATTGGCATCTGGAATACTCGCTGCTATTCCAAATAATTTACCTATAATGGCATTGGAGGATTGATCTTCACTTTCACGTTCTGACCAATCATTCAATTTCACGAATCCCAGACCATAATTGGTACCAGCACCACTAATTAAACTTCTACCATTGATTACAGTAACCCCTCTTACACCAGGAATTTGTTTGGCTTTTTGATACATTTCTTGGGTTACCATACTGGTTCTATCCATAGAAGCACCCGCAGGTAATTCCACATTCATAAAGATGATTCCACGGTCCTCATTAGGCACAAAACCTGTAGGTGTACTATTTGCTGCCCAGTATATCCCAACTCCTGACAATATTAAAATAACAGCTGAAACCCACTTGTTTTTATATAAAAATGTCAAAGATCTTCCATAGCGCTCGGTGGTAGCATTAAACCCAGCATTAAATCTATTGTAGAATTTTTGAAGGAAACTTTTCTTTTTATCCTCATGGTCGTCATGACCCTTTAAAAGTAACGCACACAATGCTGGACTTAAGGTCAAGGCATTCACCGCCGATATTAAAATAGCAACAATCAATGTGACACCAAATTGTTCGTAAAATACTCCCGTTGGCCCCTGAATAAAAGTCACAGGTATAAATACGGCCGCCATAACTAAAGTAATTGAGATAATGGCTCCCGAAATTTCATGCATCGCATCTAATGTTGCTGTTTTCGCACTTTTAGCCCCTTGATCTATTTTGGCGTGTACTGCCTCAACAACTACAATGGCGTCATCCACTACAATACCAATTGCCAATACCAGGGCGAAAAGGGTTAATAAGTTTACGGAGTAACCAAATAAATTCAAGAAAAAGAAGGTTCCAACAATTGCCACTGGCACTGCAATGGCTGGAATTAAAGTAGACCGGAAATCCTGCAAGAAAATAAACACCACCAGAAATACCAACAAGAAAGCTTCTACCAAGGTATTTCTAACCTTATTCATGGAAGCAGTCAAGAAGTTATTGGTATCATAATTGATTTCATAATCAATCCCATCTGGAAAATCCTTAGACAAACGATCTAACTCTGTTTTAATACTATTGATAATCTCTTGTGCATTCGACCCTGCCGTTTGGTAAATACCCATATTGACACTTGGATGCCCTTCTGTAAAACCGTATGAGTCATATCCTTGAGCATCTAATTCTATCTTAGCAACATCTTTAAGCCTCAAATATTCTCCATTGTCAAGCGCCTTTACAATAATATCTTCATATTGTTTTTCAGTTTTAAAACGACCACTATACTTGATATTATATGAAAATGCCTGTCCGTCATTCTGACCTAACGATCCGGCAGAAGCCTCTAAACTTTGCTCGCGTAAGGAAGCAGTTACATCGCTTGGGACTAAATTATAGGCTGCCAATTTTTCTGGTTTCAACCAAATACGCATCGCATAATCCTGGTTGGAAAATACGTTGACGTCACCAACACCATTCACCCTTTGTAATGCAGGAATAACGTTGATTTTTAAATAATTCTGAACGAATGTTGCATTGTAATCATCATTTGCTGAATATACAGAAAGGAACATCAAAGCTGATGTTTGCTGTTTTTGT
Source organism: Mangrovimonas sp. CR14 (assembly GCF_011764015.1). NCBI lineage: Bacteria > Pseudomonadati > Bacteroidota > Flavobacteriia > Flavobacteriales > Flavobacteriaceae > Mangrovimonas > Mangrovimonas sp. CR14. The sequence goes on along the minus strand of NZ_JAAFZY010000001.1, from coordinate 594,049 downwards.
GTGGTAACCCCAGTTTGCACAACCTCTTGAGGCAATAAGGGATTAGCACGCGACACTCTATTTTGAACGTTTACCGCAGCAATATCTGGATCCATTTCTTGATCGAAGAAAACAGTAATGTTAGCAGTACCATTGTTGGCAGCAGAAGAGGTCATATAGGTCATCCCCTCAACACCGTTAATCTGCTCTTCTATCGGGATAATCACACTCTCCAAAATAGTTTCGGCACTTGCTCCTGGATAGGTCGCATTCACCTGAATGGTTGGTGGTGCAATATCTGGATACTGTTCTACGGGCAACGTGGTATAGCCCAGAACACCCAGAATCACTATAATGATGGAAATAACGGTAGACAATACCGGTCTTTCTATAAATGTTTTTAACATAATTTCTGTCTTCTAAATATTATTGAAAAAGAGGTTTAATAGGCTTAACAATACTATCAAAAGCCATCTTTTGTGGTTGTATTGGTGTACGATTACGTAATTTTCCGATTCCCTTAACTACAATAAGGTCTCCAGCCTTAACACCAGACCCCACAACATATAGTTCGTTTGACTTATCTGCAATAGTTATCAAAGTTGCCACTGCTGTATTTGATTCGTCCACTTTATATACAAAGGTTTGTCCTTGTTGCTCAAAAGTTGCAGACTGTGGAACTACCACAGCATTTTCATAATTTTTAGGAATTTCAATAGTTCCACTATTCCCATTAGTAAGTAATAGATTCGGATTACTGAAGGTAGCTCTAAAACTTACAGTCCCTGTGTTTGCATCAATTTGCCCCGTTACTGTTTCTATAGTTCCCTTCTGGTCATAAGCTTGACCATTGGCCAAAAGCAATCCAACCTTAGGGAAATTGTTTATTTTATCTTGAAGTGTTTTACCCTCGGTCTGTTGTAAAAAGTTTAGGTACTCCGTTTCATTCATTGAGAAAAAGGCATATACGTTTTCAATACTAGCCACAGTGGTTAAAGGTCTAGCGCTTGTAGCACTTACCAAAGACCCTTCTCTGTAAGGAATAGCTCCTACATATCCATCAACAGGACTTGTAACAGTAGCATAGCCTATGTTAGCCAAAATACTGTTGTAGTTGCTTTTGGCTTGAGCTAAATTAGCTTTCGCCGTCTCCAATTGCATCGGACTGATGATGTTCTTATCTACCAATGGTTTTAATTTTTCAACCTCAACTTGCGCCACATTGACACTTGCCTTGGCTGCTTCGGCATCTTGGCTCAAACTTTGGGTTTCCAGCTTAAATAAAGCTTGTCCCTTTTTTACTTTTTGCCCCTCATCTACCAAAACCTTTTGAATGTATCCTGAAACCTTAGCACGAACTTCACTATTTATAGTTCCTTCTATGGTTGTTGGATACGTCACATAGGATGTAATGTCCTTTTGAGGAATTTCAGTAACGGCAAATGGTAATGCCTGAGCTTGTTGTTGGTTTTGCTGAGGTTCTTGTTTACAGCTATATATCCAAATCGACAATATAAAAAGCGATACTAGGCGATAATTCAATGTTTTCATTTTAATTTACTCGGATTATGAATGTGTTTCGGTTAATTTTTGTTTTAATATTACTACTGACTCCATCACCACATTTAAATAGGTGATATAATCGTCATGAAATGTCATTTCAAATTTTGATTCATCGTCAAGTATGACATTCATGTCTTTTTTGTATTGTTTAATTTCCAAATGAAGGTCCAACTCGGCTTTCCACATTTGAATCATTTTATCCATATTTTGTATTATGGAATCTCTATTCAGGATATAGTATTTTTTCCTATCTCCAGGTTTAGTGAAATAATTGAGAGACTTTAAATCCAAAAGATGATTTAGGTGGGTTGAAATGGTACTTTTACTCGCACATAAATCGGTAACCAAATCTTCAAAGGTAGTTCCAGTTTTACCCGTTAGAATAATATAGGACAGTATTCTTGCTGCAACTGGAGCTAGGTTGTCTCTTTTTTCAATAAACACACCTAACTTCTCAATTAAAAGCTTCTTTTTTTCTACCAGATCTTGGTCCATTTTCAGAAAGTTTGAAACAAAGGTACGTTTGGTTCGGACAAATCCGAACTTATCGAAGTTAAAAAATTGTTAAATAAAAAAAGTCCGATGTTTATCGGACTTCAAATCTATTTATGTGGTGCTTATTATAAAGCGGACTTAAACTGCTCTAAGAAACGAACATCATTTTCACTTAGCAGTCTAATATCGCCTATTTGATGAAGCAACATGGCGATTCTGTCAATTCCCATTCCAAAAGCAAATCCAGAATAGGTTTTTGAATCGATTCCACAATTCTCCAACACATTAGGATCTACCATCCCACAACCCATGATTTCCAACCAACCGGTTCCTTTGGTAATGCGATAATCCACTTCCGTTTCCAAGCCCCAATATACATCAACCTCAGCACTTGGCTCCGTAAACGGGAAATAGGAAGGACGTAACCTAATCTTTGATTTCCCAAACATCTCCGTAGTAAAATACTGAAGCGTTTGCTTTAAATCCGCAAAACTTACATCCTTATCAATATACAACCCTTCCACTTGATGGAAGAAACAATGTGACCTGGCTGAAATAGCCTCATTTCTATAAACTCTTCCTGGAGACACCGTTCTAATAGGAGGTTTGTTATTCTCCATATACCTCACCTGGACAGAGCTGGTGTGTGTTCTTAAAAGAATATCTGGATCGGTTTGAATAAAAAAGGTATCCTGCATATCTCTAGCTGGATGGTATTCAGGCAAGTTCAAGGCTGTAAAGTTATGCCAGTCATCTTCAATCTCTGGTCCTTCACTCACGTTAAAACCTATCCTCGAAAATATATCTATAATTTGATTTTTTACTATGGAAATAGCATGTCTAGACCCAATTTCAATGGGTTCGCCTGGTCGAGTCAAATCCCCATAAATACCTTTTTCCTCTTCCTTGCTTTCAAACTCTTCCTTAAGAGTATTTACCTTTTCCTGAACCGTAGATTTTAGAGTATTGATAGTTTGTCCAAATTCCTTTTTTTGATCGTTTGCAACATTCTTGAACTCCTTGAAATAGTCATTAAGCAAACCCTTTTTACCTAAATATTTGATTCGGAAAGCTTCAATCTCATCTTTCGACTGAGCTTTAAATTCCTCTGCTTCAGCAATCAACTCTTTAATCTTATCTATCATAACTCCTAAAAATGAGTGGCAAATTTAATAAATCTTACTTGATATATTCTGTTTCCAAAAAATAGTTTACAATGGCTTCCTTCATTAAAACACTTTGCTCTCCAGATTTTAAATTAGGAAGTTGTTCCTTGACTTTATAATGAGGCCATCCCTCATCATCAAAGAAATCAAATTCATAATAGCCATAAGGCTCCAACAGCCTACAAATAGCTATATGCATCAAATCGACTTTATGGTCTTTTTTAAATTTTCTATGTAATTGTCCCAATTCCTGAACCCCTATTAAATAGATAATAGCATCCAGATCTAATGGGTCTCCGTCTGCAAATTGAGTGGATAATTTGGTCACTACTAGTTCCCAACGTTCCTTTAATTGTTCGTCTCTAGACATAATAATTTTAAAGTTGCAAAGTTACAGTATATTTACAGAAATAATACACCTATGAGCATTATTGATATTGTTTTGGCCGCCCTCATATTATTCGGAATTGTTCGAGGGTTTATGAAAGGTCTGTTTGTAGAAATTGCATCTTTGGTTGCCCTGGTAGCGGGTGTCTTTGGAGCGATTCACTTCAGTTACTTCGCCTCTGACCTTCTCAAAGAACGTTTTGAATGGGAAGAAAATACCATTTCCATTGTAGCTTTTGCCATTACTTTTTTAATTATTGTTTTAGCTATTGCCCTTGCAGGGAAAGCTTTAACCAAACTCGCCGATTTTGCAGCATTGGGTATTTTAAATAGGTTGCTTGGAGCCATTTTTGGCGGCCTTAAAATAGCATTGATTCTAAGTGCTCTTTTGGTCATTTACGGGAAATATAATGATACTATCGATTTGGGACAAGAAGAGCACATGAAGGACTCTGTGCTTTATGAACCAGTTCGATCTTTATTGCCTACCATTTTCCCGATTATTATGGACCGAAATGCCAACGCAATAGAGCGTCCAATTAAGGAAGATGAAAATGCCTCCTAATAGCAATCCATCTTTAATTGCTGTTCCTTTTGAAAATAACTTAATGGTTTTTGAGCATAGTCAGAACATATAGTTTCCAACGCATTTATTACTCCATTCTGCATAGCCAAGGAGCCACAAACCATGATGGTTCCTCCACTCAACAATAATTTTGCAACCTTTTCGGCATCATTCAAAAGTAGGTCTTGTACATACTGCTTATTATGCTCCCTCGACAATGCCAATTGAAAACCACAAAGTTTTCTATCTTGTAAATAGCCTTCAACCTGTGATTTATAGAGCTCATAGGAATCTTGGGTTCTTAACCCTAAATACAATTGAATGTCATGTTTTTTGTTTTCATCAATCATCCCTAAAAATGGGCCAACCCCAGTACCGTTGGCAATCATCATGACTTGAGACCTTTTCTTTGGAAGATGAAAATGGGTATTACTTATGATTTTTCCTTTTAGAATATCTCCTGCTTCGCCGTTATAAAGGTAATTTGATCCCAGACCGTTCTCATAAAACTTAATGCTCAATTGCATGTGGCCCTTCACTTTCCCAATAGAATACAAACGTTCCCTATAATCGTTCTTGGGATAAACAGCCAATAAATCACCTGATTGAAACCTCTGATACCTTTTTGACTTAAGCGTTAATAAAAAAGTGTCATCTGGTTGATTATGGACATCCGTTTTGGAAAGAATGGTTGCCTTTTTGGTTTGTTTTGGTTTTGTTTGAAGCTCTTCTAATGCTAACGATAGCGGAATTTCTGCCTTTTTTGACCACTTATTAACCCAATTCTGGAAAGATTCTATGGATTTATCATTAATGGTGAAGGGCTTCAAAAACTGAGAAAATCTTGAATTCATGACACCATCTGCATCAAAGGCAAATTGACAAAAATCTGGATAAGCCAAAGATCCAAACCCTACCACAGAATAGTTGACTCCTGATGGATTCATGTCCTTCACGATGTCCAAAAATTTATTAGCATTTGTTGGTGCTTCACCCTGACCGTAAGTCGCCGTCATGACAATGAGATGTTTGGCATTTGGGTAATCTCCAAAATCATTCAATTCTGAAATAAACACTTTTTTATTGGCCTTTAGCAATCCTTCATAGAGCACTTGGGCATAACTAAAAGTAGAACCGTTTTCTGAACCGACCGAAATGATATACTCACAGTCATTCTTTTTAAATTTATTCTTCAATCGCGACTTCCGACGTTTTAAGGTCATGGCAAAACCGGAATACACAAAATAGATAATATTGACTCCTGCTATAGCTAAAATTAAAGACCATAATATACTTCCCTTACCTGTATGCAGATTCAAACTTAATCTGGACAACAGTTGGAAATTAGACTGCGGAATCTCACTTAAAATCTCGCCAGTAAACTGATTAATGGCTAGCTCCCTATTTTTTAGTTTCAAAATAAAATAATCTTCTACATCATCAGAGAATGGAAATTCCAAGGACTTAACTTCAGAAAGTTGAGTGGAATTAAATACAGAAATGGGTTTGACAGGACTTGCTTTGAGGGTTTCGAAATTTACATGGTGTCCATTTGCCTCATGAGGTAAAACATCAAACTTTTCTAAGGATAAATAGACCCCAGTCAAACTGATTATAATTATTGGAATCAATGACCATCTGCCTAATACAACATGCCAATACTGGTTAAAGTTTTCGTTGACAACCTTGGAGAAAAACTGTTTGAGTCCTCTTTGTCGTTTAATCACCAAGACTAATCCAGAGAGCGCAATTAAACACAAAAAGAAGGAGAAAAGCCCCACTAGAAACCTCCCTGTGCTTTTTAAAAATAAGGACCTATGGAAATTGGTGACCCATTGAAAAAAAGGAGATGGTTTTATTTTCTCCCCTAAATACTGCGCTGTTTCTGGATTGAAATATCCTTCTAAATTTTCACCATCTTCTGTAAAAACAGAAGCCGCAACAAAACCATTTGCATCAATATTTATTTCAATAATCTCTGAATAATTCTTTTTAAAAACAGCTACGGTTTCCGCCAAAGAAACTTGGCCCAAATCGGAAACATGATAGGGCTGCATTTGTTCCGAAATAGGCTGAAATGCCAAAATAATTCCGGTAACCGAGGCCAAAAGAATAAATACAAAGGAAGATACAGCCAACGCCAAGTGACTGTATCTCCAAATTGAAATGGTCATAAATGTTTTTTTAATTAGGCATCATACGAACATATCGGATAAATCCTGTTCCTTCATGTTTGCCTTTAATACTCTCAGTAGTTAACGGAAATTCCACATCCGTTTGATAATATTCTTGATCTTCAACTGCGGTCTCAAATCGAATTTTATAACCTGCATTGATTTTTGAATCATCTATGGAAATAACAGAAATGGTTCGTTCCCCTCCAGAAATAGTGGCTCCTGTAATGGCATCGATGTTATTACGCTTTTTACCATAAAATTTCCACCAAGATTCCAAAGTATTGTACCACTCACTGTCATCTCCTTGAACATATAGCGTTTCTTCATAATCCCCCTTTGGATTGATTAACGAAATAACGATATACGCGCCTTCACCAGTATAATTGGTCATTTGAACCATACATTTATACTTAATAAGATCTACATTATTAGTAAAGGAGTAAAACCCTAATACTAACATGGTCAAGAATGATAAAAAACTTACTTTTTTAAACATTTTATTTATTTTAAAAATTCTATTGATACCTGATTCTTTTTTAACAACTCGTTCTCTTGTGCCAAATCGTGTACTGTTTCTTCAAATTCGGTGGTAATTTTTTTATTGGCACCATGATTAAGCAACCATTTCATGATTTGATCATCCTTAGCTTTCATAGCAGCTATGTGTAAGGCCGTACTTCCTTCCTTGTTTTTGGCATTGATATCCAAATTCATTTTAGCAGCCATATCTAAAAGCTCCTTGCTTCCCTTTTTAACCGCTAGGTGGTACCATGTATCACCGTTACCTTGTTCTTGTTCGAGATCTAAACCTTTTTCACTTAATAGTTTTAACTTACTCTCGAAGGCTTCTTTGTTCCTAGCATTGTAAGATTCTAATAAAGCAAAAACCAAATTGTTCCCTTCCGCCGTTGTTACACCTATTTCAGCTCTTTTATTTATCAAGTAACCAACTACATTGGATTTATTCCCTGCAATCGCCAAGTAAAAAGCTGTTTCACCTTTTTTATTGGCGTGGTTGATTTGCTTGACGTCTTCCCCTAATATTTGAACGACTTCCAAATCATTTCTTTGACACGCATTCATGAAAGGGGTATTGCCATTGTGATCTTCCTGATTGACACTTAGTCCTTTTTCCAACAAATAGTTTATAACTTCCTTATCCTTACTGCGAGCTGCGACAATATGTAAAGGGGTTTGACCTTCGTCATTGGTGACATTTGGATTGAGACCTTTATCCTCCAAAAATTTATAAACCTCAACTCCATTGGCACTTCCTCTAGCACCAGCCGCAGTAAATAAAAAGGCCTGATCATTTCCTTTGATTCCCTTTTCAAGAAGTTGATTCAATAATTCTAGATTACCAGTTCTAGCCACATAGTTAAACACCCCGTTACCTTCTCTATCAACACTGTTCACATCAAGTCCTTTAGACTTAAAATAAGTCATCAATTTAAAATCTTGATCGTTTGGAGCGGCAAGAAGTAAGGCATTGGCGCCGTTGTTATTCAAATCCTTTTGAAGATTGGCACCGTTGGCTAAACAAATATCATATACCTTAGTATTCATTTGTCCGCGACCTGCAGCAAAGTTCAAAGGGGTTAAACCATGGTCGTCTGTCATATCCATTCTTGCACCACGATCAATAAGAAACTGCATCAATTCGGAATTTCCGTTGTAGGCAGCCCAAAACACATAAGTTCTTCCGTCATGGGTCAATTTATTAACATCGTTCCCCTTTTGAGAAATGAGGTAAGTGATAGTTTCATAAGGAGCATCGGCTAAAATGGCCATTACCACACCATCAAAATTGTTCCCATTGGCTTGGGCTGGGTCATTACCCTCTTTAATCTTTTCATCTACCAATGCCACGGTAGGTTTTGCTTTCCAAAAATCTCTATTTAGAAATACATTTTCTTGAGACACACCAACCGTTACTTGAATTAGTGCTAAAACGAATAAAATATTCTTTATCATATAACTTATTTTACGAAGGAATCAATTACTGGGTTAATTTGATCAGCTGTTTGGTAGTTTTCGTCATCCAACAAATATTTAAACAGGCCTTTATTATCTACTTTTTCAGCAAGAATTAAATCTTGGTGTCTGGCAAATACTTGACTCCATTTTGTTCTTACCACGGCCCATTTCCCTTGATTTTTGGACCAATAATCTTGAGCTGCCTGACATTTGGAATCATCGACCTTCTCATAGGTATTGTATCCTTTTTCCTGCGCCAAAATTACATCATCCTTACCAGCTTCACGAACCACTTTGTCATTATCTTGGTCATGAATCCAACCTTTTTCGGTTATTTCATGACGGTTTCTTCTGATAGTCACATTATAATCACTTCTAGTGGTATACTCCCGTCTTGGAAGTGGTGCAGAGGCTTCATTTTCCCAATAGCTTTTGCCATCTATATGAACCCAAGAGGCTGAACCTTCATAGCGTGGACTGTCATCTACTTGAAATACCTTTTGCGTCCATTGCCCTTTAACATCATTTTTGGGAAGGGTTACAAACTTCCATTTATTATTATGATCGTACATATAAAATTGGGTGTTTTCAAATACCCAATCCTGTCTCCAATGTTTTACAATATGTGGACTATCAGGTTTGCCGACGATCAATAAATGCTGCATGGAAATCTTGTTTGATTCATCCTCAACCAATTGTACCCATTCCAGGCCGCGATCATGCTTTGTTTTGGAAGGCACATATGTAGAATCACCAGAATATTCAAAAGTTTCTGCAAAATTAAAGGTTACTTCATAACAACCACACATCTCTTTTATAGCTTCTTGATCTTGTCGTTTTTTAGACTGAGAAAACCCATAAAAGTTTAATAAAAAGATTAAACAAAATGAGGTAAAAACATGTTTCATGATCTTTGGATTTATTTTTTATACTTATTTAGACTAATTTCAAATAACAATGATATATTTGCAGCAAATCTAATCAAGAATGAGTCTAAATAAAAATAAAAACATCATTTATTTTATTCTTTTTTTAAGCAACTTTACCTTCTCCCAAGAGGTCAAACAGGACTCAACCCTTACGGAACAATTGACCGAAGTGGTAGTTACAGGCCAATACAATCCACAATCCATAAAAAAATCGGTTCATAACGTCATTCTGATCAAACGTGAACAAATAGACAATCAAGCAGCCAATAATTTAGCAGACCTACTCAACTTTAACTTGAACCTTACCATTCTTCCCAATTCCCAATCTGGAAAATCAACTATTTCTTTTTTCGGTCTGGATTCCCAATACTTCAACATATTGGTAGATAATATTCCTTTGGTTAGTGATAACGGACTTGGGAACAATATAGATCTTACACAAATCAATTTGGATGACATTGAACGGATTGAAATTGTTGAAGGTGCTATGGGTGTGGAATACGGAGCCAACGCTGTTTCTGGAGTAATTAACATAATCACTAAAAAATCCATTGACAGCAACTGGAAGCTGGAAGCTCTCTTGCAAGAAGAAACTGTAGGCGATGAATACGCTTGGTTTGATAAGGGCAGACATATTCAAGGCTTAAACTTAGCTCATAATTTTTCAAACAAATGGTTTGGAAAATTAGGATTCAACCGCAATCAATTTGCTGGTTATTTAAATAATAACCAAGGAAAGAAACATTATATCAACGATAGTTTACGAGGTTATGAATGGTTACCAAAAACCCAATGGACCGGTAATGCCATGATTAATTACCGAACAGAAAGATTCAACCTAAACTACAAATTAGAATATTTCAATGAAACACTGAACTACCATGACAGAGCCGTCAGGTCTAACATTGATGTTGAAACTCAAACCAGTAATCCATCAGCATCCGATAAGATTTTCAGTACCAATAGATGGGTTAACAACCTCAATATTAATGGAAGCTTGGAATCTGGTATCAACTATGATGCTTCCTTTTCATTTCAACAACAAAAAAGAGATCTGAACGAATTTAACTACTACATCCTTACCGAAGAAAAAACGGATGAAACCAATGAAACCTACCAATCGAGCAAGGTGTTTTTCTCTAAAGGAGCTGTCAATAATTTAGTAAAAAGCGAGACTTTCAATTTTCAATTGGGTTATGAAACTAGGTACATTGAAGGATTTGACACCCAAGCTTCTGGAGACTATACACAACAAGACAAAACACATACTCAAGGTAATTATTCCTTATTTGGTTCGTCGGAATACAATGTAACACAATCCCTATCGCTAAGACCGGGATTACGCTATGAGTACAACAGCAAATACCACTCGCAACTGACCGGTAGTTTGAGTGCCAGATACTTATTGCCTAATGGCTTTCAATTGCGAGCAAATGTGGGCACTTCTTACAGAACCCCAAATTTTGAAGAACTCTATTACTACTTTGTCGATTCCAACCACGATGTAAGGGGCAATGAAAACCTAAAACCAGAAAACGGAATTACAGCTTTTATCAATTTTAAAAAGAACAGTTATCTAGGTGACATATCTCTGTTGAATTCCCTGAAATTAAGTTATATAGATGTTCAAGATAAAATTGACTTGGCGGTTGTAAACACTCTGCCTCTTCAATATCAATACATTAATATTGATGCCTACAAACTATGGGGAATCACCTCGGACAATGCTATAAATACAGAGCGATGGACTTTAAAACTGGGTGCCACACTCCAGGGTATTTCCCGCATTAACAATAATGAAGTCAATAGCAATGATGACTTTTTATATGCTTACCAGGTGAATACTAGCAGCACCTATCACCTTAAGGAATGGAATACTTTTGTAACCATGCTTTTCAAATACCAAGGACCACAACAAACCTACATAGCTTCTGGCGAAGATGACAACGGAAATTCCCTCTATGTAAAACAAACTACCAATGGTTATGGGTGGTTGGATGCCTCTTTAAAAAAATCGGTTTTTAACGATGCCCTCACACTTACTTTGGGAGCCAGAAATCTTTTGGATGTAACCTCGGTAAGCATCAGCAATTCTGCTTCGGGAGGGACACATTCTAGTGGAAATCAATCCCTGCTATTGGGTTATGGACGCTCCTATTATTTAAAACTTTTATACAATCTGAATATTTAAAATCAAAACCATTATGATCAACAAATTTTTTTATGTTTTATGTATAGCTACCGTCTTGGGTTTTACAAGTTGTAGCAGTGAAGACGACACGCCGTCTGGCCCCATTAATATTATTATTGAGGGTGCCAATGTCACTCCAGAAATAGGCGGCCCGAATCAACAAAATCAAGTATATGTAGATTTAAGTACTAATACAACTACAAGCATCCAACGTGATTCTTGGGATTTGGGATTTTACTCTGGTGATAGCTTTAGAGTAGCTATAAATGGTTCTATCTATATGGCTGCTGCTGCCCTTACCTCTACTGATATTGATTTAGTTACCTCAAGTGACCAAGAGGTACAGGAATTGCAACCTTTTGCTGCGGTTGGAACCTTTCAAGCCGAAAGTGCTGCCTTTGTGGATGCTCCAAATGGAGACATCTCTGGGACTGCAATAGCAGAGATTTCTGAAAATGATTCTGAAAACAAAGTATACCTGTTGAATTTAGGATATGAAGTTGGAACCGACACACCTGAAACTGGAAGCATTTCTGTGACGGGAGAAAGCCGGGGATGGATGAAAATCCGTGTGTTAAAAGATGGAAACAATTTTATTTTGCAATATGCTCCATTGGATGCCACTACTCATCAAGAAGTAACTATTTCAAAAAATACTGATTATAACTTCACTTTCTTTAGTTTCGACACAAACAATGAAGTTAACATCGAACCAACCTCAACAAACTGGGATCTAAACTTTACTGTATTTACCAATTTAATTGAAAATTACGGAGCCTATGGATACTCTGATTTTGTGGTGAATAATTCAAAAACTAATGTTGGTGTATATATGATTGATACCGAAGAAGAAACTGACATGTCTTACAACACGTTTGCTTTATCTCATGTGGTGGAAAATAATTTCACTTACAACGACCAAAGAGCAATAGGAAGTAGCTGGAGAAATGGTGGCGGTCCAGGAACTCAACCTTCACTAAAGGATCATGTTTTTTATATTGTCAAAGATACCGATGGTAACCTTTACAAGCTTAAATTTTTAGCTATGTCTAACGAATCAGGAGAACGTGGCTATCCAGAATTTGTTTACAGTTTATTGCAATAAAACCCTTTATATTTGAAGGTAAAGTTAGTTTTTAAGTCAAAAAGCCATGGCATATGCCATGGCTTTTTAGATTTACTATTAAAGGTATATTTAATCTAAATGATAAATTTGCCTAATTGTTTCCAGAATAGATTCAAAATCAATTTTTAGATCAATGAGCTTACCCGAATGAACATCAAAAACCCAACCATGAACCTTTAATCCTCGCTCTCTAACAGCCTTTTGTATAGCCGCCGTTTTAATTAAGTTGACGCATTGTTCTTGAACATTCAACTCTACCAATCTATCATATCTTTCATCTTCATTCAAAATAGCATTTAGTTCTTCTGAATGTAATCTATAAACATCCCGTATACTTCGCAACCATGGGTTTAATAATCCCAAATCTTCCGATAACATGGCTGCTTTAACACCTCCACAGGCATAATGCCCACAAACGACCACATCTGCCACCTTGAGATGATTAACAGCATACTCTATCACAGACATGGCATTTAAATCGGTTGCAATAACCATGTTGGCTATATTACGATGGACAAAAGCTTCTCCAGGCTCCAAACCCATAAGTCCTTCGACATCTACCCGACTGTCTGAGCAACCTATATAAAGAAATTGCGGACTTTGACCTGCGCCCAATTTATTAAAATAATCCTTGTCCTTAGACAATTTCTCTCGGATCCATATTTCGTTATTTTCAAATACTCTATTTAAGTCCATGTGCTACATTAAAAGTACTAAATCATTAATTTTTTAAAATCGCTATGTTCTATTTCTATTCAAAAAATGTAACAGCTCCCGTATTAATATCATACATGGCTCCAATAATCTTAATTTCTCCATTTTTTTCCATTTCGTCCAAAATAGGACTTTCAGCATGTATTCTTTCAATGGTTAAATGAACATTTTTCTCTGAAACTGAATCCACAAACTCCAGATTTTTAGAGGTTCTCATACTTTCTTCAGAAGGTTCTTTCACTGCCTTCACAGCCGGAGTGATTTTTTCAATCAGTTTCGTTAAATTTCCCATTTCAGCATGGTCACAGGCTCCTTTTACAGCACCGCAGCTGGTATGACCCAAAACCACAATAAGTTTGGTTCCTGCCAATTTACATGCGAACTCCATACTTCCTAGGATATCTTCATTTACAAAATTACCTGCAATTCGTACACTAAAAATATCTCCCAATCCTTGGTCAAAAACCAATTCTGCAGAAACCCTAGAATCAATACAACTCAAAATGGTTGCAAATGGGAATTGTCCTTCACTGGTATCGTTAACTTGCTCCAATAAATTTCTATTGGCTTTTAAGTTATTTTGGAATCTTAAATTTCCTTCTTTTAAGAATTGCAATGACTTTTCTGGAGTCATCGTAGCTTGTGTTTCCTTAGTATGTGCTTTCATAATTTTCTATTTGGATCGTTGGTTTCCTTCTCGATAAAATTTGCGAAACCATTAACTTAAACTTTTACTTGATTTGGGCCGTGTCTTGAAAAACTCCACAAAACTTTCTGGATTTTCAACCACTCCTCTTTTTGAAACTAATTTGATATCTATTCTTCTTTCTTTTGCCTTGTATAGGAAATCTTCTAAAATCTCAATGATGTCCTGATCAAGGTATCTCGTATTTATTAAATCTAACTCGAGATACGTATCTTTTGGAAGGTTTTCCAATTCTTTTAGAATAGCCCCTTTATTAAAAAAGGTAACCTCCTCCGCAAGAGTCATTTTAATTTTGTGACGATCATTACTTCTATCTTCAATATGTAAGAAATGAGAGTTCTGATAACTTTTGATCAAAATGATAATAATTCCAACACCTAAGCCCAAACTAATTCCAACAAGGAGATCAGTAAATACGATTCCCAATACCGTCACAAAAAAGGGCACATATTGTTTCCACCCCATCTTAACCATTTTCTTAAACAAACTTGGTTTAGCCAATTTATAGCCTACTACCAATAAGATGGCAGCTAAAACTGATAAAGGTATTTTGTTTAATAACCTTGGGATAAGAATCACTGAAATTAATAAAAGGAAGCCATGTATAATGGCTGATAATTTCGACTTTCCACCAGATTGTATATTTGCAGAACTTCTCACGATAACCTGTGTTATAGGCAAACCACCTATTAAACCTGAGATGATATTTCCGGTACCTTGTGCGAGTAATTCGCGATTGGTTGGTGTTACGTTTTTGTCTGGATCCAATTTATCAGTAGCTTCCACACACAACAAAGTTTCCAAACTGGCTACCAAAGCCATGGTAAAACCAACCAACCAAACTTCTGAGTTAGTTATCGCTGAAAAATTAGGGAAACTAAACTGACCTAAAAATGAATTCAAATCATCTGGAATAGGCACCGAAACGAGATGTGATGAATCTATGGACAGAGACTCATGGGATTGAGTTAAAATAAAATATACTATTCCTAATACTACGGCTACCAAGGGGCCTTGTAAAATCTTAAAAAATTTACCCTTTTTAGCCAAGATGTTATCCCAGAACAAAATGACTAATAACCCCAAAATTCCTATTAAAGTTGCACCGAGAGAAATATTATCGGCTACATGAAAGATGGCTGAAAACGTATTTTCTCCACTGGCTTCTATAAAACTATCAGCTCCTTCAGGTTCAGCATCATATCCAAAAAAATGAGGGATTTGTTTTAATATTATGATAATTCCTATTCCCGTGAGCATCCCCTTAATAACAGAGGAAGGGAAATAATACCCTATAATTCCTGCTTTAAGGAATCCTAAAATAATTTGAATAATTCCAGCCAAAACAACGGCTACTAAAAAATTTTGGTAGCCCCCTAATGACCCAATAGCTGTTAGTACAATAGCAGCTAAACCTGCTGCTGGACCACTAACACCAATATTAGACCCACTTAAAGCCCCTACAACTATACCGCCTACAATTCCTGCAATTAATCCAGAAAAAAGAGGAGCCCCACTAGCCAAAGCTATACCTAAACACAAGGGTAAGGCTACAAAAAATACTACAATACTTGCCGGCAAGTCACTTTTAATTGTTTTAAACATACTATGCTATTTTAGATGTTAAATAATAACTATGTATTTAACTTTTTAGAAAAGTTAACGAAAAATAAAACTAATGCAAGTGCTTCTCGGGAGGGGGGTAAATATTTTCTTGACTTAGAGGTGTATACGCCTTTTGGTAAAACACTATAAGGTCTGAATCCTCTTGAAATACTGAGTTTAAGTGGCTGTAATTACTCTCTAAAAATTCAACTTCTAAATGTTTCGCAATTTCCTTCTGGATGTTCTCTTCTTCATTCAAATTATAAAATATTGAGACATCTAGACCCTCATCCAAAATAGAAAGAATGGTTGGCCCTGTTGATATTGCAACAAAAAGCAGAAACAAACAAGTAGAAACCAGACGATTAAACATTTGTATAAATTATTCTTATACAAATATAAGGTTTGCCAATTAAAAAAATGATAATTTAAAACAAAACTAAAGGGCTTTCAAATCTCCTGTAATGATCCAACCCGTTTTTCCATCGGCTAATTTGATTCGCTTCCAATTATTAACGGTATCCAAGATTTGAACCTTGGTACCTTCATGTAACAAGAACACCTCATTACTTCTTAAATTGGGCTCGCTTTTCACCTGGGTTTCTTGTGCAAAAACAATGGCAGGTTGGTCCTTGGCGTCCAGTCCCGATTTACTAAAAGCAAAAAACAGCATAGTAAGACTGACTCCAAAGGAACATAAACTCAATACAAAGGAAATTCTTTTTTTTCCCGTAGAATAGGTAAAATAATAAGTTAAAAAGAATAGAACAAAAAGAATCATGAATCCTATTGATATCATACCCCAAGTATTATATGAAAAGGTATTAACAATGGATTTCATAAATCTTGAAAAACCTACTTCTGGTACCTTTTCTATGGCATCAATGGTCATATTCCTTGCAAACCCGACATTGTTATTAATGTCTTTATCATTGGGTTTTAATTGTAATGCCTTTTCGTAGTAATAAATACTGGGTGCTATATGATTTAATTTGTAATGGGCATTGGCTAAATTGAAATAGACTTCTGCCGAATGCTTCCCATTTTCTAATATCTTCTGATATTTAGTTATAGCTGCTTGGTACTCCCCATCATTGTAAAGTTTATTTCCTTGCTTAAAAAGAGAATCGTTTTGCGAATACCCTAAGACTCCAGCAACAAAAAATAAACTTAAAAACAAATATGTCTTCATCAATCCTTTCATCCTTATCGCATTTGTTTATCAACCAAATTAATAGTCTCAGCTGCCTTTTGATAATCCTGTTGCATTTCAACCTGTGTTATGGGTGTATATCTTGCCAATTCACAGTTATGTAAAATCTGCATAAAGCTTAAAACAGTTGGCTCCTCTACTCCTTTTTCTTGCAACAGAGCTTGAATTTTTTCTTTACTCATATCGCTCGTTTCAATACTCAATTTCGCTTTTAGGTAATTATGCAAAGCTTTTTCCAGGGCAATGTAAAATGCTTCTTTGTTACCAAGTGATTTTTTGGCTTCTCCCAAATACCGTTTGGCCAATTTATCTGCTTGTCTCAAGCGATTTCCTACCACATCGGCACGACGCTCATCGGCTTTCCGTCTAAACACTATAGCCAATGGAATGGCCAATAAAGGCGCTAACAATAATGCCCAAAAACCATTTGAACCAAAAAAATCATCTCCTTCAATTGGGCTTAAACTTGTATCTGTCTTTATAAAAGCTAAGTGATTTCCTTTTGTTTTTACTTCCTGTTTGTTGGCATTAACAGATGTAATCGCATTATCAGAAGAAGAATTATTAGTTGGTCCATCAATCACACTAATCAATATTTCACCAGAAGACACTTCCTTATATGATTTTGTTTTTAAGTCAAAATATGAAAAGGAAATACTTGGAATAGGATACTTTCCTTTGTACTGAGGCACGATGGTATAGGTATCTGAAATGCTTCCGTTCATTCCTAATTTTTCATCTGTCCTAACATTTTCATCATGTTCTGGTTCATACACCTCCAAAGAACTAGGGAAAGTAGGTTTTGGAATTTCAAACAACTTTAGGTTTCCTTTTCCTTTTACCTCTAATTTCGCTCTAAAGGATTCGGAAGCATTCAACTCTGTTTTTGAAGTAACTACTGCAAAATCGAACTCTCCAACAGCTCCGGTGAAATTAGCTGGTTTCCCTTCTTCAGGTAAAGGTTTTACCCTTATAGTTTTACTTCCAGCAGAAATGGTTTTATGCACTTGGGTCATTAAACGACTCCCAAAAATATCCCTTCTATTAGTTGGTACCTCAATGGTGATATCCAAGCTTAAAGGTTCGATTTCCAGTTTTCCTGATTTCTGAGGATATAAAACAGTTTTTCTTAAAACGACATAACGATAAGGTTCTCCTTTATAGGATCCATTTTGAACTTTTGGCACCTTAATATCAATGTTCTGACTCCAGAAGTCACTGTATTTGGGGCTCTCTATTTCACGCCAATTACTAACCCCTGTGTTGGCTGAAACATACAACCTATATTCTACGGTAATGCCTTCATTCAAATAAGGGTCTGTTTTGGAAACCTCGGCCACCAAATGAATATTTTCAGAAGCAATATAATCTGCATTATTACCATCTTTAGGCTTATCAACAGCCTTGGTAACCTTGACTTTTACTGGTGTTGTTTTATAAATTTCACCATCAATTTCTATAGTTGCTTGTTTGATTGTGAAGGTTCCCAAACCTTTAGGAGCTAAATAAAAACTATAGGTTTTACTGAAAGATTTCTTTCCGTTCACCCAAGAATGACTTACTGCTTGGTTAGGTCCGCCTACAACCATAAAGTTGTCAAAGTTTGGAGGATTGAAATTATCACCATCCTTGTTCATCTCAAAGTCCACCCTAAGACGTTCATTGACCCCTAAGGTGGTTTTACTTACCTTGGCCTCAAATGTTACTTGAGCTGTAGCAAAGCCAGTAGAAAGTAGAAAAAGTAGAACTGATATGTACTTTAATGTTTTCATGGATTTTGCTTCATTAATCATCTTCATTACCAATCTTTATCTGTTGGGACTTTTACGCCCTTCTGCTTTTCAGCATTCATTTTTTCCTGAACCTTTTGTTCTTGATTATTCATAGCCTCTAGCAGGTTTTTAATTTGCTGAGGAGATAACTGTCCTGGTTGTGGTTGAGGCGGTTTTTGATCCTTTTGATCATCTCCTTTGCCTTCATCTTGTTTATCATCCTTAGGCTGGCCTTCATCATCCTTCTGATCGTCTCCATCTTTCTTTTCTTGGTCACCCTCATCTTTTTGATCTTGATCTTGATCACCTTCTTGGTCTTTATTCTCTTGATCTTGTTGATCCTGATTTTGTTGATCCTGATTTTGATCTTGATTCTGATCTTGATTTTGGTCCTTATTATCGTCTTGATCTTGATTTTGATCCTGCTGTTGTTTAGCACATTCTTTAGCTAACGCGAGGTTATATCTGGTTTCATCATCCTTAGGATCATTTCTTAAGGCACTTTTAAAGGCTTCTACGGCTTCCTTACACTTTTCATTCTTAATCAAAATATTACCGATATTATGAAATGCTCTGTGCTTTTCCTCCTTTGAAGTCGCCTTTTTTACAGCTTCCTGCAATCTGAAAAGAGCCTCATCCATGTTGCCGTTTTGATAGTAAGAGGTCCCCAGGTTATAGGATGCGGCAACATTGCTGGATTTTTTGGAAATAGCCTTTCTATACTCCATTTCTGCAGCGGTATAATCATCACTTCCTAAATATTCATTACCGTTATAAACCATATCATTAGACTGCTCTAAATCTAAAGCTTCCTTTTTCTCCTGCTCTTTATTTTGAGCCAGCCCAACGGTGGTAAATACTAAAAATATGTAGGTAATAATCCGGTTCATTTAACGTGTCATTTCTTTAATTTAGGCTTTAAATAACAGACGAATATAGCAAACAGATGATTTGATGACAGTTAAAAAATTTATAAAAGTTAAAGGTTTTCATTAAAGAGATTTAATCGTTTTAGCCATTCTGTCTTACGTTCCAAAAGGAAAATATCAATAAAAAGCAATAAAATGGCTGCTGCCAAAAACCATTGAAATTGGTCTTTGAAATCGGCAAATTGTTTAGACTCAAATTCCTTTTTATCCATTTTATTCAATTCGTCAGAAATCTTTTCTACGACCTCAGTTGTATTTTCCCCGTGAATATATTCTCCATTTCCTTCAGATGCAATATTCTTTAGGGTTTCTTCATTTAAACGGGTAATAACAGTTTCCCCATTACTATCTTTTTTATACTCTTGAACGATACCATTTCTTTTAATAGGAATTGGACCTCCCTTAACGTCACCAACACCTATGGTAAATATGCGTATTCCTTGTTCTGAAGCTTCTTCTGCGGCACGTTCCGCACCTTCGCCATGATCTTCCCCATCAGAAATGATGATTAAAACCCTGTTGGTTTGGTCTTCGTCATCGTAATAGGTTTTCGCCAGCTCAATAGCTTCATTGATGGCTGTTCCCTGTGACGACATCATATTAGTGTTCATGTTTTGAAGAAACATTTTTGCAGAGGCATAATCAGTCGTTATGGGGAGTTGCGGATAAGCATTTCCCGCATAGGCTATAATTCCGATACGGTCACTCGCCAAATTATTGATAATTTGAGTAACCAGCTGCTTGGTTTTCAACAACCTGTTTGGAGCAATGTCCTCTGCCAACATACTTTTTGAAACATCTATGGCAAAGACCACATCTACCCCTTCACGTTTTACGGTTTCCAATTTGGTGCCAATTTTAGGATTGACCAAAGCAATCACCAAAAAGGCAAAAGCCAAACAAAGCAAAAACAGCTTTAAGGCTGATTTAAATAAAGACTGATTGGGACTTAGTCTCTTAAGTAATGCCTTATCTGCAAACTTATTACCTGCTCTTTTTTTCCAAAGTTGCAACAACAAGAAAAACAACACCAATACTGGTATTACCAGTAAGCCCCAAAACCATATTTTTTCTTCTAATTGAAACATTTACACAAAACTTTTATAAACTGTTATTCTTAATAACCATTCAACCATCAACAACATCGCAGCCAACAATACCAATGGACGAAACATTTCTTGATAATTATAGAATTTAAACTCTTCTATCTCTGTTTTTTCCAATTTATTGATCTCTTCATAGATCTCTGTTAGCTTTTCATTATTGGTTGCTCTAAAGTACCTTCCGCCGGTTACTTTGGCTATATCTTTTAAAAGTTCTTCATCTATTTCTACCTGTACTCTACCATATTGAAAATTACCATTAGGTAAGATTTGCACAGGTGAAAGCGCCATTCCATTGCTTCCCAATCCTATGGTATATACCTTTATACCATATTCTACCGCCAATTCACTTGCAATTTTTGGATCAATAAAACCGGTATTGTTCACACCATCGGTTAAAAGAATAATAACCTTACTTTGAGCCTTACTATCCTTTAATCGGTTTACTGAAGTGGCCAATCCCATTCCTATAGCTGTCCCCGATTCGATCACCTTGTTGTATTTGATGTCTTCCAAGGAGCGTAAAACAATTGCTTTATCACTTGTAATTGGCGTTTTTGTATAACTCTCACCTGCATATTCCACCAAGCCAATTCGGTCATTCGGTCGCTCCTTTATAAATTGAGCTGCTACACTTTTTAATGCTTCCAATCTGTTTGGTCTCAAATCCTTAGCCAACATACTTGCAGAAACGTCTATCGCCATAACAATATCGATTCCTCGTGTCGTTTTGGTTTTGGTTGAAACATCTACAGTTCTTGGTCTAGCCATAGCGGTAATAACCAGTGCCAAGGCAGCCAACCTTAAAAGAATAAGAATGTGTTTGGTTTTTGGCAACCAGGAATTAGCCACTTTAAAACCTTTCAAACTTGAAATCTTTAACTCGGCTGTTTGCCTTTTATAGGTAAATATATACCACGCCAATGCTATTGGCAGTAGTAATAGCAACCAAAAAAACTCTTTATTTTGAAACTCAAATCCCTCAAACATCATTCAGGCTTTTTTAATTCAATGGAACCAATAACCCTATTGGCAATCTTCTCGGCATATTCTTGGTTTTGTGGCCAAGTAATCAATATTTGCTGTAATACCGCATTATTCTCTGCTACAAACAAGAACAAAGAATAATTCATTTCTTTCCCCGATACGTTGAATGTCCCATGCACATTCAATCCTTCGGCTCCATTTGGGGTCGTATATTTATCTTGCTTCGTAAGGATATTAGTAGCTCCTTTATCTTCGAATCCCTTCATTATCTTTTCGCCTGCAGCATTCAAGTCAATTTCTGGATTACTAGGAGCCTGCTGTCCTTGTTGTGGTTGCACCCCCTGTGGCTGCTGTCCTTGATTCTGATTAACGGTCGTACTAACAGACACTCCCAAATCTTCAACCGAACCATAAGTAAAGGTTGTGGTTTTGGTCATGATGCTGTCATCTGTATCTTTATCTATCCTTTTTAAAACTTCTGGTGTCGACATATAAACAGGTGGAACCCCATAAGCACTATCAACCCATTCACCTTCCATAAGCTCCAAATAGCTATTTTGAAACAACTTATCTTTCACGTAACTGAAGCCATACTTCAAACCGAAACCAACAAATATCAAAACAATAAAGGCTCCTATCGCTCCGGCCAAAGTCCATTGTTTTTTACGCTTTAATTTGCGCTCTTGCTCCAGTTTATATTGTTCATCCATGAGCTTTTCTTCTTCAGAAGGCTCTGGAAGGGCTTCTTTAACATGATCAATCTCCAAATCAACAGTTTGCCTATCCAACTTGGCCAATTCCTTATCTGGCTCAGACTTGGCAAATTTCACCAAATCGGCCCTTTTTAAAATGGACTCCAAGTTTTTTATGGTTTCAGCACTTAAATCAATTTGATTCCCATCCTTTAAAAGTCTTAATCTGTTGATCAACTCATCAGTAGTACTTTCCAAGGCGTGGTCATATACTTTTTCATCCAAATAATTCCTGATGGCCAAAGTCAATTCAGAATAATATTGCTTGTATTCCGAATTTTCCAAATACGGACTTTCTTCCAGTTTCTTTAAAGCCAACTTGGCACGATCATAAGGTGGAAGTAGAGCAATTTTCTCTTCTTCGGTCAATGGTTTTTTCCTGAAGAAAAACCAATAAGCCAAAGCACCAAGGACCACAATAACAGCTAGTATGATCAAAAGGGTTTGCAACCAATTGCTACTAGACTTTTTAACCTCAATTAGCGGCTTGATATCATAAAGTCCTTGCTTTGTTGTATCTATTTGAATGTTGTTGACCTCAACTTTTAGGGAATCTGTAAAATAGGATTTACTACCCACAACTATTTTTTGCTTCGGAATGAAATAGGTTCCCGAGTCAAATTGGGTCAACCCATATTTTTTAATTAATTCAAAATTGGCGTCCTTTTTTATGGTGTCCACCGCATAAGACTCAATCATCTCAAGAGGCTTGAAGGATTGCCCTTCTGGGAAAAGAACCAAATCTTCAGGACCACTTTCAACCTTGATTTGATAGGTGATTTGTTCCCCAATTTTAATGGAGGTGGAATCTATGGAGGAGGTAACTTGTCCCATGGTAAACCATGAAGTAAGTACCAATAAAAAAGAAAAAACAGGCTTTAAAACTCGAGCTCGCCTATTTTTAAGATACTTTTTATCCAACCAATCTTTACACATTCTATCCTCTTCTTTTGAAATATCCTAATAATTTTTTCACATAGCTTTCATCGGTTCGGCAACTTAAACTGCCTGCACCAGATTTGGCAAAACTGTCTTTATAATAGTTTACCTTGTCGTGGTAATACGCTTCGTATTGCCTTCTTACCGATTTGGAAGACGTATTTACCAACATCATCTCTCCCGTTTCCCCATCTTGCATTTGAACCATTCCCAGATTAGGAATACTTTCCTCACGCTGGTCATAAACGCGTATCCCTGTAACATCATGGCGCCCAGACACAATCTTTAGGGTACGCTGATAATCATCTGATATAAAATCACTCAAAACAAACACAATGGCCTTCTTTTTCATCACATTGGATAAAAACTTTAAAGCTTCAGAAATATTGGTTTGCTTGCTTTTAGGTTCAAATTCTATGAGTTCCCTGATAATTCTTAAAACGTGAGACCTACCTTTTTTGGGTGGAATATAAAGTTCAACATCCTCTGAAAATAAAATCAACCCAATCTTGTCATTGTTCTGGGTAGCAGAAAACGCCAAAGTAGCGGCGATTTCGGTAACGATTTCATTTTTAAATTGCTGACTGGTACCGAACATTTCAGAACCTGAAATATCCACCATTAACATCATGGTTAGTTCACGTTCCTCTTCAAACACCTTCACGTAAGGTTCATTGTATCGTGCCGTCACATTCCAATCAATACTTCTTACATCATCCCCAAATTGATATTGGCGAACTTCAGAAAAAGTCATACCACGACCTTTGAAGGTCGAGTGATATTCCCCCCCAAAAATGTGATCAGACAACCTACGTGTCTTGATTTCTATTTTACGTACCTTTTTAAGTAATTCCTTCGTATCCATAAATTAGTCCTCAAGTTTAAAGCCCTTTATAACTGAAATGAAAAAGACTAGGCTTTAGACTTCCATTAAGGTACCTCTACCTCATTTACTATTTTATTGATAATATCTACAGAAGTAATGTTTTCGGCTTCGGCCTCATAGGTAATTCCTATTCTGTGACGCAACACATCATGAACCACAGCTCTTACATCTTCAGGAATCACATAACCACGGTGTTTTAAGAAAGCATAACATTTGGCAGCTGTTGCCAAATTGATACTACCACGCGGAGAGGCCCCGAAGGAGATAAGCGGTTTTAAATCTGAAAGTTTATATTTCTCTGGGAAACGTGTCGCAAAGATGATATCGAGTATATATTTTTCAATTTTCTCATCCATGTAAACCTCACGAACTGCTTTTTGTGCACGTAAGATTTGATCTATTGAAACAACTGCATTTACTTTTTCAAAAGCCCCTTTTAAATTGGCTCTTATAATAAGTTGCTCCTCTGCTTGTAACGGATATTCGATTACCGTTTTCAACATAAAACGGTCTACCTGTGCTTCTGGAAGTGGGTAAGTCCCTTCTTGCTCCACAGGGTTTTGTGTTGCCATTACCAAAAATGGCTTGTCCAGTTTAAAAGTTTCGTCACCAATGGTAACCTGTTTTTCCTGCATCGCCTCCAATAAGGCAGACTGTACTTTTGCAGGAGCTCGGTTAATCTCATCTGCCAAAACAAAATTGGCAAAAATAGGTCCTTTTTTGATAGAGAAATCATTCTCCTTCATGTTATATATCAAGGTACCTACTACGTCGGCGGGAAGTAAATCTGGTGTAAACTGAATTCTACTAAAGCTAGCATCTACAGCCTGAGACAAGGTATTAATCGCTAGTGTTTTTGCTAATCCAGGAACTCCTTCCAACAGAATGTGTCCCTGACCCAACAAACCTATTAACAACCGTTCAACCATATGCTTTTGACCCACAATGACCTTATTCATTTCATAGGTCAATAAATCTACAAAAGCACTTTCCCTTTCAATTTTCTCATTGATTGATTTGATGTCTATGGTGCCTGTTTCTTCCATCATATTCAAAATTTAAGCCGTATGTTTTTTTGCTCGTTAAAGAGGTGCAAATTGTTAAAATTTTTATTTTGATGCTGTTAAGGTAAGGTTAAAAATAAAAGAGCAGCAAAGGATTGCTGCTCTTTAACATATATTTAAAAGAAACGGATATTACTCTAATACGATAGGGTCTAATTGCGTTGTGCTCCCTACGGCTACCTCAACGTCTTGAATTTCAATTGGTGTCAATAAGGATTCTGGATCTGGTGTTACAGTTACAATGTAAGTACCTCCAGTTAAACCTACCAAAACAAAATTACCGTCTTCATCGGCAAAAGTGGAAACTGTTTCGATACCATTGGTTGCTACAATTTCAGTTTGCACGTCATTTTGAATGCTTCCCGCTATGGCTCCAGTGTCAGCTTCTGTAGTCGCTCTGATGACCGGATGTAAATTAATGTTTCCTGAATTACCTGCTTCTACAATAGAATCATCAACGTCAAAATCCAATAAAAAGGTATAGTGGATATTTGGCTCTAATGTATGGTTCACTTGAATTTTCAATCCTGATTGTTGTGCACTAGGCGTATTTAAAGGATGAGATACACCATCAATAACAATAGTGTTTTCATCGCCAAGAATCAATCTGATTTGGTTTAAAGTTCCAGCTGGAATGGTGTAATCGTCAACTAAAAGCACATTAATACCGCCCGTTAGTTCTAATAAGTCATAAATACCTGTATTGATGGCTCCCAAACTTTCCCATCCATCTTCTCCTTCTGATTCATCATTCACTTTGACCATGACATCTAGTACCTCTACAAAAACATGCTCATAGTCTCCAGGTTCATCCATCAGTTTAACAGATATTTGAGATGTACTAGCTTGAGGAGTTGAATCACCGTCATCATCGCTACATCCCATAAAGGTAAGAGTTAGTATACTTAGTAGTGTTAGTGTAAGTTGTTTGAATCGAATCATAAAATTAAATTTGGTTAAACTTCGTTTGAAATAATATACGCACAAATCTTCTTAAAAAGACCTTTTTAAAATGTGAAAGTTTGTTAAACCCCAATGAAAATAGGGTGTTTCAGCCGACATTTTCCAAAAAACAAATCCGTAAGACCAAAAACAAAAGTACCTTTCCTTTAAGACATAGTAAATTCTGAAAATAGAGAAGTCTGTATTGGGATATGTTTAAAAATCCTATTTTCATTTCCTTCTATATGCTTTTCAAGCGTGATTTAATTATTTTTATGAGGAATTAAACGATCTATTAATAACAACATGACCAAAACTGCATTAATTACTGGTGCAACCAGTGGCATAGGGTGGGCTACAGCTGTCGAATTTGCTAAAAAAGGCATTCAACTTATTCTTTGTGGAAGAAGACAAGACAGACTAGATGAATTAAAAACAGAATTGTCGCCTCTTGGACCCGTAACAACCCTAAATTTTGACGTGAGAGACAAAGACGAAGTCTTTAAAGCTATTGACTCTCTACCAAACTCCTTTAAAACGATTGATATCCTAATTAATAATGCTGGAAATGCCCATGGACTAGACCCCATAGATGAAGGATCTCTTGACGACTGGGATGCTATGATGGATATCAATGTCAAAGGACTGTTATATATAAGTAAAGCTATTATTCCCTCTATGCGAGACAGACAATCTGGACATATCATAAATATTGGTTCTTCGGCTGGAAAAGAAGTCTATCCTAAGGGCAATGTCTATTGCGGCAGTAAGCATGCTGTACTGGCTATTACAGAAGGTATGCGTATTGATTTGAATCCGTATGGCATCAAAGTAGGGGCTATCAATCCTGGATTGGTTGAAACCGAGTTTTCCAAGGTTCGATTTAAAGGTGGCTCACAAGCCGATAATGTTTATAAAGGTTATAAAGCGCTTCAAGCGGAGGATATTGCCGAAGCGATATATTTTGCTGTCTCCAGACCTCCTCATGTGAATATTGCAGACATGCTTATTTTTCCAACAGCTCAAGCCTCATCAACCATATTAAAAAAGGAAGTATAATTAAATCTTCCCCATCTTTATCATGATTAACAAACGCTTGCTCATTAAAAACTTATTGGCTCATAATGATGAGAACAGTTTTTATGACAAAAAGCGTCGAATTGATATTTCGCACAAAGAAGGGAAAGCCAAATTCTTAAAGCATATTTGTGCCCTCTCCAACAGCAACCCTAACAACAATTCCTTTATTGTTATTGGAGTTGAGGACGAAGACAATCAAATTGTAGGGACCGATTTTTTTGATGATAGTAAAATTCAAAACTTAATCAATGCCTATTTGACCAATCCCCCTATCGTACAATATGAAAACATTCCCTTTCCTCATTTGCCAGACGACAAAGTAGTAGGTTTGGTAACCATTAGAGCCAAAGGGGACAACAAGATAACTTCCCTCAGAAAAAATATCTGGAAGTACTATGGTGGGTCCGTCTTCTTTAGGGATGGCAGTATGAGTATGCCCAAAGTATTTGATATCGAAATCAAGGATAACAATTCCAGTATTGTTGCTGATATTGAAAGGCATGCCCAAAACAACATAGAACACACTCTGGACGGTGTGTTTGATTTCATGAATACACGAAAAGATTTTTCGCCCCAATACAAGGTCTTTAAGGAGTACTTCGTGGTATGTTGGGCTGGCCTGAAGAAAGTGGTTAAAGAGGAAGTGTTTTTCTCTCGGGTGGATATCAAGTTAATTAACGAGCAGGTTAGACTTTTTTATTCCAATCTAGACGAGGTTTCTATTAAATATGACGAAAACACATTTAAGATTATTGAGTATGTTCGTTTGGGACTTCAGAATTCCTATAAATATTACCCACTTGAAGAAACCACAATTGAGTTTAAAAACAATGCTACCTACCACATTAAAACCGATTTATTGTTCCAACCACCACAATATGACAAAAGGGTACTCTATCATATTTATAACACAAACAATAACCTCCTGGAGAAATTAAAAAAAGGAATGAGTTTAAGCAACCATGAGGAACACGACCTCAAAAACTTACCAATCACCTACCTCCTTTGTTATTTTAATCTATTTCATGATGCTATTGACAAACTCATTGAAATTAGACCATACCTAAAGGCTTACAATGAGGAAATATACACCTTATACAAAGACGCCATGAGAATTCTAAGAAAGGTGAAATACAGTTAATCCCAATAAAATACACATCTAAGCAATTTATCAGATTTTCATGCTATTGAAAGATTTTTAATGTCTGGTTTAAAATTAATAGCGACATTTGGAATGCTATTAATCGATTTTACAGACCTGCCTTTATGAAATTTAAGTGGTTCATGTGGCAGGTTTTTGTTTGCCTGCTTTTCTCCCCTATTGACAATCAATTCATAACCGAGCAACGATTAATTAAAATATGAGGTGAAAATAAAAAACCACCTTAAAGAAGGTGGTTTTCACATGTATTATATTTTTGGAAGTGATTACACCAATTCCTTTTCTACTAGATATTCAGCAATTTGAACCGCATTGGTAGCTGCTCCTTTTCTTAAGTTATCAGCCACAATCCACATGTTCAACGTATTGGGTTGTGTTTCATCCCTTCTAATTCTTCCTACGAACACCTCATCCTTATTATGCGCATAAATAGGCATTGGATAGGAGTTAGCTCCCGGATTATCCTGAACGATGACACCTGGAGTTTCACTTAGCAAAGTTCTTACATCAGCCAAGTCAAAATCATTTTCAAACTCCACATTCACAGATTCACTGTGCCCACCAGCCGTTGGAATTCTAACTGCTGTCGCAGAAACTGAAAACGTTTTATCATCAAGAATCTTTTGAGGCTCACGCGCCAATTTCATCTCTTCTTTAGTGTATCCATTATCTTCAAACACATCACAATGAGGAAGCGCATTTTTAAAGATAGGGTAAGGATAGGCCATTTCGCCTTCCACACCTTTTACTTCATTCTCCATTTGATTGACCGCCTTTACACCTGTACCAGAAACCGATTGGTAGGTTGAAACTACTACACGCTTCATTCTGTATTTGTCATGTAATGGTGCCAATGCCATCACCAATTGAATGGTTGAGCAATTAGGATTGGCAATAATTTTATCTTCCTTTGTTAAAACTTTGGCATTGATTTCTGGAACTACCAGTTTTTTGGTAGGATCCATTCTCCATGCTGATGAATTGTCTACAACCGTAGTTCCAACTTCAGCAAACTTAGGAGCCCATTCTAATGAGGTTCCTCCACCTGCCGAAAAAATAGCGATTTCAGGTTTTAACTTCACAGCTGTCTCCAAACCAACAATAGTGAACTCCTTATTCTTAAAGGTCACCTTTTTCCCTACACTTCTTTCTGATGCTACTGGAATTAATTCAGATACTGGAAAGTTTCTTTCTTCCAAAACTTTCAACATCACCTCGCCAACCATACCTGTGGCGCCTACAACTGCTATTTTCATGATTTAAAAATTTAATAAGCTACAAAAGTAATTAATATTCAAATTTCCATGAATTTTAATTACAAAAAAGAACCACCCGTGTTGGGTGGTTTTAGGTTTAGAATATATAGTGTAGCGAATAATTATTTCTTTAATAAATCTCTTATTTCTACCAACAATTCTGTTTCAGTTGGACCTTTTGGCGCTTCTGGAGCTGGCTCTTCCTTCTTTTTCATTGCATTAACAGCCTTAACAATCATAAACATTACAAAGGCTACAATGATGAAGTCCAACAAGTTGGTCAAAAACTCACCGTACATAACAGCCACTTCTCCCACCTTTTCACCGGCTTCATTTAAAGTACCTTCTTCTACAACGTACTTTAAGTCCTTGAAATCGGTTTTGAAAATCAAACCAATTAGTGGGGAAACGATACCTCCAGTAAATGAAGTAACAACACTATTAAAAGCAGCACCCATTACAAACGCGACGGCGATATCCACCAAATTGCCTTTCATGGCAAATTCTTTAAACTCTTTTAACATAATAATATTGATTAATAGTTAGAACTAGTACGAAAATAGAAAAAAACCAATCCCTAAAACAAAAATTATGAGATAATCTTTCTTTTAACGCGCTGTGATATAGCGGTTAACAACTCATAGGAAATGGTGCCTGCTCTTTGTGCCAATTGATCGGCAGTTGAAGCCATTCCAAAAACGATAACTTCATCACCTTCTTCACAGTCAATATCGGTAACATCCACCATGATCATGTCCATACAAACATTCCCAGAAATATAGGCCCTTTGACCATTTATTAAAACATAACCCTTTCCTTTTCCATACAGTCTGCTAATACCATCAGCGTGACCTACTGGAATAGTAGCGGTCCTCGTAGGCTTCTCAACAATCAATCCCCGGTTATATCCCAAGCTATCCCCTTCATGCAATTGATGGATTTGAGAGATAACCGATTTTAATGTTGCTATGGGTTTGAAATTTTTATTCTGCAATTCCGAATTCCCAAAGCCATATAAACCGATACCACTTCTTACCATATCAAAATGCGCTTCCGGATAGTTTAAAATACCAGAAGTATTGCACATATGCTTAAGGACTTTGCTTCCTAATTGGCTCTCAAAAGTTTCTGCTATGCTTTTAAACAAATTAATTTGCTTTCCTGTAAATTCCTTTTCATTCAGATCTTCACTAGCACCCAAATGCGACAATATGGATCGTACCTTCACAGCTTTTGTAGCCTTTAAAATTTGAATGATTTCTGGAACATCTTGCTCATTAAATCCCAATCTATTTAAACCTGTATTGAATTTAATATGAATGGGATAATCTATTTGATTGCTTTGTTCAGCTATTTTAATAAACGCCTCAAGTACTTTAAAACTATAGAGATTCGGCTCCAAACATCTCTCTATAATGGTATTAAAATGAATTGGCTGGGGATGCAATACCAAAATAGGTTTTGTTATACCAGAATCCCTTAAGGCAGCTCCCTCATAAGAATAGGCAACCGCAAAATAATCAGCTCCTAACTCCTCCAGTTCCCTGGCAATTACAGCCGCATCACTACCATAAGCAAAGGCTTTTACTACAGCCAGAAACTTGGTGTTATATGAAATTTGGGATTTTAAATATTGGAAGTTATGAGCTAGAGAATTCAGGTTAATCTCCAATAGGGTCTCCTTGGTCTTCGGCATGGTCTTCTTTAGATTTATTAATAACCACTTCAGGATCATTTACCTTCATGTTCCTTACTTTGTCACGCAACATAGCTTTGTAAAAGGCAGCCCTACTCAAAGGCTCATATTCATCAACCTCTCCCAACAAAACCAAATCGTCACTCTTTGATTTACGGTAACTATATTGGGCCAAGTTTCCTGTTCTCGTACAAATGGCATGCACTTTAGTAACATACTCGGCAGTTGCCATAAGATGTGGCATGGGTCCGAATGGATTGCCTTTAAAATCCATATCCAAGCCAGCTACTATCACGCGTACCCCTTTATTGGCAAGATCATTACAAACCCTCACTATTTCATCATCAAAAAACTGGGCCTCATCGATCCCTACCACATCACAACCATCTGCCAAAATGGGAATATTGGCTGCAGCGGGTACAGGTGTAGACCTTATTTCATTGGAGTCATGAGACACCACCTTATCCTCATCATAACGTACGTCTATAGCCGGTTTGAAAATTTCAACCTTCTGTCTGGCAAACTGGGCACGCTTCAATCTACGGATCAATTCTTCGGTCTTACCCGAGAACATAGATCCACATATCACTTCAATCCAACCAAATTGTTCTTTATGATTTACCGTATTTTCGAGAAACATTTTGTAATTTTAACACTAAATCAGGGTGATGACTCGTTCTGTATAAAGGTGGCGTAAATTTATTAAAAAACAAAAGCATATATTGGATTAAATCTTAAAAGTTATGAAGAAGAAGTTGGAAGCTGAATTGATGAGCATTGCCCATAGAATCCTTAAATTAAAAGGAAAGGATGATATTGACAAAATGCATCGTGAAGTAGCGGCGCTGTATGAAAAACTTACGGTTTTAAAATTTGCTAGAGACAATTTTCAAGAAGATTTACCTACCATAGAAAGTGATTCTTCATTTTTTGACCTCATTAATATAGCATTCAATCACAATATTAGCGACAACATTGAAATTGATGATAAAATCTACATTAATTTGGATGATAATGAGCATGAGGAAATTATGGAACCTGCCATTGAAAAAATCAAGGATATGGTAGCTCACATGCCTCAAGAATCTCAACAGGTAGATGAGCTGTTTGAAAAAGCCATCCCAAATCAACCCAAATACCACAAAAACGATTTTGACGAAATAACGGCGGACTTTAAAGAAACACCCGTTTTTGAGCCGCTCTCCAAACAAGGCAACGGAAAAAAATCTCTAAACGACCATATTAAACGTGGTGGTTTCACCATAGGCCTAAACGATAAACTAGCCTTTATCAAGCATCTGTTTGGTGGTAACTCACAAGATTATGATCGTGTCATCTCTCAAATTAACACGCTGGACGATTTTGAAGATGCAGAAAATCTAATCCAAAACATGATCAAACCAGATCATAATAATTGGGCAGGAAAAGAAGAATTTGAGGAACGTTTTATGGAAATTATAGAGCGTAAATTTAACTAATAAGTCAAATAAACCCACCCAACCACGGGTTTATCCAAAGCATCAATCTCTAAGACATAGTAATAGGTTCCTACTGGTAAAAGAGTTTTGGAGTCATGCAAGATTCCTTGGTTTGGTTTTCCATTCCACTCATTGTCATAATTCTCTGTTTTGAAAACGGTGGTGCCATATCTGTTATAGATTCGGATGTTATTGGAACCATAATCCTGAAGACACGGAATCACAAAATAGTCATTGAATCCATCATTGTTGGGAGTAAACACCTGAGGTATCTCCAAACAATTGTCCAAGGTTACCGATGCCTCATCGGAATTGTTAGTCTCATCCCTATCTGTTTCCAGAAGCCCAGTTAACACGGCCACATTGGTAAGCCCAGACGATGAAACAATAGTCGTCTCCAGAGTCAAGGTTTCTGTTTGTTGTGGCGCCAAACTGGAAAGACTCCAAACGTAAGTTGCCATATCAAAAGTACCTGTACTCACCTCATAACTATCCACCACAAAACTCGTAGGAAGCATCTCGGTTATTTCTATATTATTCCCTGTAGAAGAACCATTATTTGTGACTTGGATGGTAAACACAACACTTTCACCAAGAGAACTTTCATCTGGCTCAACAGATTTGACCACAGCGATATCGACATCTGTAGTATCCTCCAAAACGGTAAGCTCCGCATAGGTTTGGGTGGCATCAATATTCACAAGATCACTAAAATTGGTATACGCATTGACCAAACTCCCTGCCTCATTAGCTATTATCTCTACTGAAAATGTACAATTCGAAATCCCTTGTGGGATTGTCAAATTGGTAATACCCACAAAAGTATCGCCTACATCACCAACAAAATCTCCTGTGGCCCCATTGGTCATGACCCAAGTGGGAGGCCCATTTAACACCATTCCCATAGGAAGATTATCCACAAACACAATACCCGTTTGTTGTGGACTGGTAGAGGTGTTATTAATAGTAAATGTCAAGGTGGTTTGCTGTCCCTCATAGATCGTATCTGGATCAAACGACTTCACTAAAAATGGTGCAATCACCTGCACATTACTGATGGAAATATTGGTCTCTGGAGATATTTCCTCATTGTCATCGGGGTTTGGAATGGCTGAAACCGTATTGGTAAAAGCACCTCCAAAATTGGGTGCGTTCACCGGGATAATCACCCGAATCGTGGAATTGGCATCCATAAATGGGATGATCCCTGTTAGTGTGTTTCCATTGATGTTGATATTGCTCATACATGCGGCATTACCATTGGTAACCGTACAAGTAGGCGTACCATTAATAATGAATTCATTTCCCAAAATATTCTCAAAATCAATATTTACAGCATTATAGCTAGCACTACTACTGGTGATATCTACAATCCAGTTAAACCCTTGATTGATATTGACCTGCGGAAATTCTGGAAAGGTCTGCACCAGCAAATCCACACAAGGTGCCAAATAGGTTCTTACGCTTGCCGCATTATTGTTCTCATTGTTGTCTACGACCAGGTTGCTGAAATAATCAATGGTCACATGGTTGTCTACATAAACATCCTCATCAGAACAACTGGGTTGCCAATCTACCACCACATGAAAGGTCACCGAACTTTGTGCAGGCAACATCCAATTATCAGCTTCCAAAATCTCCCACAAAACATCATCCTCACCACCTTCGGGAATCCCATCAAAAACCTGTCCTATATACAAATGCTCCAAGGGGAAACAAGTGGCAGTACCCGTTGTCGAAACACAATCAACCGAAACCAAAGTACCTGTGATATCCACTCCCTGCACCACAGTTATGTAGTCATGCAGTCCAATAGGAACATCTACTTCTGTATTATTTTGGGCTGTGATTTCATAAGTAATTTCGCCCCAATTGGCTGTATTATCTTCAGACGAACCAACAGGCAACTCAGGATATATTTGATCTTTTGAAACAAAAATATCTGCCGTTGGGCAATCTGGCAACATTTCTAGAATAACATTGTCAGATTGATAATTATTATCAGGGTTGGTGTCAATAAGCCCACTCTGCATGATATTGATCACACTTTTTAAAGTGGCCAATAAAGTCCCCGGACTTGTAGCACATTCAGGCCCATTAAAAACGACTACCGTTTCAATGGTAATCGTTGTATTGGCTGGTAAAACAAATGTATCACTGGTCCAAAACATGTCGGTTATACTCAATTCAAAATCATCGCAATTAACGTCACCTGTGGTAGTCGTACAGTTCAATGAAATAATGTCCCAATCAATAAGCGCCGAACTTAAATTCTGAAGAAAGAACTCCACAAAGGAGTCCATGGGTCCGTTGTTACAAACAGTTGTCACCAATGTAACTTCCTCTCCCCATCCAACTACCTCGGTAGGCTCTGGATTGATTTGAACGGTGTCTATACAAACATCCGTTGCATCACAGAGTTCACTTTCCAAAAGGCCCGTTTCAACAATATTGGAATCGTCTGAAGACTCATTTTCATGATCTATATTCAATCGAATATAACTTCCCACTTCCAAAGGTTCCAGGGCTAGAGCACAAGTAGCCCCAGTAAATTGGTATTGCACTTCAAAGGTCAAAGATCCACCAGCTGTAAACTCGATAGGACTTGAAAAGGTAAAAACACTTTGCGAAGAGCTCACAACAGCCGTCCCACTAGTAGCTGAAACATCAGTACAATCCATACCCCCGCTTGCTCCTATACAACTTAAAGATTCCAAAACCACAAAAGCCTTCCCCGCATTAATATTGGAAAGCAAATTCATGCGGCCAGAAAACCAATTTAATGGATAGTCTATGATACTATTATTGGTAATGGTAAATTGATAAGTCACCATATCCCCCCAAGCGCTAATACCGGTTCCTTCTGGCGGACTCACTTGCCAGTGGGACACCGTAAAATCAATAGGAAGATCAACCACGTCCATAGAAATAATAGATTGGTTATTCCCCATATTCACGTCCGAAGTGCCTGTTGGAGCCTCTACAGAGGCATTTATGGCAATCCCCCCAGGAGTTGGCGGTGCCGTAACCAAAAGTTTGATTTCTACACTCGAATTGTTTGGTAAACTTGGGACCGTTCCTGTCAACACATTCCCAGCAGCCATAATAAAATCTGTTATCAAACTAGCTCCACCTAAATTGTTTTGTGACATATAAGATTCCACTATAACCGAATCACTCAGGTCAACAGAAAAAGTAGCATTGCTTACAGTTCCTCCAGAGTTACTTATGGTAACAACATATTGAAAATCTTCAAATATGTGAACCTGTGACACATCACTACCTTCCAGATTTTGAGCTGCAACAGAGACTGACAAGTCTGTGGTCTGTGAAAAAATAAATGGTATACTGAATAGGAAGAAACAGAATAGTAGGATCCTTTGAAGCATAAGTTGGTTTTATAGTAGACGTCAAATTCCTTTTTTGGTTGCGTTAAGATACCCTAAAAGATTGTAAATTTGAACATTCAACCTTACAAAATGAGCAAACTCTATATAGTTCCTACTCCCATTGGAAATTTAAAAGACATGACCTTTAGAGCCATTGAGGTCTTAAAGGAGGTCGATTTGATTCTTGCCGAAGACACCAGAACTTCTGGTAAATTGCTCAAGCACTTTGAGGTTACAACGCCCTCCCAGTCACACCACATGCACAACGAACATAAAACGCTAGAGCGCTTAATAGAACGCCTTAAAGGCGGTTCATCTATTGCCTTGATAAGTGATGCCGGCACCCCAGCCATTTCTGACCCTGGGTTTTTATTGACCCGTGCCGCTATAGAAAACCACATAGAAGTAGAATGTTTGCCTGGGGCTACTGCCTTTGTGCCTGCTTTGGTAAATAGTGGCTTACCTAACGACAAGTTTGTATTTGAAGGCTTTTTACCTGTTAAAAAAGGGAGGCAAACCCGCTTGACCTTGCTTGCCGAAGAACCCAGAACCATGATTTTTTATGAGAGTCCGCATAAACTTCTTAAAACACTGGGTCACTTTTGTGAATACTTTGGTGAAGACCGCCAGGTATCGGTCTCTCGAGAACTTACCAAACTGTATGAAGAAACCGTTCGTGGTACTGTCAAGGAAGTCCTGGAACATTATAACGCCCACCCTCCAAAGGGAGAAATTGTTGTAGTTGTGGCTGGGAAAAAGTGATAAACCCCTGCTGGATTTATCTTTTTACAGGATTGATTTCCAGTTATTTTATGAAGAAACTTTTAATTATCTAAATACTTTTTTTGAAATTAGAACCCATGATACTTTAATCTTCTTCTAAATAAATTTAAATTAAACTAGCTTTGTAAAGCAAGACCTATAATACCAAAAAATGCAAAAAGTCCTTAAACTTAATTTCTTTGTATTAATATCATTTTGTTGGATTTTTAATATAAATGCCCAAATAACCCTCACTCACAATTCATGTGAAGTTGTTCAAACCAATATTCATTCATGTACCTCCTCAAATATTTATTGGTCAAGAACTTTTACGCTCGAAGAATTTGGTATTGATTCTGATGATGAATTTATCATCAATAAAGGGCAATTTGCCATAGTTAATACGTCATGGATTCCGACAGGTCAATTCAGGATTTATGCCATAGACGATGATTTCCCAAGCTCTTTTTCAGAATCTAATTTAATTGGAGAGAGTCAAGAAGTTGATTTGCCTTGGAACATTAATGATACCCCAGAAATCATAACAATCGATTTTGAAACCCCAATCATGGTACCCGCCGGAACTTTGCGTATCCTTGTGGAAGTTAAGAAGGGAATGGGAGGCATAGGTTCCCCTTCTTCAGTTGCTTTTATAGCCGGCTCGCTTGAGGACAATGACCTTTCGTGGCAAAGGTACTGTATATCAAATGCGACACCCATCAATGGTTTTGTCACAGCCACCGACATGGGCTATCCCAATGCTAATTTTTATATAAATGTAACAGGAAGTAAGAATAGTACCAATGACCCTTTTACTTTAAATTTTACCAATGATTGCACAAATACCCTTGTAGAATTTCATCTTAACAACGAGAACAACATAAATACCGTTCAATGGGATTTTGGTGATGCTCCCTCAAGCCCAAACAATAATTCTGATTTAATCTCACCCCAACATGATTTTTCCTCTCCTGGACAATATGCCATAACAGCAACTATCCAACACACCGACGGAAGCACATTTGTGTTGAATGAAACTATTTCTGTTGCCGAACCACCAATAGCATACCCCATTGAGAATCTTGAGGGTTGTGAAAGCGTTTCTGGCTCAGGAATCTCTTCAAATTTTGACACATCTAATGTAGAGTCCCAAGTCACTAATGGCCAAACGGCAGTTGTTGTTTCCTATTTTGACCAAAATGGAAATCAATTACCTAGTCCATTACCTAATCCTTTCACAAATACACAGCCAAATTCTCAAACAATCACTGCCAGAGTAAGTAACAGTAGTGACCTGTGTTGTTATACGGAAACTTCATTTAACTTAACAGTTATCCCCATACCCAATATTAATCAAGTCGAAGATATCCATGCATGTAATACGCAAATAGGAGGTTTTTCTGAATTTAGTCTAGAAAACATTCCAAATGACTTAATAAATGGCCAAACTAATTTAACTGTAGCGCTTTATAACAGCAATAACACTTTGATATCACCCCAAGATTATACTAATTTTTTGAACCTTACGCCCTATCAAGATTATGTTATAGCCTTAGTTACTGATACCATCACCAATTGCTCATCCGAAATCATTATAAATTTGATTATCAATGATAATCCCGTGATCAATCAACCTCAAACAATATTTGGATGTGACGATAACAACGATGGTATTTCAGAATATTTTGACACTACTAATTTAGAAAGTGAAATCCTAAATGGACAGGTTGGGATGACTGTTGATTATTTTGACGAAAACGGAATTCAATTACCTAGCCCCTTACCTAACCCCATTACCAATTCTAACCCATTTAATGATATTATTACCATAAGGGTTACAAACAATAACACAACCTGTTTTTCTGAAACGACCTTACAACTGCAAACAATAACACAACCCAATATTAACCAACCAAATAATTTATTTGGATGTGATTTAGGAAATGGATATTCAGAATTTGATACTACAGACATCCAAAATCAAATAATAGAGAATCAGACAGGACTAACAATTCAGTATTTTGATTCCAATTTCAACCCCTTACCAAGCCCATTACCTGCTTCATTTCAAAACACAGAACCCTATTCTCAAACCATCCATATTAGAGTTGAAGATTCATCAAACCCCATTTGCTTTGCTGAAACATCTTTTGAGTTAATTGTAAATGATTTACCCGAAATTAACTTGGAAAATGAATACCTAATTTGTGACTTAGAACCCTCGTTTTCTTTAACTACCAATCCCAATTTTAACTCTTTTAATTGGTCTTATGAAGATGGGACCTTGATGTCTGATTCTTACCTCGCGGTTTTAACAGAAGAAGGAGGTTATATTTTAACAGTCACACAATTTGAAAATGGTGTTCTTTGCGAAAATTCATTTTCTTTTAATGTTATTCGCTCGGAATTACCTGAAATTTTACAAGTAAATTATGGAGAACTTGGAAATAATTATATTGAAATAATAGCATCTGGTGATGGTAACTTTGAGTATTCCATTGATGGTGTCAACTATCAAGAAAGCAATTATTTTTCAAATTTACCTGGCGGTACATATGAGGTTTCTGTAAGAGATCAGGATGGTTGTGGAGAAGATTCGAAAACAGTCTCAATAATAGACTACCCCAAATTCTTTACTCCTAACAACGATGGAGATAATGATTTTTGGCAAATTGCAGGCATTCGTCAGTTCCCTAATTCAAAAATATTGATTTTTGACAGATATGGTAAACTATTAACGCAATTGTCTTCAAATGATATTGGTTGGGACGGATCCTACAAGGATGAAAAGATGGCAACAAATGATTATTGGTTTAGAGCAGATTTAGGAAATGGTCATTTTTTTACTGGACATTTTGCATTGAAAAGATAAAACAACAGTCTACTTAAGAAAATGGTATCAACTAATAATTATTTTAAGATATAAACTTATTACTGCCACCTTACAAAATAGGCCACTTCCTTAACAGGCTTATTATTTCCTTCAAATATGGTTTCGTCTTTTTCAAAATCGGTGATTATCTGCATGGAGTTTTGGTCCTCAGAAAACACAAAAACACGAGAAGAATTAGGGTAGGTAGATGATATTTTGTCTCCATAATACCGTTTCATTTCCCTTTGATATTCTTGTCCTTCTCTTTTAATCCAAGTCCCTTTTGTTATCTCATTTCCGGGTAAATCAAAATGATCAGTGTCCTCATTGTAAAGGTATTCCCTAAAGACAAGGGTTCCATCTCCGTAGTAGGCAAAGGTTTTATGTAAGGTATGCTTCCCCAGCGCCCTATCCTTTGTAGTGCCATTTTCATATTGCCAAACCAATTTGGTCATTTTCCAAGTGCCTATTATAGGGTCTTTAGCCACCTCCAATTTGGGAGTCATTAAAACGAAACAAAGTGTCAAAAGAAGTGTTTTCATAAGAATTTAGTTAGGTTATGTTAGTTATAAACGGCTCAATATCAAATTAATTATAGATGCTTCCCTTTCTCCCAACCATGCTTACCTAGATACTGTTCACCACTAGCAACAGCGCCATCTTCAATGGAGGTTGCCATACTATCATTCCATCGATTTAGATAACCGAACAAGGAAATGACACCTAACATTTCTACAATCTCCCCTTCGTTCCAGTGCTCATATAGTCTAGTTTTTATATCGCTGGTCATCCCATTGGGTACCTGGGAGGCCGCCAAACTAAAATCCAATGCCACCCGCTCTGCCTCACTAAAAGCAGGATGCGTCCTGTAATCCCAAATGTTATCAAGCTGCTCTTGTTCGGCTCCATAGCGTTCTGCTGCTCTTATGGCATGGGCTTGACAGTACCTACAACCCGTAGCATTACTACTTACCCAGGCAATCATTCGCTTTAGAGCGGAAGTAACCCTCCCTTCGTTGGCCATAACGGCTTTGTTAAGGTTTATAAAAGCTTTTGAAATGGCGGGTCTATGTTGCATAGTCAACACAGAATTTGGACAAAAGCCCAAGGTTTCATTAAAGAAATTTGCCAATTCTTTGGTTTCTAAATCATGGTCTGCTGGCAACGGTGTAACTAACGGCATAATTGTTCTTTTTTAGATTTTTAAGTGGTATTTTTGAAGCTTCAAGTAACAAAAAATTTTATTTAGATGACAGATTTAGTGACAACTCAATGGGAATCAGGGATGCTATTCGAATCAAACAACCCCAGTGGCAACACCTTTTT
The DNA here is from genome assembly GCF_011764015.1 of Mangrovimonas sp. CR14. Lineage (NCBI taxonomy): Bacteria > Pseudomonadati > Bacteroidota > Flavobacteriia > Flavobacteriales > Flavobacteriaceae > Mangrovimonas > Mangrovimonas sp. CR14. Next base: position 552,861 of record NZ_JAAFZY010000001.1, on the reverse strand, counting down.
TATAGAAGCCTCTCCAGAACATGGTGGACAAAGTGAAGGCCTGCGCCCAAAAGCTTTGATGCTGTCGTCATTAGCAGGGTGTTCTGGCTTGGACGTGGTGTCTCTGCTTAAAAAAATGAGAGTTGAATATACCAAGTTCAAAATAGATGTACATGGAGAACTTACCGAAGAACACCCAAAATACTACAATAAAGTGTTGGTAGAATATCACTTTCACGGAAGCCAATTGGATGAAAAGAAAATTAAAAAGGCGGTAGATTTATCAGTTGAAAGATATTGTGGCGTCATGGAAATGTTCCGTCAATTTGCTGAAGTAAAGATTGCTATTCATTACCACAATCACTAACTATGAAATTAAGAATTTTAATAGGGTGCTTCCTCATTCTTGGAGGCACCCATTTTCTATTGGCCCAAAATAAGTCCCATGTCATTTCCCATAATCAGGAAGTCATAGTCACAGACCCTTCCAAGGGAGAAAACAGTTATAAACATTGGGTGAAATTTCCTAGTAAAAAACAAGATATCAGGAGCATCATATTAAACTTAACTTTTGAGTGTCCTGATTCCATCAACTGCGCCCACTGGGATTATGCCGACAAGATTAACATCCGTTCCAAAAAAGACACCACCGTTTATGAAATTGCCAGGATGCTGACACCTTATGGTGCCTTTTATCAAAAGGACTGGAGCTTCAAATGGCAATTGGATGTCACAGATTTCAGCATGTTACTGAGAGATGATATTGAAGTGGAATACATTCATACGGGTTATGAAGACAACAAACAACGAGGCTGGAAGATTACTGTTGATTTTGAAATCACTTTTGGAGAACCTGTTGCTCATCCTTTAGCCATCCATAAAGTGTATGATGGCAAGTTTCGATATGGTGATAAAAACAACCCCATTGAAAGCCACCTAACTCCTCAAAATATCAAACTTCACAAAAAAACGAGCGTTGCTAAAATTAAAATTCTGCATACCGGACATGGTATGGACGCCAATGGTTGCGGTGAGTTTTGCAGTAAATATCGGGAGGTGTTAGTAAATGATAAATTAATAGAACATAAAGATGTTTGGACGAGCTGCGGCAGCAACCCTTTATATCCCCAAGCTGGTACTTGGATTTTTGATCGGGCCAATTGGTGTCCCGGATATTTGCTGCAACCCGATGAAATGGTGCTACCCATAGAAAAAGGGCAACCTTTTGTGATGGATATCAACATGGAACCTTACGAAACAGAAGACCCCAGCGCAGATGAAGTCATCACGGCCTATGTGATTGAATATAAAGCTCCCAACAATCAAAACGATGTATCCCTTTTGGAGGTCATCGAACCTTCAGGATCGGATGTGAACAGCAGACGAAATCCTACTTTGGGCTATCCCATTATCAAAATAAAAAATAATGGTTCTAAAACATTGGAGAGCTTAGACATTCAGTATGGTTTGAAAGGTGAACCTCAAAAAACCTACCAATGGAACGGTCATTTAGCATTTGCCGAAACACAGGAACTGAAACTCCCTGAAATCATTTTTACAGACGAGGAAACTGCTATGTTTCAAATCCGTTTAAGTAAACCCAATGGGAAAAAGGATGCTTTTTCTCATGACAATTCTTTGGAGACCGAGTACAAACGTCCTGACTACCTCCCAAAAGAGTTTATTGTTTATTATAAAACCAACCAAAAACAAAGTGAGAACATCTATGGTTTCACAAATGCTGGAGGGCAGTCTATTTTTGTAAAAGATACCACCGAAATCAAACCCAATAAAGTGTATCGGGATACCATCCGACTAAAAGAAGGTCTCTATCAATTTAAATTGACCGATAGTGTAGGTGATGGTCTTGATTTTTGGTACCATGATACGGCTGGCAGAGGAGAAATTAGATTTGAGGATTTACAGGGACAGGCTATTAAACACTTCAATTCCGATTTTGGAAATGATATCGTTTATAACTTTAAAGTCGATTCAACCAAGACATATCATATGGATAAAGCTGAAAAGGTGACGGCTTTTCCTAGAAATACATATGGCCCAGTAAGCATTGATTACTTTTCCAATACAGTTGGAAAAGTGACCATTAAAATTGTTGATAGAGAAAAGGAGGACCAAGTATTTGAAGAACATCATTATCCAAATTTTAAATCTGGACCAATTGATTTAAATTTATCGTATCTTCCTAAGAATCAATATTACAAAGTGGTTGTTTTAAAAAACGATCAAGAGATTTATTCAAGTTATATCAGAGTTAAAGAATAATTGCCCATGCGTTGGACCATCAAACCTAAACCTCAACCAGAAAAAGTAGCTACCCTTTCCAACGATTTACAGGTGGAAAGTGCAGTTGCGAGTTTGCTGGTTCAACGCGGTATTGAAACCTTTGAAGAAGCCAAAACCTTCTTTCGTCCAAATTTGGATGATTTACATGATCCGTTTTTAATGCAGGATATGGATCGAGCTGTTGAACGTATTGAAACAGCTCTAACCAATGGCGAACGAATTTTGGTTTATGGTGATTATGACGTTGACGGCACAACGGCCGTTTCCCTAATGAGCACGTATTTAAGGACCCGGACTGATTTGGTGGCTACCTATATTCCTGATAGGTATGATGAAGGCTATGGGGTTTCTTTTAAAGGCATTGACTTTGCCCATGATAACGAATTCAGTCTCATCATTGCCTTGGATTGCGGGATCAAGGCATTAGATAAAGTTACTTACGCCCGAGAAAAAGGCATCGATTTTATTATCTGTGACCACCACCGCCCCGGTAAAGAACTTCCAAAAGCCGTGGCCGTTTTGGATCCCAAACGAGAAGATTGCAATTATCCTTACAAAGAATTATGCGGATGTGGTGTGGGTTTTAAACTGATTCAGGCCTTGGCTTCCAAACAAGGAGAAACGCCAGAAGATCTTACCGAATATCTCGATTTAGTAGCTACTGCCATAGGCGCTGATATTGTCCCTATTACAGGAGAGAATAGAGTCTTGGCTTATTTTGGTTTGCAGGTAATCAACACCCAACCCAGACCGGGATTTGAAGCCATTATTGCTCAAGTAAAAAAAGACCAATTGACCATCACCGATGTGGTGTTTATTATTGCACCTCGAATCAATGCGGCTGGACGTATGAAACATGGCAATCATGCCGTAGAATTATTGACAGAAACAGATTATTCAAAAGCTGTAGAATTTGCAAAAGCTATTGAAACCTATAATTCTGATAGAAAAGAAGAAGACAGCCGAATTACAGAGGAAGCGCTGGAGCAAATTCTGGAGAAAAACGAAATAGAACGCTACACAACCGTTGTGTATCAAGATTCTTGGCACAAAGGAGTTATTGGCATTGTCGCCTCCCGTTTAACCGAAACCTACTACAGACCCACTCTGGTGTTTACAAAAAGCGGTGATAAGCTTGCAGCATCGGCTCGATCGGTGAGTGGGTTTGATGTTTATAATGCTTTGGAAGCCTGTAGCGATCACATTGAGCAATTTGGCGGACATAAGTATGCTGCTGGGTTAACGCTTAAAGAAGAAAACTACGAAGCCTTTAAACAAGCTTTTGAAGATGTGGTTTCAAACACCATTGACAAAACCCTTTTAACCCCTGAAATTAAAATTGACGCCCAGATTCCTTTAAGTGATATCACACCTAAGTTTTACCGCATTCTAAAACAATTTGCACCCTTTGGTCCAGGTAACATGACTCCCATTTTTATGACAGAAGACCTGCAAGATACAGGTTATGGTAAATGTGTGGGAGATGGCACACACCTCAGGATTACTGTCAAACAAAATGACAGCGACTCCTTTGTGGCCATAGGCTTTGGATTAGGTGAGAAGTTACCACTTATCGAAAAACCAAAAACCTTTAAAGCAGTCTATTCGGTGGATGAAAACCACTGGAACGGACAGACCTCGCTGCAATTAAAATTAAGGGACATAAAATAAAGTGAGTCGTTTTTCCGTTCCGCTTGTTATGAGATTTTTCTTTCTTTTTCTATTTTGCTCAGGACTTTATGCTCAAAACTTGGTTTTAAATCCTAGCTTTGAAGATTATAAAAACTGTCCTGCAAGTATTGGCTATATCAGTTTCGAAGAAGAAAATAATGATGTTCCATATTGGCTACGTCCAACAGGTGGGACACCCGATTATTTTAATGAGTGTAGTCAGATAGTAGGTTACAAAAATTTCAACGGATACCAAAAAGCCCGAACAGGAAAAGGCTATGCTGGTTTTTATGGGTTTGCACATGGTAATTACCGCGAATACATTCAAGGAACCCTCGCCTCCACTTTAGAAAAAGACAGCACCTATCAAATCTCTTTCTATGTCAGTCTCGCAGAACTATCCAACAGAGCCATTAAACATTTTGGGGTTTATTTTTTAGACCACAAACTAAGTAACATCAATTATGATAGAGCCATCAATGCTCGTAGGATCGCAGAAAAATCCAGTAATGTTAGTTACAGGCCTATTTTTCATAAAGGGTATTTAAATGATAAAACCCAATGGGTAGAAATAACAACCACTTACAAAGCCAAAGGGTTTGAGACCTATTTTCTTATTGGCAATTTTGAAAGCAATTTGAATGCTGATGTGGAAAAGCTTGAAAGCAATGAATTGAAGCCCATGGGATATTACTACATTGATGATGTCGAGATAAAGCTCCTTCATCCAAAACCGATAAAACAGATTGAAAAACCTATAAAAAAGTTTTTAGTAACCTTTGAAGAACAAACAGTCTACACCTTAAAAAATGTTCTTTTCGAATTTGATAAATCCATCCTCCTTCCAAAATCCAAAGACGAATTGAATGCCCTTTACGACCATTTAAAAAAGCATCCCAACCTATCCGTAGAGATTTATGGTCATACAGATGACGTGGGAACATCTGAAAGAAACCATGAGTTATCTGAACAACGCGCCAAAGCCGTGTCAGACTATTTGATTCAAAAAGGCTTGGATTCGCAGAGAATTAAATGGTTTGGTTTTGGGAGCTCCAAGCCCAAAGCAAGTAATAAAACGGATGCTGGACGGGAGCAAAACAGACGGGTAGAATTTAAACTTATAGCCTCTTAATTTACTTCTAATAGAATTCCTAAACCCAATTTCAAATTGTACATTTGAGTTTCCAATTCCCAAAACCAAATGGCCAAAAAAGACCCATACGCTTCACTTCGTATAAAAGAGTTCAATATATTCCTTATTGTCAGGTTTGCATTGGTTTTTGCCTGGTCCATGCAATTTATTGTGATTGAGTGGGAAGTGTATTCCATGACCAAAGATCCCTTTTCATTGGGTATCATCGGATTGATGGAAGTTGTACCCGCGGTTTTAATGGCGCTTTATGCGGGCCATTTTGTCGATCAGAATGAAAAACGAAATCTACTCATCAAGTGTATTGTAGCGTTTTCATGTATCAGTTTTGCCCTGTTCCTTTTAACCTGGGATCAGATTGTGGCTGAGTGGAACTCAAAGCTCATTCTGTATGCCATTTACTTTTTGGTCTTTCTTGGTGGCTTTGTTCGAGCTTTCATTGGCCCTACGGTATTCTCCTTAGTGGCTTTGATTGTTCCTAAAAAACTTTACCCTAATGCGGCCACTTGGAGTAGCTCTACCTGGCAAATGGCTGCCGTAATGGGACCTGCCCTAGCCGGGTTTTCCATTCACTGGATAGGGGTTCATTGGACCATGCTTTTTATTTTTGGTTGTGTGGTCTTAGCGCTGGCTGCGTTATTTAATATTTCCAAAAAGCCCATTCTCAATCCTAAAATTGGGGAATCGGTAGGAAAAAGTTTGAAAGAAGGCATTCAATTTGTGTTTGGAAACCAAGCCATTTTAGGAGCCATCACCTTAGATATGATTGCTGTTTTGTTTGGAGGTGCCGTGGCCTTATTACCGGTTTTTGCCCAAGACATTCTAAAAGTAGGCTCCCAAGGGTTCGGCGTTTTACGGGCAGCTCCCGCAGTAGGTTCTTTGCTTACTATGTTGGTAACCGCCTACATGCCTTTAAGCAAAAAAGCTGGATTTAAGTTGCTTGGAGCCGTGTTTGGATTTGGGGTAAGTATTATTGTTTTTGGATTGTCACAATACTTTTGGATCTCCTTGGCCGCCTTATTCTTTAGTGGCGTGTTTGATGGGGTGTCGGTCGTAATTAGACAAACCATTTTGCAACTCAAGACGCCTGACCACATGCGTGGACGCGTCTCTTCAGTTAACTCTATTTTTGTTGGTTCCTCCAATGAATTAGGGGCGTTTGAAAGTGGTCTAACTGCAAAACTTATGGGAACAGTCACAGCAGTCGTTTTTGGAGGCACGATGACTTTATTAACCGTGATCACCACTGGTTTGGTGTCACCTTCCTTTAGACGTTTGGATTTAACCAAGGATATGGAAGCGCATGAGGAGGAAGACACCCAATAAATCCTAACATCCTGTAATTCAATTATTATACATTACGGAAAAAACCGTAATGGAAACCCCAACTTTTCGATGAAATACCTAGTCATTTTAAAAAAGTTGTACAATTAGCTATTCCTTTTTTGTAGGTTTGGAATATCCTGATTTGATAACGTAAACATTTGAAGCCGTTTACAATGTCATTTAGAGACAAGCTATACAACATAACTAGTGTTAGTTTTTTATTTCTCCCTTAAAACTAAGAGTGCCAAAGGCTTCAACAATACAATTTGTTTAACCAGTTGGCAACACAATGATTTAGCCAACCAACAATTTAGAATTTAATAGAACTCTATTGAGTTTGTTTTGCATATTATCCTAATGACTGTGGAAATCTGATTGTAGATATCCCTTAAAAAAATCTTTATTTTATGAAACAAATACTTGTTCCTCTTGTTGCCATCCTATTACTTAGTTTTACAGAAAAAAAAACAATCGAAATTGAATATAGTGCAGAGTTAAAATCTAGAATTTACGATAATACAATTAGTGAAGCAGCTAATGATTTTCTAAATGATAACTTAAATGAAAAGAAAAGTTTAGTAAAATTTATCAATTTTAAACTATTGTCTGACGGGAACAAGTATTTTTTTTCATACAAAAAACCAATGGTTTCTGACAACTATAATGTTTCAGTCACTTCAATTGTAAGTAGAATTTTGGATGGTAATGACATCTATACAGATTTAAATGATAGTATATCCTACTTGGGAGGTTTTGATGTTTGGGTTAATATTGATCGAAAACTTAATCCCTACGATGTTATTTGGGATATTTCTAAATCTAAAAAAGAGATATTAGGGTTAACATGTTATAAAGCTACTGGAACGCTAAAAGACATTCGATTCGCCAATTCCAAATCTTTCCCCATTGTGGCCTGGTTTTGCCCTTCTTTAAGTTTTAGGGGAGGCCCTACTCCTCACGGGACATTACCTGGAATAATTTTAGAATTTGAAACACCGCAGGCTGTATTAACAGCTAAATCTTATAAACTAGTTGAAAAAAAAATAGAAGAATATAAAAATAAAAATAGGGTGATGTCATATCCTGAATATTTAGAGTTTATTGATGACTGGAATAAAAAAAACCGAAAAAGAAATGAAAATTGAGTTTTTGAGGATGACTTTCTTTCTGCAATGATTTTTATTTCTCTTCATAATGATTGCAAGGATTTAAATTATGATAATCCTCTTTCCCAATTAGATTGATATTATGGAATACAAAACAAGAGTTTTAAGTGTACTATATTTTTATATCAACTACTGTACTTTAGATAAAATCCTATATTACTTTTTGGTTTAGCTCTTCTATATTCCTGCTTTGGAGAATTAAAAAATAGGAATATTTTACAGAGCAATTATAATAGCCCTTAATACTTTTCCAAAGTCATCTTCTCCCCATCAAAAACCCCATAGGTGTAATAGCCAATCCAATCTCCTAAATTGATGTATTGGGAGTTTCCTCCTAGGTCTATTTCTAGCGGTAAGTGTCGGTGACCAAATACAAAATAATCAATGGCATTGGTTTCCAGTTTCCGCTTGCAATACTGTACCAACCACTCGTTATCTTCCCCTAAAAATTTAGCATCTTCTTCTCCAGATATCAATTTGTTTTCCACCGAAAGGTAGGTTGCCAATTTAACGCCCAAATCGGGATGCAACCATCTGAATAGCCATTTACAAAAGGGATTGGTAAAAACTTTTTTCATTCGTTTATATCCTTTATCTCCCGGTCCCAATCCATCACCATGACCAATTAAAAATACCTTGTTGTTGAAAACAAATTCTTGAGGTTTGTGATAGACTGGAATGTTCAGTTCTTCTTCAAAATACCCATTCATCCACAAATCGTGGTTGCCCACAAAGAAAAAGACAGGGATGCCAGAATCAGTAATTTCAGCCAGCTTCCCTAAAGTACGGGTAAAACCCTTTGGAATAACGGTTTTGTATTCAAACCAAAAATCGAACAAATCACCCAAAAGAAAAATGGCGGCTGCATCCTCCTTGACTTCATCCAACCATGCCACAAACTTCTTCTCCCTAGGCAATGACTCTTTATATGTGGGAGCGCCTAAATGGTTGTCTGAAGCAAAATATATTTTCTTTCCGGCGGGGATTTTCATATAGTCGATACTCAATGGCGCGTACCCTTTGACGGGCTAATTGCGACAATTCAATTTATTCAATTTATCAAATTTAATTAATTATCGCTTGCATACCATTCGGCATAACTGGAATCTGTTTCCTGCAGTCTTAACGAGTGCAATTGGATATTCTCTGGCAATCTGCTTTTTATTTTTTCTGAAAAATCTATGACCATACGTTCGGAAGTGGGTTGGTAATCTACCAATAACACATTGTGTCCGCGACTCTCCAATTCCCTTGCCAACTCCACATGTGGCGTGTTTTTATTAAACACGGTAGCATGATCAAAGACATTCACGATTTCTTCCTTGACGATTTTTTTTAAATCCCCAAAATCGATTACCATTCCATATTTCACATTGGTAGTATCCTCTATAGGCTGCCCAATGACGGTCACCGCCAATTTGTAACTATGACCGTGAACGTTTTTACATTTTCCATCGTACCCGTATAAAGCATGTCCTGTTTCAAAGGAAAATTGCTTGGTAATTCTTATTTGGCTCATCACTAAAAAAATTTCACTGCAAAGGTATTGAATTTGTAAAATCTATGGGTTTTTAAATTACATTTGCGCACTTTTTGTGATTGAAGTCAATGGAAGAGCTTTTTGAGCAATTGGATTTTATTGAAAATCCGCAGTATGAGCAGATTATATCTGATTTAATGCATCAACAATATAGTATTGTTGAGACCTTTTTTACTGAAGAAGAAGTGCATACGCTTCGTAATTCCCTTTTAGATAATTATAAAGAAGACTCCTTTAAAAAGGCCGCTATTGGCAATAAGGTTAATGAAAACATCATTAAATCCATAAGGGGCGATCATATCATGTGGTTGGACCAAAATCAGGCAACTCCCGCTGAAACAATGTTCTTTGACAAGGTAAACAACCTGATTTCCTATTTAAATAGAACCTGCTTTTTGGGCATCTTACAAAAGGAGTTTCACTATGCCGTTTATCCTACAGGTACTTTTTACAAGCGTCATTTGGACACCTTTCAGAATGATGATAGAAGAAAGCTATCCATTGTTTGCTATTTAAACAACGAAAATTGGTTACCAGAAAATGGTGGTGAATTGGTACTTTATCTCAATGAAAATGGCGAGGAAACTGAAAAAGTAATCTATCCCTTCCCGGGTCGTATGGTTATTTTTGAAAGCCAAATTATCGAACACGAGGTCAAACCCGTTAACACAAGAAGGTTGAGTATCACTGGTTGGTTAAAAACCAGATAGACTGCTTACAGCCTTCTGTTTCGATTGTAGATATAAATAATAATTAAAACGACTGCCAACAGCAGAAACAACATATTTCCTCCCATAACGTATTATTTATCGACGCGATTTTTGTTGTATCTATAAATAAGATAAGCTACCAGAACCAAAACCAAAAAAGGCAACATAGTCCCGATAAAAACGCCTATTTCATAGCCTTTATCAGGTGCATTTTTTATTTTTTCCTCAATGCTTGGTTCCTGCAAAAAGTTCAACAAAAACATATCACTTAGTGAATTTACAAACCAAAGTTACGCTTTTTGGGCAAGGGGTAAAAAGAGTTTTCGAAATTTTACGATTAAGGGAATTCCTCTGGCAATAATCCAGACAGTTAAAGCAATAAAAATACCATAGAGTTGCAAATTCAGGTAATCAACAAAAAGTAAAACTGGGATAAAAACCCCAAAGGTTGCTACCAGCAATAAATTGCGCAAATACTTCATTTTTCCCATCCCCTTAAACATACCATCAAAAATAAATGCCAAGGCACATAGGGGCTGCATTGCTAAAATCATCCAAAAGACCTTGTAAAACTCTTGTAAAACAGCTTCATCATCTGTAAAAATACGCCCAATAGAACTATAGGTCGCTGTACCAATTAAAGCCATGATTGTTCCAACTACAATCCCATAGATAATTAGCTTGTTGCTTAACTGTATCAAATCATGATACCGCTTTCCTCCTAACAATTTACCCGATAAAATATTACCGGCGCTAGCATATCCATCTATCAAAAAGGCTCCCAAAAACCAGAGATTAATGGCTATGGTATAGGCCGCTATGTAGTTTGCTCCATAACTTGTAGCATAAGAAGAACCGAAATAAAGTGTCACATTAAGAGCTATGGTTCTCACAAATAAATTGAGGACCATGAAAGTGAATTTTTTAATTTCTTTATTTAGGGGCCAAGTCGCCACAAGAGGCAATGGTGTTTTTTGGTACAAGTAAAACGCCGAAATCAATGCCATAAGAATTTGGGCAATTACACTGGCATAGGCAGCCCCTTGGATGTTCATTGCAGGAATAAAACCCTCCACACCATATACCAAAAGCACGTCTAAAAGCACATTAGACACACAACCAATGATGGCTATCACCATGGGATAGAATGTGTTTTGAAGCCCTCTAAAAGCACCAAACACACCTATGGTAAAAAGAGTGAACGGAAATCCGAAAATACGGATTCTGAAGTACTCCACACAGTATTCCAGGATAAGTCCTGACGCGTTATACAGTTTGAAAATTTGTCTGGAAAACGGAAAAGTTATGGCCAAAATCAGTAAACTGATCAAGACTACAATAGTAATGGCTTGTGCAGGTAATGATTTGACTTCAGGAAGGCGATTGGCTCCCAGGTATTGAGAAATAATAGAAGAAATCGCACTTCTTGTTTGGCCAAACACCCAAATAAGCATGGATAAAAAAGTGGCCACAATACCCACGGCTGCCAAAGATTCTGTAGCATTCAGCTCCATATTACCGACAACCGCCGTATCGGTCAAAGACAATATAGGCTCGGATATGCCACCAATCAATGCCGGGATGGCCAATTTATTGATATGTTTTAAACTTAAATCGGTAGTCACAAGAGACGTTCGTAACAATAAAACGGAAATTCGCTTTGCTTGGGGAAATATATTTCACCCAGTCGTTTATAACCGCGAAGTTCGTAAAATTTTTGGTTTCGGAGGTTCTTGGAGAACGTGTCTAATCTGATAGAATCATAGTTATTATCGATTGCCCACTGTTCGGCAAATGTCATTAATTTTCTAGCAATTCCATGACCCTGAACCTTGGGATGAACTGCCAACCGATGGATGTAAAGGTGCCTGCTTTCTGGGGTTAACCATTCCACAGCCTCATACTCGGCATCTTTAAGGCTTGAAAGTACAACACATCCTTGAACAGTACCCTTTAATTCATAAACGTATAATTCCTGCCGGTTTACATCGGTTTTAAAGGCTTCAAAACTTGGATAGAATTCATTCCATTGAAATATGCCATGGTCCTGCATATGACGTGCACATGCTCCCGTAATTTCAAGCAAGCGATCCAAATCTGCCAATTGGGCTTTTCTTATCAAGATTATCTGTAATTTTGTTTCCAAATTACTTATAAATTATTTGAATTATGAGGAATATTTTAGTTCTGATTGGATCTTCTGGAAATGCCAAAGGTTTGCTACAATATGCGATTGATTTTGCACACACATTTAATGCGAAAATCTATTTAGTTAAAATCAATGATATCTATCCACATTCAGGAACTAGTGTCAAGGTTGGAAACTATTTGGTTGACGAAGTAGAAAAAGAATTGGAATTACTTCTCGAATCGGTGGATCAAAAAGGAGTAGAAATCATTTCTAAATCCATCATTGGGGAACTCATTTCCACTTTGGAGACCCTTCAATCTGATCTTCAAATTGATTTATTAATGATCGCCCCAAGAACAACCTCTATCAAGGAAGAGGTATATTTAGGACAGACCTCTGGAAAAGTGATTAAACAAACACAGATTCCCGCGCTAATAGTTCCTGAAAACTATGTTTTTGAACCCATCTCCAAAATATTGTTGGCAATGAAATCGGCCAACATCAAAAAGGAAGGTGTTCTGGAACCCTTGAAATTAGTTATGAAACATTATGATGCGAAACTAGATCTCCTTTTAGTCAAAACGCCTACTTACCAAGAGGCAGATTTTAATTTACATCCTGAATTAGAAACCCTAGTCCATCAATTTTCCCATGTTGAAAGTCCCACAACGTTTCAAGGCGTTTTAGAGAATTACCAAACATATCAAGCCAATCTTCTTTGTGTGGTAAGGCGTAAACGTGGTTTTTTTACCAAATTATGGGAAAGCAACACCATTTTAAAAAAGGACTTTCACTGCAGTACGATGCCTGTTTTGGTGCTCAGTGGTATTCAATAAAATCTTTTAAAAGAAACTCAATTTATTTAGAAAAAGTAGTATTTTCGCATTCTAGAGCTTGGGGCATTAGCTCAGCTGGCTAGAGCGCTACGCTGGCAGCGTAGAGGTCATCGGTTCGACTCCGATATGCTCCACATAAATAAACCCCATGAATCAGTGATTTCATGGGGTTTTTATTTTACTTATTTTGACCAAATATTATTCACTTTCACTTTCCAATGCCAGTCTGGTATATTCATTTACTAAAGCACTAAACCAATCCCAGTCTACCGAATTATAAGGATATTTTTTCATGAAAGATTCGTTGTCACCAAAAAGGAATTGGTAATTTTCTTCAAAGTCATTTTTATGAAGCCAAATAATCTTATCTCCTTTTTGCACATAATAAGACTTTATAATACCACCGCCTATTTTAGGAGCTGCACCAAATTTCATTCCTTGTGTTTCCTTTGCAAAAGGATCATGATAAACGGAAATGAATTTACCGAAACTAGGGTTTATTAATTGCATTAAAAATTCTTTCTCGTCTTTCTTATTTTTTAACGCCACTTTTTGGTTTATGAAATATATCTCATCACTCGAAGTCAATTTATCCACACTATTTCTACCTCCCATTCCATAATTACTGAATTTTTTGGACATCTTGTTAAACTTCTCCATACCACTTGCAAATAGATATGCTTCTGATATATCCTCAGCCTTGTAAGTTTCTTTATTTCCTGAAATACTATCTTTGAAATACAGCTGGTGAATTTGTCCCTTTTTGGTGACAATACTTTTGCAATATCCTTTATGAATTGCTCCATCCTTCATAACCAAGGTAGACACCTTTTTGGTTGCTGGAGTATTGAAACCTTCATTGAAATAATATGCCTTTAGCATATCGATTTCATCATCAGAATATTTCACTTTATCCTGACCCATTGTCGATAATGCAATAAAAAGTGACAGAAAAGTGACTAGTTGTTTAGTTTTCATAATATTAAGCATATAAGATATTCATATACTTCAAATATCAACAAAGCACTTTCTTGGCACAATACGTCATTTGACGTATTTTTTAATAATCTTGGAAGAAGGATTTAATTACTTCTCTACGAAAGGGGTGTTCAAATCAAAAATCTCGATAATCAGTTTTTTCAATTCTACTTCAAAAGACTTCAAAACCTCTTGAGTAATCAATTGATTTTTTGATCTTGACCTTGGATTATCTTTGATTCCAAACTTCATAAAACCCTTACTTAAGTTTTTAAAAGAAATAATTCCCCCTTCAAATGGCAGCGATCGTAATTGTTTTTCATGTATCATTAATGCATAGGTCAATACCTGAAAGCTTTTACTGTATTTATCATAATCTGTAACAAGGTCTTCCCAATTGACTATCTCGACTTGGCCAGGATCGACCTTACCTGATTTATAATCAATGATGCGTGTCATCCCATTAAACTCATCTATACGATCTACCTTACCACTTATAAAGACGGGGAAATCAAGTTCTGGGATTTGGATGGCTATTTTATTGTCTTCTTCAACAGCCAATAATTTAATGGTATTACCGTTTTGAAGTTCTTGTATTTCCTTGTCCAAAAAATTGGAAACGTAACGCTTTGCTATTTCAAAAACAATTAAGTTTTGACCCTTGGTAATATCACCCATCTTATAGATACCGTCAAAGTGCTTTTTTACCATGGAAGCAATTTTAGGTTTGAGCGCCTTTAGTTTTTCAACCTCTAAAAACGATCCCACAAAAGGTCTGTAAAAATCCTCCAAAGTATTGTGAACAACAGTTCCCAAAGTATTGGCGGCCACAGTTTCTTCAACTTCTTCATACTCCTTCACTTTTAAGACCCGTTGTTTATAAAACGTAAAAGGATCTCTGATGTAACTCGTCAGTGAAGAAGGTGAAAATCCGTTGTTTGATGCATAGGATTGTAGTATTTGCAAAATGGTTTGATCTTTAGGAATTGATTTTAATTCCTTTTGAATAGGCGGAACATGAGGAAGCACCATTTGTTCTTCTATTTCATGAATCCCTTCCAACGCCATCTGGCGTAGAAGTCTACTCTTCTCTCCTCCTCCAAAATGGTCCACTTCCGTATTGTAAATAATATGAACCTTTTTAGCCCTTTGAATCAACCTAAAAAAGTGATACGTATAAATAGCATCCTTCTCTTTGTAGGTTGGCAAACCATAGGTCAGTTTGACGTCATAGGGAATAAATGAATTCTGGCTTTTCCCCGCTGGTAATATCCCCTCATTCACTGACGCGATAATCACATTTTCAAAATCTAATACCCGGGTTTCAAGCATCCCAATAATTTGAAGTCCGCTTAGTGGTTCTCCAACAAAATCAACAGTTTCAGACCCCAACAAATTTTTATAAACTTCATGTAGTGTTTTGATTGTTTGAAGATGTTCAAAGCGATGCTGTAAATGCTTCAGGTCATTGAACAAAGCATGGAATTTATACAAATACTCTAAGGCTAACTTTTGATCCTCCTTTTGAACCTCCAAATGTTTTTTAATTAAAAATACAAGTTGGTCGATTCGTTCTAGAGCTATTTCAGAACGATGCTTCCAATCTGAAAATAAAACATCTATTATGTTATGATGGTTGGGAGCCAATTCTTTAAGTTTCTCAATGGTTAAGAAGGATAAATTATTAAGTTTTATATCTTGAATTATTTTCTGTGCCCAATTTTCATTTCCCGTTTGAAAAAGAGGCCAAATATGCTGATGTGCCAAGATGCTTTCAACATCTTTAAAATACATGGTACTCCTTCCTTGTTTTTGCAAATAAAATAGCTTCTCAAACATACTTGCCATGGGGACGGACTCCAGTTTTAATCCCATGGTAATATTTAAGGTTTGGATGTCCTTTGGAAGGGCATTTAATGTAGGCAATAACAACTTTTCATCTGCTAGAACAACAGCTGTTTTTGTAATATCTAAATTTCCCTCCTTCAAAATATTTCCAATTTGTTTAGCCTGGGAAATACTTTTTGGAGCGCCGTAAAGATTTATTTCCTTCTTCTCAGAATAGTAGTTTGAGACCCAATTAAAAGGATGCTTTTTAAAGTAAGGCCAGTCAAACCGATACTTCCTACAAAACAAACCGGTATCATTAAGCTTGTTGTCAAAAAAGACTTTATCAATATCCCAGTAGACACTTGCCATTTCATTGTGCAAAAGTTCTTGGAAAATAGATTCCTCGGCTTGATTGAGCGCATTAAAACCAATAAAAACATGTGTTCTTTTTGAAGACTGTATATAATCCTCTAAGTTTGAAACGGCCTGCCTGTAAACAAGACCTTGATAAGCATAGCCGCTATTTAAGAGACTTTCTCTAAGTGTTTGATAGTATTCCAGTAACTTACCCCAAAAAGCCTTATACTGCTTTATAAAATCGGTGGCATATTCATCCTTATACCAAACTTTTAAATCCTGGATAGCACTAATGTAGTTGAATATATCTTCTTCAGGGATTAAATACCTATCCACCTCATTAAAGTCTTGCAACAATATTTGGCCCCATTTAGAAAAACCCTCAAAGGAATCCCTTATTGATGACTCAGTCAATTGACTATACACGTCATAAAACTCAAAAAGCAATTCCACATTTGATAATGGCTTTAAGCCGGACAATTCTTGAGTGAATTCTTCAATGCTAATTACCTCAGGTGAAAAAATAGTATTCTCCAATATAGAAGCCAATTCCTGCTTTAGAAAAACCCCCGCCCTAATACTAGGGAGAATAAAAATTAGTTGAGAGAAATCAACTTGTTTCTTCTTTAAATCTAAGAGGACTTCTTTGATGAATGTTGTCATATCCTAAAAATAAAAAACGCCTCGATTTCTCGAGGCGTTTTTCAAATAATTTATTGAATATTACTTATTTTATTAAGTTGATTTCAACTCTTCTGTTGTTTGCTCTACCAGCTCTAGTTTTGTTAGTGTCAATTGGTTTAGACTCTCCAAAACCTTCGTGAGTTAATCTGTTTGAAGCTACTCCGTTTTCAATTAAGTAAGTCATTACAGAACTAGCTCTTTCTTGAGATAATTTTTGGTTTGAGCTTTCGCTACCAACACTATCAGTGTGACCTTCAATGTTGAATCTAGCGTTAGGATACTCTTTCAAGATTGCGATGATATCACCTAATACTTTTTCAGACTGAGCTTTGATTGTTGATTTACCAGTATCAAACAAGATTGTTTTAGCGTAAGCATTCAATGCTTTTTGAACTGCTTCAGTTACTTCTGGACAACCTTGGTTAGCAACAGTACCTACTTTTTCTGGACATAAGTCATCTTTATCTGGAACACCATCACCGTCAGTATCTGGCCAAGGACATCCTTTATTTGCAGCAGGACCTGCCTCGTTTGGACACTCATCATCCTTATCAGCAACACCGTCACCGTCAGAATCTGGACATCCGTTAAGAGATTTCAATCCAGCTACAGAAGGACAATCATCATCTTTATCAGCGATTCCGTCACCATCAGTATCAGGACATCCGTTGAACTCAGCTGTACCAGCTTCGTTTGGACAATCATCTTTAGAATCTTCGATTCCGTCACCGTCAGTATCAGGACAACCATTGAATTCTGGTAAACCAGGTACTTCTGGACAAGCATCATCCTTGTCATAGATTCCGTCACCGTCAGTATCTTTACCTCCAAATTTGAAAGTAATACCAGCAGTATGTTGGAAATGTGTATCTAAATAATCTTCGAAAGCATGTTTGTAAGCACTTTGAACTGTTAAACCGATGTTTTCAGTAAACCATACGTTGAAACCTAAAGTTCCATTCACAGTTCCTGCACCGATTTCATCAACCCAAGTATAACCCCCACCAACACCAAGGTAAGGATCAAAAACTGAAGATCCAATGTGAGATCCGAAGCTGTACTTGATAGTACCATCAACACCATAGTAAGAAAGATCGTCTACTTCCATATCTCCCCATTTGTCTATTCTGTTAATAGATCCAGTTACTCCAACACTGAAACCAGCATCGATATATCTTGCAACGGATAAGCTTGATAGTGAAGGTAAAATATTCCAGTGGTCTCCAACGTTGAAATATTCATCAAACATACCACCACGAGGAGCATCTTCACCTACTGGGTAAAAGTCAACAGCGTTCACTCCAATACCAATTGCCCATGGATTGTTTTCATCTTGTGCATTCATGCTGCTATAGCTCAAAACTAGCAACATTGCAAACAGTAATCTGCTAAGATTTTTCATATTCAAAAATTTAATTTTTAAGTGTTAATTGTAAGCAAATGTAAGTTGTTAAATATTATTAACAAAGACAAATATAGAAAAATATTGAATATTAACCCATGAATACTCACATTTGTCTAAATTTGATTATATAATTTCAAGCGTTTTTCCAACTTTCACAAAAGCGGCTATAGCCTTGTCCAAATGAGCCTTTTCATGGGCTGCTGAAAGTTGTACTCTAATTCTTGCTTTATCCCTTGGAACTACAGGAAAGAAGAACCCAATAACATAAATTCCTTCTTCCAACAATAAATTAGCCATAGTTTGAGATAGCTTGGCATCATATAACATAATAGGCACAATAGCAGAATCCCCGTCTATAACATCAAATCCAGCTTTTTTCATTCCTTCTTTGAAGTAATTTGTATTCCACTCCAACTTGTCCCTTAGGGCTGTATCATTTTCCAACATATCAAACACCTTAATAGAAGCACCTACAATAGCCGGTGCCAAAGAGTTTGAAAAAAGATAAGGCCTTGATCGTTGACGCAACATTTCAATAATTTCCTTTTTACCTGTGGTATATCCCCCCATAGCACCACCTAAGGCTTTACCAAGGGTCCCAGTAATAATATCAATGCGATCTAAGACGCCCTTTTCCTCTAAGGTTCCTCTTCCAGTTTTTCCAATAAACCCAGCAGCGTGACATTCATCTATCATTACCATGGCATCGTACTTATCAGCCAAATCACAAATCTGATCTAAGGGCGCAACCAATCCGTCCATGGAAAACACACCATCAGTCACTATGATTTTAAACCGAGCACCATTTTCATTAGCTGCTTGCAACTGGCTTTCCAAATCTTCCATATTGCTATTTTCATAACGATATCTTGCGGCTTTACATAACCGAACCCCATCAATGATGGATGCATGATTTAGAGAATCTGAAATAATCGCATCTTCCGGACCTAATAATGGTTCAAAAACACCACCATTGGCATCAAAAGCTGCAGCATATAAAATAGTGTCCTCTGTACCGTAGAAAGAGGCAATTTTCGATTCTAATTCCTTATGAATATCTTGGGTACCACATATGAACCTAACAGATGACATTCCAAATCCATGTGTATCCATAACGTCCTTAGCCGCTTGAACCACATCAGGATGATTGGAAAGTCCCAAATAATTATTCGCACAAAAATTTAAAACCTTTTCGCCCGTATTCAAGGTAATTTCAGCCCCTTGAGCCGAGGTAATAATGCGCTCTTCTTTAAAAAGGCCATTGTCCTTAATTGTTTGCAATTCTTGCTGTAAATATTCCTTAATCTTTCCGTACATGATTTAAATTAGATTGATTTGGTTGTAAAGTTAAAACTCTTTTATTTCAATTTCTTCATTTATGTAAACAAGTATTTTCTTTTCGGTTTTTATTCCCATCTCACCCAAAGCCTTTTCATAGCTAAGTAATTGTTGGTCATGTTTTTTCAGGGCCTTACCTGTTTTATAGTCAATAATAGTGGCATTTCTTTGACCGTCAATAACCAATCTGTCCGGTCTATAAATAGCTCCTGAAGTAGAAAGGATATCCCGCTCATTGATTTTTATAGATTCTCCTTCAAAATATTTTTGAAGCTGGGGATGGAAAATAATTTCGCGCAATTGGGTCAGCAATTCTTCCTTTTCAAAATCGCTCAAAACCATTTCATTGAATTCAGCAAATATAAAATCCAAATCATCAATGGTTCTTATATTAGCAAGTAACTTATGAACCAAATTACCTTTCTCTAGTGCTTTCTCCTGATTAGAATCCCAAAGCATTCCTGATTTGGTTGAAATTTCCAATTGGTGGTCCTTTCTTGAAACTGAAATAAATTCTAGCGCTTTCACTTTCTTTGGTAATTCAGACTTACTTTTTACAAACCTTTCTGGAGTTCCAAACGTATAAACTAACTTCCCCTCATCCCACTCGTTGAGGTGTTCTAAATATTTAACAAAGATGTCTGCATAGGATTTCAAATCATCAACCCTACTTTTAACCTTTGTTTGCTTCGATATGACATATAACTGTTCTTCAGCCCTGGTTAAAGCAACATATAACAAATTAATATTGTCCAATTGTTGCTCTGCACGATGTCGTGTATAAATCGCTTCCCCAACATCACCAAATTCCTTCATACTCGTATTAAAACTGAGAAGCCCCTCCTCGAACCCAAAGAATGTATTTGTATCTAAAGGATACCACTCCTTAGGATCTTGCTCTCGGTAGATTTCTAAATCGGCAAATGGGAAAATCACAACAGGAAATTCCAAGCCTTTGGACTTATGGATTGTCATGATTTGAACTGCATTTTGATCTACCGGTGTCACAATACTTAGCTTATCCTTTTTCTCTTCAAAATATTCCAAAAATGAAGGCAAGTCAGAGCTCTTGCTTTCTGAAAATTCAAAAACAACATCCAGAAAATATTGTAAATATGCATTAGATGTCTTATGCAGTTTGAAACACCGAATGATATCTTCTGTCATTTCAAAAAGTGGCCATTCCATCACCGTACTATAATCCAAATCAAAACCTAATGCTTGAAGTTTTTCAAATAGGTTTTCATCACTTTCATTAATAAATTTTTGAATGAATTGATGGGGAGCATCAGGTTGTATTTGCTGAGACAGATAATATAACCAATCTACCTGAGCTTCTTTATTGTCTTGTTGCACCATCCAGGTTAAAAAATCAATAACAAATGAAACTTCCGGAGAGTTAATAAGCAACAAAGACTCAGAAGATATAACAGGGATGCCTTGGTCATTCAAATAATCTGCAATGACTATCCCTTCTTTATTCTTCCTTACTAGAACACAGATTTCACCAAACTCAAATCCCTTTTTTTGGTTAGCCAAAATTATATCTAGTGTTTTGATGCAATAAGCCTCCTCTCTGCTGTCCTCGTCTTGAAGTTCCAAAAATTCCAATGATACAAATCCTGAATCAAGTGACTTTACCTCTTGTTTTGCTGAAGTATAAAGGTTTGAATAATCTGAGTGATCAAAAAACCCTTTTGCTAGGAAATCGAATAACCCATTATTAAATTCTACTATGGTTTGATGACTCCTAAAATTGGCCGGAAGATTAGCAATATTTTTTTCAGCTTGAAATGGAGAGTCTCTTTCTGAATTGGCCAGATCAAGAAATTGCTCAGCTTTTCCACCACGCCATCTGTAAATAGCCTGTTTGGCATCACCAACCAACAGTACAGACCCAATTCTATTATCTAATGGATTGCTTAATAATGGTTGTAAATTATCCCATTGTTTCACAGATGTGTCTTGAAACTCATCAATAAAAAAATGACTGAATTTTTCTCCCAACCGTTCATAAATAAATGGCGTAGGCTGATCCTTAATCTCTTTACTAATTAAATTATTGAATTCTGAAATCAACAGTTTATTTTGATCTTCCTTCAGCAATTTCAATTCATTGTTGATTGCATGAAGCACGGAAAGCGGTGTAATATTTTTATAAAAAACACGATAAAACTCCAGTTGAAAAATAAGCTGCTTTATCTGCATTAAGACTCTAGCCAATTCTGAATGAATGCTGTCAATTATAGAACAAATTTCAGGAGCTTGCTTTGCAGTATACAACTGCTCTCCGTTCAAAAACTTATTGATCCATTGGACTTCAAAATTGACCTCAAAATTCCCTTCCGAAACCTTTTGCAGCAGTTTAGGGTAGTAACTGCTATAAAAGTGACTTGGTTCCAAGCCACAGGACGCAATGAATTCAAGGGTTTTATTTGCCAACCCAATGAGCTCCTCCTTTGTCCTTTCAATTTTCTCCTTTAAAAATTGTTTTAGGATTTTAAAGTCTTCAGGATTTTTACCTTTGAGTTTTTCAACGTGTTCTAAATCTGATTCTCCGAGAAGTAATTTAGCTATTTTATTCAGGTCATATGCTATATTCCAGCTTTTATCCTCATCAGCCTTTTCAATAGCAAAATCCACTAAAACAGGAGTAAGGCTCTTATCAATTCCAGCCTTAGCAATTAATGCATCCACGGCCTCTCCCAACAATTGGTCAACATCCATTTCCACTTCAAAATCCATAGGAACCTTTAGGTCATGAGAAAAGGTTCTTATTAATTTATGGGTAAACCCATCAATAGTAGAAACATTGAAAGCCGAGTAATTGTAGACTATATATTTTAAAAGTTGTGCCGACTTCTCTTGAATTAAGACTTGATCCTGACCAATTTCATTAGATATATCGAGCAACATAGAATCTAATTGACCATCACCCACCGTATTGGAAAAAACCTTTAATTTTTCCAATATTCTCGATTTCATCTCTCCAGCAGCCTTATTTGTAAAAGTGATAGCCAGAATATGCTTGAAGTGATCTAGATTATCACGCTTCAAAAGCACTTTGAGATATTCTTTAACTAGAGTATAAGTTTTACCACTTCCTGCAGAAGCACTGTAAATCAGAAAAGGAGAGCTTGACGTCATTAATAAAAATTTAACACAAGATAAGAAGTATCAATGATTTCATAAGGATATATTATTTTTAATTGAACGCATTTATCCGTAAATTTGAGGGAAATTTTTTATAAACTTTAAAACAATATATTATGGCTTTCGAATTACCGAAACTAAAATATGCGTATGATGCATTGGAACCACATATCGATGCTCGTACCATGGAAATTCATCATACAAAACACCATCAAGGTTATACAAGTAAATTAAATGATGCAATTCAAGGAACAGATTTAGAAGGAAAAACCATTGAAAACATCCTAATCAATTTGGATATGGATAACAAAGCTGTTAGAAATAACGGTGGTGGTTTTTATAACCACAGTCTTTTCTGGGAAGTTATGAACCCTGAAGATAAAGGTCGTTTATCAGGAGAACTTAAAGATGCCATTGAAGCTGAATTTGGCTCTTTTGAAGTTTTCAAGGATGCCTTTAGTAAAGCAGCGGCAGGACAATTTGGATCTGGATGGGCTTGGTTATGTGTTCATGAGGGAGGAAAAGTTGAAGTTTGCTCTACACCTAATCAAGATAATCCTTTAATGCCAGGTGTTGGTTGTACTGGGACTCCAATTTTAGGTCTGGATGTTTGGGAACACGCCTATTACTTAAATTACCAAAACAGAAGACCAGATTACATTGAAGCCTTTTTCAAGGTAATTAATTGGAATGAAGTTGAAAGACGCTATGCTGAAGCAAAATAATTTCTAAGCATAACTCACATGATAAAAAAAGCAGTCCAAATGGACTGCTTTTTTTATTTCTAGAAAATAAAAAAGGCGAACACAAGTGTTCACCTTTTTTGCCCCAAATCTACCATAAACTTAACCTACTTATGTTATGGTGATTCAAATATATAAGGAAAGAAATCAAATGATAATAGAAAATAGATAAACGGTTGTAAAATCTGTTGAAAGTTAGAAAATCAGCAAATACAGATTAAAAAAGATTGACTTGCAACAAATTATATAAAATAAAAAGGTGAACACAAGTGCTCACCTTTTTGCCCCAAATCTACCATAAACTTAACCTACTTATGTTATGGTAGTTCAAAGAACTTCGAAAGCAATGAAATCATAAAATAAAATAGTCCAACAGCCTAAAAATTAGACAAGAAGCATTAAAAAAGGATAAAATTGGGTTTTTGAAAGACTTAAAATAAGAAAGGGCATAAAAAAAGGCGAACAAGTGTTCACCTTTTTTTGCCCCAAATCTACCATGAACTTAACCTACTTATGTTATGGTCTTACTAAATTAGATGGATTTTCTCATTTCGAAATAAATAATAGACGAAATGCATATATATTAGATTAAAAGACTGATTTATAGGACGAACCGTATATATCAAATTTTATGGTTAATATGCTCTCTCCCTATTTCCTTCAAAGAAATTAATAAAAGCTCTATTCACCACGCGATTTCCACCTGGTGTTGGATAATTCCCAGTAAAATACCAATCTCCCAAATTTTTAGGACATGCTTCATGCAAATCTTCTATTGATTGGAAAATAGTTTCTACCTCTGCACTTACAGTTTCATCAGAAATAAGCTCAGATATTTTATCTGAAATTTGCTCTGCAGTAAATTGGCTATATAAATCTTTTACAAAGTTTCTAACATCCTTATCTTCAAGCTCTACTTGCGCTAAACACTTGCGATAAACTTCCTCCACCATATGATATTTATCGTTTTCCTTCAATAATTCCAACATAGCTCTAAAGGCAATTAAATCTTCAAGTCTAGCCATATCAATACCATAACAATCTGGATACCTGATTTGTGGAGCAGATGAAACTACCACTATTTTTTTCGGGTTCAATCGATCCAACATTTTAATGATACTCTTTTTCAATGTAGTTCCCCTAACAATACTATCATCAATAATAACCAGATTGTCATCCTTCTTGACAACACCATAGGTAACATCATAAACGTGTGCCACCAAATCATCACGACTACTATCTTCTGTAATAAAAGTTCTTAACTTAACATCCTTAATAGCAATTTTTTCAATTCTCGGTTTTTGAGATAAAATATCTGTTACTTCCTGCTCTGTTAATTTTCCATCTCCAGCAATAATAGCCTTTGTTTTTCGCTCACTCAAATACTGATCAACAGATTCTATCATCCCAAAAAAGGATGTTTCTGCTGTATTTGGAATGTATGAAAACACGGTGTTATCCGTATCATGATTTACAGCTTTCAGTACTTTAGGAATTAACTTTTTACCTAAAGTTTTTCTCTCTTGATAAATTTCTGCATCACTTCCACGAGAGAAATAAATACGTTCAAAGGAACATGCTTTTCTTGGTAGTGGCTCCAAAATCTTTTTAATGGAAACCTCTCCTGTAGTTTTAGTTATTATAGCATGCCCAGGCTCTAATTCCTTAACATCGTCATAGTTCACATTAAAAACTGTTTGAATAACAGGTCTTTCTGAAGCTACAATGACAATTTCATCATCCTGATAGTAATAGGTTGGTCTAATTCCCGCTGGATCTCTCAAAACAAAGGAATCTCCATGACCCAACAACCCAGCCATGGCGTAACCACCATCCCAGTTTTTGGCAGCTTTTCTCAAGATTTTGGCAACATTTAAACGTTCTGCAATCAATGGCGAACATTCATTTTTACTGTAACCTTCTTTTTTTAACTTTTTGTAAAGCTTAGCAACTGCGTCATCAAGAAAATGACCTATTTTCTCCATAATGGTTATGGTATCTGCCTTTTCCTTAGGATGTTGACCCAAACGAATCAAATTATCAAACAACTCATTTACATTGGTCATATTGAAGTTACCAGCAACAATTAAATTTCTATGCATCCAATTGTTTTGTCTTAAAAATGGGTGTACACTCTCCACGCTATTTTTACCAAACGTACCATAGCGAACGTGACCCAAATACACTTCTCCTACATATGGAATATGCCTTTTTTGAAGCTCTACATTATCAGCATATTCAGGATGTTCTGTCAGCTCCTTATTGATCCTTTGGTTAATTTGATCAAAAATATCTTGAATGGGCTGTTGCGCAATGGACCTAACGCGACTGATATACCTTTCACCAGGTTTAGTGTCCAACTTAATACTTGCAAAACCAGCACCATCTTGACCTCGGTTGTGCTGCTTCTCCATCATTAAGTACATCTTATTTACTCCATAAAAAGCACTTCCGTATTTCTCTTTATAGAATTCAAGTGGCTTTAAAAGCCTAAGTTGTGCAATCCCGCATTCGTGTTTTATAGCGTCACTCATTTCCTGTTTGTTGTGTTGTTGTTCTTAATTAAAAACGCGCTCAGTTTTGAGCGCGCTAATTTATGTTAATTCAATTTCGAATTGTGTTAATTTTTTAAACTCCTGCAGGCGTTTCCTTACCTCATTGGCTGATAGGTGTTTCATCCTCTCTGTTCCAAATTTCTCCACACAGAATGAAGCCAAAGTTGATCCATAAATAATCGCATTTTTCATGCTTTCAAATGTCACATTATCTACACTCGCCAAATAGCCTATAAATCCCCCTGCAAACGTATCCCCTGCACCAGTTGGATCAAAAACTTCTTCCAACGGTAAGGCTGGAGCAAAGAAAGCATTGCCTCCATTAAACAATAAAGCGCCGTGTTCCCCTTTTTTAATAACCACATAGGTAGGCCCCATTTCCTGAATTTTTCTAGCGGCCACTTTAAGAGAATGCTCTCCAGTTAATTGTCTAGCCTCTTCATCGTTAATAGTGATAACATCCACTTTTTTGATCACCTCCATTAATTCATCCCATGTGTTATCCATCCAAAAATTCATGGTATCCAAAACCACCAATTTGGGTTTCTTTTCCATTTGTTCTAAAACACCTAATTGGACGTTTGGATGTAAATTTCCTAACATCACATAGTCGGCATCTTTAAAATTTTCTGGAACAACTGGTTTAAAATCAGCCAGCACATTTAATTCTGTTGCAAGCGTATCTCTGGAATTCATATCGTTGTGATAGCGACCACTCCAAAAGAATGTTTTGCCATGAGGCACTACCTCTACTCCAGAAATATCCATACTCTTACTTTCTAAAAGCTCTAAATATTCATTTGGAAAGTCACCACCAACCACAGATACCACAGCCGAATCTACCTCAAATTGAGAAGCAGCCAGTCCTATAAATGTGGCGGCACCACCAAGAATTTTATCGGTTTTACCGAAAGGCGTTTCAATAGCATCAAAAGCTACTGTTCCTACAATCACTAATTTACCCATAAGGAGGTTTCAGAATTTTGGTGCAAATATAGTGTTTTAAGCTTGAATATACGAATGCTATTTTCTTCCAAAGTCCGCTGGAATTTCACCCCAAGCTTTCGTTTCCCATTTGACAATCACCGTATGATAAGTGTTGTTTTTCAACCAACTAACAGCTCGATCTACTAGTTCAAATAGGTCTTTGTTCTTTTCAGAACGTTCCAATTTTGTATTACAGGTTTTCTTTTTTACCCAACTTAATGCCGTTCTGGAATCCGTATAGATGATTTTATCACTATTTTTTTTCTTCAATAACGCCAAGCCATGAACAATGGCCAAGAACTCACCTATATTATTGGTGCCTTCAGCAAATGGGCCTTGATGAAAAATACGTTTCTTGGTTTGTGTATCAACACCTTGATATTCCATCTTTCCTGGATTACCACTTGAAGCGGCGTCGACTGATATGGAATTTGTATTGGGCGAACCAATTTTCTTTAATTGGTCGTCTGTCAATGGACTAACAAAGGTCTTTTGTTTCCCAACATAATCTTTATAGTTCCCCTTTAAAGCCTTTTTAGCAGCCTCAAAGGAACCAAAGGACTTGTAGATGGCACCCGGAAAATCTTTAATTTGAGCCTTACAATCCTCCCAAGATTCAAAAACTCCAGTATGCTTCCCTTTCCAAACGGTATAGTATTTTTTCTTTTTCTTACTCATTCAACAGCTTTGCAACAACTTTTGGAAAGTGCTCCATTTCCAACTCATGAATTTTAGCAGCCACATCTTCGGCCGTATCTGTAGACTCAACTTGACATGAGGCCTGAAAAATAATAGCTCCCTCATCATAGTGCTCATTCACGTAATGAATGGTAATCCCGGTTTCTTTTTCTTTATTAGCCACCACAGCTTCATGTACATGCATACCATACATACCTTTACCCCCAAATTTTGGCAGTAAAGCAGGGTGCACGTTAATCACTTTGTTTGGGAAGGCATGCAACAAGTTTTCAGGAAATTTCCATAAAAATCCAGCCAAAACAACTAAATCTGGTTTAGCATTCTTCAAAAGCTCCAAAACATCATTGGTTTCCACCAGCGCTATACGATTAAAGGACAAAGCACTAACTTTCAATCTTTTACACCTATCAAGCACCTTGGCTTGTGGATTATTAGTTAAAACCAAAACCACAGAAGCATCTTCTCTCTCTTTGAAAAAAGTAATTAAATTTTCGGCATTAGACCCACTACCAGAGGCAAAGATTACAATTCGTTTCATTTATTGTTATGACAGTTGTTACTCAGCAAAAAAAAGAATAAATAATTACAAATAGAATGCAAAAACCGAAATACTTATTGGTTATTTTAGTAAATTTAGAATCACATTTTTAAACCAAAGGTATGTTTTAAAATAAAGTTTTTTATTTTTGCGTCCTAATTAAAACTTAAAATTAAAAGATTATGTCAGACATTGCATCAAGAGTAAAAGCGATTATCGTAGACAAATTAGGTGTAGATGAAAACGAAGTAGTTCCTGAAGCAAGCTTCACTAACGATTTAGGAGCAGATTCATTAGACACTGTGGAATTAATCATGGAGTTCGAAAAAGAATTCGATATTCAAATTCCTGATGATCAAGCTGAAAACATTGCAACAGTAGGTCAAGCTATCTCATACATAGAAGGCGCAAAATAAGTTATTTTTTATGGAAATAAGGCGAGTTGTAGTCACCGGTTTAGGAGCACTTACCCCTATAGGAAATACCAAGGATGAATATTGGGAAGGCCTGAAAAATGGGAAAAGTGGAGCGGCTTCTATTACCTATTTTGACACTGAAAAGTTCAAGACCAAATTCGCTTGTGAAGTAAAAAACTTTAACGTTACCGATTTTATTGACCGTAAAGAAGCTCGGAAAATGGACAGGTTTACGCAATATGCGATGGTCGCTTCTGATGAAGCCATTGCAGATGCGAATTTGGACTTGGACAAAATCAATAAATTGAGGGTTGGTGTTATTTGGGGAGCAGGAATAGGAGGATTGGAAACATTTCAAGATGAAGTTTTAAACTTTGCAGCGGGAGATGGTACTCCGAGATTCAATCCATTCTTTATACCTAAAATGATTGCAGATATTGCACCTGGTAATATTTCCATTAAAAATGGATTTATGGGACCTAATTATACGACGGTTTCAGCCTGTGCTTCTTCTGCAAATGCCATGATTGATGCATTAAACTACATTCGATTGGGCCACTGTGATGTGGTTGTTACCGGAGGTAGTGAAGCTGCTGTTACCATTGCTGGTATGGGCGGATTCAACGCAATGCATGCATTATCTACAAGAAATGAAAGCCCAGAAACGGCTTCACGTCCTTTTGATGCAACCAGAGATGGATTTGTCTTAGGTGAAGGAGCTGGAGCAATCATTCTTGAAGAATATGAACATGCCAAGGCGAGAGGAGCAAAAATATATGCCGAGGTTGTAGGAGGAGGATTATCCTCAGACGCTTATCATATGACAGCACCTCATCCAGACGGTATTGGAGTTGTTGCGGTAATGAAAAATTGTTTGGAAAATGCAGGTCTAAAACCTGAGGATGTTGATCATATCAACACCCACGGAACTTCTACCCCTCTAGGGGATGTGGCTGAATTGAAAGCCATCAAGGAAGTATTTGGAGACCATGCCAAAAACATTAATATCAATTCTACAAAATCCATGACAGGACACCTGTTAGGTGCTGCAGGAGCCATTGAAGCCATTGCCTCTATTATGGCTATGGAACACAATTTGGTTCCTCCAACCATCAACCATCAAGTTGTAGATGAAAATATTGATCCTGAACTTAATTTAACATTAAATAAAGCACAAGAGAGAAACGTTAAAGTAGCCATGAGCAATACCTTTGGCTTTGGTGGTCATAACGCCTGCGTATTGTTCAAGAAACTTGATTAAAATAGCGAGTGAAAAACATTCGAAACATATTAAATTCCCGTTCCAACAGTGGCGGGAATTTTTTTATTTCTATTCGTAATATTTTAGGATTCAAACCAAAAAACTTAAAATATTTTAAGACGGCCTTCACGCATCGATCCATGAATATCAAGGACGATAAGGGAAATCCTATTAACTATGAACGTTTGGAATTTTTGGGTGATGCCATGTTGAGCGCTGTGATCGCCTCCCACTTATATTTAGAAGTTCCTGGAGGAGACGAAGGCTATTTGACTAAAATGCGCTCTAAGGTTGTAAGTCGTGAACACCTTAACGAATTGGGCAAAGAGCTTAATTTAATTTCCTTGGTAGAGAGTAAAATTCCTAAAGGACAGTTTGGCGACAATATTTATGGCAACTTATTTGAAGCACTTATCGGTGCCATTTTCCTAGATAGGGGTTATAAATACTGCGAAAAATTCATCTATAAAAAAGTCATCATCCCTTATGTTGACATTGAAAAACTTGAAGGTAAGGTCATTAGTTACAAGAGCCTTTTAATTGAGTGGTGTCAAAAGGAAAAGAAAACATTCAATTATGATGTTTATGAAGATACTGGCAATGATGAGATGAAGCATTTTTCAGTGAAACTCTCCATTAACAACAAGGTCGTCTCTAAAGCTAGGGCTACTTCAAAAAAGAAAGCAGAAGAGAAAGCATCCAAACGTGCCTTTTTTGTCTTTCAGAAACAAATATCCAAATCTTTCTAAACAACTGACCCTACAACGTTTTCGTAGAAAATACTTGGGAAGATTAAAGTTCCGTTTACAAAAATAACGGTTAGAAGTGCTATATTTACACCGAATTTTGGTTGTATGGCAATACGTAAGCTAAACCTTGATGATTTTTTCGATGAGATAGAGTATACCTTAATTGGCATTCATACCTCTATTGAAGATTACCGCTTGGTTTACCTGCTAAACAAGGCATTAAACCTTCGTTTAGTAAGAAAACGAGAGGATGTAGATTTTAAAAACAATGCCAGATTTTCATTGTTTGAATGGGAGAATCCTTCTCAAATGACCACCTGGAATGTGGTATCAAACATTTGTAAAGTAGAACTCTCTGATACTAAAAATGATGGTTCAACATTATTTGGTGATGACAAAAAAATAACCAAAACATTTTATTTGATGCCAGAATTTAAAAATGTAAACTATTTCCTTAAAATTTGCGACGATTTCCACCAATTTCAAGTTGATAAACGCATCGTAAACCGAATTCAGGAAATATCCCAAATTTCAACGGCGTATAAAATTGAACCCAACCTAATCAAATCAAAAGACAACTTAATTTTTAATTAATGTTACAACAGAAAAAAACCAAAATAGTTGCGACTTTAGGTCCTGCTACAAGTAGTAAAGAAGTTCTTAAAGGCATGTTAGATGAAGGCGTTAACGTTTTTAGAATTAACTTTTCCCATGCCGATTATAAAGATGTTGAAGAGCGCATTAAAATGATTCGTGAACTCAATGAAGAATACGAATATAATGCTGCTATTTTAGGTGACCTGCAAGGTCCTAAATTGAGAGTTGGTGTGATGAAAGGTGATGTCTTTGTCAAAGAAGGAGATGAAATCATCTTTGCTACTGGTGAGCGCTTTGAAGGCACCAAAGAGCGAGTTTACATGACGTATAAAAATTTCCCTCAGGACGCCAAACCCGGTGAAAAAATCCTGTTGGATGATGGGAAATTGATTTTTGAGGTGGTTTCTACAGATGGGGAATCAGAAGTTAAAGCCCGTGTTATTCAAGGAGGACCTTTAAAGTCTAAAAAAGGTGTTAACCTTCCAAATACTAAAATATCACAACCTGCCTTAACTGAAAAAGATATAGAAGATGCCATTTTTGCCATCAAACAAAAGGTAGATTGGATTGCACTTTCATTTGTAAGACATGCAGAAGACTTAATTCAGCTTCAAGACTTGATTAAAGAACACAGTAGTGAAAAAATTCCTATTGTCGCAAAAATTGAAAAACCAGAAGCTGTTGAGAATATTGATAAAATTGTAGCCTATTGCGATGGTCTTATGGTAGCAAGAGGGGACTTAGGAGTTGAGATTCCAGCCCAAGAAGTGCCGTTGGTTCAGAAAAAATTGGTGTTAAGAGCTAAACAAGCTAGAATTCCTGTAATCATTGCGACCCAAATGATGGAAACCATGATTTCAAGCTTGACACCTACAAGAGCTGAAGTAAATGATGTTGCCAACTCGGTTATGGATGGGGCTGACGCCGTAATGCTCTCAGGAGAAACTTCGGTTGGACAATATCCTGTTCAGGTTATCAAAACCATGTCTAACATCATAAAAAGTGTTGAAGACTCAGCTTTGATTCAAGTACCGCAATCACCACCACACATCAAAACCAAGCGATATATTACTAAATCTGTTTGTTACCATGCAGCTTTGATGGCCAACGAAATTAACGCAAAAGCTATTACCACTTTGACTAATAGTGGTTATACCGCGTTTCAAATTTCTGCTTGGAGACCAAAATCTCATATTTTAGTGTACACTTCAAACAAACATATTTTGACACAATTAAGTCTTTTATGGGGTGTTAATGCCTTTTATTATGACAAAATGGTTTCAACAGATAAGACTATTCAAGATGTCAACTTAATAGCCAAGAAAAAAGGATATGTGAAAAAAGGTGACATGGTAATTAGTTTAGCTTCCATGCCTATTCAAGAGAAAGGAATGACTAATACATTACGTATTAGAGAAATTTCAAAATAAAATCTAAAACTCAAAACGCAATTGAACGCTAACAGAATTTGGTTCTGTTGGCGTTTTTTGTTTTTCAGTATTTAAATTGGACAGTGAAATCCCCAATAACCTCACCGAATTTTGCAATCTATCTTGGTATAGAAGCTCTTTGGCTGTTTCAAGAATTAAACTCTTATCCTGAACAAAATAAGGCAAAGTTTTACTGCGTGTTTGAAGCGAAAAATCACTGTATTTAATCTTCAAAGTAATCGTTTTTCCAGACACGTTACTTTTTTGAAGTCTCTTGGACACCTCATCGGCAATATGATCCAACTTCTTTAGCATAAAAACCTCAGAGGAAAGGTTCTCGCTAAAAGTCCGTTCGGCTGCCAAGGATTTCCTTATCCTATTTGGCTTCACTTCACTTGTATGAATACCCCTAACCACGTAAAAATAATACTTGCCCGACTTGCCAAAATGGTCTTCCAAGTACTCCAGTGACTTATTTTTTAAATCTTTGCCCGTAAAGATTCCTAACTGATACATTTTTTCGGCTGTAACCTTGCCCACTCCATAAAACTTTTTGATATCCAAAGCCTCAAGGAAATCCAAAACCTCTTCAGGATTGACAGTTTTTTGACCGTTTGGTTTATTAAAATCACTGGCTACTTTTGCAATAAATTTATTGATGGAAATACCTGCGGAAGCCGTTAAACCAACTTCTTCCAAAATGCGATCTCTAATTTCCTTAGCAACCATGGTTGCACTAGGGTGTCCTTTCTTATTCTCAGTTACATCCAAGTACGCTTCATCCAAAGACAAGGGCTCTACTTTATCGGTATAGTCCAAAAAAATTTTTCGAATCTGTTTAGAAATCTCGTGATACCTCTCAAATCTTGGCTTTACAAAAATCAACTCAGGGCATAGCCGTTTGGCCTGAATCCCACTCATGGCACTTCTCACACCAAATTTCCTAGCTTCATAGCTTGCAGCACTTACAACTCCTCGTTTACTACTTCCGCCAACCGCAATCGGTTTACCTTTCAATTCTGGTTGATCCATTTGTTCAACGGAAGCATAAAAAGCATCCATATCCACATGAATTATTTTCCGAATAGGTATATCTTGGTCCATAACACAAATTTATGCTATTTTTAAATGACGATATCACATCCAATATGGTTGAAATAGAACGCAAATTTTTAGTCTCTTCTGAAGTTTTCAAACAAGAAGCTCAAAAGAAAACCTATTTGGTACAAGGCTTTCTTAATTCCACTCCCGAAAGAACCGTAAGAGTGCGCATTTCAGGAGACCAAGCCTTTTTAACGGTTAAGGGAAAGTCTACGGAAGATGGCCTCTCTCGATTTGAATGGGAAAAAAACATAAAGGTTGATGAGGCACAAGAACTTTTGAAGTTATGTGAACCCGGAATAATTGAAAAGACCAGGTTTGAAATTCCCATTGGAAATCACACCTATGAAGTAGATGAATTTTATGGAGACAATAAAGGTCTCATCATTGCAGAAATAGAATTAGAGTCAACCACAGAATCTTTTGAGAAACCTAATTGGTTAGGAAAAGAAGTTACTGGAGAAACAAACTATTACAATTCCCAATTGAGCAAAAATCCTTATAACACATGGAAACACTAAAAAACATCTTAATCCTTACGCTTTTGATTTTGATATCCTTCAATTGTAAAGAGCCTAAAAATGAAACCTTAGAAATTGAAGAAGCTATCGAAGCTCCCATTGATTCGGTCGTTACTGATGTTACTGAGGTAAAGAAACCAAAGTCTCCTCTTAAAATAAAACAGGAACTCACAGACAAAGGCTTCCAGATCTTTGACTATGTAGATTCAAAAACCCAGGACACCATTTTAATGCAACAGTATTTTATTGCTTTCCTTAAAAGAGGTCCGATTAGGTCGCAAAATGAGGAAGAGGCTAAAAAGTTACAGGAAGAACATCTAGCCCACTTAACACGAATGTATGAAAAAGGTTATGCAGACATCTCCGGCCCATTTGGCGATGATGGAGATATAAGAGGAATTACTATTTACAATGTTCCAACTTTGAAAATGGCAGATAGTTTGGCGAATCTAGATCCTATGGTTAAATCGGGAAGGTTAATGATAGAAGTACATCCATGGTGGGCTGCCAAGGGATTTCCTTTAAGGTAATCTATCCTACATATTTAAAATCCAATACCAAATACCAAGCGTAACAAAGGAAGCAGGAATCCCTATACTAACCATCATGTTGCTGAGTTTCGGCTTGAGTCCGTAGGCTGTTGAGACAATTGCGGCGGTTATCATGGGCGCCATTCCAGCTTCCAATACACAAACATTAATATTGACTCCCGATTGATTGAAAACACCTTTGTATAAAATAAAAATAATTAAGGGCCACAATATCAGTTGGTAACTTAACCCCATTATAAGAAACCCCCAGTGCTTGCTTCTTCGTTCTAAATTCAATTGATATCCAACTGAAACCAAAGCCAATGGGGAAATGGTCATAGACAATTTTTCAAAAACAGAGTCGACTACCTCAGGAACCTCTAACTGCAATAAGATCAATAGCACTCCAAAAGAAAATGCCATAAAGGGAGGAAATCTTAGAATACGTCTTGTTATTTGCTTTAAGCTCGTACTTCCTCGAGAATACATGGCTGCCACAGTAACTCCCGCCGTAGACAACATAATAAAAGTTCCTGGCAAATCAACCAGTACCAAAGTTTCCAAGCCCTCTTTACCATATAAAGCTTCAATAACCGGAATCCCTACAAAAGACGTATTTGCCAATCCAGACATTAAGATCATACATCCTGTTAAACTTTTGGACCAACCTAACCATTTTCCTAAAGATGAAAACAAAAGAAAAGAAATTAAAAACCCTAACCAAGCCACTCCAACTGGGAAAAGCAACTTTGGAGACAACTCAATTTTTGGCAAATAATGTAAGGCCATCGCTGGGATGGAAATATAGATGACAAACTTATTTAGAACCACCACTGTCTCCTTGGGAAATATTTGGGTCTTTTTAAAAATAAACCCTAAAAAAAGACATAAAAAGAGGAGGATTATACTAGACACAAACGCAAAAATTTATATGACAAAGATAATTGTAAAGCCAATTTCTTGATGCTTTAAAAAATTAAAAATAATGCCTTTATATTCTAGAATCTGAACTAAAAAGACCTCTTTTTTAGTATTCCCAAATTACCTACTTCGAAATTTCAATGTCTCTTGATATTTCAGATCCAATTTCATCAATAACCGTAATAGTGTGTTTGCCAAATGAAGGTAAAACTGCCAATTCATGAATGTCTTTTGTTTGACCAATAAATTGATTGTCCAAATACCAAAACACCCGGAATTCTGGTTTGGAATGGCTAATTTTTAAAATAAGTTCATTTGTTTGACCATCAAAATCCTTCGGAAGAAAAATCTGGTTGTTTGCTTTTGGATAAATAAAAGCCATAGATGGTTTGGACTCTCCCACACAGTCTTCTCTCAATTTGGGTAACTCTTTGTAAAACGGATTTTTTCTTTTGTAATAATAGGCCATTAAAGGAGGCAATACAAACCAGGGTTTAGACTTTATATCTCCTAAAAATTCACAAGAACTATTCACTTGAAATCGTTCTTCTTGATCCAAATGAACCAACACGTGATATGGACAAGGCTTTGTTTTCAATCCTGAGATTTGCACCCATTCCTTATTGACTGTTTCACAATTTGGAGAAGCCCTAAAACCACTTTGCTCACAAATTTCAACCTCCTGAAGTTCATCAAAAGGAATGGAGAACCACGTGCTTTGAGGCAACAAATCAAATACATCAAACATCAGAGGCGCTGCTGCCTGAATGCCCACCAAACCAGGTCGTCCCTCACCATCTGCATTACCAACCCAAACCCCAACCACATAATCTTTATTGGTTCCAATAGCCCATGCATCCCTAAATCCAAAACTGGTTCCTGTTTTCCACGCAATTTGTTTGGAGTCGTCATAAAACTCCCAATTCTCATTTCCCACAGGCCGGTTCACTTCCTTGAGACTTTCTAATGTCAAATAAATCGACCCCGCATCAAATAAGGTTTTTGACGAACTTAAAGTACCAAAATCAACTTCCTGATTTTGAAATAAAATGGGTTCGCAGAATTCTTTGGAATAGTATTCACTAGAAGTTTCGGTATAATGATTCACTGTTGAAGATAACGCC
This sequence comes from Mangrovimonas sp. CR14, assembly GCF_011764015.1. NCBI lineage: Bacteria > Pseudomonadati > Bacteroidota > Flavobacteriia > Flavobacteriales > Flavobacteriaceae > Mangrovimonas > Mangrovimonas sp. CR14. Next base: position 516,131 of record NZ_JAAFZY010000001.1, on the reverse strand, counting down.
GCATAGCTTTTACAAAGATCCCATAAATTGCTTTCAGATCCTCCTAAAATAAGGGACAACCCATAATGGTCGGGTCCGTATTTTAAATCCTTCAAATGCAACATATTCAAAGTGCGATAAAATTTTTCCAAACCAAATTCCTTGAGCATCCTAACGGATGGCACATTCAATGACCTAGAAAGTGCCTCATTAGCTGGTACTGCGCCATCAAACTCCTTATTGAAGTTTTCTGGCACATAACTTCCAAACTGGGTTGGAATATCGGCCACCAAAGATTGGGACAGAAGCTCACCAGAATCCAACATGGCAGAAAAGAGAAACGGTTTCAAAACACTTCCTGTGCTTCTTGGCTTATCAATAACATCTACATCTTTTTGATGCGCTTTATCGGTTGGTGTATTCCCAACATAACATAACACTTTTCTTGTATGGACATCCAAAACTAGAACTCCAGCATTATAGATTTCATTCTGCCGTAATTGATTGTAGTGGTTTTTTACTATTCCATTGACTTGATTTTGTAAGGCATAATTCAAACTGGTAACCACCCGTTTCCCTGTTTGTTCCAATGCCATTTTTTGCAATAAATGAGGTGCTTTTTGAGGAAGCGCAAATGGTTTTTGTGGGAGTTCTTCGGCCAAAGCCAATTCATAAGTGATTTCATCAATGATATCCTCTTCTTTCAGCTTTTTTAGTAGGGCATTTCGTTTTTTCAACAGCTGGGTTTGATTCTTACCAGGATATATCAGACTTGGAGCATTGGGCAACACAGCCAAAGTTGCACTCTCAGCCCACGATAGATCAGATGAATTTCTATGGAAATACCTCCAAGATGCCGCTTCCAATCCTACTACGTTCCCTCCAAAAGGTGCATTGCTAGAATACATAGATAGTATATCGTCCTTGGAGCACCTCAACTCCAACCGCGTTGCCAAAATGAGTTCCTTTACCTTTTCAAAATAGGTTCTGGGTTGCCCCTTTCTTGAAAGCCTTATTACTTGTTGCGTAATCGTACTCCCGCCCCTTTTTATTTCACCATTTGAAAGGTTTTCCTTTAAAGCCTTGATTATCGAAATGGGATTAAACCCCGGATGATTATAAAAATATTCATCCTCAAACTGAAGGATACAAGTCTTAAATTTGTTTGGAACCGAATCACTTGCTGGAAATCGCCATTGTCCATCTGAGGCAATCTTGGCTCCCATCAAAATGCCTTCTTTACTTGTAATAACAGTAGAGGTGGGTTCTTTGAACAAGGTTGTTGGCAGACAAAAGGCGTAGGCCACTATCAGTCCTAAAATAACCGCAATTTTAAACTTGTTTTTATATATGTAATTGGCTTTTAAAAACACAATTTTACAGCTTCAAAATTTGGAGTCAATGAACTCCATTTAATACTCTCCCTCAAAGCTAATGAAAACCCATATATAAAAATAAACCCCTAGCTATTCTTATTTGAGAACAACTAAGAGTTAAGATAATTCAGGTTTTTGTCTAGATAAGGCTTTTTGAGATTCCCATCTCCAATCCCCTCAATTCAGCCAGTCCTCTTAGTCTACCAATTCCTGAATAGCCTGGATTTGTTTTTTTATTCAAATCGTCAAGCATTTGGTGGCCATGATCTGGACGCATGGGGATTTGGTTGTCATCTCTACCTTCTTGATTTCTTCTTTTTTCTTCCAAAACGACCTCCTTAACAATCCCGAACATATCCACATCTCCTTCTAAATGGTTAGCTTCATAAAAGTTTCCTTCCGCATCCCGTTTAGTGCTTCTTAAATGTAAAAAATGGATTCTATCGGCAAATCGTTTGAATATATTCAATAAGTCATTATCAGCTCTAACACCTAAAGATCCTGTACAAAATGTCATCCCATTGGATAATTGGGGAACTTCTGAAAAAAGATATGCATAATCTTCTTCAGTACTCACAATCCTGGGTAAACCTAAAATAGGATATGGTGGATCGTCAGGATGGATACACATCAAAACTTTATTGGCTTCTGCTATCGGGATGATTTCTTTCAAAAACAAAATGAGATTCTTCCTTAAAGTGTCAGCACCAATTTGCGTATAGGTATCTAGTACCTTTTGAAACTGTTCTATCGAATAACCTTCTTCAGCACCAGGTAACCCAGCAATAATATTGCTTATTAATTTTGTTTTTTCTGACTCAGAACAAGCCTCTAAGTATACTTTTGCTTTCGATTTTTGTTCTTCCGAATATATTTCTTCTGCTCCAGGTCGTTTGAGCAAATACAATTCAAACGCTGCAAATGCTGTTGCATCAAATCGTAAAGCTTGTGAACCATCTTCAACTGTAAAATTTAAATCTGTTCTAGTCCAGTCCAAAACGGGCATAAAGTTGTAACACACAATTTGAATTCCACATTGGGCTAGATTTACAATACTTTTTTTATAGTTTTCAATGTACTTTTTAAAATTCCCAGAGCGTGTTTTTATCTCCTCATGAACTGGAATACTCTCTACAACACTCCAAGTAAGACCATATTTCTCAATGTCCTTTTTTCGCTTCATAATTTCATCAATATCCCATATACTTCCATTAGGTATATGATGCAATGCTGACACAATACCTGTAGCCCCTGCTTGTTTTATATCTGATAATGATACGGGGTCTTTAGGACCATACCAACGCCAAGTTTGCTCCATAGCTTATTTGTTTTTTGTCTTTCTTAGGAAAGGATAAATACTACTATTCTCTTCTCCTAATATATCTATATCAAACATAAGGCTTCATCTACAATTTCAAAATAATAAAAGACAGAAAATCTAGAACGTTTTTATGAACCGCAATTTCGTTTTACTTCTGAAAAGTATACTCCCGCTCCACTTTGCAAATCCTTACATGGTACCAGTCATACCAATTAAATCGGCCTAATTCCTGAGCTATCATATGTTCAGAATGCTTTTTCCAATTGGAAATATCTGCGAGGGTTTTCCAGTAGCTGACTGTAATTCCCAAACCACTTCTTGCGCTTTCCAAAGCAATAAACCCAGGTTGGTTTTTCGCTAACTGTTCCATTTTTTCGGCCATTTCTGAATAGCCTTCTATTTGATCGGTTTGAATAGAAGAGAAAATCACAGCATAATATGGAACAAATTCGGTCTTCAAAGAGAATGTTTCTTTTTCTTCCAAGTAATCACCTTCACTCCGGGAGAGTAATGAACTAGCTCAGGTTGTTCACTTAGCTTTGGGAATCCTTGATAATTAACTTCCAAATCCTTTATTTGAATCTCCTTCATAGGCCAAGGTAAGTGATGGATGTTATATTCAAACACACCCTTTTTGGATGGATTGAATAAAGCATACCTTTCAGTTAACCAACAATCAAGCTTGCTTTTATATTCCAAACTGTCCCCTACCCGATAAGTAACAGAATAATGATCCTGTTGTGCTGGATTTTTAGAATGATAGCTGAATGTATTTCTATTTATATTGGAATATCGATAGGGAAGTTTTGAAAACGCTTTCAAAACCCTACAAGAAGACCTCTTACTCCCTTCCATACTCAAAAAATAAACCCCTGGTTTTCCTTGGTATTTGACATAGGTGCGAATATTAAGTTCATGAAAATCTGATATATGTGGCACTTTCGGGATGTTCTTAATACCAATATTATTCATATCAAAAGCCACTAAAGAAATCCAAGGAGAGCCATCAAACATATCAATTTCAAACACCTCTGGGACCAATGCTCTCAAGTCATCCAAAGATATTCTCCAATGCATAAAAATAGCTAGGTTCCATTCTTGATAGTATTTCCAAGATTCCTCTGGAATCTTAAAAGGTCGGTGATCTGTAATGCTTTCGATTTCCTTTACTTTCATTTTTGAACTTTTATCCAATTACCTTTAGTTCTTACCAAATAATCATCATCATACATAGCCTCTGCTTGAATACCTGGTAAGTAATACGTTCCCAAATAAGAGGCGTTCAACATTATCTGAAATGTTTTGGTATCCTTTTTCCCCTTTTTGTCCAAATCAAAATAATAACTCACCCGGTCATCCCTAATATCGATATACTCTGCCTCACTTGTGGTTGCGGCACCAAAATCGGTGAAACGGGTATTTATTATTTCCCACCCAGATGGAATGATTTGCGTTAGAGCAACATTATTAACAGCCAATGATTTCAAATTGGATACTTGAATAGTAGCTAAAAAGTCTTGTCCTTGTTGCAAGGTCTTTATATCTATAGGGCTTCCTTTAAGATCCTTATAAGCCACTGATACACTTAATCCACGTTGCTCTACCAACTCCTCTCCCAATGGTAATTTTCCAGAATTTAAAACTCTTACATAAACCACATTGTTTGATTTATTGATCATGCTCAAAGAGTTAACTCCATTTTGTATGGGAAGCTCCCTAGTAGCCATAGATTTTGAAGTTTCAATATCATGAGTTTTACCATCTAAAATGTACGATAATTTTAAAGATTTTCCACCATTACTTTCCACCATTTTAGCAATAGACAGCAAACTATAGGCTGTTGTTTGTGTACTCATCCAGCGATTTCCGGATAGTTCTTTAGCAATAAGCTCAGCCAATTCCCTCATCTTCCCATCCTTTACCAAGACCAAAGTTTCTAGAGCCATAGCACGATTCCTATCCACAGATCCATAAGTATAATAATCATTTCTGATAGGTTCAAATTCTATATTTGCGGTTTTCAACAAAGCTTGACTTGCTTCCTTTTGGCCCGCTAAAGCATAAGCCGCAGCCAATCGCCATTTGGCTTCATTTGAAATTTCACTGAATTCTCTCAACCTATTCATTGCAGCCAAATCAGGCTCGCCTGCCAAAGCCAAAGTATAAAGACGGTAAGCTTGTGATAAATCAGAGTGGTAAATGCGATAACTTGGCCTCCAATCCCGAGCTGCCATTTTTTGATATTTTAACCAATTGGACTTAAACATCACCGGTAAGGCATACCCCTTTCGTTCTGCCTCCAACAAAAAATGACCTGCATAACTGGTCCCCCAATCGTTCACCTCCGAATCTCCCATCCAATATCCCATACCTCCATCTGAGGTTTGAAAATAAGCCAGCTTTTTAATGGCTGCCTCCACATTTTGTTGGATGGCTTTCTTTTTATCAATGGTTAAATCAAAAATATCAGTTAAAAACAACTGTGGAAAAACACTTGATGTGGTTTGCTCCACACACCCGTGAGGATATTGAATCAAATATTGTAAGCGTCTTGAAAAATCCATTGGAGGAATAGTAGAAAACTCTACGGTAGCCGAATTGGTTCCTTCAATTCCGAAAGTTCTAATCTCCATATTCTTGCTTTCATTGGCACTCAGAGTTATATCCGTTGATTTGGAAGAAATAGGATTTGGATTCAATACATCCAACTCTACCTTATAAGTCGCCTTTTCTCCATTACCCCGAGCAACGACTTCTATCTGTTGAATTCCTTTAACCTTATGGACATCCAATTCAAAATAGGCCATTTTCTCATCAGGTTTATCAAAATTTATTTTTTTAATTTTTTCGCCCACAACAGAAAGTCCATCACTTAATTTAAGACTCACTTCCACCGACTTGACATGTGGTTTCATAGCAAATACAGTGACAGGTAATTGCACTTTTTCTGAAGGACTTAAATTTCTTGGCAAACTTGCCAAAACCATAAGTGGCTTTTTAACAGGGATTGCCTTTTCAACATTCCCGTATGCTTCCTTATCATTGTTGCCAGCTACAACCATGGCCCTTACTGACCCAACGTAATTTGGCATCATCAAATGATGCTCCTTTTTTTGACCTGCTTCTAATTTGAAAGGACCTAAATACATAACCACCGGTTTAAATCGATTGGCTTTTTTGTTCTTACCTTTTTCAATAGAACCATCACCACCAATAGAAAACACTTGATCAATACTTCCTGAATAGGCACCAATCACTTGATCAAAAAGATCCCAAGTTTTAACTCCTAAAGCCTCTCGGGCATAAAAATCATCCCAAGCATTTGGTGTTTTAAATCGGGTTAAATCTAATAATCCTTCATCCACAACGGCTAAGGTATAGGTCATGGCTTTATTGTTTTTTTCTGAAACAGTCACCTTAAAATCGGTTTCAGGTTTCAGCTCATCGGCCATATCCAATTGAGGATGAAGTCTAGTATCCTTATTTTCGACCATCAATGGAATAACACCATACAACCTAATGGGTAAATCATTTGAAGTGACAGCATGTGGTTGCAAGAGAGAAATATTAACGAACACATTGGGTGCCATTTCTGAAGTAATAGGAATGTCAACCGATGTTTGACCTTTTTTAGTCTTTACCCATCTGTAGTCAAGCACCTCGGTACCATTCTCAATACTAATCAAAGCACGTCCTTCTTCCCCGGAAGGAAAGGTTATTTTAGCGGTCTCTCCCGTTTGGTAAGTTTCTTTGTCTGCATTAAATACCAGCATTTTGGCCGCATCTTTGTTTCCAGAGGGAACAGCATCCCACCAATTTTTATAAAAATAGGCTGTACTTCCAGTAGAATGGCCTCCTTTTGTGTCAATAACTCTAATTAAATAACGCCCTCTTCCACTATCTGGAATATTCAAGTTAAAAGCACCTTCTCCTTTTGAATTTGTATTCAGTTTGGTATCATAAACCGACCTGTGGTAATTATTTGAAACATAGCTGGAAAGGTTATCATAAGATGCATTCCACCACCAACGCCATTCCACTTTATACACTTTTACTTCTAAGCCCTCACGTTGTAACGGTTTTCCCTGGGCATCTACCAAAACGACTTTAAAGGTTTGATTCCTTCCCGTTTCAAACCCACCATATTGGTTTCCTTCAGGCATTTTTAATCCGACAAAGGCATCATAAGGCGCATAGGTTTTACTAAAAGCATCAATGGAAAAATCACCTCCATTTTCAAAAGCCCTCACCAAAAATTGAGCTTTTAACAATCCTGACGCACTACCTTCCAGATTAATTTGTTTATGAACATTAGCCTGTCCATTTTCGTCAACTTTTCCCTCAAAAACAGTTAATTCTTCTGTTTTAAAAACTTTGGATGGATCTTGAAAAGAATAGCCTTTGTAGTTATCAAATCCTTGAGAGGAAGCAGTGAATTTAGCTTTGATTTCAGCTTTTAAATTTTTACCTGGCGCACCATGTAACCAATGTACCCCCAAATCAGCCATCAAGGAAGATTCTTTGGTAATTATGCCGTCTCCAAAATCCAAGTCTATTTTCAATCGGTTGGGTTTGACCGTTTCAATCTTGATGGTTTTGTAGTATTTGGCTCCTCCTACAGAGACCTTGGCACTGTAATTACCTGTTATATCGTCTAAAGTGGTTGGAACTGTAAACTTATAAAAGTGATTCACATGCTCTGATCTCACTTCTTTGTAAACCATTTTACCATTCGGATCTGTGAGCTCCAATTTGACTGGATGGCCGTTCGGAAGTTCATTATCCTTATCGTTCAAAACAAACGCCAAATGAAGCGTGTCGCCTGGTCGCCAAACGCCTCTTTCCCCATATAAATAGCCTTTTAAGCCTCTTTGCAGTTTATTCCCTGATACATCAAACTTGCTTAGTGACAGTGAATTTCCATCATTCAATTTAATATAGGCCTTACTGCGACCTTTGATTACAACAGCATAGGATGCAAATTGATCTGAGTCAATCATGGTAAAACCCTTTTCATCCGTTGTGCTTTGCACAAGTTCTTGTTGTTGATAATTGTAAAGCTTCACCGTTGCATTTGCTTCTGGTTCGGTAGTAAGCAAATCGGTTACTGCAAAGAAATAGGTATTATTATTTCCTCTTTTTGCAACCACTCCCAAATTGGAAGCCAACAGTGTCTGGGAAACAACTCTATCTTCGTGGTAATAGGCATTATGACAAGGATTTTCACGTTCTTTCCAATTGTAAGTATAATTTTTGTATCGATACGTCAAGTTATCCCAGTAAGCTTCTTCCCTTAATTCTTCATCTTCATTATAAGTTTCACTTTCGTTTTCTGCATAGTCTTCTTCATAATAATAGGATTCGTCCTCATCGTTGCTTGAGACTGAATCATTGGTATCACAATGATATAAGGAATAACTTTGCTCAAAACTTATTTCTACGCGGTAAAGTGACCCAGGATCAGCTTGAAAAAACTTGGATAGATCCAAAGTATAAGCCTTCCACTTCCCTTGGTATTCCTGTTCGTTTTGAACTAATGGAATTGTTTTTTTTGCAATCCTTCTTCCCACACGGCGCAGATTGCTTGTGTAAGTGTCTCCAAAATCATTTTCCTGTAAAAACTGAAGCACATTGTCTTCAAAAATCTTGATAACCCTAACATCAACAGCCTTTAGGTTAACTGCCTCAAAATTTAATTTCAACTCTTTAGAATTGGGTAAAATCACACCACTACTTAACATCCTCACTTGAGGCTTCAACTCTTCAAAAGAAACTGTTTCTGAAAATGGTTTTTTCAATTTATAGCCTTCCGTATTAGTGATTCCCTGAAAAACATCTACTTGAATATTTCCGACAAGTTTGGAACTAGGATAGACCCTCAACACATTTCCATTGACCAAAAATTTTGGGGTAGCTGAGTTCTCAATACTTACTAACCCATCAAAATTTTGTTCTTTTTTTAATGGATCTGAAAAGTTTAAAACCAAACATTGCTCTGGATTCTGGGTAACTGAAACATCTATAATTGAGAAATTATTGATCCCGGGAATTAAAAAAGAATTTTCTCCTTTGTTATCCGCTTTAATCGCTTCCCCATCCCATTTAATCAATATGTGATCATCTTCAATTTCCCTGTGAATACTATCTATTTTGAAATCAAAATTTCTTGAAGCAGTGCTTTCCTCATTAAAAACAATAGCAAGAGACTCATCATTTTGAGTCGCTTGGATGAGTTTTTTTGCTTTTTCAATGGAAATGATATCGGCTGACTTTAAGGCACCCTCTAAATACTGCCATTCCCTATCATAGGATTGAAGGCTATTGGTTACCACAGTAAAATTGGGTCTAATAGTTTTGAATTGAAAGGTGAATTCAGATAATTCCTTTGAAACATCTTTATATACATCCTTAAGTTTCAAAGTCACGGTATATTCCGTATCAGAATCCAAGGGTTCATCGGGAGTAAAAACGAAGGCATGATTATTTACTGCGGTAAGTTTCCCCTCTACATAAGGGTCAACCTTTAGCAATTTTTTATCTAATGCCATGTCTGGGGACCAGCCTTCTACCTCCTTGGCCAAATTAATTTGAATGGGGTCTGCCACCGAAACCAAACCCGAGGTAGTAAAACTGATATACTCTTTAAATCTGTAGATATTATTGGTTTCTACATCATTTTTTCTACAGGAAAATACTAATAACCCTATTAGTAGAATTGAGAGGTACTTGCTTTTTATCATTGTTTAAAATGACGGTATTAAAGTAGGTTAATATTAAATTTTAAAAATTATGAATTTTTAGTCATACTCTGATAAGTTACTCAGAAAACATGCCAATATATAAATCACCTTGATCATTCATTGAAGCGCGGAACATCCCAGCCGTATTAAATTCCATGACCACTTCACCCGTTTTGTCAATTGCAATGAGTCCACCGTCACCACCCATTTCAGGAACTTTCTTTTGAATTACTTCTTTGGCAGCTTCTTTTAAAGTCATGCCTTTGTAAGCCATCAATGCCGAAATATCATGAGCTACCATGCCTCTAATAAAAAATTCACCCCAACCCGTACAGGAGACCCCGCATGTACCATTATTTGCATAGGTGCCGGCTCCAATGATTGGAGAATCACCAACCCGACCCCAACGTTTGTTCATCATACCGCCGGTAGAAGTACCCGCTGCTAAATTCCCGTTTTTATCAAGGGCCACACAACCTACGGTTCCAAACTTAGAATCTTTAATCTTGGAATCATAAAAACCTTGCTTTTGGGACGATTTCTTTTTCTTTTCGGCTTCCTGAAGTCGTTTTAGGGATTGTACCCGATTTTCAACAATAAAATATGAAGGCTCAACAGTAGATAACCCTTGTTCATTAGCATAAATATCTGCTCCTTGACTAGCCATCATGACATGTGGTGATTTTTCCATGATAACCCGCGCCAAAGAAATGGGGTTTTTAACAGTTTTGGTTCCAGCCGAAGCTCCAGCATTCAGTGTTTTTCCATCCATAATGGAAGCATCCAATTCGGCAGTCCCTTCATTGGTTAAAACAGCACCCTTCCCAGCGTTGAATAATGGCGAATCCTCCAAAACATTGATAGTTCTCTCCACAGCATCCAAACTACTACCTCCATCTTTCAAGATTTGATGTCCCACTTTTATTGCTTCCTCAAGCTTATCCCGATATTGCTTTTCTTGCTCAGCACTCATGTTCTCACGAAGAATGGTTCCGGCACCACCATGAATAACAATAGCAAAGGATTGGGGTTTGGTTTCCGATTTTTCCAAAGAAGAAAATCCCTGGTCTATCTTCCCTTGATTTTGGGATTGATGACATGACAGTAGCCAAAAAAATACCAGAAATATAGGTGCAATTGATTTCATCATTTGGAGTCTTAATAAGAACAATAAAGTTAACATTTTTGAACCAACATCATTTAAATAAGCCACTTAATATTAGTACCTTCGCAAAAAACACAGCTATAAATTATAAAAAAACTAATTATGCAAGCAGTTGCAACCGATTTTGGAATCGAAAAAGCACTAAACGAATTAGGTGTTAAAGGAATAAATCCAGGAACATCCACAGGAGTAAATTGCTTTGGTGAAGGAGACATCATTGAGAGTTATTCTCCCGTTGATGGCCAATTAATTGCCAAGGTAACTTCCACCACAAAGGATGATTATGAAAAAATGATGAAGACCGCTTCAGAAGCATTCAAAACCTGGCGATTAAAGCCCGCTCCATTACGGGGTGAAATAGTAAGACAGTTTGGAGACAAGCTTCGAGAAAAGAAGGAAGCTTTAGGCAAATTGGTTTCTTATGAAATGGGAAAAAGTTATCAAGAAGGCTTAGGAGAAGTTCAGGAAATGATTGATATCTGTGACTTTGCAGTAGGTCTTTCACGTCAACTTCATGGATTTACAATGCACAGTGAGCGCCCTGGGCATAGAATGTATGAACAATACCACCCTCTGGGAATTGTAGGTATTATTTCTGCTTTCAATTTCCCTGTGGCGGTTTGGAGTTGGAACACGGCACTTGCTTGGATCTGCGGTGATGTATGCGTTTGGAAACCTAGTGAAAAAGCACCTCTTTGTGGCATTGCTTGTCAAAATTTAATCGCCGAAGTTCTAAAAAACAATGACCTTCCAGAAGGAATTTCTTGTCTAGTTAATGGGGATTACAAGGTTGGAGAATATATGACCAAAGACCAAAGAGTCCCATTGATTTCAGCTACTGGCTCAACCCGAATGGGTAAAATCGTGGCTCAAGAGGTGGCAGCAAGACTTGGAAAGAGTTTACTGGAATTGGGAGGTAATAATGCCATTATTGTCACTCCTGATGCTGATATCAAAATGACGGTGATAGGAGCTGTTTTTGGGGCTGTAGGAACCTGTGGTCAACGTTGTACTTCTACCCGTCGTCTTATTATCCATGAGAGTGTTTATGACCAAGTGAAGGATGCCTTAGTTGCAGCATACAACCAGTTAAGAATAGGTAATCCATTGGATGAAAATAATCACGTGGGTCCACTTATCGATCAAGATGCCGTTTCTATGTATCTGCACGCTTTAGAAAAAGTAGTTGAAGAAGGAGGAACTGTTTTGGTTGACGGTGGTGTTTTTGAAGGAGAAGGTTATGAGAGTGGGTGTTATGTAAAACCTGCCATTGCAGAAGCTAAAAACAGTTTTGAGATTGTTCAACACGAAACCTTTGCTCCCATTTTATACCTTATGAAATACTCTGGAGATGTTGCAAATGCTATTGAAATCCAAAACGGAGTGGTTCAAGGCCTGTCTTCAGCAATAATGACCAATAATTTAAGAGAAGCTGAAAGATTCCTATCTCATGCCGGTTCAGATTGTGGTATTGCCAATGTAAACATCGGAACTTCAGGCGCCGAAATTGGAGGTGCTTTTGGAGGTGAAAAAGAAACTGGTGGCGGCCGTGAATCAGGTTCTGATGCATGGAAAGTGTATATGCGCAGGCAGACCAATACCATTAACTACACAACAGAGCTTCCTTTAGCGCAAGGAATCAAGTTTGATTTATAAAAAACAAAAACTCTATATTCAAAACCGTTTCCTCACCGAAACGGTTTTTTTATTCCCATACTTACTGATTCAGTACAACATAAATTAGCTAATTTAGGAGACATTAAATGGATAAAACATCAACCATGAAATACCCTGAAACAAAAAAAGGGGATTCCAAATCTACCTATTTTGGAGCCGAAATACTTGACCCTTACCGCTGGCTAGAAGATGATCAAAGTAAAGACACTAAAGATTGGGTGAAAGCTCAAAATGAAGTTACCAATCAATATTTAAATCAAATCGATTATCGTAACACCATTGCTAAAAAACTGAAAGGATTATGGGATTATGAAAAGGTTGGGGCGCCATTTCAAGAGGGAAACGAGACCTATTATTATAAAAATAATGGTGTTCAAAACCACAGTGTTTTATATCGAAAAAGGGAAGTTGGAGATGATGAAGTTTTTTTAGATCCCAACTCATTTTCAAAAGACGGAACCAAATCCCTGTCTCAAATCAGTTTTACCAAAGATGGTTCCTTGGCAGCTTATTCGGTTTCTGAAGGTGGTAGCGATTGGAGAAAAGTAGTTGTGATAGACACACAAACTAAAGAACAGATAGGAGATTCTTTGGTTGATATAAAATTCAGTCAATTATCATGGAAAGGCAATGAGGGTTTCTACTACTCTAGTTATGACAAACCAAAAGGAAGCGAATTGTCCTCAAAAACAGACCAACATAAAGTTTACTATCATAAAATAGGAACCAAGCAAAGGCAAGATCTAAAAATTTATGGGTTTACAGCAGAGGAAAAGCACCGTTATATTTATGCTACTGTAACGAAAGATAATAGATATCTCATTTTGACCCCTAGAGTTTCTACCTCAGGAAACAAGTTATTCCTAAAAGACCTTCAAAATGAAGCAACACCCCTTTTAACTGTTTTGGATCACTGTGATTCGGACACCTATTTACTAGACAATAATGAAACCCATCTGTTTCTATACACGAACTTGAAGGCTCCTAATGGAAAAATCGTTATGGTTGATGCAAGGAATCCAACACCGGAAAATTGGATTGATCTAATTCCTGAAACAGAATATGTTTTAACTCCATCCAAAGGTGCTGGATTTATTTTTGCTGAATACATGACAGATGCCATTTGTTCGATTAAACAATATCAATATAATGGTGTTCTAGTAAGAACTATTGATCTACCCGGAAAGGGGAGCACTACTCCTATCTCTGGAAAAGAAAATCAAAAACTACTTTATTACAGTTTTACCAATTACAAGACCCCTAATAGCATCTATGAATTTGATCCCACTTCTGGAAAATCAAGTTTATATTGGAAACCAAAAATCGATTTCAATTCCTCTGATTATACAAGTGAACAGGTTTTTTATCGTTCAAAGGATGGGACTAAAATCCCAATGATCATCACTTATAAAAAAGGATTGAAGCGTCATGGAAAAAATCCTACCATGCTTTATGGTTATGGAGGGTTTAATATCAGTCTAACTCCTTCTTTTAGTGTCGTCAATGCGGTTTGGTTAGATTTAGGCGGTATTTATGCTGTCCCTAATTTGCGTGGTGGCGGTGAATATGGTAAAAACTGGCATATTTCGGGAACACAAAGACAAAAACAAAATGTATTTGATGACTTTATTGCAGCCGCGGAATATTTGATTGAAAAACAGTACACCGCTTCAGAGTTTTTAGCTATTTCTGGTCGATCCAATGGTGGATTGCTCGTTGGTACCACAATGACCCAAAGACCAGATTTAATGAAAGTGGCACTACCCGGCGTAGGTGTTCTAGACATGTTACGATACCATACCTTTACAGCGGGTGCAGGTTGGGCCTATGATTATGGAACTGTTGAGGATAGTGAAGCTATGTTCAATTACCTCTTGGGGTATTCGCCAGTTCATAACGTAAAAAACAACAAAATATATCCGGCTACCCTTATCACTACCGCCGATCACGATGATAGGGTGGTTCCAGCACATAGTTATAAATTTGCAGCAGAACTTCAACAAAAACAAACTGGGGAAAATCCGGTATTAATTCGTATCGACATCAATGCTGGTCATGGTGAAGGAAAACCAATCTCTTTACAAATGCAAGAATGGGCAGATATTTATGGCTTTACGTTATTTAATATGGGTTATAAAGAACTTCCTGCTGAAGTACATGAAAAAATAAAGGGCTAGGGCATTTTTTATTGGTATTTTTGCACATGCTTAAAGTAAATCACCTCTCATTTTCTTATAATAAAACACCTATTTTACAAGACATTTCGTTTGAAGTCTTACCAGGTGAACATGTTTCCATAATTGGTGAAAGCGGGTCTGGAAAAAGTACGCTTTTAAAACTTCTATATGGTGAAATGGATTTGGACCATGGACAGATTTTTTGGAAAGATACCGAAGTGCTTGGACCTAAACACAATCTAGTTGTTGGTTACCCTTTCATGAAATACGTAGCTCAGGAATTTGATTTAATGCCTTTTATTACGGTGGAAGAAAACGTGGGAAAACATCTTTCCAATTTTTATCCGGAAGAAAAACAGAAGCGCGTTGAAGAATTGCTTGAAGTAGTTGGTCTTACGGAATTTGCAAAAGTAAAGGTAAAAACACTAAGTGGTGGACAAAAACAGCGTGTAGCCCTAGCTAGAGCAATTGCCAAAGAGCCCGAAATTATGTTACTCGATGAACCCTTTGGACATATTGATAATTTTAAAAAACACCCATTAAGAAGGAATTTCTTCAACTACTTAAAACGAAACAATGTTAGTTGCGTGGTGGCAACCCATGATAAAGAGGATGTACTCCCTTATTCTGATAAAATGATTGTTCTGAATGATCACAAAATTCTAGAACAAGGCACACCCATGTCCCTGTATAATCACCCGAAAAACAAATTAGTTGCTTCCTTCTTTGAAGAATACAATAAGATTGATGAGGAGATTGTTTATGCCCACCAATTAAAAGTAGTTAATCACTCGGAAATGGAATCTGTTATCAAAAAATCCTATTTTTTAGGACAAACCTTTTTGATAGAAGCCATATACAAAGGAAAATCCATTTACTTTCATCATGCTCATGCTTTGGAAGAAGGAGAAACAGTCTTTCTTTCTATAAGTAAATAATTTACTCGATTTTCGTTATTTCAAAGGTTTGACCATTAAAGTTTATGGTGTCTTCAAGTTGTTTTCCAATTAAAATTTTACCCATGGGAGTATTTGGTGATATGGCATAAAAAGCTATTCCATCCGCACTTAATTCACCTAAACTAACAGCAATATAATAGTTGTGTCTTGAAGTATAGACTACACTACCTAGCCCAATTTTTTCAGATACATGCTTCGGATTAATCCTATTTAAGATTTCCAAAAGTTTTTCTGTTTCTGACAGTTGGTTACCTGCTTTTTCACGTTCTAATTGCAACATAGCTCTTCCTGTTTCGTGCTTATCACCCGCACTACTCTTTGTTTCAGATAGCATGGACTCTTGAATTTCAAAAATGCCTTTTTGAATAGCCTTAATCCGAGTTTTGGTCATTTCCAAACAGATATTAAGAAGTTCTTCCTTTATCATCAATCTAATAATTCTGCCAATTCCTTACCAATTAAACTACCAATTGCTACACCCATCCCTCCCAGTCTAACACCAGCAAAAACATGGTTTGATAATTGTTTGACAATGGGCGCTTTTGTCTCGCCAACACCCATTATACCGCTCCATCTATGATCAATTTCAATAGGTTTATTGGGTAGTATGACCGTTTTTAATAAGGCTTCCAATGAATTCTGTATTAATTCAGTTTGGTTTAATTCAACTGTTTCTTCCCCTTTGAAATCTAAATTTCTACCGCCTCCAAGCAAAATTCTATTATCGATATTTCTAAAGTAATAATATCCTTGATCCAAATGAAATGTTCCCTTGACGTGTAAATCTTCTATTGGTTTGGTAATAAGGACCTGTGCTCTAGCGGGTTTAACAGATAATTCCAATAATTGTGTTGCAAATCCATTGTTTGCTATAAATAGTTTAGAGGTACTAAACTCAAATTCTTTAGTCTTTATCTGAACACCATGATTCGTTTCTAAAAATGACGACACCTCTATTCCATTCAGTATTTTGATTCCTTTATTTTGGACCATTTGCAATAATCTTTCCATCATCCTTCCAGTATCTAGCTGCCCTTCAAATGGATTAAAAACATATTGGTCTTCAATATTTTGAAACCCAAATTTATTTTCACAAACCTGAAATACATTTTTATTAAATAGTGGCTGTAATAACTTGTTAACTCGAGAAATGTTTTCCATGCATTCCTCATAAATGGGATCTTTTTTAAGAAACAGTTCATACCCCCCATTTGGATCATACCCCATTCCCTTATCCCCCACCAGCTTTCTTAAGAGTTCTAATCCTTTAATACGCTTTTTGGCAAGTTCAAATACTGCAGTTTCCGATTGGGTTTTTAAATCATCTAAAAGTTCGCTCAAACTTCCAAAACATGCAAAACCAGCATTCTTAGTACTAGCGCCTTGGGGCAAAATTCCTTTTTCCAAAATCAAAATACTAGACTCCGGGAATCTTTCCTTTAGATTTAAAGCAGTATTCAGCCCAACAATACCACTCCCTATAATGGTGAAATCTACATTTGTGAGCCACGATTTTATTTCCCAATAAGATAAATTCATATAAAAAAGGCCCCTAATTGGGGCCTTGATAATTTAAAAGATTCTATTTAGTTAACTATTATTTTCTTGGTAACCTTTTTGGAACCATCCATAATGTTTAATAAATACAAGCCAGATTGAACATTATTCAATTGTATTGTTTCAGAAAAATCTCCAGAAGCGGTATATTCATTTTTAAATACTTGTCTTCCTCTAATATCAAAAACTTCCAATCCTACCTGACTTGATGTAGGTCTAAACTTCACGGTGAAATTTCCATTGTTAGGATTTGGATAAACAGCAAGGTCATTAATTTCAAATGATTCAGTCGATAATACTGGAGCTACATCTTCACTACATAACTGTATCGTAAATGTATTAAGTGTTCCTCCTGATCCATCAACAACTACATCTTTAAAATAAACAATCCAATCACCGGCACTATTCTCACCAACAGCATCTGTGAAATTAGTCAATGAGTATGGTGTAAATTCAGTGTCATCGTTAGTAGAACAAGTAGGATCAACACCATCCAATCCAAACCATTTATCCATATCTGCATTTGTACAAGAAGTTTCATTGTACCAGATACCTGTATTTAATGCAGTTGACCATGGAAACCAAAACAACACATTAACTTGACCCATATTTGGGTGCGTGATATCCACATGTGTTTTAATATCTGAGATGGTAAAGGAATCATTTATAGTCATAGATATTCCAGGATAACTATTGTCACTACTTTCTGTTATAGCTGCATCTAGATTAAATGTGTAATCTTCACAAACGTTTACTGTTTCATAAACATAATCCCCTACTGCAAAGAACTTTTGGTTCACAGAGAAAAAGATATTTCCAGCAGCCTCTACCATAATTCGGCAGTAAGGCGCAGAAACATTAGGTACTGTGATAGCTTCTGAACCATCATTAGGAGTATTTGCGGCTAATATGGTACCATATGTCAGTCCGCCATCAGTTGATAATAAAATATTTACATTAGCCGTATTGACACCATTTCCTGTAGTTCCTGCAACATCCCATGTAACTGTTTCTGTTTCGTTTGGAGTCCAAACCAACTGATCTTCTGTTTGAGAAGTTACCAAGAAAGGTCCAGCACTTGTAGTAACAGTGGCAGTCATTTCATCTACAGCAGTTTGACCTCCAGCTTCATCATTGTCTCTTACGGTAAGTCTGAAGTTTAAATCTCTGGCTACACCAGATAATTTTTCCCAATCAGTAGATCCGTTGGTGATGTACAAATCTTGTAAATTAGGAATGTATCTTATTGGGTTTTCAGTGCCTTTAAATGATCTTACCATTGGTCCAGACGCCGTAGTCTCTGTTGGAACACCAGCTGGTCCTAAATCATATTGCTCCCAAGTAAATGTATGCGTATCTATTCCGTCTACATCTGTTGATGCTCCCATTAACTTATAAGGGGTTAACATAGGAATTAAGTAATCAGAACCAGCATCAGAAGTAGGAGCACTGTTTCCTGTATCGGTAGTAGTAGCACAGTTTGCAGAAGTGGTTATAACATCCCACATCATTTGTAAACTCTTTTGATGAAAATAATCATCACTATTACTTTGAATGTTTTGAGGAGCACAAATGCCCGCATAAGCCATTATAGTTGTTCCACTACCTGGTTCATAAGCATTGGATGCGGTACGATTACTTCCTGCACAGTTACCTGTATTACCATTAAAAGTGTGAGGTGCACCGAATTGATGACCAATTTCATGAGCCACATAATCCACATCATAGGCATCCCCTACTGGTGATGGCGATCCTGTAATTCCTCTTGCTTTTTGAGTACTATTACAAACAACACCTAATCCAGCTAAACCTCCTCCACCAGTACTAAATGTATGGCCAATGTCATAATTGGCTGTACCTATAACGCTGGTAATTATCGTTTGACTTTGGTTTATTAAGGTAGATGCATTGTTATTATCAAAGCTATCAGAAGTAATATAAATAATATCTAAGTTATCTGGGACCAAGGTCATCGTTACAGATAAATCTTGCTCATAAATACCATTTACACGTGTCATTGTGACTACCATGGCAGCTAAAACCGCAGCTTTTTTATCTGCTTCAGAATCTAATACTGTTAACCCAGCAGCCATCCAATGAAATTCTGAGTATTCTATAGTAGAAGCTAGTGCCAACCTATAATCTCTCAATAAGCCATCATCTGCATTAAAAAACTGAGATTGAACATTGTTCTTATTTGAATCCATTGAATCATCCTCGAATTCACAAACAAAATCATTTATCACAGGCAAATCCTTTTTAGAATAAACCATATATGTGTCCTCACTATTCATGTAAGGATCGATATATTCTGTTGCTTCAATGTTTCCTAGCGTCATGGTATGTAATCCCTTAGGAGTTATACTGAAGCGTATTTTTCTGCCTGGATGATTTATACTTGTACCTTCATACGAGCGAATATTAGGGAAATTTGCTTGTAAATCCTCATGCATAACAGAAGCCTCTTTAATCCTAAAAGCTTCAAAGCCTCCTAGAGAATTAGGAAATTCAATGATTAAATTAGAAGTTCCTTGGTTGGTTCTTCTATTTGGTGCACTCTGCAATTTGGACTTTAACAAGTCCAAATCCAATTGGTAAAATTCTGCTTTTGAAGGGAAGGCCTTTCCAAAAGCCAAAGTGGCATTTCTTGTATTTTTATTGGTTGTCTTTGTCCAAACACCTTTTTCATTTTGTGAAAAAAGTGATAATGAAAAACCAAAAATCAATAAAAAAAGAAATGATTTTGTGTAATTTTTTCTCATTTTTATACTAGTTAATTGATTATTTAAAATTATGACCTTATTTTCATTAGTGCAAAGTTTTAACATGATTACTTTTAAAAATGTCTTAATCAAATCAACTATTATAATTTTAGTTTTTCTAATTCCCTCGTGTAAATCTTCGAAGGATTCTAACAAAAACTTCAGCAGTTCCACTTCTGTCCATTGCCCAGAAACTGGCACTTGCAATTTAGAAACACTTACTTCAAAGAACCTTGTCTTACTAAAAGATAACATTGGCAGCCTTTATCCCGAAATTCAGGATGGAAATCATTGTGTTATCTCTTTTGAATTTAAAAAGAATGTAGATCCCAACTTACAGGATGCAAGTTACACCGAATTGGTGATTTTTGAATTACCCCAAAATTTTGACAAAAACATATACGAAAATCAGGATTTGGAGAAACTCAATATGGTTTTTGGAAGATTATGCTTTTGTCGAGGTCAAACGGGCTATTACCCCATAAAGACTGGGTCTCTTAAGTTTGTAGAAAAAGAAGGAGAAGTGTTTTTTCAATTAGATTTTCAAATGGACGAGGTCCCTCAAATAGTATCACAAATAGAAGGTAAAATTAAGGCATAAAAAACTCCGGATTAACCGGAGTTTTATTTTTATTCTTCTTCTACCTTAGGAGCTATTTTAAAATCCTCCATGAACTTAGTGGTATAATTTCCAGCCAAATAATCTGGATGATCCATCAATTGCCTATGAAAAGGAATAGTGGTTTTAATACCCTCTATTACAAATTCATCCAAGGCACGTTTCATTTTGTGGATCGCCTCTTCCCTAGTTTGAGCCGTTGTAATCAACTTGGCTATCATGGAATCATAATTGGGTGGAATGGTATATCCCGCATATACATGCGTATCCAAACGTACACCATGTCCTCCAGGAGCGTGTAAGGTTGTAATTTTCCCCGGTGAAGGCCTAAAATCGTTATACGGATCTTCGGCATTAATTCTACATTCTATAGAATGAAGATTTGGCAAATAATTCTTTCCAGAAATTGGAACACCAGCAGCAACCAAAATTTGTTCTCTAATCAAGTCAAAATCAATCACCTGCTCGGTAATTGGGTGCTCAACTTGAATACGGGTATTCATCTCCATAAAATAAAAATTACGGTGCTTATCCACCAAGAATTCAATGGTTCCTGCACCTTCGTAATTGATATATTCCGCAGCCTTAACAGCCGCCTTACCCATGGCATCTCTTAATTCATCAGTCATAAAAGGGGAAGGCACTTCCTCTGTAAGCTTTTGGTGACGACGTTGAATGGAACAATCTCTTTCTGATAAATGACAAGCCTTACCTGTAGAATCACCTACAACTTGGATTTCTATATGTCGAGGCTCTTCAATAAGCTTCTCCATATACATATCATCATTTCCAAATGCTGCTTTAGATTCTTGTCTAGCAGAATCCCAAGCGGCTTTTAGATTTTCCTTTTTCCAAACCGCACGCATACCTCTACCTCCACCTCCTGCGGAAGCTTTAAGCATGACAGGATAACCTGTTTCTTCTGCTATTCTTTCACAGTCTTCATAGGTTTCAATAATACCATCACTACCCGGAACACAAGGCACTCCAGCTTCTTTCATAGTTGCCTTTGCCGTAGCCTTATCTCCCATTTTTTCAATCATATCGGCAGAAGCTCCAATAAACTTTATTTTGTGCTCTTCGCAGATTTTAGAGAATTTGGCATTTTCCGAAAGGAATCCATATCCAGGGTGAATAGCATCTGCATTTGTAATTTCCGCAGCTGCAATGATATTTGAAATTTTTAAGTAAGAATCTGTACTGGATGGAGGACCGATACATACGGCCTCATCTGCAAACTTTACGTGAAGACTTTCAGCATCAGCAGTAGAATACACAGCCACTGTTTTGATGCCCATTTCTTTACAGGTCCTAATAACACGTAGTGCTATTTCACCTCTATTGGCTATTAATACTTTTTTAAACATAATTTTTTCCAATTTTCAATCTTCAAAAAGCAAATTCCCAATTAACTTGTGGAATTTGAGAATTGAAATTTGTGATAAATAAGTTTAAGCAGGATCAACCAAGAATAATGGTTGGTCAAATTCTACTGGTGATGAATCGTCAACCAATACTTTTACAACTTTTCCTGAAACCTCTGATTCAATTTCATTGAATAATTTCATAGCCTCAATAATACATAACACATCTCCCTCCTTGATCGTTTGGCCAACTTCAACAAATGTTGGTTTATCTGGAGATGGTTTGCGATAGAATGTTCCAATAATTGGAGATTTTATAGTTATGTATTTAGAATCTTCTGTCGTTGTTGCAGGAGCTACTGGCGCCGCATCACTAGTTGCAGGAGCAGGAGCAGCCGGTGCAGCTACTGCAGGTGTTTGAGCCACATGGGCACCCATTGGAACCTGATGAACGTATGTTGTCGTTTCTTTGTCATCAGATCCTGTTTTAATGGTTATTTTAACATCATCTGTTTCCAATTTAACCTCACTTGCACCAGATTTTGCTACAAATTTGATTAAGTTTTGAATGTCTTTTAAATCCATAGTTTCTTTTTGTTAAAAATTCTATTAGTTGTCTTAGTTAGGAGTTATAAGCCCATTTCAGGTAAATAGAACCCCAAGTAAATCCACCTCCAAAAGCGGCGAAGACCAAATTATCACCTTTCTTGAATTGTTTTTCAAAATCACTTAATAATAATGGTAAAGTGGCTGAAGTTGTATTACCGTATCTTTGTATATTCTTTAATACTTTAGAATCATCGAGTTTCATTCTGTTGGCAGTAGCATCGATAATTCTAAGGTTTGCTTGGTGAGGAACTAACCAATCCACATCTTCATGTGATAGGTTGTTTCTGGTCATTATTTTTTCGGCAACATCGGCCATATTGGACACAGCAAATTTGAAAACCGTTTTTCCATCTTGGTGCACGAAATGCTGACCTTTCTCTACAGTTTCTTTTGATGGTGGCAAAATGGATCCTCCTGCTTCAATTTTAAGGAATTCTCGTCCTTGTCCATCACTTCTCAAGTATTCATCCTGCAGACCAAGTCCCTCTTCATTTGGTTCCAACAAAACGGCTCCAGCACCATCTCCAAAAATAATACAGGTTGCTCTATCAGTGTAATCAATAATAGAGGACATCTTATCAGCTCCAATGATTAGAACCTTTTTATATCTGCCTGATTCAATATAAGCAGCTCCAGTAGACATAGCGTATAAAAAACTGGAACATGCCGCCTGCAAATCATATCCAAAAGCATTAGTTGCTCCTATTTGTGTTGCCGTGTAAACAGCCGTTGAGGCTACCATTATATCTGGCGTAGCTGTTGCAACAATCACCAAATCGATTTCTTTTGGATCTAAATTTTTCTTCTTTAATAAATCTTTGGCTGCTTCTATGGCAAGGAAAGAAGTTCCTTGTCCTTCTTCTTTGAGAATACGTCTCTCTTTGATTCCAGTCCTAGTGGTAATCCATTCATCATTGGTATCGACCATGGTTTCAAGTAACTTGTTGGTCAACACGAAATCTGGCACATAAGCACCTACAGCTGTTATGGCTGCTGAGATTTTACTCATAGCTATTAAATTAACTGACCCAAAAAACGGCACAAAAAAGGCTATTTAACCCCAAAAAGTTAAAAAAACACTCCGTTTTGGTTAAATTTTATGCAAATTAAGTTGTTTTTGACTTCTATAAAAATTTATCACAAAAAAAACGCTCACAGGTGAGCGTTTTAATATATGCGCGCATAGTACTTATGCTAAATTTTCTTCTGCCTCAGAGTTGTCAATCAACACTTGTCCTCTGTAGTAAAGCTTTCCTTCATGCCAATGAGCTCTATGGTATAAGTGAGCTTCCCCAGTAGTAGGACACGTAGCAATTTGCGGAACAGTTGCCTTATAATGTGTTCTTCTCTTATCTCTTCTAGTTTTGGATATTTTTCTCTTAGGATGTGCCATTATTCTTTATTTTTTATCCGTTAATAGTTTCTTTAATGTATTCCATCGAGGATCTGTTTCCTCTGTATCTTCCTTTATTTCTTTATCCTGCTTTGGACTAAGTTGCTCAAGCTTCTTAAGTATTTCAGAATCTAACGTGCCGTCCTTTACACCTGGATGAATTCGCTTTGCTGGAACTGACAAAATTATCAATTCATAAATATATTGTTGAACGTTAATTTGATATTCTCCATGAGGAATAAACAACAAATCTGGTTCTTCATCATTATATTCTTCACCAAATTTAACAACCAAATCAAATGTATTAGCAATTGGCTGATCATAAGGCTCATTAGTCAAATCACAATTGACATTGACAAATCCTTGAATATCAAAATGCAACTCCATAAGAGTTGTTTTTTTATTTAATTCAATTTGAACCTTAACTTCGGCACTGTTATACTCTTGAAACTCAAAATGCTCAAAGAACCTATTAGTGATCTCGTACTCAAATTGATGTTTCCCTAATTTTAATCCAACGAATTGGATATTAAACTCCTTCAATGACTTCATTATCACATCTTATTTGAGCCCGCAAATATACAAAATTTATTTACTCTAGGAATGTTTATAAACATTTTTTTGTTTATAACTTTTTCTGCTTCAATTTTAAAGGGTTTTGGGTAAGTTTCTCATACTCATTACGATTCCTAAAAATACTGATTGCCTTAAAAACTGCTTCTTTAAAGGAGGTCTCATCTGCCTCTCCTTTTCCTGCAATTTCATACGCTGTACCATGATCTGGCGAGGTTCTCACCTTTGTCAAGCCCGCTGTAAAATTAACCCCTTTCCCAAAAGCCAAGGTTTTGAAAGGTATAAGCCCTTGGTCATGGTAAGCCGCAATAATCGCATCAAAATTTTGATAATTTTTGGATCCAAAAAAGCTGTCAGCAGAATAAGGTCCATAAACCAAGTCCCCTTTTTCACGAATTTCAAGTAGGGTCGGCTTCAAAACTTCATCATCTTCTTTTCCTATTACACCATTGTCGCCCGTATGCGGATTAATGCCTAAAACAGCAACCTTTGGTTTTGCAATCTGGAAATCCATTTTCAAAGAATCCATCACCATGGCAACCTTTTCTTTAATCAACTTTTTTGTAATATGATTAGCGACCTCCTTTACTGGAACATGATCAGTAAGCAAACCAACTCTTAAATCATCATGAATCATGAACATTAAACTTTTCCCGCCTAGCTCTTTCGCCAAATAATCTGTATGACCTGGAAATTGAAAATCTTTTGACTGAATGTTATGTTTATTAATAGGTGCCGTTACCAAAACATCGACTTGACCACTCTTTAAGGCCTTCGTAGCCGAAAACAGAGATTTGATGGCAAAATCTCCAACTACTGGATCTTCTTTACCAAAATTTATATTAACTCCAGAATTCCAAGCATTGTAAACATTAATCTTACCTGGAACCACCTTATTTAGATCATTGATTCCATTTAGGTTAAGTGTTAAGCCTAATTGTTTTTTTATAAAAGAGACCACCTTAACAGAGGCAAAAATGACAGGGGTGCAAAATTCCAGCATTCTGGGGTCCTCAAAAGTTTTAAGAGCCACTTCTGGACCAATCCCATTTAAATCTCCTATAGAAATACCAACGATAATATTTTCTTCTTGCTTCATGAAGTTAAGATAACTTTTGTTTGTAATTTTATCCATGCAAATTTAACCAAATAAATGACAACCATGTTTACGGGAATTATTGAAGATTTAGGAATTGTAAAGGATATATCGCAAGAAGACTCCAACATGCATATTACCATTGAATGTTCATTCACCAATGAATTAAAAATAGACCAAAGTGTTGCCCATAATGGTGTATGTCTTACCGTAGTACAAATAAATGATAGCCTATATACCGTAACAGCCATAGACGAAACTCTAAACAAGACCAATTTAAGGTCTTTAAAAAAAGGGGATTATGTGAACTTGGAAAGAGCTATGAAATTAGGTGATCGATTGGATGGACATATTGTTCAAGGCCATGTTGACCAAACTGCCCAATGCAAAAATATTGAAAATCAGGATGGAAGTTGGATTTTTACTTTTGAATATGATGCCACTCTAAACAATATAACCATAGAAAAGGGCTCTATCACTGTTAATGGTGTCAGCTTAACCGTTGTAAATTCCAAAACAAATGAATTTAGCGTAGCAATCATACCATACACTTTAGAACATACCAATTTCAAAAACCTAAAGGAAGGAGATCAAGTTAATTTAGAATTTGATGTTATTGGGAAATACGTGAATCGTTTAATGGAAAAACGAAATTAATTTCTCTTTAATAACCCTTTATATAGAGATCTAATACCGAGTAAAGATCCTATAACAAAACAAGCAAGCAATCCTCCATCTATAGGTAAACCTACTGGAGGAGGTGGCATTCCTTCCGGCGATGGCATTGGTGGCGTCTCTTGCGCAACGCAAATTAGATCTGTCGACACTATTAAAATGAGTGTTAGTATGGTTTTGGGGTATGCTTTCATTTGTTTATAAATGTATAAAAAAATGATTTTCAACAAAATAAATTGTTTAAAAACCCTATTAAATCAAAAATTTTGGATTAAAAATACTTCCTCAAATTTCTAAAGTCAAATATAATTTTTTTTTAAACTTTGAATTAGAGGACACTATTAAATTTTGGAGGGATTCTTTTAGCATTTTGTCAAATATACCGAACAATTTTAAAAAATGCAGTTGAACATAAGAAAAAAAATGTTTAACGATTTAATAATCAATAAAAAAGCCTCAAATATCGAACTGATATTTAAGGCTCTCTTTAATATGTGGTCCCAACTGGGCTCGAACCAGTGACCCTCTGATTATGAGTCAGATGCTCTAACCAACTGAGCTATGGGACCGCTGTACAAAAGTACACTTTAAACACTCTATATAAAAGAGTGTGCAATATTACTACATATTTTAAAACCTCACAACATTTTTTAGTCTCGAATCTCTTGACATAATTCCACCAAAACTCCGTTTGTAGTCTTTGGGTGTAAAAAGGCAACCAACTTGTTATCTGCTCCCTTTTTGGGCTCTTTATTTAAAATTGTAAACCCTTCCTGCTCCAACCGCTGCAATTCTTGGACTATATCTTCTACATCAAATGCGATGTGATGAATCCCTTCTCCTTTCTTCTCTATAAACTTGGCTATAGGACTGTCTGGGTTTGTAGCCTCCAATAATTCAATTTTATTCAACCCTACCTTAAAAAATGATGTTTTGACTCCCTCAGTTAATACCTCTTCAATTTTATAATGTGGTTCTCCAAATAATTTTTCGAAAAGCTGATTAGAATTCTCAAGGCTTTTTACTGCAATGCCAATGTGTTCAATTTTATTCATTATTTTTACTTATTGAAGTTAATCGTTACCTCGATCATAAGATTATCATCAAATATCCGTTATTTTTGCCATATGGAAGAAAGTCAAAGACAAAAAAAAATAGCCTCAGTACTACAAAAAGATTTGGTTGAAGTACTACAAGGGTCGGCTACACAAGGTGGCATGAAGGGAATTATTATATCTGTAACTCAAGTGAAAGTAACTGTAGATTTATCGATTGCAAAAGTCTATTTAAGCATTTTCCCTAATGACAAGGGTAAAGAACTTTTGGAAGGCATTAAATCCAATTCCCACTTAATCAAGCATGAATTAGCACAAAGAACTAAAAATCAATTAAGAAGAATGCCTCAGCTTGAGTTCTTCATTGATGATTCTTTGGAATACATTGACAAAATAGAGAGCTCCTTAAAAGGAGAAGAAAACCCCATAAAGGATCCCAATCTATTAGACAAACGAAAAAAATCCTAATTGAATTTTTCCCTATACATTGCCAAACGGTACCTAATTTCTAAAAGCTCCAATAATGCGATTAACTTTATCACTATTATTGCTGCCATTGGCGTTATTTTAGGGTCAGCAGCTTTGTTTATAGTATTGTCTGGATTTTCAGGACTCAAAGATTTTACATTGGAATTCACCTCCATCATTGATCCTGACCTAAAAGCTGAAGCAACTTCAGGAAAGTCCTTTACGCTTTCACAGAAAGAAATGACCCAATTGGAAAACGCTAAAAGCATTGCCCAATTTTCGAAAGTCATAGAGGAGCGTGTTTTTGTAACTTTCGATGGAAAAAGCTACCCCAATGCCTTTATTAAGGGTGTCGATGGGAATTATGACCAGGTAAACAAAGTAGATTCTGTGATATTTTATGGTAGTTGGCTTGCCCAGAAATCCAACCAAATTGTTTCGGGATTAGGCATTTCAAGTTCCTTGTCCTTTGGAATTGTTGATTATGGCAAACAAGTCAATTTATATGTCCCAAAGCCAGGAAAAGGACAAATCACCTCTCTAAAACAAGCCTATAACAGTTTTGATGCTGTAAATGTGGGTATTTTTGACGTTAGTGAAGAGCTTAACAATAAATATATTTTTGCCCCCATAGATATGGCTCAAGCTCTTTTGGGATATGAAGATCTTCAAATTTCGGCTATAGAATTTAAACTAAAACCCAACACCTCTGAAGATGATGCTAGGAATGAACTAAAGGAAATTTTGGGTAATAAAGTAGTCGTAAAAAATAAAGCTCAATTAAATGATGCCCTATATAAAATGTTGAACACCGAAAATCTTGTAGTTTACCTTATTTTCACCTTGGTGCTTATCATTGCCCTTTTCAATGTTATTGGATCTATTACTATGATGATTCTTGACAAAAAGAAAAATTTAAAAACACTTTTCAACTTGGGAGCACAGGTAAAAGATATTCGGAGAGTGTTTTTCTTTCAAGGCAGCCTAATGTCTATTGTGGGAGGAGTTATCGGCTTGATACTGGGCGTCATTTTGGTAATCCTGCAAAAAGCCTTTTCTCTGGTCATGTTAACCAATAACCTAGCCTACCCTGTAACACTAAAAAGTATAAATGTACTGGTGGTTCTAATTACCATTTCCATTTTAGGCATTATAGCCTCCAAAATAGCCTCAGGAAGAATTTCAAAATCACTTATTGAAGCTGCTTCTTAAGTAGCAAAATCAAAATACTTAAATTTTTCAAGCACCTCATCTAATGTCTCAAAGACATCTTTAGATTCATCACTAGTAACCATCCGAGTTCGATAGTCTTTAAAGTTGGGAATCCCCTTAAAATAATTGGTATAATGTCTTCGGGTTTCAAAAACACCTAGCTTTTCACCTTTCCAATCGATAGCCATCTGTAAATGCCTTTTGGCGGCATGAACCCGATCTTCCAAAGAAATCGCAGGCAAATATTCACCTGTATTGAAATAGTGCTTGACTTGTTTAAAAAACCAAGGATTCCCTATAGTGGCGCGACCTATCATGGCACCATCCAAACCACAAGAATCTCGCATCTCCACGGCTCTTTCAGGAGTATCCACATCACCATTACCAAAAACCGGAATATGCATTCTAGGATTATTCTTTACCGCAGCAATGGGTTTCCAATCTGCATTTCCTTTATACATTTGAGCTCTCGTCCTACCATGAATAGCGATGGCTTGAATACCCACATCCTGTAGTCGTTCAGCAACCTCAACTATTTTAATGGAATCGTGATCCCAACCCAATCTCGTTTTTACAGTTATAGGAAGATTGGTGCGTTTAACCATCTCAGCAGTTAAAGATTCCATAAGACAAACATCTTTTAATATGCCTGCCCCAGCTCCTTTACTAACCACCTTTTTAACAGGACAACCAAAATTGATGTCAATAAAATCCGGCTTCGATTTTTCAACTATGTCTACGGTTTGCAACATGCTATCCAAGTTGGCTCCAAATATTTGAATACCCACGGGACGCTCTTTTTCATAAATATCTAATTTCATGACACTTTTCGCAGCATCCCGAATCAAGCCCTCACTTGAAATAAACTCAGTGTACACCACATCGGCACCTTGCTCCTTACACAATGCGCGGAATGGTGGATCACTCACATCCTCCATTGGTGCCAACAATAAAGGGAAGGCTCCTAAATCTATGTCTCCAATCTTTGCCATTAAAATATCAATTCCTTTTCTAGTTCCGTGCCATTTCTTGTCACAACTACCTTAGTGGTATCTCCTTGCTTGAAGGCGGCCAATGCCCTCATATAACTCATCATATCAACAATAGTGCTATCACCCATTTTAATGACGATATCACCCTTTTCTAAACCGGCCCTTTTAGCAGGTTTTCCTTCACTGACGCCATCTATTCGCATGCCTTTACCATCAAACAAGTAATCTGGAATGACACCCATTCCTACTTTAAATCTTGGTGTTTCCTCACTCTCATTTTTGGTTTTTCTAAATGCCATTTTTCCTTGACTGTCCAATTCAGAAATTACATCAAAAATATAGTTGGAAACCAAATTCATTCCGTCATAATTCAATTTATCAAAATCATCACTCGGTTTGTGATAATCTTCATGTTGCCCGGTAAAAAAATGTAAAACTGGAATATCTTGAAGATAAAAAGAAGTATGGTCTGAAGGTCCAATCCCAGATTCGTTTTCTATGATTTTAAAGCTCTTATTGGTAGCCGAAAGAACCTGCTTAAATCTTGGCGAGGTCCCTACGCCATAAACTGCCAAAGTACTATCTTGCTTTAATCTTCCTACCATATCCATATTGATCATGTAATTGACATGTTCTAAATCTATGGTAGAATTTTTAGCAAAATAATTAGACCCTAACAAACCCATTTCTTCTCCAGAAAAAGCCATGAATAAATAGTTGTTTGAGGTGTTGGCCTTTTGCAGTTTTCCTGCTAAATCCAACATCACTGCTACTCCGCTAGCATTATCATCGGCCCCATTGTGAATTTGCTTCTCCTCACCACGATATAAAGAGCCTTCACTACCAAACCCTAAATGATCATAGTGGGCTCCAATAATAACTGTTTGTTCTGCTTGATTATCTATATATCCAAGAACATTTGTCCCAGTAATAGTCCCATCAGCCTCCATCGTTACAAATTTAACTTCCTCATGTGGATTAGTCTTTGGTTTGAAATTAAAGGGTTGAAAATAGTTTTCAGTTCCTTTGGGCGTCAATCCCATTTCTTTAAACCTCTTTACAATATAATTGGCCGCTTCCTGCTCACCTTGTGTTCCTGTTTCACGTCCTTCCAATTTGTCGTCAGAAAGAAAAACCACATCTTCCTTAATCTCATTTGTATAGGTGTATTCCTTTTTGCAACCCCATAGCGTTACAAAAAGAACCAGTAGCGTTATATGTTTCATGCTAAATTTATATTTTTGCGCAAAAATAGGTAATAATCACCACATTTGTAAGCCTAACTATATGAAATCAAAGCTAACCCTTCTATCGATACTTTTTACAGTTGTTCTTTCATGTAAATCAGACAAAAAACAATCTGAGGATGTTAAAAGTGGAGCAACCAAATGGGTTGGCACTCTTATTTACCCGGAAGAAACTCATTTTAAATCACTAAAACAAATCACTTTTGGAGGTGATAACGCAGAGGCCTATTGGAGTTTTGATGATAAACAACTCATTTTTCAATCCAACAACAAAAACTGGGGCGTCAATTGTGATCAAATGTTTTTAATGAATGCAGGAGATACTTTTAAGGATAGTATTCCACCTATGATTAGTACAGGAAAAGGGAGAACCACTTGTGCCTATTTTCTCCCAGACAATCAACATATTGTATATGCCTCCACCCATCTTGGCGGCGAAGAATGCCCCGAAACTCCATTACGCTTGAACGGTAGATATGTGTGGCCAATTTATGATACTTATGACATTTTTGTAGCAGACCTAGAAGGCAACATCGTAAACCAATTGACTAATGAAAAAGGGTATGATGCAGAAGCTACGGTTTCGCCTAAGGGTGATAAAATTGTGTTCACCTCTACCAGAAGTGGAGATTTGGAACTCTACACTATGAATATCGATGGCTCTGAAGTTACCCAAATAACGGATCAATTGGGTTATGATGGAGGCGCCTTTTTCTCTCCAGACGGAACCAAGATCATTTTCCGTTCATCACGACCAAAAACAGAAGAAGAGATTCAAGAATATAAGAGCCTGCTTGCTGAAGGTCTTGTGCAGCCAACAGAAATGGAACTGTATATTTGCAATGCTGATGGAAGCGAACTAAGACAATTGACCAATTTAGGAAATGCCAACTGGAGTCCGTTTTTTCATCCATCGGGAAAGAAAATTTTGTTTTCTTCCAATTTTGAAGCAGAAAAAGGATTCCCCTTCAATTTATATATGATTGATCTAGACGGCAAAAATTTAGAGCGTGTGACACATAGCACCACCTTTGATGCCTTCCCTGTTTTTTCAAATGATGGTAAAAAGTTGATCTTTTCATCCAACCGTAACAACGGTGGTGGTCATGATACCAATTTATTTATAGCTGACTGGGTGGATTAATCACGTTCGTTAATACGCTCGGTTTCCTTGACTTCAGATTGCCTTTGATTGGTTTCCAATTTGGTATTTCCAAATTTATAACGCAACCCTAATTTTACCCAACGGTTATCCAAATTGGTATTGTAATAACTATATTGGTTAGCATATCTCGTAGAAGTTTCAAAATCTGACATATTAAAGAGATCACTGGCTGTTAATGTAACCACTAACTTTTTATTCAAGAAAGTTTTTGAGATGGTCAAGTCAGACATCAACCTACTTTCTGAAAGCATTAAACCTTGTAAGTTTTTAGAACCATAGGTAAGAGCTAAGTCAGCTTTTAAACTCCTGTCGCTCAAAAAAGACCAACTATTGCTTAAAATACTATAGTTAGACCACTGGTTTAATGTTTGAAAGCCCATGGAAAAGCTTACATTATCCTCAATTCTGTAGAAGGATGTGACCGCATAAATAAACCAATTATCAGTTACATTAAAATAGGAGATTAGATCCAAGCCATACTCTGTGGTATTATCAAAATTTACAGGCGTATAGGTGATTGTATTGTTGATATTGTCTTGAATGGGTATTTCATAAAAGTTCCCATCCATATTCTTGTAATAAGCCTCAACCATAAAAAAGGAGGTTAAGGTAGTTCCCAAAACCATATGATCTGTAAAAATAGGCTGCAGCGATGGATTCCCAACTACCAATATATAATCATTTAAAAACAAGGTAAAAGGATTTAAATCCTTAAAGTCAGGACGTTGTATGCTTCTTTTATAATTAGCATATAAATTAAAATTTCCTTCCGATTGATATTTTAAACTTAAGGATGGAAACCACTCCAGGTAATCTTGGGTATTGGTTTGATTTGTCGTTACAGATAAACCTTCGATATTGGTTTGCTCCATGCGCAAACCTGCATTAATGCTGAACTTTTCCCATTCCTTGTTGAAATTGGAATATGCAGCATAAACAAGTTCGTCATAATCAAAGGCATTGGAGTAATTTTCATTAAAAATGGGCTCTTCATTTGTAAAATCAAAATCAAACCTGGTTATGTCACTCTCTGTTTTCACCTTAGAGAATTTAACCCCAATTTCAAATTCGGCAGTGGCACCCAAAGGTTTTTTATAATCCAGTTGGGAAGTGATAATATTGGTCTGTTGATTGGATTCCGTTTCAAAGGCCGTGGGAGCAACAAAGTTATTATCTGAATCAAAATAGAAGTTATCTGTATCTTGATTCCTTTGGAAGTCATAGAAGGTAACATGGCTATTGAAAGCTAATTTACCGCCATTCTCTTTAAACGAATGCACAAAACCCAAATCTACACCTACATTATATTTGTCATCATTGGTTTGGTTTTCTGTTAAAAAACTAGATTGAAAAATTTCATTAGCATCAAACACCTGTGTATTATTTGTGATTTTGGTGTT
Source organism: Mangrovimonas sp. CR14 (assembly GCF_011764015.1). NCBI lineage: Bacteria > Pseudomonadati > Bacteroidota > Flavobacteriia > Flavobacteriales > Flavobacteriaceae > Mangrovimonas > Mangrovimonas sp. CR14. Next base: position 482,550 of record NZ_JAAFZY010000001.1, on the reverse strand, counting down.
TATTGAAGGCGTCATCAATAAATTGGATGATAAACTCAAGGTGTTGTAATCATCGATATAATAATCAAAATTAAAACTGGCATTGTGCGCTTTGGTTAAACCATTACGATCAACATCAGATTTCCAAGCTTCATAAACCTCATTGTTGTCATTTAAATAATTAACGCCATCGTCATTTCGTCTATTTATTTTGTCATGGTTATAACTGTAATTAGCAAAAAAATTGACCTTAGCTGTTTTAAAATAGGCATTAGCTCCACCTTGGTATCTGGGATAAACACCTTGCGTATAATTTCCGTAAACAGAACCATTAAAACCAGTAGCCAAATTTTTGGTCATAATGATATTTAAAACCACACCACTTGAAGCATCGTAACTGGCCGGCGGGTTGGTAATAACCTCAATAGATTTTATAGCGTCTGCAGGGGTTCCTTCAAGAAGCTGCATCAACTCATCCGAAGTTAATTCTACTTTTCTGTTGTTGATATAAACTGTGGGCTGAGAACTTTTAACTTGAATGGTGCCATCCATAACTAAAACGCCAGGAGTACTTTTCACAGCCTGCATCATATTTCCTTCTGAAATAGCTGTATTTTCAATATTGAAAACCAACCTGTCCGCTTCTTTTTTTATAGTGGGTTTATTGACAATGATACTGACTTCATTTAAAGCTTCGGCACTTTCTTCCAAAGTAATAATGCCTAAATCCATATCTTGTACCACTTGGATTTCTTTGGTGTAATCTTTATAACCCACAAAGGATATCTCCAGCAAATAATTGCCCGCAGGGACATTACCTAAGGTAAAGCCTCCAAAGTCATCCGTTGAAGTGCCCGAAACAATCTTTGGTTGATCAACCGTATACAAGATGACATTGGCGTATGAAAACGGTTCAAAGTTTGCATCGTTAACGACTCCTGAAATTGTTAATTCTTGAGAAAAATGTTGCAGGGGCGACAGAATTGCTATTAAAAAAAAGGCGAAAACGTTAATTTTCATATAATCGATTAGACCTGCAATATATAAATTCTTTTAAAAAATTGTTTACGGATTTTCCGTAATTGAAACTCAAAACATAAGAAAACAACTATATTTGCAAAATATTTAAGCCTAAGGTTATACATGAAGAACATAAGAAACTTTTGTATTATCGCACATATTGATCATGGGAAAAGTACCCTGGCCGACCGATTATTGGATTTTACCGGGTCTGTGACAGAAAGAGAAAAGCAAGATCAATTGTTGGATAGTATGGATTTGGAACGCGAAAGAGGAATAACCATTAAGTCCCATGCCATCCAAATGGACTACGTCCACGAAGGGGAGCATTATGTTCTCAATTTAATTGACACTCCGGGTCACGTTGATTTCAGTTATGAAGTCTCCCGTTCCATTGCCGCCTGTGAAGGCGCTCTATTGGTGGTAGATGCGGCACAAAGTATCCAAGCACAAACTATTTCTAATTTGTATTTGGCTTTAGAAAATGACTTGGAAATCATTCCTGTCCTAAATAAAGTGGACTTACCAAGCGCCAATCCTGAAGAAGTTACTGATGATATCGTTGATTTATTGGGCTGTGATCCTAGCGAAGTAATTCCTGCCAGTGCCAAAACAGGTATTGGGATTCAGGAAATTTTAACAGCTATCATTGATAGGATTCCAGCACCTAAAGGAAATCCAGATGAACCTTTACAAGCTTTAATTTTTGATTCGGTTTATAATCCTTTTAGAGGAGTTGAAACCTATTTTAGAGTCATTAATGGTTCTATTAAAAAGAATCAACAGATTAAATTTATTGCAACCGGCAAATCGTATTATGCGGATGAAGTAGGGACTTTAAAGCTTACCCAACATCCAAAAAATGAGATTAAAGCTGGTGATGTGGGATATTTAATCACTGGAATAAAAGAGGCAAAGGAAGTCAAGGTAGGTGATACCATTACAGATTCAAAAGAGCCAACTAAAAATGCTATTAGTGGTTTTGAGGATGTCAAGCCGATGGTTTTCGCTGGAATCTATCCTGTAGATACCGAAGATTATGAAGACTTAAGAGCATCCATGGAAAAACTCCAGCTGAATGATGCTTCTTTGGTATTTCAACCAGAAAGTTCAGCTGCCTTAGGATTTGGTTTCCGTTGTGGATTCTTAGGAATGCTTCACTTGGAAATCATCCAAGAACGTTTAGAACGTGAATTTGACATGACTGTGATCACTACGGTACCAAACGTTAGTTATCATGCGTTTACAAATAAAAACCCAGACGATGTCATCATCGTTAACAACCCAACCGATTTACCTGAACCATCTACTTTAAATCGTGTTGAAGAACCTTTTATCAAAGCAACCATCATCACTAAAGCTGATTTTGTTGGCCCTGTAATGAGTTTGTGTATTGAAAAACGTGGACAGATTAAAAATCAAACTTATTTAACACCAGAGCGTGTCGAGCTTTCTTTCGATATGCCTTTGGCAGAGATTGTATTTGATTTTTATGATCGCTTAAAAACGGTTTCCAAAGGTTACGCCTCTTTTGATTATGCTCCTATAGGTATGAGAGCTTCAAAATTGGTGCGTGTAGATATTTTATTGAATGCGCAACAGGTAGATGCCCTTTCAGCTTTAATTCACGCAGACAATGCTTATAACATTGGTAAAAGAATGTGTGAAAAGCTTAAGGAATTGATCCCACGCCAACAGTTTGACATTCCTATTCAAGCAGCAATCGGCGCTAAGATTATTTCTAGGGAAACCATTAAGGCCTTAAGAAAAGATGTTACCGCCAAGTGTTACGGAGGGGATATTTCTAGAAAGCGTAAACTATTGGAAAAACAGAAAAAAGGTAAAAAACGTATGCGTCAAGTTGGGAATGTAGAAATACCTCAACAAGCCTTCATGGCCGTTTTAAAACTTAACGACTAGACTTTTTCAACATCAAATGGTTTTCCCAAATATACCAATTGGGAGCCACTTTCTATCGCTTCTATTTCATTACTATGGGATGGTATGATTTCATATTCCCCATTAGGATCTTTGATAAAAAGTGGGATAATATTTTTGTTGGAAATTGAAATATCTATTAACCGTTTAAAATGCTCAAAATTTTCTAAATCAATTTCATTGACAGAAGGATAATTACTGGTCACATTACTTAAGCTTACATAATCATCGGTATGAGAAAATAAGCCCTCTCTTGGGTTGTTTTTATCATCAGCCATTTCCTTTTGTGAAATCAATCTAAAGGAACCGTTTTCACCAAATTGTGCCCCGTACTTATTAATTGCATATTTGTTGATTTCTGAGTTGGCTGTCAATGCCATTAAATATCCTACATCATTCAACTCGATGTTATCAGAAAGTGTATCCGAATAAATATTGGTATGAATGGCTTCCAACCCAAGTTCCTTTGCCTTCGCAATGTTGTTCATATTACTATCAATTAACACCACATGACGACCATTGTTAACCAAGTAATGACCTATTAATCTAGCCACCCTAGAAGCTCCCACAATCAATATTCCTTCAGACTTTTTCAAAAATACACCCACCCATTTTGCAAAATAACGAGCGGTTGTTGCGTTGAGTAAAACCGTGCCCAATACAATGGTAAACACAAGCGGGGTGATGTATTCGGCTCCTGCTACCCCTTGTTTTAATAATTTACTTCCAAATAAAGAGGCAATACCAGCGGCAACAATACCTCGTGGTCCAACCCAACTTATAAAAACCTTTTCTTTGGTCTTAAGGGGCGAGCCAAATGTACTTGCAAAAACAGATAAAGGCCTAATAATCAAAACGACAATCAAGAATAAAAAGACTGTATTCCAATTATAAATCAGGTACAAATCTTCCATGTTAATATTCGCCGCCAGTAGAATAAAAAGAATGGAAATCAGCAAGACACTTAAGGATTCCTTAAAGTACAATAACTCTTTAATATTTTCCAATTTGCTGTTCCCTAAAACTAGTCCCATAACCACTACCGCCAATAAACCTGATTCGTGAGCGAAAATTTCAGATTCCACATAAACCAATAGCACTACGGAAAGGGAAACTACATTTAATAAGTAATGAGGAATCAACTTCTTATTAATGGCAAATGCCAATGCATGAGCAAAGGTGAAACCGAACGTGACTCCAAATAAAATGATTTTGAAAAACTCAATTAAGGCCGTTTTAGTAAATCCAGAATCTCCTTCAACACTTATAAACTCAAATACCAAAACCGCAGCCAAAGCCCCCAGTGGATCAATAAGAATCCCTTCCCATTTTAGGACCGTAGAGACATCCTTTTTTAGAGGAATATTTCGTAAAATTGGCGTAATCACAGTAGGACCCGTTACTATAATCAAAGCAGCAAACAAAAAAGCCAAACGCCAGTCCAATCCAAAAAGATAATGAGCCGTTATACCTGAACCGATAAAGGTTATGAATGCTCCAACAGTAATCAGTTTTGTGATGACTGGGCCAACATTTCTAATCTCACTTCGCTTTAAGGTGAGACCACCTTCAAAAAGAATAATACTAATAGCAAGAGAAAGAAAGTAATAAAGTCCTTCTCCCGGGAAAAGTCCATTTTTTCCATTCCAAACAGGTTCTATCCATTTACGGCCATCAGAAGTTATGAACTCAGATGCGATAGGACCCACAAACAATCCTATTAAAATCAAAGGAAGGATTGCTGGAATTTTAAATCTCCAAGCAACCCATTGTGCCAGTATACCCAAAATAATGATTCCTGCTAATTCTAACATACTTTAATTTTGATATTGTAATTATACCACAAAAATGGATATCTCGGAAGGAAAACTAGGGTAAATCCTCTAAAAATAGTATCTTTCTAACGCAACATTAACAACCTTACAACCTTGAATTACTTTAATACCATAGGTATTGGTATTGCATTTTCACCCACCCTGAAAGCTAACCTTTATGAGGCTAGCCGATTAGCTTTGTTCTTTAAATCAAAATTGGTGCTTATTCATGTAGGTATCCATTCACACCGAAAGGAAAAGGATATTCAAAAAATACTGTCTCCTTTCATTGAAAAGAATCTGGACTTTGAAATCGTTTTTAAAGTAGGTGATCCCGCCGAAGTGATTCTAAACGTTATTCAAGAAAAACGCTTAGACCTAATTATTCTAGGAGCTTTAAAGCGAGAAAACATTTTGAAATATTATGTGGGATCCATCGCAAGAAAAATTACAAGAAATGCCAGTTGTTCGGTATTATTGTTAATCAAACCTTCTGTTGAACGCGTACCATGTCAACATGTAGTCATCAATGGCCTTAAAGATGAAAAAGCTACGAAAACCATCTCTTATGGATTTTTTGTTAGCTCTAAATTAGGAGCTTCAAAGGTTACCGTTGTTGAGGAAATTACGCAACAGGAAGTTGCCGTCAATGTTAATGACGATCGCTCCCTTCGAAGAGCCAATATTGTCAAGGAACGTATCAGTATCCGTGAAAAATCTAGAGTCATAAAAATACTAGAGGAAACTCCTGAAGAATTCAAAAAGAACATAAAAATTAAAACTCAACCCATTTTTGGAAGGCGAGGTTTTTCTATTGGGCATTATGCAGAAGTCGTTAGAGCCGATCTATTGGTTACCAACGCCCCAGACAAACTTACATTTTTGGATCGTTTATTCCCGCATGATATTGAGCATATCCTAACTGAGCTACCAACAGATGTTTTGATAATAAGATGACACCCAGAAAAGTACTTATAAAGGAATTCATCGGTGACCTACCCAAAAATATTTTCTCTGGGTTTGTGGTAAGTCTTATTGCGTTGCCTCTTGGTCTGGGATTGGCAATGGCTAGTGAAGCCCCTCCAATAGCAGGGGTTATAACAGCTATAGTAGGTGGTTTACTAGTTTCATTTTTTGGGGGAAGTCACATTACGATTACTGGTCCTGGGAATGGGTTGGTAGGCGTCCTTTTGGTTGCCATAACTACCCTAGGTATTGAAGGTGCTTATGCGGCAATCATTTTTTCAGGGGTGTTTTTGATGATCTTAGGTTTTTTAAGGTTAGGAAAATTAGCTAATTTTTTCCCTTCGTCCGCCATACAAGGCATGTTGGCGGCCATTGGTCTTATCATTTTAGGCAAACAATTTCATATCATGTTAGCCCACAAAATTAAGCGTGAAGACACCATGGATTATTTGATTGAGATTCCATTTACTATCAATGACGCCATTCATTATGACAGTAAAGGTCTCATTTTTGCGGCCATTGTTGGAACAGTTAGTTTGTTTATCATGTTCTTTTATCCTAAGATTAGAAACAAATACTTTCAATTGGTACCCGCTCCCATGTGGATTGTATTACTATCCATAGGATTGAGTTATTATTTTGAACTAGTTCTTCATGAAAATAATCCTATTGATAAAAACTATATGATTTCGGGAATCCCACATATCGATGAGATTATCACTAAGATTCCAAAAATAGATTTTTCACAATGGGCTACCCTCAACTTTTGGGATAGTGTGGTATCATTAACTTTAATTGCCAGCATCGAATCTTTATTGAGCATTAAGGCTGTGGATAAATTAGATCCTAAGAAAAGAAGATCCAATGTCAACAAAGACTTAAAAGCATTGGGATTGGCTACCGTAGGGAGTGGTTTTTTGGGAGGCTTGAATGTAGTGACAGTTATTGCTCGAAGTTCAGTAAATGTAAATAACGGAGGTTCAAATAGATCTTCCAACTTCTTCCATGCCTTGTTTATGCTATTGTTTATTGTTCTTTTTAGTTCTGAAATGGCACGAATTCCACTACCAGCCTTAATGGCTATTTTGGTTTTTACAGGCTATAAGTTGGCCTCTCCAGACACTATTAAAAAAGTATTTTCAATAGGTAAAGAACAGTTCATCATTTTTTTTGTGACTTTGATTATCACCTTGAAGGTTGGTCTTATATCTGGAATTTTAAGTGGTGTCGCCATGACCCTGATCATTCATATTGTAATTAATAAAAACCTCAGTCTATTTACAAGAAACCTAATTAAACCAAATGTTTTAATGTACAAAGAGGAATCAGGAAATGGCAGTTTTTTTGTTAGTGTAAAACACTTCTGTAGCTTTTTAAATTATTACAAGCTTAAAGACAAATTAGATGCCATTCCAGAGGACCGTGATGTGGTGTTGGATTTTTCTATGTGTGAATTTGTAGATCATACTGTAATGGACAACATCAGTAGTTATCAAGAGCTTTTCGCAAAAAAAGGAGGTAATTTTGAAATTATTGGTCTGGATATGCATGATGCCGAATCCAAGCATCCTTTTGCATTAAGACGTCTATTGACCGATTCCGGACTCATTGGTAGCAATCTTACCAAAAGACAAAAAGACCTTATTCAAACCTCTGATCGATTTGGTTTGGAATACCATGCTGAAAAAAACAGAGAAATTTCCTTTTTATATGACTTTCACTATTTCAATACCAAACAAGTTAATTATATCTACAATAGACTATCCAACGATAATAATTCCCTGAATTTATTTGATGTAGAATATTTTGAAGGCGAACTAATTGCCAAGGAAGTGATTAGAAGCACCATGCTGCATATTAGCCTAAATGATGAAATACCTTCATTTACACTTGACAAGGAAGGATTCTTGGAGCGGGTTTATTCCTTAGCGGGTCTCAAGGATATTGACCTCAAAGATTATCCAGATTTTTCAAAGAGGTTTTATTTAAAAGGCGATGATGAAGAAGGAATTACGAACTTCTTTGGTAGGGACCTTATTCAGTTCTTTGAAAGCAATAATTATTATCATGTGCAGGCCGACGGAGCTCACCTTTTAATCTTCAATAAGGAACGACTAGCGACAATTAAGGAAATGAAAATCCTTTTGGATTTTGGAAAACGACTCAAAGAAGTCATTGAAACCAAAACTCATACTACTTCGCAAACGGAAAGAAATACGGAATTATAAAGGAGGCTGCTAACCAAATAATGATGTTTAAAGGCGTTCCAACCTTTAAAAAATCTGAGAACTTATAATTTCCCGGAGCATACACCATGGTATTGGTAGGATAACTCATAGGCGTCATAAATGTCAAAGAACAGGCAAACATAACTGCAACCAAAAAGGGGCGTTCACTAACACCCATTAAGGCAGCCAAACTTATCACAACAGGAGTCATTAAAGCAGCAGTGGCCTTACTGGAAATTAAATTGGTTGATAAAAAAGTGACCAAATACAAAACGCTCAATGTGACATGGGCATTATATTGTCCCAAACTGGCTTGAATGCCATCAGCAATCAATTGGGCACCACCTGTTTTCTCCAAAGCTGTTCCCATAGAAAGCACACCTGCTACCATAAATATGACCTTCCACTCCACTGCTTGATAGGCCTCTTTAGGTTTTAAAATACCCAGAAGAATCATCAATAAGGCACCAACCATTCCACTTATTAAAATGGTCGTTATATTCAATGCGGCTGTCAAGACGACCAAAACACCAATAATAATCGCTGGAATGGCCTTCTTTAAGTCTACTAGTTTTTTTTCATGTTCTGTAAGTCTAACAATTCTGTTCTTAACCTCTAGTTGTTTAATATCCTCTTCCTTTCCTATAATCAAAAGCATATCCCCCTCTTTAAGATTAACTAAAGATAGTTTATCATACATTACCTCTCCCCTTTGCCTAATAGCAATTACCGAGCAATTAAAACGTCTTCTAAAATGAAGTTCTTTTAGGGAATTGCCCATTAAGTCAGAACCAAAAGGTATAATTACCTCATAAATATGATAGCCTTGAGAATCTTCATTTCCACTGGTAACCAATTGAGCGCCACTTATCTTGATACCATCAACATCCAATAATCGGTTTAAGGTTTTTGGAATCGCAATAACTTTTAGTGTATCACCTTTAAATATTTTGGTCTCTGACGAAAACTCATGAATTAAAATGCCGCCTCTCAAAATAGATAGAATATTGATATTGTATTCTTTAACCAAGTCTGAATTAGCAATGGACTTCCCAACATCTTTACATTCGTCGCTTATAATCAATTCCGTGATATAATTTTCGGCATTGATGGTAAAATCTTCTTCCACTTCTCTTTTCTTCGGAAGTAAAAGTGGACTGAAAACAAACAAATAAGTAAAGCCAATGGCCATTAAGCACAATGCTGCCAGACTGAACTCAAACATTCCAAAAGCTTCTACTCCATATTTTTTTGAATAACTGCTCACCAAAATATTAGTAGATGTGCCTATCAGTGTACAAGTGCCTCCAAACAAAGCTGCAAAGGAAATAGGCATAAGCAATCGGCTAGGTTTGATATTTGCTTCTTTACAAACAGTAAGGGCAATGGGCAATAACAGAGCAACTACCGCCGTATCATTTATAAAAGCAGAAAACACACCTGATATCAAACAGAAAATGATAAGCGCCATGACATAATTTACCTTGGCAATTCGGATAATACTGTAACTTAAATTATCTAAGATTCCTGATTTAAAGATTCCGGCACTTAACACAAAAATACATCCCAAAGTTAAAGTTGCAGGATGATTAAATCCAGAAAAACCCTCTTCAGGGGTCAAAACACCCGCTACAATAAACATCGCCATAATAAGGATTGACGTGGTGTCTATGGTAAAGTAATCCCGAACAAACAAAAAAACGCCAACAATAATAATTGCAAACGTTATGATCAGATCTATGTTCATAGGTAATAAGAATTAAACCTCAATTAGGAATCATGTTGTTGTTGTTTGCTTTGAGATAAGTAATACAACCGCTTCAAACTTTTTTTAAGGAGTATAAACCGATAAATTCCAATCACAAAAAATATAAAACTAAACCCTAGGGAAATGAATGCCACATATTTAAAATCGGCATAATTTTTAAGTTGAAAGAATGCCATAGCAGCAAGTAAAAGATAAAGTGAGGACCTTATGTAGGAAAGCAAGGTACGTTCGTTTGCCAATCTAGTGCGCTCAATGGCCAAATAATCTCTCAGGATAATCTGCTCATCCGGTTTAAAATCCCTTCCAAACCTAAGCAGTTTCATCTCTTTTATCTTCAACGGGTTTTTAACTGATGGTTTCATAAGAATCCTTTTCTATAAAAATAAATGTTTTTTTCTTCCCTTAAAAACCATCACCCTGTAATGACTGTTTTGTAATGTTAAAATAGGGCTAATATCTTATTGTTCAAACTAAAAAATAGGGGATGTTTTAGTAATTTGCAGATGAATTAATTTACACCATTATGAATTTATACCCAATTAACGCCGGGAACTTCAAATTAGACGGCGGTGCCATGTTTGGGGTTGTTCCAAAATCCATTTGGAGCAGAACCAATCCTTCAGATAGCAATAATATGATTGATATAGCAGCGCGATGCCTTCTCATTGAAGATGGAAACCGCTTGATTTTGATTGATACCGGAATGGGAGACAAACAATCAGACAAATTTTTTGGTTACTACTACCTATGGGGAGACGATTCTATTGATAAGGCTCTTAAAGAACATGGATTTCACCGAGATGATATTACCGATGTTTTTATGACACACCTACATTTTGACCATTGTGGTGGGAGTATTCAATGGAATAAAGACCGAACAGGTTACGAACCAGCCTTTAAGAATGCTACTTTTTGGAGCAACCAAGATCATTGGAAATGGGCCACAGAACCTAATAGAAGAGAAAAAGCTTCTTTCTTGACTGAAAATATTCTTCCTATGCAGGAAAGCGGACATTTGAAACATGTCTCACTTCCTGAGCAGGATATCCTAAAATCATCCGAATTGGGATTTGACATTTTCTTTGCAAATGGTCATACAGACAAGCAAATGATTCCTATGATTCACTATCAAGACAAAACCATTTGTTTTATGGCCGATTTGTTACCTACAGTAGGTCATCTACCTCTTCCTTTTGTCATGGGGTATGATACTAGGCCGCTCTTGACTTTAGACGAGAAAGAAAAGTTTCTCAATTTGGCAGCAAGTAACAATTATTACTTATTTTTGGAGCACGATGCACACAATGAAATCATTACAGTTCAAAACACGGATAAAGGTGTAAGAGTCAATGAAGTATTTAGTTGTGATGACATATTTAACTAATTAAAAAATTATTCAAAAAAATGAGAGTATTAAAACCTGTATTGTTTTCAGCAGTTGCTGCCGCAATTCTTTCTAGTTGCGGTTCTGGTATTGATATTGTTTCTACACCAATTGAAAACGTTGACACAACCCCTCTAAAAGTCTCAGAACTTACCGAAAGTGAAAAACACAATTGGGGCCATTTGGATTTGGTGAAAGACACCATTCCTGGTATGAGTGTGGATAAAGCATATTCAGAAATTATTAAGGATAATAAAGGACAAACCGTAATTGTTGCTGTTATAGACAGTGGTATTGATATCAACCACGAAGATTTGGATGGTGTGGTTTGGACCAATGAAAAAGAAATTCCTGGAAACGGTATCGATGATGATAAAAACGGGTATGTTGATGATGTACACGGTTGGAATTTCCTAGGTGATGGGTACGATGAGCAATTAGAGTATGTAAGAATCTTGGCTAAAGGAGATACGTCTCACCCAGATTTTGAAAGAGCCAAAGAAGAATATGAAAAAGAATATCAAAAAACTGTTGCTCAAAAAACGCAATACGAACAAATATTCAAACAAGTAGAAGCAGCAGACAAAGCCATTGCAGCTCATTTGGGTAAAAAAGATTACACACCAGAAGATGTAAATGGCATTACTTCTACAGATGAAGAATTAAACCGCTATGTAAGCATGATGAAATACATGTACAGCAATGGTTTGGATTCTGCTGAAGCAGCTTTAGAAGAATTACAAGGAGGTTTGGATTACTTCTCTGATAAATTGGATTACAACCTTAACAAGGATTTCAATGGTAGAAAAACAGGAGATAACGTGGATGACCTGACTGATGTAGGGTATGGAAACGGAAATGTAACTCCTAGTGAAGAAGGTGAAAGCCACGGAACTCACGTAGCTGGTATCATTGCTGCAGAACGTAACAATGGTTTAGGAGCTAACGGTGTTGCAAACAATGTGAAAATTATGAGTATCAGAGCGGTTCCTAACGGAGATGAGTATGACAAGGATATCGCTTTGGCTATCAGATATGCAGTTGATAATGGTGCTAAAGTAATCAACGGAAGTTTTGGAAAATATTATGCGACTCACAGTGATTGGGTGAGAGATGCTATTGCATATGCAGGAGAACACGATGTGGTTTTTGTAAATGCTGCAGGTAATGAAGGTATTGACTTAGATAAAAAAGCATGTTATCCAAACGATCAAGTAGATAACGGTCCAGAAGTTTCCAACACTTTCATTACAGTTGGTGCTTTGGCTCCTAAATATGGATCTAATATGGTTGCTAGTTTCTCAAACTATGGAAAAATCAATGTAGATGTTTTTGCTCCTGGAGCAAGTGTGTATTCAACAGTACCATTTAAAGATCAATACGATACAAAAGGAGGAACTTCAATGGCTGCTCCAGCTGTAGCAGGAGTTGTTGCTTTGGTTCGTTCTTATTTCCCTAATTTGACCGCAGCACAAGTTAAAGATGTCATCTTGAGCTCTGGTTTACCTATCAACACTAAAGTTGTAGTAGGAGGTGATGCAAATGATGTTAGACCTTTTGGAGATCTATCAAAAAGCGAAAAAATGGCTAATGCCTACAACGCTTTAATCGTAGCTTCTAAGATAAAATAATCTTATTTTAACTTATACTAAAAGCCCATCCGTTTGGATGGGCTTTTTTTATCTTGAATCAAAAATAGCATTCATATTCCTTCATACTTTATCTCGTGGATGTCTCTAATAAAATCTGAGAGACCTTGAATTTTAAATAAATTAACTTTTTATAGAAGTGGCATTTTACAAAAAACCTATAAATTGCTTCCCGATTATTTTTAACATTTGATATTTTTTATGAAACAGACACTTTTTCTCATCTTGCTTAGTTTTTCTCTAAGTTCATTTGCAAAAATAGACCCACCTGTCGAACAGCCTAAGACTGGGTATTGGCAACAACACGTGGATTACAAAATGAATATCGATATGCATGTGGACAACTATCAATACGATGGTACACAAACCTTGGTGTACACCAATAATTCTCCAGATGTGTTGAATAAAGTATTCTATCATCTTTATTTTAATGCCTTCCAACCCGGAAGTGAAATGGATGTACGTTCACGCACTATTGCTGATCCAGATTCTAGAGTTGGAGATCGTATTAGCAAATTAAAGGAAGACGAAATCGGTTTTATAAAAGTATCTTCTTTAAAACAAAATGGCACAGACCTTACCTACAATGTAGTTGGAACTGTTTTGGAGGTTGATTTAGCAAAGCCTATCCAACCTGGGGAAAAAGTAACCTTTGATATGGTTTTCAATGCACAAGTTCCTGTACAAATTCGTCGTTCTGGAAGAAACAACAAAGATGGCGTTGCTCTTTCCATGACCCAATGGTATCCTAAAATGGCAGAATATGATGATGAAGGATGGCACGCAGACCCTTACATTGGACGTGAATTTTACGGTGTTTGGGGTGACTTTGATATATCCTTGACGATTGACAAAGATTATGTTGTTGGCGGAACAGGATATCTTCAGAATCCAGAAGAAGTTGGTCATGGTTACCAATCTGGAAAAGCTAAAAAAGTAAAAGGGAAAACCTTGACTTGGCATTTTGTAGCGCCAAATGTACATGACTTTACTTGGGCGGCAGACCCTGAATATGTTCATGATAAACTTCAAGTAGAAAATGGCCCTATGCTCCATTTCTTCTACAAAGGAGCAGATTCCATTCAAGAAAACTGGAAAAAACTTCAGCCCAAAGCAGCTGATCTTATCACTTTTTATAGCAATCATGTGGGGAAATACCCATACAAACAATACTCTGTGATTCAAGGTGGTGATGGTGGTATGGAGTATGCTATGTGTACTTTAATTACTGGAGGCAGTAAATTAGGTGGTCTTATTGGTACCACTGCTCACGAAATGGCTCATACTTGGTTTCAGTTTTTGTTGGCTACCAATGAAGTACGTCACGAATGGATGGATGAAGGTTTTACCAGCTATATCAGTGATGTCGCTATGAATGAAGTGATGGATGAAGGCAAGGAAAATCCTTTTTCCAATGCCTATAAATACTACGCTTATCTGGCGACCTCTGGAAGAGAGCAACCTCTTACCACCCATGCAGACCGATATGCATTCAACCAAATTTATAGTTTGGCTGCTTATGTTAAAGGGGAGGTCTTTTTAGCGCAATTGGGTTATGTTATGGGTGAAGAAAACCTCAACAAAACCATTAAACAGTATTTTGATGATTGGTCATTCAAGCATCCAAAACCTATGGATTTTATCCGAGTAGCTGAGAAAGTATCAGGTTTGGAACTGGATTGGTATTTGGTAGATTTTGGACAAACAACCAACACCATTGATTATGGAGTAAAAGAAATTGCTAGCAAAGAAGTTACTTTGGAGCGTATTGGGTTAATGCCTATGCCTATGGATCTTACAGTAACTTACACCGATGGTTCAACCGAAGATATATACATTCCTTTACGCATTATGCGCGGTGAAAAACCAACAGACGCAACTATTTTGTCAGATTGGGCTTGGGCCTACCCTACATATACCTTTACTGCTAAAAAAGAGGTTCAGTCAGTTGCCATAGACCCTAAAGGAAGGATGGCAGATGTGAATCAAAGTAACAACTCCAAGGAAAAAGAATAATTTACAGAGTAATCCTTATCTTTAAGCGGATATTATGATAATCATAGTATCCGCTTTTAGTTTTTAATTAAATCCACATGAATTTATCCTCTGGTCTTTATACCGATTTATATCAGCTTACCATGGCGCAATCTTACTTTCTCCATGGAAAGCATAACACCGTGGCCACTTTTGATTATTTCTTTAGAAAAAATCCATTTGAAAGTGGTTATGTTCTATTCTGCGGTTTGGAGCAGGTTTTAGATTGGCTTGAGAAAGTCTCTTTTACCAAAGATGATCTGGCCTACCTCAAGGATCAAGGTTTTAGGGAAGACTTTTTAGAATACTTGGGTGGGTTCTCCTTTAGAGGACATATAAAAAGCATGGAAGAAGGCCAAGTGGTTTTTCCCTTTGCCCCTATTCTATCGGTTACAGCCTCTGTGGTAGAGTGCCAAATTATTGAAACATATTTGCTCAATATTCTTAACTTTCAATCACTGATTGCTACCAAGGCGAGTCGGGTTCGTTATGTGGCAGGAAAACAAGCCATCCTTTCAGAGTTTGGCTTGCGCCGTTCCCAAGGTTATGCTGGATTATTGGCTTCAAGAGCTGCCTATATAGGCGGGTTTGATAGTACCTCTAATGTATTGGCAGGAAAGGAATTTGAAATTCCCATTTCTGGTACCATGTCTCACGCGTTTATACAGTCTTACGATGACGAATTAACCGCCTTTATGGCCTATGCCGAGACCTTTCCTGATAATTGCACTTTATTAGTAGATACTTACAATACCTTAAAAAGTGGCATGCCCCATGCAATTGAAGTAGCTAAACATTTAAAATCAAAAGGACATCAATTGGCCGCCATAAGATTGGATAGTGGTGATTTGGCGTACCTATCGCGAACTTGTAGAAACATGCTGGATGCTGCAGGTTTTCCTGAGGTGAAAATTGCAGCCTCAAACCAATTGGACGAGCATGTGATAAGAAGTTTGAAGGAGCAAGAAGCCGCTATAGACATTTATGGCGTGGGAACAAATTTGGTAGTTGGTCGCTCTAACGGTGCACTTGACGGGGTTTATAAACTGTGTAGTTTTGATGGGGTTCCACGAATCAAAATTTCAGAAAACCTTAAAAAAATGAATCTTCCCGGATCAAAGCAAGTATATCGTTATTTGAATCCTAATGGGCTTTATATGGGAGATGCTATTGCCATGGAAACAGAACAAACACCCAATGAAATGGTACATCCATTTGAACCCCATAAAGCTATGGCTATTGCATCAGAACAAGGGAAACCCATGTTGCGCGAAGTTATGAATCAAGGTAAGAGATCCATAGCCAAAAAAAGCACTCAGGAAATCGCAGAGATGGCTAAACAAAACTTACAGTTACTTCCTCGTGAACACAAACGTTTTGATAACCCACATGTTTATAAAGTGGGTATAAGTAGAGCCGTAGAAGTACTAAGAGATGACCTAAAGAATCAAAAGAAATGAAAGCGTTAATTCTTGTTGACATACAGAATGATTTTTTACCTGGTGGTTCTTTGGCCGTTCCAGAAGGAGATACTATCATCACTACTGTAAATCAATTGCAACCCCAATTTGACCTGGTGGTAGCCACTCAAGATTGGCATCCTTCAAACCACTTGAGTTTTGCTTCCAATCATGATGGTTTAAAACCGTTTGATATGATTGACCTTTTTGGAATCAAACAAGTATTATGGCCAGACCACTGTATTCAGGGAAGTGAAGGATCGCAGTTTTCAGAAACTCTTGATATGAATGCTGTTTCTGCTATTTTCAGAAAAGGTATGGATCCAAAAACAGATAGTTACAGCGGTTTTTTTGATAATGGTAGACGCCATCATACAGGACTTTCAGCCTATTTAAAATCAAAAGGCATCAAACAGGTTTATGTTTGCGGATTAGCGGCAGACTATTGTGTTTACTACACCGCCAAAGATGCGCAGAGTGAAGGGTTTGAAACCTATTTCATTAGCGATGCTACCAAGGCTATTGCTCAAGAAACTTTAGATTTTGCTCTTAAGGATTTAAAACAGCATCAAGTAAAAATAATAAGTACCAAAGACCTTTAAACTCTTTTATCTTATTTATAAATCAGACATGCCTACCTTTGCCTCATGAATCATACCTATCCCAAGGCTGAAAAACTAAAAAGCAAAAAATTGATTGAAGCCCTTTTTTCTGAAGGAAAAAGTGTTTCTGCCTATCCCCTTCGGATGGTTTACATAAAAACCCATTTTGAAGATGACATTCCTTGTAAAGTAGGTGTTTCTGTATCCAAAAAAAGATTTAAAAAAGCCGTAGACAGAAACCACATAAAACGCTTGTTAAGGGAAGCTTATCGATTAAATAAATGGGATATATTTAACAACATTGACGAGCAATATGCGTTTATGATTTTGTACATTGGGAAAGACAAACTAACTTTTCATGAAATAAATGACCTTTCTAAAAAGTTGTTTTCCAAATTTTTAAAACACATCCATAAAGATTAGTCCTGCTATGAAACGATTATTAAAGACCCGTATCATAATCCCCATACTGGCATTAGCTATTTTGGTTACTGCCTCCTCCTTTAAAAATGACTTCTTTGAAGTAGCTAAACAATTGGAAATCTTCACCACCTTGTTTAAGGAAATAAACATGAGTTATGTAGATGAGACCAATCCAGCCGATTTGATGGACAAAGCCATTAAAAGCATGTTGGAAGATTTGGACCCCTACACCCAATTCTATAATGAACAGGATGTAGAAGCTGAAAAGATAAGACGCACTGGAGATTACACAGGAATTGGTGCCAAAGTAAGGGTTTTGAAAGATAAACTTTTGATTGTGGAACCCTACCAAGGATATCCTGCCGATAAAGCAGGTCTAAAGGCAGGAGATGAAATTATCAAGGTAAACAACACCGTTGTAGCTGACTTTAAGGACGATGCTGGGGAGCTTTTAAAAGGGGCAGCTAATAGTTCGGCCAATGTGACCTATGTGAGACAAGGAAAACAATACACCACCGAAATCAAACATTCTGAAATTGAAATTGATGCGGTGCCCTATTTTTCTATGATCAATGATAAAACAGGCTATATTGTTTTGAATGCTTTTAATACCAAAGCTTCTGCACAAACCTCTTATGCACTTAGGGATTTAAAGGCTCAAGGAGCCAAAAAAATAATTTTGGATTTAAGAGGAAATCCAGGAGGGCTTTTGCATGAAGCAGTTAACATTGTGAACTTATTTGTGCCAAAAGGTCAATTGGTAGTAACGACCAAATCCAAAGTGGAAAAATTCAATAGAACCTATTACACTTCTAAAGATCCAGTTGATACAGAAATCCCATTGGTTGTTTTAATCAACGGCAGTAGTGCCTCGGCAAGTGAAATTGTATCTGGTTCCCTTCAGGATTTGGATCGCGCCGTTATTGTAGGTTCTAGAAGTTTTGGAAAAGGATTGGTGCAACGTCCCAAACCTTTAACTTATGGTACCCAATTAAAAATAACCATTTCACGCTATTACACGCCTTCTGGTCGGTGTATTCAAGCGTTAGATTATTGGCATAGGGACGAACAAGGAAATGCCGTTAGAATTGACAAAAAGAACTACAACGAATTTAAAACCAAAGGAGGTAGAAAGGTATATGATGGAGGTGGTGTACAACCAGATGAAGCTATGGAAATTAGTAAGAATTCTGCGGTCACAGATGCCATTTTAAATGATTTCCTGATTTTTGATTATGCAACCAACTATTATTACAAACATCCCAATCTAGAAAACATCGGTCAATTTAAATTAGGTAACTCTGATTTTGAGGATTTCAAAAAATATCTTAAATCTAATGACTTTTCCTTTGTAACAGAAACAGAAAAAGCTCTAAGTGAGGTTCATAAAAAAGCCATTAAAGAAGATTTAGAAGATAATATCAAAAATGAATACAACCAATTGTTGAAAACCTTAAATAGCTCTAAGGAGCTTGCTATCAATCAAAATAAGGATCAAATACTATCACTATTAACCGACGAAATAGTAAAACGCTATGTTTACAGAGAAGGTTTGTATGATTATTACAAAAATCATAACCCCGAAATAAAGAAATCAACTGAGATTCTTTCAAATTTGGAGACGTATTATGATTATTTGAGATTGAAGAAGGGTTAATTTTTAATAATTTACTATATTTAATTGCTATTATCCGTAGCATACAATGAAAAACCTACTCTTTATATGGATTTTTGTTTGTAGTTTCAATGCCTTAGCCCAAAAGGAATTTAACCATGTGGTCTATTTTGAAACTGATCAATTTGATGTTCCTGAAACTGAAAGAAGCAGGTTATTACTTTTTATTTCAACTTTAGACACCGTAGATATAGAGCGTGTTTCTATTTATGGTTTTTGTGATGATCGTGGAAGTACCAACTACAATCTGGATCTTTCTCAGAAACGTGCCAATTCTATAAAAACCATATTTTCAAACAACGAACTGGACGATTCCAAAATAAGCAACGTTGATGGTAAAGGTGAAATTCTACTTAAAGTTGTTCAAGAAGAAAATGTTGAGAAAATCCGTGGTTTGAACCGAAAGGTTGAAATTATCGTGCATCCCTATGATCCTCCTCGAAAAGAAAAGAAAACGACACCGGAAGAGGCTCAAGAGTTTCGGGAAATTATCAATGGTGATTTAAAAACTGGCGATAAAGTAACTTTAAACAATATTCTGTTTAAAACAGGTTATACGACACTGTTACCAGAATCCAAGCCCGTACTGGATGATATCGCTAAGGTTTTAATAGAACGTGATGATATTTATTTTACTATTCAAGGCCATGTTTGTTGTACCAAATACAGTCGAGATGCTGTAGATAGAAAAACAAAAAAACGCAATTTATCCCTAGCTCGTGCCAAGTATATTTATGATTATCTAGCCAAAAGTGGTGTTGATAAAAAACGCATGAAATATGTGGGACTTCGTCGCAAATTTCCACTTGGTGGCGAAGCTAAATTTGACAGAAGAGTCGAAATATTAATTACCTATGTTGGCGACAACAATTAATTTTCTCAATGAATAAATTTTTAAATCACTACTTGACCGAAATATTGGTCATTCTACTTACTATATTTCTTACTTTTCTATATACTAAAGGTACTTTGAACGAACAAGCCATGTTGATTCTTTATGGTTTAAGTACCATGTTTTTTGCAAACAAAGCACTGGACCAATCTATTGATAGGTTGGTTTTACAATCGTATGTGGTTATTTGTTTATGTATTTTGGTCTGTGCCCTGTTTCTATTTTATCACAACAGAACCATCTTAAGTATTATTACCATTCTTAACTTTGCATTTCTTGTTTATTTCGCCTTTAAGTCTTCAAAATTAGATCAATCCAAAGCTTTATACCGAAGTTTTATTATAAAGCATTTACTTGTAGGATCTTTATGCTCCATCCTATTATAAAAAGGATGTCCCTTTTTGAATTGCGAGGTAAAATAATTTATTCTCCATTCATTAAATTCCACAAAAATTCTAGTTTTCGGAAAGTTCTTTGAGCTTTTTTAAAGCCTTTGGCCAAGTGGTATCAAAATAATCCTGATAATCATCAGCCATATCACATTCAACCGTTACTGTTGTCACTCCATTTTCCTCTTGAAAGGAATAATTTTCCAATCCGCCAGCCCATTTCTCAACGTCTGGGCCTTCAGTGATTTCTTTGTCGCCATCCAAAATTCCGTAATGACGAATGGAAATAAATTTGTGTGGGATATTGTCTGCAATTTCTGAGACCATACCTCCTTTTTTGCCATTCTCATCGGTCCCAACAAAGAGAATTTTAGATCCCTTATCCCAACTTCCCTCATAAGTGGAAGTGGGATTAAATTCAGCTGTCCATAGGTTATAAGTTTCGATGTTATCTATACCAAGCATTGTATTATAAACTTCATCCGCAGACGCGTTTATTTCAATTGTATATTGAAGTTTTTTCATGAGTCAAAAATTTAAAACGGTATTACATTAATCCAAATCTCTTGTGTTTGCCACCTCTCTGTGGAGTTTCCATTTACCATCCTTTTTATCTTTTTTGAGTATGGCCAGAAAAGTCGCAGTCAGCTCAATGGCCTCCCCTTCTTCATTGGTATAATAGGTCGAGCTGGTCCCAAAATCATAGGCAATACTGTCACTTACAATAATGGTTTCTTTGGGATGCATCACCAAACTATCGTAATGGAATTTACCAACAGGGTTTTCACTTAATCTCTTAAAAGGCTCCCATACACCACAATCAGGAGTCAGCGATTTAACATCCTCTGTTCCATATTGTCTTAAATCACCGAATCTATTTTCTTTAATAGCCAGTTGAAACGCATTTCTAGTTTCTTCAATGGATTTTAATTCGGCCTGAATATCTAATTCCGTTTTTTCTTCCGACTTCATCTTTGATTGCTCGTTTTTTCCATTGCAAGAAATCAACAATGACATGGAGAGCATGATAATTAGATTTTTCATTCTTTTTTGATTTATAATGTTACTTAACTATTACAGGTATGAAACTGACTTATTTGATCTGAATACTAAAATTTATAAAATAGAATACAAATCATTTAAAGATAAGTAATTTTAAATCAATTAATTATACAACATTTAAGACTCCAAATATCATTTTCAAAAAATCTGGAAATAATTTACAAGTATTTATTTTCAAATACTTCCCATTCATACATTTCTCCAAATTCGTTAAGTGATTTAGGTTGGATATCCAATCTGAAGATTTCTTTCTTACTCTTCTCTTGGGAGATATTTCCAGTTTCCGAAGTTAATATTCCTTTTAAAAAGTCAAACTTATCACTTTCAAAATCACCACTAGCTGAATGTACACCAACCGATTCAGCTAAAATAAGTTCCATTTGGTTATTTCTAAATTCAAAGGTATAAGACTGATGTGATCGTGTATATTGATAGAATATATTCAGCCATCCTTTTTTGATTGATAATTCAGGTTCAAGATAATTAACCATGCCACCCTCATCCCCTCGAGCTATGAACTCATTATTTTGAATGACGACCGTTTGTTTACTGTCTTGATTGAATAAGACCAGAATAACTCTAGGTTTCCTTTTAATTAATTTACAATTAGAACATTCTTTAACCTGAATACTATCCTTTGATTCTAGAATGATAGCTGCATCATCCAAACCATCCATATTTAAGTCTCCTGTTGATTGCGCTAAAATTTTCCAATCTGGATTTTTCTCAATTCCATTTAAATTTTCTCCTATAAAATTGGGATAATTGAATCTGTCTCTTTGAGCAAATCCAAACATATAAAAGGTAAAAAATAATATTGCTAAAATTTTGATTTTCATGGCTTAAATTTCATTTTAAAAGTCTAAGATTATCAAGAAATCCAAGTACTTACAATTTTATCAATGGTCCACTTTTCATTTTCATTTTTCTTTATATAGATTCTAAAACCAACTCCATTAAGAGCCCCCATGGAATAACCTACATTTAAAACACCATTGTTTTTTGTATTATCAAATGATATGCTACTAAAATCTATTTCAGCGGCTATGAAGTAATCATCATTGGGTCTCCATAACTCATTTCCACTTGGAAATTCTGAACGATATTTAAACCTAATTTTCTTATTATTTGATTTTAATTTATTCACATCAATTCTGTAATTTGATCCATATTTTGTGTCAATTGAATCTGAGACAATCAAGAAGATTAGCGATTCATCCCTTTCTACAGAATCTTTCACTCGTTCCCATTTTCTCATTTTATCCTTATACTTATCACTATTTTTGTAAGTATCAATAGCTCTATCAATATCCTTATTAAACGCTTCTTTTTCAAAAACATCTGGCAACGGTGGAGGTGGTGGAAGAATTCTTCTATCATAAAAGATAGAATCTATAATTGATGGTGCTATTTCATATAAAACAGCTTGCTCAAATTCAGTTTGAGACAAAATTTTATCTTGTTTACAGTTCCAAAAAGAACATAACAAAATTAAGAATATAAGGTATTGTGCTTTACACATACATAAACCAACAATTAACAGCATTTAGCCAGCCTAACAATCTAAATTAAGAAACAAGAGGCAAAAAACACTTCTCTAATAAGTAAATAATAGGAAAATCTCCGCTTACTTCGATTTATAGCTATTCTTTATAAGGTTTTTATATTTTTGTGTAACACACAAACTACTTTAAAACAATTATCTATGACGTTCTTCAATAAGCTAAAATGGATCCTAGGAATATTAATGGTCTTTGTTCTTATAATTACCACAAACTTAATAGATAAGAACAATTTTGTAAGAGTTCGTGATTCGGTTGTTACTATTTATGAAGATAGGTTAATTGCCAGTGATTTAATTTTTGACATGCTCAAATTAGTACAAGAAAAGGAATTGGCTGTAGTAGCCTCTGATTCTAGCTTTTTTGTATCTCAGAATTCTAAAGTAAATGCTGATTTACAATCTTTAGTAAATCGATTTGAGCAAACAAAACTGACCACAGAAGAGTCAAAAGTTTTCAAAGAGCTAAAAAATAATATGGAATCATTGATGGATTCTGAAAGTCAGTTGAAAGATTCCAATACCTCTAACCATTCGAAAATTCTAAATGATATTTCAGTTTTAAAACACAATCTAACCGACCTATCAAAAATTCAACTTAACGAAGGCAGTAAACAAATGTCAATTAGTAAACAAGCTGTTGATACCGTTGAATTATTTACTCATATTGAAATTTATTTATTGGTATTTCTCGCCATAGTTATTCAAATCATTGTTATGTATAACCCAAAAAAGAAATCGTAAATCTGATTTTTATAGACGCTATTTAAAGCAATTAAGAGAGCCTTGGAGTAGTTTTTTGAGAATTCAATAATGTATTAAGCTTCAAGCTTTCTATACATTGCCATATGAGGAATATCATCTTCCAAGTAGGTGTCACCTTCCTCAATAAACCCTAATTCATTATAGAATTTCTTGAGGTAACATTGGGCAGATATTTTTATCACTTTTCCTTTAAAATCCTCTTCAATCAACTTGATAGAGGCCTTCATAATGTCTTTTCCAAAACCAAATTGTCTGAAAGACTCTTTAACTACCACCCTACCAATACTAGAATATTCGAAATAATCACCAGGTTTAAAGAGTCTGGTATAAGCTACCAATTGGTTCTGATAATAACCCAAAACATGAAGTGCTTTTTGATCCTTTCCATCAATATCTTGATATACGCAATCCTGCTCCACCACAAAGACTTCACTTCTTAATTGAAGCAAATCATATAGTTCTTTGGTTTGCAACTCATCAAAAGTCTTTATTTGAATCTCTAGCATTAGTCTTGTACTATGACTTCTTTTGGGTCGTTTTTATCAAATTCTGGTTGAATGGTAACATGATTGATATCAAATTTCTCATGCAGCTCCATCTCTATTCTGTGAAGAAGTTCATCAAATTCGGTGATCGACATATTTTCTTCTAAATCTAAATGTGCTTCCAAATGAAGTTCATGATCGCTCAAATTCCAGATATGCACATGATGTAGTTTTTTTACTTTAGGCAGTTTATTCACAGTACGCACCACTTCTTTAATATCAATATAATCTGGGGTAAACAACATAAGCATTCTAGTAGAGGATTTAAGCAAATCAAATCCCACCCAAATAAGGTAAAGAGCTATTAACAAAGTTAACAAACTATCCACCCAAAATAACTCATAGTACTTCATTAAAAGACCACCTACCAAAACCGCTACGCTAGCCAACATATCAGTTAATAAATGTAGATAGGCCGATTTGAGATTGAGATTGTGGTTGGAATCCTTTTTTAAAAGCAAGACACTAAACCCATTAAAGGCAATTGCCAAGATTGCTAGCCAAATAACCAAACCAGAATCTATAGTTTGTGGATCTTGAAACCTATGAATAGCTTCTTTAATTAATATAAAAGCAACAATGATAAGGGTTGATGCATTTACAAAAGCGGCCAAAATTTCGGCTCTTTTATAACCAAAAGTTCTATTAAACGAAGCTTTTTGTTTACTTAGTTTTGAAGCTATATAACTTACAATAAGTGAAATGACATCACTAAAATTATGGAGCGCATCACTTAATAAAGATAAACTTCCAGAAACCAGACCTCCCACTACTTGAGCAGCCGTAATCAAAATATTAAGAACAATAGAAATCATCAGATTCCTATCCTTAGTATCTTTGGTTAAATGGTTATGTGAATGTTGGTGCCCCATTAACAGGAAACAGGAATTTTGTCTATCCTATTTTGGTGTCTTCCACCTTCAAAGGCTGTTTCCAAAAAGACATCGACCATTTCCAACACCTGAGGCAAAGCCGTAAACCTTGCTGGAATACTTAAAATATTAGCATTATTATGTTCTCTTGCTAATTGAACAATCTCCTTATTCCAACATAAGGCAGAGCGAACACCCTGATGTTTATTAGCTGTCATATTAGCCCCATTTCCACTACCACATATAATGATACCAAAATCAACTTGTCCCTTTTCAACATCATTAGCAACAGGGTGTATAAAATCAGGGTAATCAACACTACTATTGGAATCGGTTCCATAGTTAGTAACTTCTATACCTTTACTTTTAAGGTGCTCAATAACAGCAAATTTATAATCGGTTCCAGCGTGATCGTTTCCAATAGAGATTTTCATAGTTTTGGCAAATAAATTAAGGCTGTAAAGGTACAAAATGTGGTAAAACGCCCCTTCAAAACTGTTTACAAATTTTATAGGTTGTTAGTTACTGTTGTTATTAGTATTCATAACTTGTTAATAACTGTTAATTTCTTTCTAAAAGAAAAATTTTCAAAAGTCAATTAAATTTTCAAACAGAATTTAAATCCTGATATCAAAAAAATAACTCTACAATTTTTAGCTAAGTTATCAGCAGCTAAATTTTTAATATCAACACCCATTTCTTTAACAATTTATTAAGATGAAACTATTAACATGCGTTCTCAACAGTTGTTAATAGTATTTAACATTAAGCTAATAATGAACTATTTAAATCAATAACCTTTGTTAATTAATTATTAATAGAACGTAAACTATGTGTTTTCAAAATATTTTTTAAAAAAGTTATTCTAACTATTAACAAGCAATAATCATTATCATTATTCTTTTAAAAAATTTAAATAAGAAAAATTAATATGATATTAAATGTGGATAAACTTTCAACGAAAGCTCTTTTCTTAATATATTAAACAGTAGATTTGTTTGAATCAGTTTTTTATGGCTAGAAAGAAAAGGAAAAGAAATAGCTCAGGTGGTATCGGTAATTTGGCCCAAACTATTTTGAGTATTCTGAAAAAAGAACGAAATAAAACCTTCAATTATAAACAAATTGCGGCTAAACTTGGAGTTAATGATGCCAGTAGCCGGAATCAAATTATAAAGAAACTAGCGCAACTTAAAGCGAAGCAAGAGATTGAAGAAGTAGAAAGAGGCAAGTTTAAAGCTGTTATTACCACACAATACTACTCTGGAATTCTAGATATTACAGCAAAAGGATCTGGTTACATTATTTGTGATGAATTTGAGGATGATGTTTACGTTGCATCTAATAATGTAAACAAAGCATTGGATGGTGATGAAGTTGAGTTTTATCTATACAAAAGAAGAAAAAGAGGGAAGCTAGAAGGGGAGATTACCAACATAATTAAGCGTAAGAAAAGTGAATATGTTGGAGTCGTGCAATTACATAGCAATTATGCCTTTGTTATACCTGATAGCAATAAAATGTACAAGGACATCTTTGTACCTATCAATAAAACCAATAAGGCTGAAGATGGGGATAAAGTATTGGTTTCTCTTGAAGATTGGCCAGAAAAAGCAGATTCTCCTTATGGAAAAATTCTAAAAGTTTTAGGTAAACCAGGAGACCATCAAACGGAGATCCATTCCATTTTAGCTGAATATGGGTTGCCTTATGAATTTCCTCATGAGGTTGAAGAGTTTGCAAGTAAAATTGATACATCCATTTCAGCTGAAGAAATAGCAAAAAGAAGGGATATGCGTGAAACCCTCACGTTTACAATTGATCCCAAAGATGCTAAGGATTTTGATGATGCGCTTTCATTCCAAGTATTGGATAATGGGCTCTATGAAATTGGTATTCATATTGCCGATGTATCGCATTATGTCCAACCTGATACAGTTTTAGATGAAGAAGCTTATGAACGTGGTACCAGTATTTATTTGGTAGATAGGGTAGTACCAATGCTTCCTGAAGTGTTGTCTAATTTTGCTTGTTCCCTAAGGCCACATGAAGAGAAATTTACTTTTTCAGCAGTATTTCAATTAAACGATAAGGCTGAAGTTAAGAACCAGTGGTTTGGAAGAACTGTAACTTATAGCGATGCTCGGTTTGCTTATGAAGAAGCTCAAGCTATTATAGAAACAAAATCTAATAACATTCCTGAAGAAGTTTCTCTTACTGGAAAAGCCTATACAGCAGATCAATCTATAGCAGATGCCATTTTGAAATTGGATGATTTAGCTAAAATTATGCGAAGTAAACGCATGAGTCAAGGAGCTATTTCATTTGATAAAGTGGAGGTAAAGTTCAATTTGGATGAAGAGAATAATCCAGTTGGTGTTTTCTTTAAGAGCAGTAAGGATGCCAATAAATTGATTGAGGAATTCATGCTTTTAGCCAATAAAAAGGTAGCAGAGTTTGTAGGTAAAAAATCACCTAAAAAAACGTTTGTTTACCGTATCCATGACGAACCAGATGATTCCAAATTAGCGGCTCTACAAAACGTAGTTGGTAAGTTTGGGTACAAACTTAACTTCAAGGATAGAAAGAGTACCACAGCCTCTTTAAATAACTTATTAAAAGATGTGGTTGGTAAGAAAGAACAGAACCTGGTAGATACACTTACCATAAGAAGTATGAGTAAGGCAGAATATTCAGTGTTCAATATTGGTCATTACGGATTGGCTTTTGAATATTACAGCCATTTTACATCTCCTATTAGGAGGTATCCAGATGTGATGGCACATCGCTTATTGCAACACTATTTAGATGGTGGTAAATCAGCAAGTGAAGAGGTGTATGAAGATAAGTGTAGCCACTGCAGCAGTATGGAATATTTAGCAACCCAGGCAGAACGGGATTCCATCAAATACATGCAAATTAAATTTATGCAGGATCATAAAGATGAAGAGTTTGCAGGTGTAATTTCTGGGGTTACCGATTGGGGTGTTTATGTAGAAATAATTTCAAATAAATGCGAAGGTATGGTTCGAATTCGTGATATCAGTGATGATTATTATGAATTTGATGAAAGCCAATTTGCAATCATCGGAAGGGAAACCAAAAACATGTATCAATTGGGTGATGAAGTAGTGGTTAAAGTGAAAAATACCGATTTGGTTAAAAAGCACTTGGATTTTATTTTGTTGGGTAAATTAGAAGATCAATAAATGATATTAAGCACAACCAATAGCATTGAAGGCCATCAAATTATTGATTATTTAGGTATTGTTACAGGGGTATCGGTAAATGCCCAAAAGACGACATTCACCTTTAAAAAGGAAACCTATTTTGCTTCCTTGGAAGAAAGTATAAATGAAGCAAAGGAAGAAGCCTTTCAAAAATTAAAGGAAAATGCCTCCAAACTGTCTGCTAATGCTGTTGTAGGAATAAAAATAGATATAGAAACGTTTCCTCAAAGTACCTTTTTATTGGTTTCTATTACGGGTACTGCTGTAAAGGTTCAATAACTCTTCTTAGGGTACCATATATTTTTTCTAACTTTGTTAGAAAGTTTTTCAGGGTTTTATGTTAGATGACATTTTAGCGGCCATTCCATTTGGTATTCTCTTATCATTTACCATTGGTCCGGTCTTTTTTGTTCTGTTGGAAACCAGTGCTACCAAAGGATTTAAAAGTGCGGTTATTTTTGATTTTGGAGTATTACTGGCCGATGTTTTATTCATTTTAGTTGCCTTTTACAGTACAACCAAACTCCTTGATAAAATAAAGGATGACCCTAATTTTCTTGTTTTTGGAGGCGTTCTATTGGCTGTTTATGGCTTTATTTCCTTTATAAAAACTTCCAAATCTTTTAGGGAAATAGTGAGAGAATATCATAGGGTAGAAATAAAAAAGAACTTCAAAAAACTATTCCTCAAAGGGTTCTTACTTAATTTTATAAACATCGGAGTGCTTTTAGGATGGTTGGGTTTTATTGTCATAGGAAATTCATTGACTGAAACCAATCAGGATTTATTTGTCTTTTTAGCTACCATTTTAGCTACCTATTTTTTAGTAGATCTAGTCAAAATTTCTATTGCTAAAACTTTAAAAAACAGATTGAATCCTCGTGCTATTTTTAAAACCAAAAAAATAGTCGCTTTGGTTATTATGGGATTTGGCCTTCTGTTATTGGCACAAGGTTTTTTTCCGAAAGAAAAGGAGATGATCAAAGAGAAATTCGAACAAATCAACCCACTTGACTGATAAAAAATAAAAAAGCTCCTAATAATTTATTAAGAGCTTTCTTGAGGCGTCTAGCGGATTCGAACCGCTGTAGATGGTTTTGCAGACCACTGCCTAGCCACTCGGCCAAGACGCCATTAAAATGGATTGCAAATGTAACAAAAATTACCTTTTTACCCCATTTACCATTTATTTTTTCTTCTTTTCGGTCATTTTTATTGTAACCATTTCAACATCACCTCCAATAGGCGGATTTAATTTACTTACCCAAACCGTTGCTTTTTTAACAAGTTTATCCTCTTTAAGGATGCGCTGTAAGATACGTTTTGCTACCGTTTCAAGTAAGTGGGATGGTATTTTCATCTCT
The DNA here is from genome assembly GCF_011764015.1 of Mangrovimonas sp. CR14. Taxonomy (NCBI): domain Bacteria; kingdom Pseudomonadati; phylum Bacteroidota; class Flavobacteriia; order Flavobacteriales; family Flavobacteriaceae; genus Mangrovimonas; species Mangrovimonas sp. CR14. Next base: position 452,930 of record NZ_JAAFZY010000001.1, on the reverse strand, counting down.
TCTCTAACGACCTTATTTAAAAAAACATAATCCACTGTATCAGATAGTTGATCTGTTTTAGAAGATTTTTTTAAATCAGCTTCAATTTCCAAATCCACGCGATAATCACTACCAATTTTGGTTTCTTCCTTCAAGCATCCATGATGCGAAAAGACCCTAATATTTTGTAATGTTATAACTCCCATTAGTTTGTAAATAAATCAAAAATATTACTTAAAGCACTGGTTTTGGCCTTGTAAAATTCGGTATAACTACATCTTTTGCAGGTTATGGAAGTATATTTTTGATTTTGTACATCAAAAATTTTGGAGAGTGTACCTCCTGTAGCTCTCAATTGCCCTAGTTGATATGTTTTGTTTGAACATTTAGGACAGGTATAATTGATATGAGACATGGCTTTTAATTTTTTATAAAAATAATCATTCTGTATTTAACAAAAACCCTCGCTTAAGTTTATATTTTGCTTAATTTTGGGCAGTTTGAATAAGTTAAGCATTTATGTCTGAAGAAAAGAAATCTCTAAATTTTTTAGAGCACATCATAGAAGAGGATTTGGCAAATGGATTGCCAAAAAATGATTTACGGTTTAGGTTTCCACCAGAACCTAACGGGTATTTGCATATTGGACACACTAAAGCCATTGGTATTAGTTTTGGTTTGGGAGAAAAGTATAATGCTCCTGTTAATCTAAGATTCGATGATACCAATCCCGCTAAAGAGGAACAGGAATATGTAGATGCTATTAAGAGGGATGTATCTTGGTTAGGTTATACTTGGGCCAATGAATTGTATTCTTCAGATTATTTTCAACAACTTTATGATTGGGCCGTTTTACTTATCAAAGAGGGAAAAGCTTATGTAGATTCCCAATCGAGTGTGGCTATGGCCGAACAAAAGGGAACTCCAACAGTGCCTGGAGTTGATGGACCCTATAGAAATAGATCGATTGAAGAAAATTTGGATTTATTTCAAAGAATGAAAGATGGCGAATTCAATGAAGGGGCACATGTTTTAAGAGCAAAAATTGACATGGCGCATACCAATATGTTAATGAGGGATCCCATCATGTACCGTATTTTAAAGAAACATCACCATAGAACAGGAGATACTTGGTGCATTTATCCAATGTATGACTGGACCCATGGAGAAAGCGATTACATTGAACAAATTTCCCATTCTCTTTGTTCTTTGGAATTTAAACCACATAGAGAATTATACAACTGGTTTAAGGAAAGTGTATATCCATATTCTCAAGAAGAATTACCATTATTGCCAAAACAACGTGAATTTGCACGATTGAACTTGAGTTATACCGTAATGAGTAAAAGAAAATTACTCAAATTGGTTCAAGAGGGTATAGTGAAAGGTTGGGATGACCCGAGGATGCCTACCATTTCTGGTTTACGTAGGAGAGGATATACCCCTGCTGCCATTAGAGATTTTATCGAAAGGGTAGGAGTCGCCAAAAGAGATAATGTTATTGATGTTTCCTTATTGGAATTTTGTATTCGTGAAGATTTAAATAAAACGGCACCTAGGGTAATGGCTGTTTTGGATCCGATTAAATTGGTTATTGAAAATTATCCTTCGGATCAAGTTGAATGGTTGGAAGCAGAAAATAATCAGGAAGATGAAAGTGCTGGTTTCAGGAAAGTACCTTTTTCAAAGGAATTATATATTGAAAAAGACGATTTCAAAGAAGAAGCCAACAGTAAATATTTTAGACTTACTTTAGGAAAAGAGGTACGACTTAAAAATGCTTACATCATCAAAGGGGAAAGTGTTGTAAAAGATGCCAATGGAAATATTACAGAAATTAGATGTTCTTATGATCCTGAAAGTTTGAGTGGTAGTGGCACTGAGGCTAGTTTGAGAAAAGTAAAAGGAACGTTGCATTGGGTGTCTATCAAACATGCTGTAAAGGCGGAAGTACGTGAATATGATAGATTATTTATGCATGAAGCGCCAGATACGGATGAAGAAAAGGATTTTATGGAGTTCTTAAATCCAGATTCCTTAAAGGTAATTGAAGCCTTTGTGGAACCAAGTTTAACGGAGGCTCAAACAGGAGATAGGTTCCAATTTCAAAGATTGGGTTATTTTAATGTAGATGATGATTCTAGCGCGGATAGCTTGGTATTTAATAAAATAGTTGGGTTAAGGGATAATTGGGCCAAACAAACCAAACCTGCAGAACATAAACCTCAAACACAGCAAAAGCCTCAGCAAAATAAAAGACCAGCAATAGAGGTCATTAAACAATTAGGAAAGAAATACACGAATTATCCAGCGGATAAACAAGAAAAGGTAAAAGAAGAAATTAAGATCCTTGCCAAGGAAGTTTCTTATGAAGATTTGCAACCGTTATTTGGAACAGCAGCAAAGAAAGTAGGAACCAGAATAGCTACTGCTATTGCGTTAGGAGTGCTTTTGGAACAAGGCCTAGAAAAGCATGATGATATTTTAGAATTTATTGAAAAGGCTCAGGAAGATACCAATGATATTTTGGTAGCAGAAACGGCTAACCTTTAAATGTAATATTTTATAGCATTATGAACCCGGAATTATTTTCCGGGTTTTTTTATTTGAGGCTTTTGAAAGATGAAATTTCATATCTTTAAATGTAACTAACTAAATAATAGCGATATGGAAATTAATTTTTTAGCATTGGTTGTCGCTGCGGCATCCACCTTTGTAGTTGGGTTTATCTATTATAATCCTAAAGTATTTGGATCTGCATGGATGACAGCTGCAGGTCTTACAGAAGAGAAAGTAAAGGCTGGTAATATGGCACTTATTTTTGGTTTGTCTTTTTTGTTTGCCTTCATGATTTCTATGGAAATGCAATTTTTAACCATTCATCAAACTGGGGCTATAAGTATGGTTGGTGGTGATCCAAGTAATGCATTACCTTCATTTCAAGCTTTTATGGATGATTATGGAAACGTTTACAGGACATTTAAACATGGAGCTTTACATGGTTTCTTGGCCAGTTTGTTCTTTGCATTTCCCATGATTGCAACCATTGGTTTGTTTGAAAGGAAAAGTTGGAAATACATTCTCATTAATAGTGGATATTGGGTAATTTGCTTGACCCTTATTGGTGCCATAGTTTGTGGATGGAAATAAGAAAAGGAAAGTCATTTCCATGATAACGATACCTCCTAGACGTTTTTGATTTTTTTGACAACTTACAAATTATACAACTCATTTAAAGATCTTCCAGAGGCGTGGTCGGTTTTATCCAAGAATGATTTATTCTTACAGGAGAGTTATCTAAAAGCCATGGAGTTGGCAAGTCCCACTAATATTTCTTGGTATTATGTGGGCGTTTTTAAAGAGCAAAAATTGGTTGGAATTGCCATTATTCAGAGAGTCGAATTGTATTTGAAGGATATGTTTAGAGAACATACCGACGGCTTTTTTATACGTTCTCTAAAAGATATTTTATCAATTTTTTTAAGGGGAAATATGTTGGTTGTTGGTAATATGACTCACACTGGACAACATGGCCTTTATCATACCCAAGAAATTTCTAAGGATGATTTTTGTGATGCCATCATACGAACCTTAAACGATTTGAGGTTAAAAATAAAAAACGAGAATCATAAGAAGATTCGTGTCATCCTTTGGAAGGATTACTTTTCAGATCAAGTACCTTTTGGTAACTCCCTGGTGTATACAAAAGAACAATTAAACAGGGTAGAAGTTCAACCTAATATGATTCTGAAAGTAAAGGATCATTGGAAGACTTTTGATGACTATTTAACCGACTTAAACAAGAAATACCTAAGACGATACCGAACAGCTCTGAAAAAGGCTAAAAACATCCGTAAAGAGGAATTGGATATAGAACAGGTAAGGACATTAAATGATACCATGTATCAATATTATAAAACGGTTTCAGACAATGCCTCTTTTAATACGTTTATACTTCCTAAAAATCACTTTATATCCCTTAAAACGGAATTAAAGGATGCCTTTAAAGTTTATGGATATTTTCTGGACAATGAATTAATAGGGTTTTACACGCTATTAATTAACAAAAGCCAGCTGGAAACCTATTTTTTAGGATACCATCCTAATTATCAATATACCTATCAGCTGTATTTAAACATGCTCTACGATATGGCTGCCTATGGAATCAACCAAGGATTTCAAAACGTGGTGTATGCCAGAACAGCTATGGAAATAAAAAGCTCTGTGGGTGCTGAGGCTTTACCGATGGTTGTTTTTATGAAGCATACCAATTCGCTTTTGAATTCCTTATTTCGACAGATTTTCAAACTAATGAACCCAACAAAAAAATGGGAGGAAAGGCATCCTTTTAAACATTAAATAAAACATAAATATTTCAAGGTTCCTTAGGAATTTCCTAACTTAAGATTTTACATTCAAAAATGTCTGTATTATGAAAAGCACACAAGATTTATTAACAGAAATTTCTAATTTAACTAGGGAAATAGAAGAACACTATCCCGAATTATATCAATATTTGGATGAAAATCCAGACACCATACCCAGCATAGACCATCCAAAAGTTGGCAACAAGGAACTTCAAGAGTATTTGAATAGCTTAAAAGCCCAATTAGAAACCTATAAAGAAGAACACTAGATAGAGAGTTCTCCTTTATAGGTTGTTTTAAGGTAGTTTTTTATGGTTTCAAAAGTGGCAGAATCAACAAATTGTTTGGATATAACCATTTTCTTGGATTCGGTTTCAACCTTTATTTCACCTGCAAAATGGGAGATGTTTTTGATGTCTTCCCATTTCATCTTCTTACCTAAAAAGCCATTGATTTGAATGACATCCTTATTTAAGGTTAGATAGTTATAATACCAAAGGTAGAAACCCATTGCTATGTAATAGATAGCCATTATGGCATAAAAGGAAGGAATCCAGTTGATGGTATCAAGCGCAAATAAAATTCCTAATACCAACCAAATACTGCCAAAGATAAAATGGCCAATAACCCAGGATTTCTTGTACTTTATGAGCATTATTCTTTACCTTCTTTTTCTTCTCTTTGGCGTTTCATTGCCTCACCAATTTGATTGCTGGCAGCAAAGCTAGCGACCATATTGTTTAGCATATCACTTCCTGCTTGAGGAGAGTTTGGTAGAAGAATCAAGTTGCTATTGGTTTCTTCACCTATAGATTGTAAGGTGTCATAATGTTGGGTTACAACGATAAGAGCAGAGGCCTCTTGAGAATTGATACCGACACGATTTAAAACCTCTACAGACTCTTCCAGTCCGCGTGCAATTTCACGTCTTTGGTCGGCGATACCTTGACCTTGCAAACGCTTACTTTCGGCTTCAGCTTTGGCTTTTTCAACGATTAAAATTCTTTGGGCATCACCTTCATATTGAGCGGCTATTTTTTCGCGTTCAGCGGCATTGATTCGGTTCATAGCCGATTTTACTTGTGCATCAGGATCGATATCTGTAACCAAGGTTTTAATAATATCAAATCCGTAATCTAACATGGCATCGTTCAATTCAGCTTTAACAGCTATAGCGATGTCATCTTTTTTAACAAAAACATCATCGAGTTTCATTTTAGGTACCTCGGCACGTACCACATCAAACACATAACTGGTTATCTGGTCGTGTGGGTAATCCAATTTGTAAAAAGCATCATATACTTTGTCTTTGATAACTACAAATTGTACCGATACTTTTAATCTTACAAATACATCATCAAGCGTTTTGGTTTCAACAATAACGTCCAATTGTTGAATTTTTAAACTCAATCGTCCAGCAACACGGTCAATTAAGGGAATCTTGAATCGCAATCCCGATTGTGCAATGGCTTGAAACTTCCCAAAGCGTTCAACAATGGCTGCAGATTGCTGTTTGACAGTAAAAAAAGATAGCAGAACAATTAATAATCCTAAAACAAAAAATGGAACTAAAAGAATGGACATGGCGGTGGTTTTAACATTTTTAACAATAAAATCTAAATTAGTTTATATTTGTCTAAATCTCATGTAAGAACAATGCAAAAAAGACAACTTACCTTATTAGTAGCATTTATAGTAGGATTTGTTACAATTTCAACGGCCCAACATAAAACTTATGCCATTAAAAATGGTTTTGGAATTTATGGAGGTATCACACAATATGACATTTTAACCGATAATTTTGAAACCCAAAAGGAAGATGGTTGGATGGTAGGAGCTTCTGCTACTGTTGACCTACCACATAAGTGGTACAATATGAGTTACACCATTCAATTGGCTGAAAATAACGTTGGTATTGCGGCTACGCCATTACAATTTGGGATGGATGAGGAATACCTAAAATATAAAGTGTTTACAGCTCAAATTGCCTTGTTGATGCATGTTAAAATTGTTCAGAGTTTTTTGACTTTGGATTTAGGTCCTATGATTCAATATAACAGCGACATGGAAATGAAGGATGACAGTAAAGAAGGTTTTTTTATTAAGAATTATGAGAATCTTTTGGCGGAAGATATTACCGATATCAACAATTTTAATGTAGATGGAGCAGTTGGACTTTCAGCAGGCTTTAGCCATTTCCGAATTAAAGCACAATACATCTATGGATTCACAAACATGTTGAACAGATTAAACAAAGACAGTTTGGATCTTACTGGAAATGATGGTAAAGTAAAAGGAAATCAATCCATGCTTGCCTTTACGGCGATGATTACATTTTAAAAGTTAGAAACTAGAAAATAAAAAAGCGGACTTAGAAGGTCCGCTTTTTCTTTTATAGGGTGTTCAGTAAATTGTCAATTCTTCTGATGCTTTCGTTTTTTCCTATCATATACATGATATCAAAAACATCGGGACCTTGCAATGATCCTACTAGCGAAAGTCTTAAAGGCATCATCACCTTTCCAAATCCAATTTCTTTGGACGTGATCCATCCTTTAATTGTATTTTGAATCACTTCTTGTGAATAATCTTCAATGGAATCAATTACCGTAATGAGTTCTTTCATCAACTCGGGTGTATCCACTTTCCAAGCCTTTTTTACCGATTTCTCATCTAATTCTTCTGGAGTTTGAAAAAAGAAATGTCCTAGGTTCCAAAAATCATAAACAAAAGTTGCTCGTTCTTTGATCAGGCCAATAACCATAGAAATATAGTTGATATCTATGTCGTTAAGCTCCTCAGGATAGACCATTTTAAATTGTTCGGCCAAGTCATCATTGTGTTGTTCTTGCATGTAATGATGGTTGAACCATTTGGTTTTATCTGGGTCAAAGCGCGCACCTGCTTTATGAACTTTTTCCAGATCGAAGGCTTCGATAAGTTCTTCTAAACTGAAAATTTCCTGTTCGGTTCCTGGGTTCCAACCTAAAAAAGCCAAGAAATTAACTACAGCTTCAGGAAAATAACCATCTTCTCTATAACCTCTAGAAATATCTCCTGTTTGCTCATCTTTCCATGCTAAAGGGAATACAGGAAACCCTAATTTATCTCCGTCACGTTTGCTTAACTTACCTTTTCCAGTAGGTTTCAAAATCAACGGCAAATGAGCAAATTCTGGTGCTTCCCAGCCAAAAGCGTCATAAAGCATTACGTGTAAAGCTAATGATGGCAACCATTCTTCACCACGTATCACATGGGTGATTTCCATAAGATGGTCATCCACAATGTTCGCCAGGTGGTAAGTAGGCATGCCATCTGCTTTAAACAGAACCTTGTCATCAAGTGTATTGGTATCAATTTTTATATCACCTCTAATGATATCCTTTAAATGAAGAGTTTCATCTTGGGGCGATTTAAAACGAATCACATAATCTTCTCCTGCATTCAGTTTTTCTTGAACTTCTTCAGCAGAAACAGACAATGAATTTTTAAGTTTAAGTCGGTTGTGCCAATTGTAAATAAAGGTTTTCCCTTTTTCTTCATGGTCTTTTCTATGAGCATCCAACTCTTCTGCTGTATCAAAAGCATAATAAGCTTTTCCTTCAGCAATCAACTGGTCTGCATAGGCTTTGTAAAGATGTTTACGTTCACTTTGACGGTAGGGTCCAAATTTTTCATTGGTACCAGGTCCTTCTTCAAATGGAATTCCACACCATTTTAAAGATTCTACAATGTAGTTTTCAGCTCCTTCAACATAGCGGTTTTGGTCTGTGTCTTCGATACGAAGTACAAAAGTACCACCGTGTTTCTTGGCAAATAAATAATTGAATAGGGCAGTACGTACACCTCCAATATGTAAAGGTCCTGTAGGACTAGGAGCGAATCTAACGCGAACGTTTTTACTCATCTTTTGTAATTTTGTGCAAAGATACAATTAACACATTATTATCAAGGGTTTGAAAAATAAAATTGTAGATTAGTAAGTTAATACAGAAAGTAAGGAAATTGAGCCATTTTACTACCATTCAGAACAAATTAGAGCAGTTTATTAAGCGTTATTATACCAATGAATTGCTTAAGGGTGCTATTTTGTTTTTTTCCATTGGCTTGCTTTATTTCCTGTTCACTCTTTTTATAGAATATGTATTATGGCTAAATACCACAGCTAGAACCATCTTGTTCTGGGTATTTATATTGGTAGAAATGGCACTTTTTGTGAAGTTCATTGTCATTCCCTTGATGCGTCTTTTTAAGCTTCAAAAGGGTATTGATTATAAAGAGGCGGCTACAATCATTGGAAATCATTTTCCTGAGGTCAATGATAAATTGCTTAATGTTCTACAATTGAGAAGTGACGCTCAGCAATCTGAATTGTTATTAGCGAGCATCGAACAAAAATCAACCGAATTATCGCCGGTACCCTTTAAGTTGGCAATCAATTTTAATAAAAATACCAGGTATTTAAAGTATGCCGCTATTCCTATCGCTATCATTTTAATATCTGTTATTACTGGAAAGATTAATTGGTTTAGTGATAGCTATACGAGGGTGGTTAACTTTAAAACGGCTTATGAGCCACCAGCACCGTTTCAATTTTTTGTGGTCAATGAAGATTTGCAAGCTATAGAAAATAAGGATTTTAAACTTCAGGTAAAGACGGCAGGTGACGTATTCCCCGAGAATGCCAAAATTAATTTTAATGGGGAATCCTATTTTTTAAACCATAACGGACTAGGGGATTTTGAATTTGTCTTTAAACAACCCAAGAAGGATGTTCAGTTTCATTTTACATCGGGAGCTGTTACTTCCAAACCTTATGAACTCACGGTTACAAGTGTTCCTAGTATTTTGGATTTTGAAATGGTTTTGGATTATCCGTCCTATACCAAAAGAACCGATGAGATTTTAAAAAGTACTGGTAATGCCAATGTGCCTCAAGGGACTCAAATTACATGGAAGTTAAAAACAAAAACAACCGATGCGGTTTCTATTTATGGAGCCGATACTTTAAGTTTAGAGCGAATTGGATCTGGCTATTTTGAAGGAACAAAGCAGGTGTTTGACAAATTTCCGTATGATATCAGTACGAGTAATGCTTCGCTCAAAGACTATGAGCATTTATCCTTTAATATCAATGTGATAAAGGATGAATTTCCAGAATTGAAGCTGCAAATGGCTATAGATTCTATGGACCAAAAAACCTTATATTTTAAAGGTCAAGCTAGTGATGATTATGGCCTTAGTAAGTTGCAATTAGTTTATTATCCAGTTAGCAATGAGTCTGATAAACAGGTGGTTGCCATTCCAATAGAGTCTACTAACATTACAGATTTTATCAGTGTGTTTCCTAATCAATTAGAATTGGAGGAGGGCGTGAGTTATGAACTTTATTTTCAAGTATTTGATAATGATGCTATTAATCATTTTAAAGGAACTAAAAGCCAGGTTTATACCTATAGAAAATCAACAAAATTAGAAGAAGAGGCTGAACAGCTCAATCAACAGAATGAAACCATTCAAGATCTTGATAAATCCTTAGAAAAGTTTGATGAACGTCAGAAGGAATTAGAAGAGTTGTCACGTACACAAAAGGAGAAAGCGGAACTCAATTTTAATGAAAAAAGACAATTGGAGAATTTCTTGAAGCGTCAGAAGCAACAGGAGGAAATGATGCAGAACTATAATGAGAAGCTCACTGATAATTTGGAGAAATTTCAACAAGATCAAGAATCAGATGATTTTAAGGAGGATTTAAAGGAACGGTTAAAGGATAATGAAAAGCAATTAAAGGAAGACGAAAAATTGCTAGAGGAGCTTCAAAAATTGCAAGACAAAATTAATAAAGAAGAGTTATCTGAAAAGTTAGAGCAATTAGCCAAACAAAACAAGAATCAAAAACGAAGTTTAGAGCAATTGTTGGAATTGACCAAACGCTATTACATTAATAAGAAGATGGAAAAGCTTCAAGGGGAGTTGAATGAATTGGCAGATGAACAATTGGAACAAAGCAATAAAGACGAAGAGGAAAACAAGAAATCGGACCAAGATAGTCTGAATAAAAAGTTCGAAGATTTTCAAAAGGAAATGGATGCTTTGGAAAAGGAAAACGAAAAGCTTATTGAGCCAATGAAGCTGCCTAATAATGAAAAGATGGAAGATGATATTAAGAAGGATCAGGAAGAGGCTTCAGATGAATTGGAAAAACAAGAAGAAAATTCAAACCAAGGAAAGAAACAGGAATCCCAACAGAATAACCAAAACGCATCAAAAAAGCAAAAGCAGGCTGGTCAAAAAATGAAACAGATGAGCCAGCAAATGCAACAGTCTATGATGATGATGGGCGGCGGTGGTGAACAAATGCAAGAGGATATTGAAATGCTACGAAAGATTTTGGACAATCTGATACTGTTTTCTTTCGATCAAGAAAATTTGATGGATCTGTTTAAGGATATCCAACCAAACCACAATAAGTATGCTGATTATTTGAAAAGGCAGTACGCTTTAAAAGAACATTTTTCTCACATTGATGATAGTTTGTTCGCTCTGTCTTTAAGACAACCTAAAATCTCTGAATTTGTCAATCAGCAAATTTATGATGTCTTTTTTAATATTGATAAATCCATGGATCATTTTTCTGATAACCGTATTTATCAAGGGGTTAGTAACCAACAGTATACCATTACTTCTGCTAACAATTTGGCGGATTTTTTAAGTAATCTTCTTAACAACATGCAAATGCAAATGAATGCCCAAGGTCAGGGGCAGGGTAGTGGTAAGGGCCAACAAGGTCAAAAGCCAGAAGAGGGTTTGCCAGATATTATCATGAGTCAGGAAGAATTGAATAAACAAGCACAAGAAGGTCTTCAAAAAGGACAAGGACAGAAAGGTAAGGAAGCTGGTGAGCAAAAGGGTCAAGGCGAAAGGGGTGAGGGTCAAAATGGTCAAAGTGGCGGCGAAAATGGAAATGGTCAAAACGGAGACCAAAAACAAAGCAATAATGGAATGGATTCTGAATCGGAAAACGAATTGTTATTTCAGATATATCAGCAACAAAGTCAGATTAGACAGGAACTTGAGAATCGATTAAGAGAAGCTGGGATTAATCCTAACGGCAATAGTTTACTGAAGCAAATGGAAAATGTTGAAATGGATTTGCTAAATAAAGGACTTACAGAACAAACAGTAGAGCAAATGAAGCGTTTTGAACATCAATTGTTGAAGATGGAGAATGCTTCCTTCAAACAAGGAAAGGAAAATAAGCGCGAATCTGAAACTAATGATAAGCAGTATCAAAATACCAGTCAGGATAAAATCCCTACGGCTAAGGAGTATTTCAATACGGATGAGATTTTAAACAGACAGGCATTACCATTACAGCCAGTGTATAATAAAAAAGTAAAAGAATATTTTAAACAAACTAATGATTAGTTACAATTACGAGACAGATTTTAAAGTTGATAACGAAGAACAGATTTCTCAATGGATTCAGAGTGTTATCGAAAGTGAGGGTTTAGTTATGGGTGATATCAATTACATTTTTTGTGATGACGATTATCTTCATAAAATAAACGTGGAATTTCTGGATCATGATACCTTGACGGACATCATTAGCTTTGATTATAAAGTCGGAAAAATATTACATGGAGATATATTTATCTCGGTTGAAAGAGTGGCTGATAATGCCTCTGATTTTGACGTAAGTTTTGATCAAGAACTTTCCCGGGTTATGATTCATGGTATTTTACATTACTGTGGTTATAAAGACAAAACTGAAAGTGATAAAGCCTTGATGAGACAAAAGGAGAATGACTGTTTAGAGAAGCTTGCACAGTTTTCATAATTCGCCTTATATTTGCACGCTTAATCAAAAATGAAACATAATTGTTTCACGTGGAACACTAATATGAGTTTATTTCGAGATACATATGATGTTATTGTAGTCGGTGCTGGTCATGCTGGCAGTGAAGCTGCTGCTGCTGCTGCTAATATGGGTAGTAAAACCCTGCTAATTACAATGAATCTTCAAAATATTGCACAAATGTCGTGCAACCCAGCTATGGGTGGTATTGCTAAAGGTCAAATTGTTCGGGAGATTGATGCCTTAGGTGGTTACAGTGGGATCGTGAGTGATACTTCTGCTATTCAATTTAAGATGCTAAACAAATCTAAAGGACCAGCAATGTGGAGTCCAAGGGTGCAAAGTGATCGAATGCGTTTTGCTGAGGACTGGAGAATGCTTTTGGAGCAAACGCCAAATTTGGATTTTTACCAAGAGATGGTGTCTGGAATTTTATTGGAAGGAAATCGGGTTGTTGGAGTAAAAACTTCTTTAGGTATTGAAATAAAATCTAAAACTGTGGTGTTAACCAACGGCACCTTTTTGAATGGTTTAATTCATATTGGGGAAAAGAATTTTGGGGGAGGAAGAGCTGGTGAAAAAGCTGCCACTGGAATTACCGAACAATTGGTACAATTGGGATTTGATTCTGGTAGAATGAAGACGGGAACACCACCTAGGGTTGATGGAAGATCTTTAGATTATTCTAAAATGATTGATCAGCCAGGTGATGACAATCCTGAGAAGTTTTCATATCTGGATATCACCAAACCTTTGACACGTCAGAGGTCTTGTCATATGACTTATACAAGCCCAGAAGTTCATGATTTATTACGTGAAGGTTTTGATAGATCTCCAATGTTTAATGGTCGCATTAAAAGTTTAGGTCCTAGATATTGTCCTTCAATTGAAGATAAAATCAATCGTTTTGCTGACAAGGATAGACACCAGCTTTTTGTGGAACCAGAAGGTTGGAATACGGTCGAGGTTTATGTGAATGGATTTTCTACATCACTACCAGAGGACGTCCAATTTAAAGCTTTAAGTTCGGTGCCAGGGTTTGAGAATGTCAAATTTTTTAGACCAGGATACGCAATAGAATATGATTATTTTCCACCTACACAATTGCAACATACCTTAGAAACTAAATTGGTTTCTGGTTTGTATTTTGCCGGACAGATTAACGGAACTACGGGTTATGAAGAGGCAGCTTCTCAAGGTTTGATGGCGGGTATTAATGCCAGTTTAAAGGTTCAGGAAAAGGATCCTTTTATGTTAAATAGGAGTGAGGCTTATATTGGGGTTTTAATAGATGATTTGATAACAAAAGGTACAGAAGAACCTTATCGTATGTTTACTTCTAGGGCTGAATATCGAACTTTATTAAGGCAAGACAATGCTGATTTTAGATTAACACCTAAGGGTTATGAGATTGGATTGGCAAGTGAAAAACGTCTTAGGAGAATGGAGGAGAAGAAGGAAATGTCATCCGCTTTCGTTCAATTTTTTAAAGATACTAGCGTCAAGCCAGAAGACATTAATCCCGTTTTAGAGGCTAAGGATTCTGCTCCAATGAAGCAATCTGATAAAATGTTTAAGATATTCGCTAGACCTAATATCACGATAGATGATATGCGTCAAATTAGTGATGTTTCTCAGTACATCGAAGAGCATAATTTGGATTCAGAGGTTATAGAGCAAACCGAAATTCAAGTGAAATATTCTGGTTATATCGAAAAGGAAAAAAACAATGCCGACAAATTAACGAGGCTTGAAAATATCAAAATTCCAAAGAACTTTGATTATTCTCAGTTGAAATCTATGAGTTTTGAAGCAAGGGAAAAGTTGAACAAAATTCAACCAGTAACGATCTCTCAGGCTTCAAGAATTAGCGGTGTTTCTCCTGCAGATATTTCGGTTTTATTGGTTTATATGGGTCGCTAATTTTTGAATCGTTCCACGTGGAACACCAAGAAGAAAATTTACATTATTGCAAATCTTTATGAAATCCAAATATCTTTTTATGCATTTTTAAGATGCTTCAAATGCCCAATTTTTCATGAAATCCAATCCCCAATCGCCATTAAAAGTTAAAGACCATTCGGTTTCCCAAGAAGAATTTACTTTGGAATATGACGCTCATTATGATATGCTGGTGACCAAACCACAACCAAAGATTGAAGAATTAGGGAGGTATTATGAAAGTGAAGATTACATTTCACATACCGACTCAAAGCGCAATCTTTTTGAAAAAGTATATCATTTGGTTCGTGAATATTCTTTGAAGAAAAAAGTAGCATTAATAAATGAACATCACAATTCCGACAAGAAACTTTTAGACATTGGATGTGGTACTGGCGATTTTTTGAATACTGCTAAAAAATATCAATGGGATGTTTATGGTGTAGAGCCAAACCAACAAGCTCGAAGCATTGCTCAAAATAAAATTGGGAAGGAACTATTTGAAACTTTAGAGAAAGTTCAAGAAAAGGAAGCCGGTTTTGATGTCATTACCCTTTGGCATGTTTTAGAACATTTGCCAAATCTAGATTTGCAATGGAAGCAATTTAACTTGTTGTTGAAAGATGAAGGGACATTAATTATTGCGGTTCCCAATTTTAAAAGTTTTGATGCAAAACATTACAAACAGTTTTGGGCCGCTTATGATGTTCCTAGACATCTTTGGCACTTTTCTAAAACTAGTATAGCTCAATGGGCGAAAGAAAACCATATGCAGGTGACAGAAATTCATCCAATGAAATTTGATTCCTATTATGTGAGCTTGCTTTCGGAAAAATATGTCACAGGATCATCAAATCCTATTAAGGCATTTTGGACTGGATTTAAGTCAAATAGGAAGGCTAGAAGCTCAAAGGAATATTCTTCGCTGATTTATGTGCTAAAAAAGACCAATTATCCAAAATAAGAGCCTCTGAGAGGGTTTTTAGGGTTCAGATGTCTATTAGTGCATCAAAATGCAGAATCGGGCTTATTTTGCTTTTATACGATTCAATTTTGATTGATATCTCTTATTGCTTCTTTTGCTTGTATAAATTATTATTATATAACTAGTGATTTTAATTTTTATACAATTATGGCCACTTTTATACATTTGTGTTTTACTAATAAAATCGTTTATGAAAAAAATTGGTTTGGTAGTCGTTTCTGCCATTTTGTTATCTTCTTGCAATCAATCCCAAAAAATAGGATTTGTAGATAACAGTAAATTAATTAATGAGTATCAAGAAAAAATAGATCTTGAAGCTCAATTTGAAAAAGAAAAGAAGGCTTTTCAAAAAAAGAACGACAGTTTGAATGTCGCTTATCAGGCCGAAGCTGAGGATGTACAACTTAAATATGGCAATGCACCGCAAGCTACTCAAGATGAGAAATATCAGATTTTTGGTCAAAAATGGCAAAGAATCCAGCAACAGATCCAAATGGACCAAGCGGCTATACAAAGAAATTATACCAGTCAAATAGATTCGCTAATCAATAATATTGATGAGAAAGTAGAAGCCTATGGAGAGAAAAATGGCTATACGTTTATCTTAGGAAAGAATGAAGGAGGTAGCGTGTTGTTTGGCAAAGCAGAAACAGATATCACCGATGCCGTTTTAAAGGAACTGAATGAGTCCTATAAAAAGTAATACAAAAGCCAGTTTGAATACTGGCTTTTTTAATTTGACACAATTTTTTGAATAGGAAATTACCGACAGAAAATAACTCAAGAAATTTGAGAGGGATTACTTTGTCTTGTATGTTTAAAAAATAGCACCCACACTAAGACCGATACCATTTATTTTAATTGTATTGGGTGATTTATCTAACCATTCTTTTGTTAGGCTTACATTTTTGTGGGAATAAAAAACGTCAGTTACAAGAAATAAAGAATCACGGACATTAAATTTATAGCCTAAACCGAAATTGAAAATCATGCCCTTTTTAAAAGTGGGAGATTCACCTCCACCTAAATTTATTGATGGACCTATATTCCCATAAATATATGGAGAATTTTCGTCATCGGTACCATACAATCTTAGGTCAAGGAAAACCGGAAGTGTATTGAATGTAGGGTTTTGATAGCCATCAAAACCAAACCCTAATCCCAAAGAAAAGTAAGGCGTCAAAAAATAGCCAGTAATGGTTTCAATGCTATATGAAAATGCCCTATTAGTACTTGGGTTCGACTCTATGGTTCCTAAGCCTTCAATGTTTTGGATTTGAATGATTTTAATTGGCTTGATGATGCTTGATCGTGTTATGTTATAAAATCCTTTATTTTTAAAGGAATCATTTGATGTCTGCAGCTCTTGTGAGTAAAATTTGGCGCTTAGAAGAAGGAATTGAAGAACAAGCAATATTTTTGGCATGGGGCGATATTTTTTTGGCCTCTAATGTTTCAATTTCCTTAAAAAGAGGCAATTTGAAATCAATATACTAAATTATTTAAATACTCATAAACTATATAGTGTACTTTGCGTTAGTTTTGAAACCATAAACAATCAATCAAAAATCGAAAAATTTTAATGAAACACTTTTTATTGATCTGCCTGTTATTTTCGGAGTCTTTAATTCACGCTCAGGAAACTTATAGTATCAGCGGTACAATCAAAGACCAAAGCAATGGTGAAACCCTTATGGGGGCCACTGTTTATTTAGAAGGGACCAATTTTGGAACCACAACAAATGAATACGGATTTTTTTCACTTCAAGCACCTGAGGGAAATTATACTTTAATCATCTCTTTTATTGGTTATAACTCTGTAAAACAAGACGTTAACTTAAATAAAAAGTTAAATTTTAATTTGGAATTAGAGGAGTCTTCCATGGCTCTGGATGAGGTCATTATCAATGCGGAGCAATCAGAGAGTATTAGTTTAAGAGACCCTCAAATGAGCGTTTCCAAATTGAATGCTAAGACTATTAAACAGATTCCTGTAGTCTTGGGTGAGGCAGATGTAGTTAAATCCATTCAATTGCTTCCAGGAGTAACGAATAATGGCGAAGGTTCTTCTGGATTTCATGTACGTGGCGGAGCAGCTGATCAAAATTTGGTTTTGCTTGATGAAGCAATTATCTATAATACGTCCCATTTATTTGGCTTTATATCTGTTTTCAATGCCGATGCGATTAAGGATATCAGGCTATACAAGGGAGATATTCCTGCTAAATACGGGGGGAGAATATCTTCTGTTTTGGATGTGAGGCAAAAGGATGGAAACAGTAAGGAATTTGATCTTAATGGAGGTATTGGTTTGATTTCCAGTAGATTATCTGCGGAATCACCCTTATTTAACCAAAAGGGATCCTTCTTGGTTGCTGGTCGGGCTTCTTACGCTCAATTATTTATGCCATTGATTGAAGATGTTCAAGACGATAAAATTTCTTTCTATGATTTAAACCTAAAGACCAATTATGAGCTCAATCAAAACAACCGCTTATATCTATCGGGATATTTTGGTCGTGATGGGTTTACCCTTTCAGATTTAATCGAAAACAACTATGGGAATATTTCAGGAAATTTGAGGTGGAACCATGTTTTTAATGACAAATTGTTTTCCAACTTGTCACTTATTTACAGCAAATATGATTATCGCATTATCTTGGATTTTATTGAATTGGATTGGTTAGCAGATATCCAAAACTATAATTTAAAATATGATTTTGGTTATTATGTCAATAACCGATTGAAGTTGGATTTTGGTATTAGCGGTATCAGCTATAAGTTGAATCCGGGTGAGGTGAGTCCAACCTCCGAAACATCATCCATCAACTATTTAAAATTGGATGATAAAAGAGCTTTTGAGGGTGCTTTTTATGTAGGAGCAGAACATGAACTTTCTGAAAAACTGAATCTAAACTATGGTTTTAGATACAGTTATTTCTCCAGATTGGGAGGCCAACCCATATCACAGTATGTAAACGATGCTCCGGTAGTTTATAACAGCCAAATAGGTATTTATGAAAGAGGAGAAGTAGCCAGTGAAACTTATTACAAAAAAGGGGAAAGCATCAAAAGTTTTGGGAATTTCGAGCCTAGAATCGGGTTGTCATACCAAATGAATGACCAAACAGCATTAAAAGCAAGTTACACCAAATCGACGCAATATTTACATCTCTTGTCCAATACCTCTTCGGTAACACCTTTGGATGTGTGGACGCCCAGTGGCCCTTATGTTGAGCCACAAATATCACATCAGTATGCCTTGGGTTATTATAAGAAATTGATGGATAATGCCTTTAGTCTGGAACTGGAAACCTATTACAAACAAATAGACAACCGTATTGACTATATCGATGGTTCTGATTTAATAGGAAACAACAACATAGAAACAGAAATATTAAATGGAGAGGCTCGTGCCTATGGGTTGGAAGTCTTGTTCAGAAAGAATAAAGGCAACCTTACCGGTTGGTTGTCCTATACTTTATCCAAATCTGAGCAACGTACTTTGGGCGGAAACGCTGGTGGTCCTGGAATAAACAATGGGGATTGGTACAACACGCCTTATGACCGAACTCATGATATTTCGGTTACTGGCATGTACAAACTGAATGATAAATGGACTTTTAGTTCCAATTTTATTTTCCAAACAGGACGACCAGTTACGTATCCTAACGGACAATATGAGTACGAAGGTCTATCTATTGCAAGCTATTCCAATCGAAATGAAGACCGCTTGCCTGCTTACCACCGCCTGGATCTTTCGGCGACGTTAACTCCAAGGAAAAATGCTGGGAGAAAATGGAAATCGGAATGGGTTTTTGGAATTTACAATGTCTATAACAGGAGGAATGCCGCATCGATTAGTTTTAGTCAGAACCGACAAACTGGTATGAATGAAGCGACCCGGATTTCCATTTTCGGAGCTATTCCATCGGTTTCCTATAATTTTAAATTTTAGTATGATGAAAAAGATTCTATATATTTTATTAAGCGGTTTTATAACATTAGTATCCTGTGAAGACGTCATTGATGTGGATGTACCAACAGCGGCAACCCGATTGGTCATTGAAGCCTCATTGGATTGGGAAAAAGGTACTGCCGGTAATGAGCAGAGCATCGAATTAAGACTTTCAACACCCTATTTTGATACCACCAGTAACTCAGATGTTACAGGTGCTTCTGTAACCGTTGAAAACCTTGATTCTGGTGAGACTTTTATTTTTGATGATATGAATGATGGCTCCTATACCACATCCAGTTTTGTTCCAGTTATTGGTGACACTTACGAACTTTCCGTGGTATACCAAGGAGAAACTTACACGGCCACAGAAGTGATGACTCCAGTAGTGGAAATAAGTAACATTACTCAAAGTGTGGAAGGTGGGTTTGATGACGAACTTCTAGAAGTTAATATCTATTTTAATGACCCAGCAGATGAGGAGAATTATTATTTGATCAAGTACCAGAGGGAAGGCGATCAATTTGCTGAATTGGGAGATCGATCAGATGAATTTTTTAATGGAAATGAAATTCATGATTTTTATGAAAAGCAGGATGACCCAGATAATGGGGAATATCCTTTGGTGCCGGGTGATATGGTTGCCATAGACCTCTATGGTATTTCTGAAGCTTATTACAATTACATCCGTATTTTAATCGAGCAAAGCAGTTCGCAGGGTGATCCTTTTAGTTCTTTGGCTGCTCAGGTAAAAGGGAATTGCATCAATGAAACCCAACCGGCTAATTATGCCTTTGGATATTTTAGGGTGACAGAAGTGGATAAGAGAAGTTATACGTTTGAGTAGGGTTGTCATTGTTTAGTTTATAATTGTTGTGAAAGATTTTTATCAAATTAGAGCGGCTATAGATTCATGTATAATAGGAAGAAGTGAAGCTCCTATTTCAGTTCAGATTAAAGACAGGTGGATTTATGACTTAAGTAGAAAGTACTCATTAAACATCCAAAAGTATTTTGATGATAAGCAAGATTTGGTTGCTTTATTGCCTGATAAAGTAACTGGGAAAATTTTTCAAAAAAACAAGAAACCAATAGACTTCATGAAAGTTATTCCTTTTGTTGTAGGATTGGAATATATAGTCAGCGAAAAAGTTAAAACGATATTGG
The DNA here is from genome assembly GCF_011764015.1 of Mangrovimonas sp. CR14. Taxonomy (NCBI): domain Bacteria; kingdom Pseudomonadati; phylum Bacteroidota; class Flavobacteriia; order Flavobacteriales; family Flavobacteriaceae; genus Mangrovimonas; species Mangrovimonas sp. CR14. The sequence continues at coordinate 432,675 of NZ_JAAFZY010000001.1, read as the reverse complement.
ATGTTTTGAAAATAGAAGGTAATCAATATCAATTTAAAAAAATGAACATATCTGGGACTGAGGATATTTATTATTTTTTAATGATCCCTATTGAAAAGGATTCTTCTTCGATTAATTATTCTAGATCAATTTTTTATGATAAGATTCTGGAAACAAATATTGTGTTTGAGTCTTTTGAAAATTATAAAAGGGAATCCATAGGACGAAATTTACTTGTTAAACAAATAGTGTTGAATGAACGATTTGAAAATCATGATATCATTAATTTACAATGTGCAGGTCCATTCTTCAGTTCAAGAATAATGAATGCATTTATCCAAAATAAGGTGTTAGGTTATAGAGTGATTGAAAAAGGTGAATTGTTTACCAAAATAGTTATTGCATGACAAATATCAGCTTCTATTAACTTAGGATTGGTCATTTTTGTGGTTTGTCTAAATTTTAAAGATTAAAAGATGACCAATCCTAAACCCATCCATAGCTTTCATATTCCTGTAATGGGATTATCCTATACCATAGACAGCCCCATAAGAGTGGCTCATTACGGCATTTCCTCGGTAATCTCTATCATTGATGATGAGTTGATGGAGCGTATGAACGCTTTTTATAGTGAAAAGATCCAGTTGCCTTATCAAGAAATCACAAAAAAAGCCCAAGATTACCGCGCTCAACGTGTGACGTCTTACCTCAATTTGGTAGATACCATCGTAAAGGACAAATTCGCCAAATTCAAAGCAGAATTGATTGATAGCAAATCGGCCTTAGAACAGTTTATGGCTACCTTACCAAATTCTTCCAGTATCAAGGAAGGACTTACCCATTTACTAGAAGAAGGAGCTGCTTTTAAAGAGCATATCAAGCATTATTTAGAAGCGCATTTAAAACCGGGCGATATTGATGTGAATATCATGACTAAGGTTGATAAGGATAATTTTAATAAAGGAGAACAACTCCCTGTTGCCTTTAATGATGCACATGCATCCCTTCGAGGGTTTGCCCAAAGTAGATTGCATTCTTCTGTGGTACTTTCTGCAGGGATGAATCCCAGATTATACAGTTATTTTGAAAACTTTGACGATTTCTTTCCCAACGAACAAGGGGCTTTAAATAAGAAAATTATTCTGAAGGTGAGCGATTACCGGTCGGCAACCATTCAAGGGAAATATTTGGCTAAAAAGGGCCTTTGGGTTTCAGAATATCGCATTGAATCGGGCTTGAATTGTGGCGGACATGCTTTTGCCACTGATGGCTATTTATTAGGGCCCATTTTGGAAGAATTCAAAACAAAAAGAGACGAACTGATTCAGGAAACCCATGCTGTTTTGGTAGCTGCATTGAGTCAAAAGGATAAATCGGTTCCTCAGCAACCATTGGAACTCAAAATTACAGTACAAGGAGGTGTTGGAACTGCCGAAGAACACCAATTTTTACTGGATCATTATCAAGTGGATTCCGTAGGTTGGGGATCTCCATTTTTATTGGTGCCCGAAGCTACTTCGGTAGATAAGGAGACTAGAAATTTGTTGGCTGAGGCGCAAGAAGAGGATTTATATTTAAGCGGGATTTCACCCCTAGGTGTTCCCTTTAATACCATCAAGGGTACAACCAACGAGTTTTACAAGCAACAGCGTATTGATGCTGATAAGGCTGGAAGTTCCTGTCCCAAAAAATATTTGGCACTCAGTAAAGAGTTGGATCCCGAGGGTACATGTACGGCATCTAAAAAATATCAAGATGTGAAATTGGAAGAGTTGGAAGCTAAAAGAGGTGAGTTGACTTATGAAGCTTATGAAAGCGCAAAGGCTAAAATAACCGAAAAAGCTTGTTTGTGTGTTGGTTTGGCCAATGCGTCTTATTTGGAAAACAACCTACCCATTAAAGGGCAAGCTCAAGGCGTGGTGATATGTCCGGGACCCAATATGGCCTATTTTGATAAGGAGGTGAAGCTATCTGAGATGATGCAACATATTTATGGCTATAAGTCGGTGTTGTCACATAAAAACCGTCCCCATATGTTTGTTAAAGAACTCAAGATGTATGTGGATTATCTTAAAAACGAACTTGCAGATATGTCATTAGAGGTAACGACCAAGCAAATCAAAAAATGGACGACTTTTAAGACACATTTGTTTGATGGGATTGCGTATTACCAACAGTTGTTTGTTTCATCGGCTTATGGTAAGTCAGTTATCAAAGAATTGGAGAATTGTAAAGAAGAATTAAACGCTGTTGAAATTCCAGAGCTAGTGATGGCTTAGGAAAGTAGATTCTTGTCAATAGATACTAATGGGTTATTGTTTTCTCTTATTGGGTTATCTCCATTCTCAAAATTCTAAATACAGACAACACATGTTTTTGTGTAAGTTTGTGTCAGCTTAAACTAGGAGAAATCTGATAAATGAGTTTCAATAGAGAGAAATGGCAAAGGATGAAAGATTTACGTGTAGTTATATTTATAATTTTACTAATTCTTTTTAATTGTAATAATCATCTTGATAAGGAAAAGATTCAAGATTTTGGTGTTTCAGATCAGCAGTTCTCCTTTGAATTTTACAATGCGAAGCAAGAAAGAGTTAAAGAGTTGTTCAAAGACAGTCTTTATGTTGTGGCGATTAAGTATCATTGTGTTTTTGATTCTATATCGACAGATGTTGAAAGCATAAACCTTCCAATTAGAACTTTATTCTTTCATAAAATAAAGCAACCTCTTTCAGAACAAGATTTAGTGGATAAATCGGTTAATTACATCAGAAGTAATTTTGAATTAGATAGTATATATGCAAGAAATAACAAAGGTTTTATTTTTGAAACCGTATTTAATAAAAGAGGGGTTAATTACATCAATGGAATAATTGAGGATAAAGTTTATTTAAAAACAGAAGAATCTTTGAAATCAGATGAAATCAGACTTATTTCTAAAGAAAATTTAATTTCAAAAACAGTAATTGTTAGGTGACTTTTTTGTTTCAAACTAAGATTATAGCATATCTCATTCTTCCCAAGGTATTAAAAGAAATGACAAGTTTTTTACCCCGCCTTTTTATGAAGCAGTCGCGTCAATTTAATGGATAAGTCAGTTAAAATAATTTTGGCGTTCCCATTACGCTCTATATGGTAAATGGCGTCCTGTAGTTCGTTGGAAATATCCAAAATGTTGTTTTCATGCACAAAGGGCGCAAATTTACTGAGATCAAAGCCTTTGGTTTGGGTTTCCAAGTAAACCAATTCCTGAGCCTTAAAATTCATCAACATAGCCTGTCTAAAAAAGCCCAAACAAAAGTGTAAAAACTGCTTTTGGGTTTCACGACCTGTTTTGGCAATTTCTTCACTCCAACTAATCAAGTCGTGTATGGCACTTTTATTCCCCTTGGCTCTAAAAGCACTTCGCACCCAAAAAATAAACCAAGTTTCAAATTGGGTGTCCTCACTGTCTTGATAAACCAAATCACAAGCCTTGTTATAATTGCCATCAGCTTGATGTGCAATTTTAATAGCGACCTCTTCTTTAAGATCGTAATTTTTAACAAGGGCTTCGGTAATGGTGTTTTCAGACAAAGGTGGAAAATGCAATACTTGACAGCGGGATCTAATGGTATTTATAATCTGTCCTTCGTCTTCAGCAATCAAGATAAAAACCGTTTTGTTTGGCGGTTCTTCAATCAGCTTTAAAAGTTTATTAGCAGCGGAATCGTTCATTTTCTCTGCCATCCAAATAATCATCACTTTATAACCACCTTCATAAGATTTAAGCGAAAGCGACTTTACAATTTCCAGGGCCTCATCCACGCCAATTTGGCCTTGTTTATTTTCGATATGGAGTTTTTTGTACCAGTCAAACAGGTTGCCATAAGGCTGCTCCTTCAAGAGTTCGCGCCATTCTTCCATGAAATGATTGGACACGGGATGCTTTTTAACCTTGTCATTGGCTGCCACTGGAAAGGCAAAATGTAAATCGGGATGGGAGAGGTTATTGAATTTTAAATTGCAAGATTCATTACCACCGGTATTTTCACCTTCAACATTTTGGCATAATAGGTATTGGGCATAGGCAATAGACATAGGCAAGGTACCGCAACCTTCGGGACCAACAAACAGTTGAGCGTGCGGAATTCTTCCGTTCTCAATACTCTGTACCAAATGATTTTTTATGTGCTCCTGACCTAGAACTTCGCGAAACTGCATAAGGCAAAGATAACAGAATTACATCCTTATTCTGAAAGGAAAGAATTATATTTGTGTTTCTAAATTTTTAAAAAATGAAAACACTTAATGACTTTAACTTTGAGGGCAAAAAAGCTTTAATCAGAGTCGATTTTAATGTTCCCTTAAATGATAAATTTGAGGTTACTGATGCTACAAGGATTGTGTCTGCAAAACCAACTATTATAAAAATCTTGGAAGATGGTGGTAGTTGTATTTTGATGTCTCATTTGGGTAGGCCTAAAGGAGCACAAGATGAGTTTTCTTTAAGGCATATTGTACCAAAAGTTGAAGATATTTTGGGTGTTGAGGTAAAGTTTGCATCAAATTGCATTGGGCAGGAAGCTGAAGAAGCTGCTCAAAACTTAAAGCCAGGTGAAATTTTATTACTTGAAAATTTACGTTTTCATTCCGAAGAAACAGGAGGAGATGTAGAGTTCTCTAAACAATTGGCGAGCTTGGGTGATTTTTATGTAAATGATGCTTTTGGAACAGCACATAGAGCTCATGCATCTACCACCATTATTGCTCAATTTTTCCCAGAAAGCAAATGCTTTGGTTTCTTAATGGAAAAAGAAATAGACAGTATTGACAAGGTTTTAAATAATAGCGAAAAACCTGTTTTAGCGGTATTAGGAGGAGCTAAGGTTTCTTCAAAAATCACTATTATAGAAAATATTTTAGATAAAGTAGACCATCTGATTGTTGGTGGAGGAATGACCTATACTTTTGTGAAAGCACAAGGAGGTTCTATTGGTGATTCCATATGTGAGGATGACAAACAGGAATTGGCATTAGATATTTTAAAACAAGCCAAAGCAAAAGGCGTTGAGGTTCATTTACCAGTAGATGTCATTGCCGCTAATGACTTTGCTAATAATGCAGAGACGCAAATTGTTGATGTAGATAAAATTCCTGATGGGTGGCAAGGTTTGGATGCCGGACCTAAAACATTAGAAAATTTTGATAAGGTAGTTAACCAATGTAAAACCATTTTATGGAACGGACCTTTAGGCGTTTTTGAAATGGAAAATTTTGCCAAAGGAACCATTTCATTGGGGAATTCCATTGCTGAAGCCACTAAAAATGGCGCATTCTCTTTAGTAGGAGGAGGTGACTCGGTTGCTGCAGTGAAACAATTTGGTTTTGAAGACAAAGTAAGTTATGTCAGTACAGGTGGTGGTGCCATGTTGGAAAGTCTTGAAGGCAAGACGCTTCCGGGTATTGCTGCTATTTTAGAATAGATTTAAGTAAACATCGGCACAGAATTTGTGCCGATTTGTTTTTTATAAGAATTCTAATATTTTGGCGTTGTATGCTTAAAACAAAACACTCATTTATGAAATATGGTATTTTTTTTGGTTTGCTATTTTTTGGTCAGCTTATGTGGAGTCAAGATTCTTTGCGGGTTGACCGGGAAGAGTTAGGATATACAGAGGCCGAATTAAATGAGATGGAGGGACTAGATGTGGATACCATTGTAGATGGTAAAAAGCATTTTGTAAAAGGCATTCCCGTTAAGGATTCTTTGAGCTTTGGTCATTTGGAAGATCACGAATTGGCCATGAGCATTGACAAAAAGTGGTTGGAAGAGCTTTATAGCAACACCCTTTTTGACACGATTTATAAAACCGTTTCAGAACTCGATTTTGAACCAGTAGATTATCCAGAACTATCTACAGATACCCTCAAGGCTAGATTGGCCAGACTAAATGCCAAGACCCCTTTTAATGTGGAATACAATCCGTCTTTGGAGAGTGTTATCAAGAGATTTTTAAAAGATCGTAGGAATTATTTTGAACGTATTATGGGATTGAGTCATTTCTATTTCCCCATGTTTGAGGCCGAATTTGACAACTACGACATTCCTTTAGAAATGAAATACCTTTCCATAGTGGAATCAGCTTTAAAACCGCGAGCCAAATCTAGAGTGGGTGCTACAGGTCTTTGGCAATTCATGTTTACCACAGGAAAGATGTATGGTTTGGATGTGAGTAGTTATGTAGATGAGCGTAGCGACCCTATTATGTCCACCCAATCAGCGGCGGCATATTTGTCTAAGCTATATGGTATTTTTGGCGATTGGGATTTGGCTCTTGCAGCATACAATTCGGGGCCTGGGAACGTTTCTAAGGCCATAAGAAGATCGGGCGGCTATACCAATTATTGGAACATTAGGCACAATCTTCCACGTGAAACAGCTGGGTATGTTCCAGCTTTCTTAGCCACAATGTATATTTTTGAATATGCCAAGGAACACGGTTTTAAATCGGAAAGACCTCTGTTTCATTACTTTGAAACCGACACTGTTTTGGTGAAAGACATGATTTCTTTGGATCAAATTTCAGAAACGACCGATGTGCCCATTGAGGAACTTCAATTTTTAAATCCGTCTTACAAACTCGACATCATCCCAAAAATTGAGGGCAAAAAATACTATTTACGACTGCCTCGAAAATCGATAGGGATGTTTGTAAACAATGAGGACAGCATTTATAGCTTTGCCAAAGCTGAATTCAATAAAAGAGAAAAGCCTTTACCTCAGTTTTTTGAAGCTGATGCCAAGGTTACGTATCGTGTGAGAAGTGGTGATTATTTGGGGCGCATTGCACGCAAATATGGTGTTAGGGTAAGCCAGATTAAACAATGGAATGGCTTAAGAAGCAATAACATCAATATTGGTCAAAGGTTAACTATTTATCCAAGAAAACCTGGAAATATGGTTTCTAAACCAACGAGTTCAAGTAGTACTAAAACCAATGCTTCCAAAACCCAGTCTTCAGGTGATTTTAAAACCTATGTAGTTAAGGAGGGAGACTCTTTGTGGAGCATTTCTAAAAAATTTCCCGGAGTTTCTGTTGATAATATTAAAGAATGGAACGATATTAGTAGTAACAACTTAAAACCCGGTATGAAATTAAAAATTGGTAAAGGGTAATCAAGTTTCATCAAATTGAACACTACATCATGAAAAAAATTATTTATTTCCTAGCTGTTTTGCTAATGGTATCTTGTAAAAGCGATGGAAAAAAATCTTCAAACTTTAGAGTACTACCAGAATCTTCAGGAAAAATAAACCACCTTTCTGTGGTGTTAAGCAATGACTTTTGGGAAGGAAGTGTTGGTGAAACCATCAGAAATGTTTTAGCCGCACCGGTAGATGGTTTGCCACAGGACGAGCCTTTATTCACAATGAATCAAATTCCACCTGCTGTTTTTTCTGGGTTTGTAACTCAAAACAGAACCGTTTTGAAGATTGAAACAACCCAAGAGGCTAACGTAAAAATTTTAAAGGACGTTTATGCCAGACCTCAAAGAGTGGTGTTAGTTACAGGGCCAACTAAAGAAGCAATCATAGAACAAATAAAGGGTCATGAAGATGACATCATAGCGGCTTTTAAGGCGGAAGAAATTAAGGAACAACAGCGACGAATTAAGTTATCTCCAAATGTCAATAATACCATCAAAAAGAAACTGGATATCTCCATCACCTTTCCATCGGCTTACAGAATAGCGGTTGATAAAGATGATTTTTACTGGATTAGAAAAGACATTACCACAGGGCACTCAAACCTGATGCTTTATGAATTGCCTTATGGCGCCATTAAAAAGGGAGATAGCCTTGTAGGAGATATTTTGAAGCTAAGGGATTCAATTGGAAGAACTCATATTCCTGGAAGGTTGGATGGAACCCACATGACCACAGATGATGCTTATGCTCCCTTTATTTTTGACACGAGTATTGATGGAAAATCAAGTATTGAAACCAAAGGAATGTGGGATGTAAAAAAGGATTTCATGGCTGGCCCATTTATCAACTATATTATAGACGATAAGGAGCACAATAGACTTTTGGTTGCAGAAGGTTTTGTTTTTGCTCCTTCTGTAGAGAAGAGAGATTATGTCTTTGAACTGGAATCTATTATCAGATCCATCAAATTTGATGAGGATTAACAGTTTTAAATAATGGAATAAAAAAATGCCCGACAATTGTCGGGCATTTTTCTTATAGGTCAAAAAAGTAGTTACTCTTTTTTATCTGTTGATGCATTTTCATCTTTGCTAGCATCTTTAAACTCCTTGATTCCACTGCCTAAACCTCTCATCAATTCAGGAATCTTTTTACCTCCAAATAACAATAGAACAATCAAGACAATTAAAACGATTTGCCAAGGACCTACTGCTAAAAAAATACTTGCTGCTATCATAACATCTATTATTTATGGGGCAAATTTAATAATTAAACTTCAATAAAAGCGTTTTCATAACAACTTTAGCATTAACTAAACATAGCCATGAATTATTTTAATTAATTTTGTTAGATAATGACTGCGGAAAAAAAGAAATCCAAGAAAATAAAGAAGAAGCTACTTCACAAGTACCGACTGGTTATTTTAAATGAAGATACTTTTGAAGAGCGCTTATCCTTTAGGTTAAACCGCCTAAATGTTTTTGTGTTGATGTCCTTAACATCCATCTTTTTGGTGTTGGGAACCATTTTCTTAATTGCTTTTACACCTCTTAGAGAATATATTCCAGGCTATTCTTCTACTGCTTTAAAAGAGAAGGCTGTTGAATTGAATTATAAAACAGATTCTTTGCAACGGCTTATGGCCATAAACGAAAAGTATTTTGAGTCTATTAGAAAGGTACTTCATGGCGAGGTGAGTCCTCAAGAATTCAATAGGGATTCAACAATTGAAGATGCTAAATTGGATGCTTCTGTGATTAATTTGAAACCTACCAAAGAGGATTCTTTACTACGTTTAAAAGTTGAGAAAGAAGACAAATACAATCTGTTTGAAACTGCTACTTCAACGATTAATTTTGTGCTGTTCCCTCCTATAAGTGGGTCCATTTCACAGGAGTATAATTTTGATGAAAAGCACTACGCTATAGATGTCATTGCTCCAGAAAACACGCCAATTAAAGCAACGGCAGATGGAACCGTTATTTTTGCCGAATGGACAGCAGAGACGGGTTACGTCATGATTATTGAACACGGGAATGGATTAATATCTGTTTATAAGCATAACTCTTCACTAAACAAGACTCAAGGTGAGTTGGTTAAATCTGGAGAGGTTATTGCAACAATTGGAGATACAGGTGAGTTAAGTTCGGGACCTCACCTACATTTTGAACTGTGGAAAGATGGCTACCCGATCAATCCAACCAATTTTATCGATTTTAATTAATGTTTTCATTAAAAGCTGCCTTAGTTAAGCCATTTGCCAAAAGAGTCCATAAGTCTGTTCAAAAATGGGCCATGAACCCTATTGAAACCCAAGAGAAAGTTTTCTTTGAGCTTATAAAAAAAGCAGAGAAAACTGCTTTTGGAAAAGATCATGATTTTGGGACGATTAAAAGCCATGAAGATTTTGTAAATAGGGTGCCTATAAGAGATTATGAGGCTTTAAAATCTTATGTAGAAAGGGTTGTTGCAGGTGAAGAAAATGTACTTTGGAAAGGCAAGCCCCTTTATTTTGCCAAAACATCTGGAACTACTTCTGGGGCTAAGTATATCCCTATAACAAAGGAAAGCATGCCATTTCATGTGGAGGCCGCTAGAAATGCCATTCTGATGTATGTGGCAGAAACTGGAAATACAGCCTTTGTTGATGGCAAGATGATCTTTTTACAAGGAAGTCCCATTTTGGATGAAAAGAATGGTATTCAGTTAGGGCGTCTTTCTGGGATAGTTGCTCATTATGTGCCAAAATATTTGCAGAAGAATAGAATGCCTAGTTGGGAGACCAATTGTATTGAAGATTGGGAAACCAAAGTGGATGCCATAGTAGAAGAAACACTTCCTGAGGATATGACCATAATTTCAGGAATTCCTTCTTGGGTACAGATGTATTTTGAGAGGATCATAGAAAAAACAGGGAAGAAGGTTGGTGAAGTATTTCCAAACTTTAACCTGTTTATTTTTGGAGGGGTTAATTATGAACCTTACCGAACGAAATTTGAAAATCTTATTGGACGAAAAGTCGATAGTATCGAATTATACCCTGCCAGTGAAGGCTTTTTTGCATATCAGGATAAACAGGGAGAAAAGGGGATGTTGTTATTATTGGATTCTGGAATATTCTATGAATTTGTAAAAGCTGATGAATTTTTTGATGAGAACCCAAAAAGATTAACCTTAAAAGATGTCGAGATAGGAGTCAATTATGTTATGTTGATTTCTACCAATGCGGGATTGTGGGCCTATAATATTGGAGATACAGTTCAATTTACTTCCATAAAACCTTATCGGGTCATCGTATCAGGCCGCATAAAACATTTTATCTCCGCTTTTGGTGAACATGTTATTGGGAAGGAAGTAGAGTATGCCCTCAACGAGGCCATGGATGCTCATCAAATAGAAGTCACTGAATTTACAGTGGCTCCACAAATTAATCCGACTGCAGGTTTGCCTTACCATGAATGGTTTGTAGAGTTTGAGAAGCTTCCTGCCAATTTGGAAGAAATTGCATCAAAAATAGATTTGGCGTTACAAAATCAAAACAGCTATTATTATGATTTAATCGTTGGAAAGGTACTAAAGCCTTTGGTTATTAGGCCAATTAAGAAAAATGGTTTTCAAGATTACATGAAATCCATAGGAAAGTTGGGGGGGCAAAATAAAATCCCTAGACTATCTAATGATCGTAAAATTGCAGATGCTCTTGAAGAATTCATATTGGTTAAATAGTGTTATATTTGCGTTCCAAAATTCATTATGAGTAAGTTAAATCAGCACGAGCGAACTAGGGCTCAGGAGAGTTCCAATGCCATTGAAAGGATGTACATCACTATGAGGCATCTTTTCAATAGAGGGTTTTACAAGCCGATGGGAGTGTCTGGAGAGACCCTTAGGGAGGCTCTGTTGTTATTACGACCTGAGATTTATGGATCTATTGGAGATGAGAAAGCTGAATTGCAGGGATTGTTATATGTGATAGAAAGGCTCCCTTATGGGATTGAAGAATGTTCTTACATTAACCTTACGAGTGATGAGGGTTATGCCAATTCTCATTTTAAACCCATAATTCCTCCCAAACGAAGACGTAATTGCTATCGAATTGATGAGGAGCAAATGAACATTGAAATCACTCGTGGGCGCTCTGAAATTTATGATATTTTAACTCATTTAACCTTTTTATTTGTTGAGTCTCATAAAATAAGTAAGCGTGTTCTCATTGATGAAAGCGGCAATACAACTAGAGATTGGGTAAAGTTGGAAAAGGCCGTTTTATCAAAGAAAAAGTTAACTCAGGAAGAACGGGAAGTGGCCATTACCCACACCGCTAATATTTTGGGTAGAACTTTTAAGGAATTACTGGCCGTATACGACAAGTTTGCGATGGATGGTAAACCTGAACGATTGTTGCAAATCGTTTATTGGTTAGGAAAACTAGCCATCCAAGAACAAATCAATGGTAATAAACGAACCATTACTTTCAGTCCAGTATTGAGAGAGCGATTGGGACATCATATACACGGAGAAATATGGGCAGACCGTATCAAGGAAGTGATGTTCTCAAAAGGACTTTTGGATAGGCCAATTCATATAATTAGTGCGAATATGCATAGTGTCATGAATGTATGTTTTGCGCCTTCAGCCTTGAAATCACTCATGGCAAAAAAGGGTGTTTTTGAAATTTATGAGGACATCAGCAAAAATGAAAACAAAGCCTTACGCAATAAAATCTTCAAGGAAGCGTTGCAAAAAGGAATGATATATATAGAAGATACTTCTGGAACCAATATTGATGTACAATTATTTGATACATCACAAATGGAATTTTCTCATGGGGATATCTCTGTAGATGAAGAAAAAATACTAAAGGATCAACCTGTTATTTTGGTGATGGATTATGCCTTTGGAGAGCAGGCTTATGAGACAATTGATGAATTGCTGAAGCCTTATAGCCCAAATGGCAAGAAAAAGCATCTCGATGTTCAATCCATATCCATCATGGGGAAAGCTGGTATTTTGGAAGGCGATAAAGGGGATATCATGATTCCTTCGGCCCATATTTTTGAAGGTACAGCCGATAATTATCCTTTTGAGAATGAATTGAAAAAATCAGATTTAGAAGGAGAGGGAATTGATGTTTTTGAAGGTACTATGATTACTGTTTTAGGGACCTCTCTTCAAAATAGGGATATTTTGAGGTTTTTTTACAATTCTACATGGAATGTGATAGGATTGGAAATGGAAGGAGCTCACTATCAAAAAGCCATTCAATCGGCATCTAAGGTTAGGGGCAGTATCAACCCAAATGTTAAAGTACGATATGCCTATTATGCTAGTGACAATCCTTTAGAAACAGGGAGTACTTTAGCTTCAGGAGGTTTGGGAACTACAGGGGTTAAGCCAACCTATTTAATAACAAGAAAAATTTTGCACCAAATATTAAATTAACGATCAACTAATGAACGAAAATTCAACAAACAACCAATCGACAGAAGAGGTTGATTTAGGACAATTATTTAAGCTTATAGGAGATGCTTTTAATCGACTGTTCAAGTTTATAGGCTCTATTTTTAAGGCAATTTTTTCTGTTATTATTTATGCTCTGAAGGCAGTTATTGTCAATTTTAAAATTATTGTTGTGACAATGGTTATAGCAGGAGTGTTAGGTTTTGCATTGGAGAAAATATCTCCAGATGTTTATTCTTCATCCATGCTGGTTGAGACACATTTTGATTCAAAATATCAATTGGTTACTAATATCAATTACTATAATGCTCTTATTGATAATAAGGACTATGCTACGTTTTCAAACTTTTTTGATTTGAGTGAAGAGGAGGTTAAAGAAGTATTGAGCTTTGAAATTAGTCCAGGTCCAGAAACGGAGAATGAAAGAATCAAGGAGTATGATAGCTTTATTAGATCTTTGGACAGTGCTCGTGCTTCCACTATTTCCTATGAGGATTATGTAGAAAATAGAAGCGTTTATTCTGGTAATATTTTTCAAATCGAAGCTTTTTCACTTAAGCAAGATATCTTTCCGAAGTTGGAAAAAGGCTTAAATAATGCCTTCACTAACGAATATACCAAGACCAAGAAACGAAAAAGAGATTCCTTGATAACCATTCAAAAGAATAACATCATGGAACAATTGGCTAAGGTGGATTCCCTTCAAAGAATTTATATCAATGTTTTGGAGGAAGATTCTAAATCAACTAGTACGGAATTTATAATAGGCGAAGGCCTTTCTCTAGGTAAGGATAGATCAAATACCAGAGAATATGATTTATTAAATAAAGAAATAGAGTTAAGAAATACATTGAAAAGCTTAGAAGAAAGAAAGGTAGAAGAAGATGTGTTTTTTGATGTCATTTCTGAATTTCAATACGTTGGGAATAAAACATCTGATTGGTATAATAGATATGCTCTGATCTTTCCCGTTTTGGCATTTCTTATGTTATGTGTCATTTATTTAACTTCTAGATTGGTAAAATTTGCTAAAGCCTATGAATAAAAATAATGTCCTAATTACGGGAGGAGCAGGCTTTATAGGGTCTCACGTTGTCCGTTTGTTTGTAAACAAGTATCCTGAATATAAAATTTATAATCTGGATAGTTTGACTTATGCCGGAAACCTAGAGAATTTAAAAGATATTGAAGAAAAAGAGAACTACCACTTCCTCAAGGCCGATATCAATGATGAGGAATCTATTAATAAATTATTTAAACAATATCAGTTCGATTCTGTAATTCATTTAGCAGCTGAATCTCATGTGGATAGATCTATTGAGGATCCGTTGGCTTTTGTGAAAACAAATATAATCGGGACCTTAAATCTTTTAAATGCTTTCAAGGGCATTTGGGAGGATGATTTTAATGGAAAACGATTTTATCATATAAGTACTGATGAAGTTTATGGAACACTTGGGGAAAGCGGCTTGTTCACTGAAATCTCACCCTATTCTCCAAACTCACCATATTCGGCTTCTAAAGCGAGCTCAGATCATTTTGTGAGAGCCTATGGGGAAACCTATGATTTGCCTTATGTGATTACAAATTGTTCCAACAACTACGGACAAAATCAATTTCCTGAGAAATTGATTCCATTGTTTATCAATAATATTATCAATAAAAAACCATTGCCAGTTTATGGCGATGGGAATTATACAAGAGATTGGCTTTATGTTATTGACCATGCTAGGGCGATTGACTTGGTATTCCATGAAGGCGAAAACGCAGAAACTTATAACATAGGTGGCTTTAATGAGTGGAAAAATATTGAATTGGTGAAATTGCTCTGCAAGCAAATGGATGAAAAGCTGGGTAATGCTAAGGGAACTTCTGAGCAGTTAATCACTTATGTTAAGGATAGGCCTGGACATGATTTACGATATGCTATTGATGCTACCAAAATCAATGAGAAATTGGGATGGGAGCCATCAGTGACATTTGAGGAGGGGCTTTCAAAAACCATAGATTGGTATTTATCTAATCAAGAATGGTTGAACCATGTGACTAGTGGAGCATATCAAACGTATTACGAAAAGCAATATCAATCATGAAAGGAATCATATTAGCCGGTGGGTCTGGAACCAGATTACATCCTTTAACTCTATCTGTAAGTAAACAATTGATGCCAGTGTATGACAAACCGATGATTTATTATCCGTTGTCTACACTTATATATTCTGGAATAAGGGAAATCCTTATTATTTCTACACCTAAGGATTTACCTCTTTTTCAAGATTTATTGGGAGATGGTAAGAAGTATGGTTGTAGATTTGAATATGCGGTTCAGGAAGCTCCAAATGGGTTGGCCGAAGCCTTTATTATTGGAGCAGATTTTATAGGAAATGACAAAGTAGCCTTAGTATTGGGAGATAATATTTTCTACGGAACTGGTCTTTCTAATCTACTTCAAAGCAACAATAATCCTGATGGAGGGATCATTTATGCTTATCGGGTTCATGACCCTGAGCGATATGGTGTTGTTGAATTTGATGATGAAGGGCAAGCCATTTCTATTGAAGAGAAACCACTAAAGCCGAAATCCAATTTTGCAGTTCCGGGTATTTATTTTTATGATAACTCAGTTGTTCAAATAGCGAAGAATATCAAACCCAGTCACCGTGGTGAATTGGAAATCACGGACATTAATAAGGCCTACTTAACGCAAGGTAAATTGCATGTTAGTATCCTTGATAGAGGGACGGCTTGGTTAGATACGGGTACTTTTCAATCCCTAATGCAAGCCTCTCAATTTGTAGAGGTCATTGAAGAACGTCAAGGATTGAAAATAGGATCTATAGAAGCAGCTGCTTTTGAAATGGGATTTATTACGGAGCGGGAATTCAAAGATTTGGCAAAACCCTTAATGAAAAGTGGGTATGGCAAAAATCTGCTTGGTCTTTTGAAAAATAAAGAGGGGTGATAGTAAAGGAAACTAAATTAAAGGGATGCTTCGTTATTGAGCCAAAAATATTTGAGGATGAAAGAGGCTATTTTTTTGAATCCTTTAACCAAGACAAATTTAATCAAGCAATTGGTACTGAGGTAAATTTTATTCAAGATAATGAGTCGCTCTCTTCAAAAGGCGTTTTGAGGGGTTTGCATTTTCAAAAAGGTTCTTTTGCACAAGCGAAATTGGTTCGGGTTATTCAAGGAGAAGTGTTGGATGTTGCAGTTGATTTGAGAATAAACTCAGAAACCTTCGGTAAACATATTTCTGAAAGATTATCGGGTGAGAACAAAAAACAGTTTTTTGTTCCTCGAGGTTTTGCACATGGTTTTGTGGTGTTAAGCGACACCGCCATTTTTTCTTATAAGTGCGATAATTATTACAATAAAGAATCGGAAGGTGGTATTATATACAATGACAAATCATTGAACATTGATTGGGAATTTCCTTTGGAACATGCACAATTATCAGAAAAGGATCTTGTTTTACCAACTTTTGAAGCATATTTAAATGAAGAATAAGGTACTAATTACAGGTGCAGGTGGGCAATTGGGTCAATGTATCAAAGATCTTCAGGCTTCCTATTCAGACTTTGAATTTTGTTTTACTGATGTACAAGATCTTGATATTTCAAATGAGCAAGATGTCTTGGGTTTTTTTGAAACAAATCAAATAAGGTGGTGTATCAATTGTGCTGCCTATACTGCCGTAGATAAGGCTGAAAGCGATGAGAAAATGGCTTATGACATTAATGCTATTGGAGCTAAAAATTTAGCGATGGCATGCCAAGTACATAAGGCAAAACTCATTCATATTTCAACCGATTTTGTTTTTGATGGTGCCCAATCGGTTCCTTATTCCGAAGAAGCTCAAACAAATCCACTTGGAGTTTATGGGGATTCAAAGCTTCAAGGAGAACTTGAAATTCAAGCCAAATTAAAAGAGCATTTTATCATAAGGACTTCTTGGTTATATTCTGAATATGGCCAAAACTTTTTAAAAACGATGTTGAAACTAGGGGAGGACAGAGAGGCATTGAATGTTGTAGGTGATCAAGTGGGAACCCCTACCTATGCAGGAGATTTGGCAATTGTACTTCTAGATATTATAAAGAATAATACAGAGCAATATGGCATTTATCATTTCAGTAATGAAGGTGTTGCTAGTTGGTATGATTTCGCTAGGGCGATTTTTGACATTCAAGGGAATGATAGAATAAAAGTTGGAAATATTCCTTCAGAAGCTTATCCCACTCCAGCAAAAAGACCTAGCTTTAGTGTTTTGGATAAAGCCAAAATCAAAAAACAATTGAATATTGAAATCCCTTATTGGAGGGATAGCTTATATAAAGTTATTAATCAAATAAAATGAGTAAGAAAGTAGCATTAATTACTGGGGTTACTGGACAAGATGGTGCCTATTTAAGTGAATTTCTTTTAAAGAAAGATTACATTGTACATGGTATTAAAAGAAGATCTTCTTTGTTTAATACCGATAGAATAGACCATTTATATCAAGATCCACATGAGGAACACAGAAACTTTTTTCTTCATTATGGAGATTTAACGGATAGTACCAACTTGATTCGAATTATCCAAGAAGTACAGCCCGATGAAATTTACAATTTAGCTGCCATGAGCCATGTTCACGTTTCTTTTGAAACACCTGAATATACGGCTAATGCAGACGGAATAGGAACGCTGAGAATTTTGGAAGCTATTAGAATTTTGGGATTGGAAAAGAAGACACGAATTTACCAAGCTTCAACTTCAGAGTTATATGGGAAGGTGCAGGAAGTCCCTCAGACCGAGACAACCCCATTTTATCCTAGAAGCCCTTACGCTGTTGCCAAAATGTATGCGTATTGGATAACTGTAAACTACAGGGAAGCTTACGGGATGTATGCTTGTAATGGGATTCTATTTAATCATGAATCACCTATTAGGGGAGAAACTTTTGTAACCAGAAAAATCACGAGAGCTACTTCTAGAATTGCTTTAGGGTTGCAGGATAAAATGTATTTAGGAAACTTGGATGCGAAACGCGATTGGGGACATGCCAAGGATTACATCAGAATGATGTGGATGATTCTTCAAGCTGAGGAAGCTGAAGATTGGGTCATCGCTACTGGCAAAACAACAACCGTTAGGGATTTTGTGAAAATGTGCTTTGCTCATATTGGGGTTGAATTGGAATTTAAAGGAGAAGAATCAGAGGAAAAAGGATATATCAAATCTTGCTCTAATCCAGATTATCAACTGGAAATTGGAAAAGAAGTTGTTGCTGTTGACGAAAAATACTACCGCCCAACAGAAGTAGATTTATTAATTGGGGATGCAACAAAGGCCAAGGAAAAGCTCGGTTGGGTGCCTCAATATGATTTACCTGCTTTAGTTGAGGATATGATGCAAAGTGATCTTATATTGATGCAGAAGCAACAATATCTTCAAGAAGGTGGATACCGAATCAATAACTATTTCGAATAATTGGTCTATGGACAAAGCTTCAAAAATTTATGTTGCAGGTCATAGAGGACTTGTAGGTAGTGCTATTCTTGAGAATTTAAAAAACAAAGGCTATACCAATATCGTTACTCGAACCCATGCTGAGCTAGATTTAACAAACCAAGAAAGGGTCGAACAATTTTTTGAAACCGAAAAACCGGAATACGTTTTTTTAGCAGCTGCAAAAGTTGGTGGAATAGTAGCCAACAATGTGTATAGAGCTGAATTTATTTATGATAATATGATGATTCAGAATCATGTGATTCATCAAAGTTATGTTCATGGAGTTAAGAAATTATTGTTCTTAGGAAGTACTTGTATTTATCCAAAGAATTGCCCACAACCCATGAAGGAAGATTACTTGCTAACAGATCCTCTAGAATACACCAATGAGCCTTACGCCATTGCTAAGATTGCTGGGATAAAGATGTGTGAAAGTTATAACATTCAGTATGGCACTAATTTTATTTCGGTGATGCCAACTAATCTATATGGGCCAAATGATAATTTTGATTTGGAAAAATCTCATGTTTTGCCGGCCTTGATACGTAAAATCCATTTAGCTAAACTTCTTAATGACGGAAATATTGAGGAAGTTTTAAATGATTTGAAATTGAATTCTATTGAAGAGGCAAAATCCTATCTATCAAAATTTGGTGTTAGTGAAAAAAGTGTGGAGATTTGGGGTTCAGGAAAGCCAATGAGGGAATTTTTGTGGTCAAAGGACATGGCTGATGCTTGTGTTTTTATTATGGAAAATAGGGATTTTGAAGATACCTATTCAGAAGGAGCTAAGGAAATTAGAAATACCCATATTAATATTGGAACTGGTAAGGAAGTATCTATAAAGGAACTGGCAGAAACAATAAAAGGAATTATTGGTTTTGACGGAGAGTTGGTTTTTAACTCTGAAAAACCTGATGGAACCATGAGAAAATTAACAGATGTTTCTAAGCTGAATGGACTTGGGTGGAAACATCAAATAGAATTAAAAGACGGAATTAAAAAAGTATATGATTGGTATGTCAATAAATAATCATTTAAAAATAGCTATTGAAGCCTCCTTAAAGGCGGGTGAAAGAATTATGGAAGTCTATGATTCTGTATTTGATGTGGAATATAAGGATGATAAATCTCCCTTAACAGAAGCGGATAAACAATCAAATGATATCATCAATTCATTTTTAATACCAACCGAAATTCCCATCATAAGTGAAGAAAATAAACAAGTGGACTATGCTGTAAGGAAAACATGGGATACTTGTTGGGTGGTTGATCCAGTAGATGGGACCAAAGAATTTATAAAGCGAAATGGCGAGTTTACAGTCAATATAGCTTTGGTAGAACAGGGACAACCTCATTTGGGGGTAATCTATGTCCCAGCTGTAAAAACGTTATATTTTGCTGATGTGACTAAAGAGGAAGCCTTCAAAGTTGAGCTTGACTCTCATGATGTTTCTTTTGAGGAAATTATGACAAAGGCTAAAGCCTTAAATCCAAAGACTGAAAAGTCAAATAAAATTGAGGTTGTCGGGAGTCGTTCCCATATGAATCAGGATACTTTAGACTTTGTTGAGAGTCTTAAAAATGAAGGCAAGGATGTCGAGATTGTCTCCAAAGGTAGTTCCTTAAAATTCTGTTTGGTGGCAGAGGGGAATGCTGATGTTTACCCAAGATACGCTCCTACTATGGAGTGGGACACAGCAGCAGGTCAGGCCATTTGCAATGCCGTTGGCTTACAAGTTATTTCTAAGGAAACAGATAAACCTTTGCAGTACAATAAAGAAAACTTGTTAAACAGTTATTTTTTGGTAAGCAGATAGTTTATGGCAGACGTTTCCTATAAACGACATATAGCAAAAACCATTACCTGGCGTTTGGTGGGAACACTGGATACCATTCTGCTTTCTTGGTTAATAACAGGAAATCCTTTAACAGGATTGAAAATTGGTTTTGCTGAGGTAACCACAAAATCTATCTTGTATTATCTGCATGAAAGAGTATGGTTTAAAATCAATCTCTCAAAAGATGGAAGACGTTTGGAAAGCAAGAAACGACATTTTGCTAAAACCATTACTTGGAGAATGATAGGAACCTTAGATACTATGACCTTGGCTTGGATTATTTCTGGAAATCCTATGGCAGGTCTAAAAATAGGTCTTGCTGAAGTTCTTACTAAAATGACCTTATACTATTTTCATGAAAGAATTTGGTATCGCATAAATTTTGGACTTCCTAACCGAGAGGTTGATTAATAAAGAAATAAGAAATGAAGGAGAACATTATACCCCACTCATATCAGGTGTCTCAAGAAGACCGCAGGACCTCTAATAAACATAACTCTTTTTTATTGTGGTTCACAGGACTTTCAGGATCGGGGAAGTCGACAATTGCTAATGTTGTAGAGCAAAAACTATTTGAAAAGGGAATTAAAACCTATACTCTTGATGGTGATAACATTAGAAAGGGAATTAATAATGATTTAAGCTTTTCGCCAGAAGATCGAACTGAAAATATCCGCAGAATTGCAGAAGTGGCAGGTTTGATGGTAGATGCTGGGTTGGTGGTTTTGGCGGCTTTTGTTTCGCCCTATAAAAAAGACCGTGATAACATAAGAAGAATCGTCAAAGATGTTAACTTTGTTGAGGTTTACATCAACACCAGTGTTGAGGAATGTGAACGAAGGGATGTGAAAGGACTCTATAAGAAGGCAAGAGCCGGTGAAATAAAAAATATGACTGGAATCTCTGCCCCTTATGAGGCCCCAGAAAATCCCGATATTGAAATAAAAACGGAACAAGAATCTGTTGACGAAGCAGTCAATAGGATTATTGAATTTATAACGCCAAAATTGTCAAGGCAATCATGAGTAAGTATTATTTAAATTATTTAGACGAGTTAGAGAGTGAAGCGATATTTGTATTGCGTGAAGTGTGGGCTCAATTTCAAAATCCGGTTATTCTTTTTTCTGGAGGAAAGGATTCGATAGTAGTGACACATTTGGCCAGAAAGGCATTTTACCCTAGTAAAATTCCTTTTGCTTTAATGCATGTGGATACAGGACACAACTTTCCTGAGACCATTAAATTTCGTGATGATTTGATTGACGAGTTGGGTGTCAATTTGATTGTAGGCTCTGTACAGGAATCGATTGATCAAGGAAGGGTAGCAGAAGAAAGAGGAAAGAACGCAACCAGAAATGCACTTCAGATAACAACATTATTAGATGCTATTGAAACCCATAAAGTAGATTGCGCTATAGGTGGGGGAAGAAGAGATGAAGAAAAGGCGCGAGCAAAAGAACGTTTCTTTTCACATAGAGATGATTTTGGACAATGGGATCCTAAAAACCAACGTCCAGAACTTTGGAATATTTTCAATGGTAAGCATTTTGAAGGAGAACACTTTAGAGCATTTCCTATCAGTAATTGGACTGAAATGGACGTTTGGAATTACATAAAAAGGGAAAACATTCAAATACCGTCCCTTTACTTTGCACATGAAAGGGAGTGTGTTTGGAGAAACAATTCTTGGATACCCAATTCAGAATTTTTAATGCTTGAAGAGACAGAAGAAATAGTCGTCAAGAAGATACGTTTTAGAACTTTAGGAGATATTACTATTACAGGTGGTATTGAAAGCGATGCTGATACTGTTGAAAAGATTGCCAATGAAGTTTCTGCTATGAGACAAACAGAAAGAGGGAACAGAAGTGATGATAAGCGTTCTGAAACCGCTATGGAAGACCGTAAACGTCAAGGGTATTTTTAAATTAAACATCAATTATTCTATAATTCAATTATAGAACTACTAATAAAAATATATGTTAGACAATAACCAATTATTAAGATTTACAACTGCAGGGAGTGTTGATGACGGGAAAAGTACCTTAATCGGTAGGTTGTTATATGATTCAAAGTCCATTTTTGAAGACCAACTTGAGGCCATTGAGAACACGAGTAAGAAGAAAGGTCATGAAGGCGTTGATTTGGCGTTATTTACAGATGGATTAAGAGATGAACGGGAACAAGGAATTACCATTGATGTGGCTTACAGATATTTTACCACACCAAAGCGTAAGTTTATTATAGCCGATACGCCTGGACATATTCAATATACCAGAAACATGGTAACAGGGGCTTCAACGGCTAATGCTGCCATTATTTTGGTTGATGCCAGACATGGAGTTATAGAGCAAACCAGAAGGCATTCCTTTATTGCTTCTTTATTGCAAATCCCCCATGTGATAGTGTGCATCAATAAAATGGATTTAGTTGATTTTCAGGAAGATGCTTATCAAAAAGTGATTGAGCAATTTGAAGAGTTTTCCTCTAAAATGATGGTGAAAGACGTTCGATTTATTCCTATTTCAGCTTTGTTAGGAGACAATGTGGTGAACAGATCTGAGCATATGGATTGGTATCAAGGCGCGCCTCTTTTACACACCCTTGAAACCATGCACATAAGTAGTGATATCAATAAAGTAGATGCGCGTTTCCCTGTTCAAACGGTTTTAAGACCGCAGCAAGGAGAATTTAGGGACTACAGGGGTTATGCAGGACGTGTAGCGAGTGGTGTTTTTAGACCTGGTGATGAGGTCACTGTGATGCCCTCTGGATTTACTTCCAAAATCCGTTCAATCGATACCTTTGATAGTGCCGTGAATGAAGCTTTTGCGCCCATGTCTGTTTCCATTACTTTAGAAGATGATATAGACATTAGTCGTGGAGATATGATTGTTCGCTCAAACAATAAGCCTGAGGCTAGTCAGGACATTGAAGTGATGCTTTGTTGGTTGAATAATAGTCCAGCAAAGCCAAGAGCAAAATATACCATAAAACACACTTCAAATGACCAAAAGGCCATGATTAAGGAGGTTGTCTATAAAATTGATATCAATACCTTGGAAAGAAAAGAAGATGACAAAGAATTGACCATGAATGATATTTGTAAAGTAAAACTACGTACTACCCAACCTTTGATGGTGGACTCCTATAGAGAGAATAGAACTACCGGAAGTATTATTTTGGTGGATGATGCAACTAATGAAACTGTGGCTGCCGGGATGGTGGTTTAACTTAAAACAGCAAAAAATGAAAATTAGAATACTTATTTTCCTTTTCCTGAGTTTGGTTTTAAGTTGTAAAGATTCAAATGAGGTAGAAAAGGGAACTACAGAATCAATAAAGGACGGCAAACAAAATGTATCAAAGAACCAGTTGATTTTAAACTTTAATGCTGTAATAGAGAAAAATGGGACCTTTACATTGTTTTTTTTAGAAGAAGGGCAAAAGGACATCAATATAAAAAACTCAAGTTCAGTTGAAGTTAAAGGTTCTAAGGATGTCCAAACGCTTATTTTTAATATAAAAGAAGATGTCATTCCCGATAAACTATTTCTAAGATTTGTGAATGAGGAAAAGGACCAAACAATAGAAATTAAGGAGACAATTTTAGTTTTTGGAGATAAAGAAATAGTGATTAAACCTGATTCCTTTTTCCAATATTTTATGCCTAATAAATTTGTCGATTATGACGAAAAGAATTTCATAGCCACTACCAAGGAAATTCAAGGAAATTATTTACCACGCTTTTCTTCCCGAGAGGCACTTATTTATAAAATGTTATTAGAGTTTTAGACATTATAAGGTAGAGAAATAATTTTAATTTCTTGTTTAATTTATAAAATCGAGTTCCTTAAGTAATTTTTTGATGGTAAAATTCAAAGACGATAATTTTCTAGAACTAATTAAAGGGGGTGGTATTTCATTTCTTTTAAAAGGAATGGGTATGATTATTGGCTATTTAGTAATGATTTTTATTACTAATAAATATGGAGCAAATGGATATGGGGAGTATACTCTCTTATTGACCGTTTTGGGGATTGTTATGGTTTTTTCCAAATTTGGAATGGATATATCAATCGTAAGGGTGTTGGCAGAAATAAAACTAACTTCAAATAAAAGAGATATAATAAAAGTTTTAATCAGGATTTTGATTATATCTATAGCTATTGGAGGAATTGTCACGGTATTTTTGTTAATGATTCCTCATAAGATAGTTAAGGTTGTCTTTAAGGATAATTTATCAGTATGGAATTTAAAGCAATTGAGTTATTTGGTTATTCCTTCTACACTGATTCTATTGATTGCTGGATATTTTCAAGCATATAAAAAAACAACCCCCTTTATTTTATTTAACGCAATTTTAATTAACATTTTTTTACTATTAATACTGTTTTTTTTTGAATTAATTGACTTTGATAAAAAGCCAATTTTTTTGTATTCTGTTGCGGTATATTTAACCTTTTTTATAGCGGTTATTACTTTTTTATTGGATGTTTATAAAAGGAAGTATAGTGAAAATCAAAGGGAATTAAAAAAATACAAAACTCCGGAAATATTAAATTTATCTTTTCCAATGTTACTTGCCGGATCATTTGTGTTATTCATAAATTGGTCAGACATTATTATGTTAAGCTTTTTTTTTGAAGAGAAGCATATTGGTATTTATAATGCTTCACAAAGACTGGCTGATATTTCGGGTATTGCACTTTTTGCTGTAAATGCCATTGCAACGCCTAAATTTGTGGAATTTTTTAGTAGGAGGGATATGAATGGCCTTGAGAGAACAGTTGTAAAATCTACCAAGCTGATATTAATTATTTCACTACCAATTATATTAATTCTTGTCGTGTTTCCAAAAACGATATTAAGAATTAATGGTGCTGAATTTGTTTCAGGTTATTTGGCGCTCATTTTTTTATGCGTTGGTAAATTTTTTAATTCTATAGCTGGATCTGTAGGTTATATTTTACAAATGACAAATAACCAAAAAATTTTCAGGAATGTAATGGTTTTTGCTGCTTTATTAAATGTAATGCTTAATTTTCTCCTAATCCCAAAATTTAATTATAATGGAGCTGCCTTAGCTAGCATGATTACTGTGATAACATGGAACGTAATTTTAATATTTGTAATAAAAAAAAGGTTGGGTTTTTGGACCTTTTACAATCCTTATCGCGATATAAGCTCCTTTTTAAAAAGATATAAATAATGAAGCAATTGTTTATATTTTCATTGCCAAGAGCCGGCTCAACATTACTTCAAAGGGTTTTAATGGGACACGAAAAAATTGCTAGTGTATCAGAACCATGGATTTTATTGCCTCAAGTATACTCTCTAAGAAATGAAGGGCATTTGTCCGAATATAGTAGCAGGCTTTCTTCACAGGGAATCAATAACCTAATAAATAAATTACCCAATAAAAGAGATGATTACTATGAATCTTTAGGGGGTTTTATTAAAGATATTCACTGTAAATTATCTTCAGGTGAAGAATATTTTTTAGATAAAACACCAAGGTATTACTATATTATTGATGAAATAAAATCCATTTTTCCAGATTCAAAATTCATTTTTTTATTTAGAAGTCCAGAACAAGTTTATTCGTCGATGCTTAAAACCTGGTCGAATAATAGATTGACTCCTTTCCTTGGATCCTATTATGATTTAACGGTAGGTTTACAAAAATTATCAGAGGGATACCAAAGACATGAACGCGATAGTATAGGTGTTAATTATGAAGAATTCGTTTCAAATCCAGAAAGAGAATTAAAAAGAATATTAGATTATCTTCAGTTAAGTTATGATTCTAGTATACTAGAATCCTTTATTAAACAAGATGTCAAATCATCTTTGGGTGACCCAACAGGCTCTATTAAGTATTCGCAAATAAGTAAGGAAAGTTTAGGAAAATGGAAAGATAACATTGACACCTACGTAAAGAAAAAAGTAGTGTCAAGAACAATAAGAAAAATTGATGAAAAATCCTTGAGTTTACAAGGGTACAATAGGGAAGAAATCATCAATTCAATTAATGGTCTTAAAATAAACTATTCTTTGAGAGAATTTAGAGATTTATCTGATTATGTTTCAAATTACTTTGTCAGAAAGTTTCACTTAAACATTCTAATGAGTGAATCCTTTGGATGGACAAAAAGGAAATTCTTTTCATGATTTTTTTCAAAGCCATTTATGGAGATTTAAATCAAGTAACTTTTCTAAATTTCTTACATCTTCGGCAAAAATATTCTTTAGATAATTTCTAGATTCTTCCGTTATTTTTGGTTTTTCACTTTCTCGATAAAAAACATTTTTATTCAAAAATTGTGTTGTAGTTCTTGGAACTAAGGTCCTTAAAAGTGTTAGTTTACTTTTATTTTTTAGTAGAAATCTGAAAAATGAATTTTTAGGAATGCTGTATTTGTTATGAATTTCATTGAAATTTATGTTGTTAGTTGATGAAATCTTTAAAAAATTAAATAGTTCAGAAAGACCTAGTTCAATATCAGAAAAGAATTCCTCATAAATAATAACTTTAATATTCTCTTTTTTAAAAACCTCCAAATAGATTTTAACTTGATCGTAGTACATGCTAAGTTCCTTATACAGAAATACCTTGCCGTCTCCCCAAACTTTAGGGAATTCTTTTGCGTCTCTTTTTAAAGCACTTAAAAAATCGGGGTCTTTTTCAACCCCATTTTTCAAGTTCATTAAATAATGTGAGAAAGTTCTCATTATAGGGTCTCTTAGGATAATTACAATTTTGGCATTTGGGAAGTCAGCAAATATTTTTTTCGCAGCAGTTTTATCCCATAAATATGAAGGACTACAATCACCTGTAATTTCATAATCATACGAATTTTCAAAAAGTGAAAAGTATGTGTTTTCATCATTAATAATTTTGTTATGATAAAACACATCTTTTTTTGGAGGGCTATATACTAAAGGGTCTTCAGAATCTATACTGGAGTAATAATTAGGTTCTTTTACTTTTGGTAAAAATATGTCAGGGTGTTGATTTAAATAATTGTATAAAGAAGTGGTTCCGGATTTAGCAGCTCCTACAACAAATAAATTAAGATTAGGTTTATTCATTCAAATATTGATTTGAATTCATTAAAAAGAATTAGTTTTTCTCTCGGGTAAAGATATTTAATTATAGGTCAAAACTCAGTAAAATCATGACCAATTTAATATCTTTGACCAAATATACCTGAGCTTGGTAATACTCATATTTTAAACAGAAAACACTAATGAATATCTCTGTAGTAACAGCTACATTTAATAGTGCTAAAACGTTGGCAGCTACATTTAATTCTTTACTAAATCAAACTAATAAGAACTTTGAATATATTGTTGTTGATGGAGGTTCATCTGATAATACAACGGACATTATTAAACATTTCGAGGGAAAATTTATAGATAGGGGTATTGCGTTTAAATGGGTTTCGGAAAGGGATAATGGTATTTATGATGCATGGAATAAGGCCTTAAAACTATCCTCGGGGGATTGGATTTCTTTTTTAGGTTCTGATGATGTCTATTTGGAAGATGCTATTGAACTATATTCTAACTTTATTTCCAAACAAAGTAAACCTATTGATTTGGTTTACTCAATCAACAAAGTTATAGCGTCAGATGGTTCAGATAAAAGAATTATTCAAGATGAATGGTCTTGGGCAGTTTTTAGAAGAAAAATGAATATTGGTCATGTTGGATCATTTCATAATATGAATTACTTCAAGAAACATGGGGCATTTAATCCTGAATATAAAATAGCTGGAGACTATGAGTTATTATTAAGGGCAGGTAAGGAATTAAAAACAGCAAAACTAAATGCAGTAACTGTATTGATGGGATATGGAGGAATAAGTAATAAGCAAATTTTTAAAGTTTTCACAGAAGCGATTAAAGCCAAAAATGAAACTGGTAAATTAAATTTAATCTTATGTTATTTTGACTTTTTAAAAGAATATTCGATTTACTTCATAAAAAAACTACTTTAAAGAATAAGCCCGATTAACTTGAAAATGAAGCAAAAGACAATTCTTTTTATTCACCAATCCGCAGAATTATATGGGTCAGATAAAACACTATTATATTTGGTTGAGTCTATCTTTAAATTTGACAGTTTTAACGTTATTGTCGTATTGCCTGAAAATGGTTCGTTAAAGGACTTATTGGAAGAAAAGGGAATTACTGTAATTATCTCTCCTATTGTAAAGTTATCGCGCCAAATGTACACTCTCAAGGGAACATTGTGTCTGCCATTTAATTTAATTTCTTCGCTTTATAGGCTAAGGAGGCTTCTTAAAGAAGTTCACATAGATATAATCCATTCAAATACCATGGCGGTATTAGTTGGCGCATTTTACTCTAAAATTTATGGAATAAAACATATATGGCATATCCATGAGATTATTGAAAGGCCTAAATTTGTGAAAAATAATTTTCCAAAATTTGTAAATTTTTTTTCTGATAGGGTGGTTTTCAATTCCGAGGCAACTAGTAGGGCATTTACGGAAAGTAGTAATGGGTTAATCAAAAAATCACAAATAATTTTAAATGGGCTTGATAGAAACCAAAACATTACAGCTTCAGATATAAAAAAAGCAATTAGGAAAGAGTTATTTGGAGCAGACGAAAGTAATATAGTAATTGGATTGATAGGTAGAATAAATAAATGGAAGGGACAGGAATTACTTTTAGAATCTTTTTCTAGAATATCAGAGAAAGGAATTAAACTAGTTTTTGTTGGATCTGCTCCTCCAGGTCAAGAATATTTCGTGAGAGAACTAAAGGACAAAATTATTTTTTATAATGTTGAAGATAATTGTCGAATAATTCCTTTTCAAAGAAATATTTGGCCAATTTTTGATAGTATTGATATATCAGTAATCCCATCTGTTGACCCTGAGCCTTTTGGTTTGGTGGCTTTAGAATCTATGTTGGCTGAGAAAGTAGTTATAGCTTCCAATCATGGGGGGGTTACAGAAATTGTAAAACATAATGAAACGGGGTTTCTTTTTGAACCGAATAATAAAAGCGAATTAATAATGTTCTTAAAACAGTTAATTAATGATGAGCACAAACGATTTAAATTTGGAAGGGAGGGAAGGCTAAGAGCTCTTAAGAAATTTTCCCTTGATACATATGTTAGCAAGTTCATTAATTTATATAGAAACATTTAAGAAGCTCAATTTTTTAATTGATGAAAATTAGTTTGCAAAAAATATATAAGGCATTATTTTATCTCTTAATTTTTATTAATTTATTTTTCAAGTCCATTGAACTTAGTTTAATTTTTGGTGCTCTTATTTTATTTTTATTATTGGTTCATCCCCCAATAAAATACTCTCTTACTATAATCAAAATTGTTTTTTCTTTAATTCTAATTTTGATTATTTCTATTTTTTCAGGAGTGCTTTATTCAGCTGATTTGTATAATATATTAAAAGACTTTGGATTTTTATTTAAACCAATTTTATTCCTTTTATCAGGTTATCTAATCATTAATAAGATAGAAGATAAAAATTTTCTTTTTAAGGCATTGATATATGCAGCATTTATATCTGCCATATGGCATTTAATAGGATTATTCTTTTTTTTAATTAATACTCCCTTTTCGGTTACTAGAGTTAGAGGGGAATTAGGAAGAGACAATTTTATAGAGTTATTCGCATTAGCATTGCTTTCTGTCAAACAAACTAAAGTGTTTTTCTCCTCTTTTATTTTAAGACGGATTAAATGGATTAGATGGATTCTAATAATTTCTTTTGTTTTTTACTTTTCAAGAACAATGTTTATTAGTGTACTGTTAATAATTTTAGCAGTTAAAGGTTACACCAAAATTTCTTCAAAAGGACTATTGTATTTTTCAATTTTTTCTTTTTTAATAATTTCTTTTTTGACTTTATTGCAATTTTTTGATTTAAATAGAGAAAGTGAAGGAGTTGAAGGGTTTTTCTACAAAATAAAGCAAGCTCCATCTGAAATATTTCAACCAGATTTAAACATAAACATAAAAAATCATGAAAATCTTTGGGATCATTGGAGGGCTTATGAAGCCTTAAAAGCCATTGATGGAATTAATAGTTCCAAATATAATCTAGGTTGGATTTTTGGGAAAGGGCTAGGAGCTCAGGTTGATTTAGGATTTGAAGCGCCCCTAGACGGTAAAAAGTTTAGATATATACCAATAATTCATAATGGGTATATTTTTATTTTGTTCAAATCAGGAATATTAGGATTAACTATTTACCTGTGGTTTTTGTTTTATATTTATTCTCAATCATATAAAATTCAACTTAATAAAAAGGAAATCTTTATTAATAATTTAATATCAGGGATTGGCATTTTTTTTATTTTAACATCTTTAATAATTACGGGAATCTACAATAAAGGAGATGTTTTAGTTTTTTTTCTTGGGGGTCTTTTCTCATTACAGTGTATTTATTCTAAAAATCAAAAAAAGAATGAAAATAGGCGTATTAGGAACTAGGGGAATACCAAATCATCATGGAGGATTCGAACAATTTGCAGAATACTTTTCAGTTTTCCTAAAAGAAAGAGGCCATGAGGTCTATGTTTACAATTCTCATGATCATCCCTATCAGGATAAGAACTATAAAGGGGTTAACATTATTCATTGTCATGACCCAGAGAATAAAATAGGTACAGCTGGACAATTTATATACGATTTAAATTGTATCCTGGATTCAAGAAAAAGAGATTTTGACATTATATTACAACTTGGTTATACGAGTAGCACTATATGGTTTCGTTTGTTGCCTAAGAAATCAATTATTGTCACTAACATGGATGGTCTGGAATGGAAGCGTACAAAATATTCAAAACTTGTTCAGAAATTTCTGAAATATGCTGAAAAATTAGCTGTAAGGTCTAGTGATTTTTTAATCTCTGATTCTTTAGGAATAAAGGAATATTTAAATCAAACCTATAATGCAAATTCAAAATATATAGCTTATGGGGCAGAACTTTTTCAGAAACCTAATACAGATGTATTAAAGGAGTATAATTTAGTGAAACATGAATATAATATGTTAATTGCGCGGATTGAGCCAGAAAATAATATTGAGACCATTCTGGAAGGGGTTGCCATGTCAAAAAACAATCAGCCTTTTTTGGTTATAGGTAAGCATGATATAAATAATTATGGGAAGAAATTAAAATTAAAATTCAAAAATCACAAAAACATTAAATTTGTTGGGGGTATATATAATATTGAAAAATTAAATAGTCTCAGGTATTTTTCAAATTTATATTTTCATGGACATTCAGTTGGAGGAACAAACCCTTCCCTTTTGGAAGCTATGGCCTCCAATAGCTTAATTATTGCAAATAATAACATATTTAATAAAAGCATTTTGTCGGAAAATGCATTTTACTTTGAATCTTCTGAAGATGTTAAAAATTATATAGATACTATCAGAAAAGTTGATTTTAAAGAAAAGGTCCTTAATTGTTATAAAGAAATTGAAAAGAATTACAATTGGGAGTTAATCAATAATGAATACTTAAATTTTATAAGTGAGTGTTTGTACTACCAAAGTTAAAGACATTATTTTCCACTAATAAAGCACATTATTTTGTAGCTTTAATATTATCAACCCTAATGCTAGGGTATGCCCCTAGTAGTATAGCTTTGGCTCTTCTGGTTGTTTATTGTGCAATCTTTTTTTTTACAAATAAAAAGTTCTATTCTTTCAAAGATTTAGCATTATTGCTTCCAATAATACTTTATGTTTGGTTTTTGACAACCTATTTATGGACTTTAAATGAGGGATTAACACTGAAGGGTTTAGGTAGAATGTTGGCATTATTCTTGGTGCCTTGTTCTTTTTTAATAATTCCAAAGTTTACTTTGGATCAATTCAAATTTATACTTAATACCTATACTTGCTCTAATTTATTATTTGGGGTTCTTTTTATTATTTCAGCATTCATTAGGTATATGAAGTCTCGATCATTTACAGAATTCACATATCATGATTTAACTTTAGATTTTGAATTAAATGCTATCTATGTTTCCGCTTTTTTTTCGATAAGTTTTTTTTATTTGCTACTTAAATCTCAAAAAAGGCCCTATGAATTATTTGCATTAATATTTTTACTTTTTTTGTTGATATTACTATCCTCAAAATCCATCCTTTTTTGTACTATACTGGGAACTCTTTTATTCGGTTTCAGACAATTTTATTTTAAAAGGATTAAATTTTTAAAACTTGTATTTGGGGGAATACTTATTTTATTAATAATAAGTTTCTCATCAAAAGAAATTCTTAAAAGAGTAGAGGAGGAATTAGTTATTAATTCAAGAGAGAAAATTAGTTTACAACAAGTTTTGGAGAAAGATCATTTCTCAAAAGTTTATCCATGGACCGGAACTTCAATTAGACTTTTTCAGTTGAGGCTTTTGAAGGAGCAAATACAAGAAAAGAGAATTTTTTTAAAAGGTTTTGGATTATTTGCTTCTAGAGATGATTTAAAAAAAAGGCATTTAAAATATGGCACATATAAGGGTTATCATTTATATAATTATCATAATAATTATGCCCAAACTTTTGCAGAATCGGGCATTTTCGGCTTATTTTTAATTCTATTAATAATTGCTTTGAACGTTTTAATGGCTATTAGGTCAAAATATTTTTTGTTTATTTTCTTCAGTATTTTAATCCCAATATGGTTTTTTACAGAATCAGTTTTATGGGTTCAAAGGGGGCTTTTCTTTTTTATAATATTTTATTGTTTATTTAATAGGAGTATTTTTACAGTTAGAAAATAATTATTTATGAAACAATTTAATTATAATCTTTAATGAGTATACAGAAACCAGGACGTTACTCTATTTACCTTAGACCCATTTCATATTTTATAGATTTAGGTCTTATTAATATTTTAGCTTATTTATTTTATTTTAAAGGATTTAGCCCAATCATTTTTTTCGTAGTAATTTCTAGCGCCTGGGTTATTCTTTCAATATATTCTCGATTTTATGAAGTATACCGATATACTAGGGAAGTAACAATTATAACATTGATAGGAAGGCAACTATTCATGTTTACCTTGTTGATTTTTGCTTTTTCAGGGTGGTATAGCCAATTTGATTTTCTTCCACGGACGATTTTGGAATATGTGTTGGTTGTTTTTTTGCTTATTACGATTTCTAAATTCACAATTTATTATTTGCTTCAAAAATATCGATCTGCCTTAGGTGGAAATTTCAGAAATACTATCATCTTAGGGAAAAATAAGCAAACACTTGCACTTGAGAAATTTTTCACCCAAAATCCAGAATACGGTTATATCCACAAAAAAACATTTAATGTAAAGGACAGGGAGAGTTTTGATTTGGAATCTTGTTTTAGGTTGATGAATGAAGAGCGAATAGATGAAATTTATTGTTCCATATCCGAATTGTCAAACAACCAAATTTTAAGGGTCATCGATTATGCCGATAACAATCTTAAAATACTGAAGTTTTTACCGGACAATAAGGATATTTATTCCAAAAAACTGCGATATGAGTATTATGATTACATCCCTATTTTATCTTTAAGAAATATCCCAATTGAAGAGCCCGTCAACAAATTTCTTAAACGCGCTTTTGATATTCTTTTTGCTTCCTTTGTGATTGTTTTTATCCTATCATGGTTAACACCTATAATAGCTATTCTTATAAAATTGGAATCCAAAGGCCCTGTTTTTTTCAAACAATCGAGAAATGGGTTTAATTATACCGAATTTGATTGCTATAAGTTTAGATCTATGACACCCAATGATGATGCCCATCTTTTTCAAGCAACTAGGGGAGATAATAGGGTAACCAAGGTAGGTAAGTTTATTAGAAAGACTAGCATTGACGAGCTGCCTCAATTTTTCAATGTACTTTTTGGAGACATGTCAGTAGTGGGCCCAAGACCCCATATGGTGAGCCATACCAACATTTATGCAAAAAAGATTGATAAGTTCATGGTGCGACATTTCGTAAAGCCAGGTATTACCGGGTTAGCTCAAATAAGTGGTTTTAGGGGGGAGGTTGAAACCGACAAAGACATTATAGGTAGAGTTAGATATGATATTTTTTATATCGAAAATTGGTCTGTTCTATTAGACCTCAAGATTATAGTTAAAACCTTTATCAGCGCCGTTAAAGGTGATGAAAAAGCATATTAGATAATTTTTACTAATTTGTCTAGTTGTCCCTGATGATTGAAGAATTCTAGAGCTTTGCTTTGTATCCTCTGTTTTTTAGCTGAAGTAAGGTCCTTTAAATAAATATTATTTAATGTGTAATTAAGCAAGTTATAATTGGCGGGAGGAACAACCCAACCTAGTGCATTTTCATCTATAATAGTTTCACCTTCGCCACCTCCAAAATAAAGCATAGGAAGACCAAGTTTGGCGTATTCAAATATTTTTGAAGGTACAGACCCATAAATTCTGTTGAGTAAGGGAATAATGGTCAAATCATATTCCAAAAGTTCTTTATGTAATTTTTCTCTGGACAAGGATCCATGGAAAAAGATTGGTAAATGATTGTTTTCTTCAATGAAGGATTTTATTAAATCTTCTTCGGCACCAGAGCCATATATATGAAATTCAATTTTGGAGTAATCTAGGTTATTGCACAATTTTAAAATGCCTTGTGCTATTCCGAGAAGGCCAGCATATACCAATTTAATTTTTCTTCCTTCTAGTGGAATAGTTTCTTTTAATGAAGGTGATTTAAAATTTGGGTAATTTCTATATAGGAACAGTTCTTTTTCAGGGCATATCTTTTTAATGTGACATAAAATTTCTTCGCTTTGCCCTAAGATCAAATGGGCCTTTTGGTAATTATATTTTTCGATTCTTTCTAGGATGCGGTAATTGAGATTTTTTTTAAAAGCTCTAAGTTCCAATCCGGCCAAAGGCCATAAATCACTTACGTTTAAGATTAATTTTCTTTTTTTACTTTTTAAAAAGAACATACTTGTAAAGGCCACTAATAAGGGTGGTGATTGAACAATGACCGTTTTCGGGATTTTATTCCAAATAAAAAACCAAGTCAAACTTAAGCTAAAGGAAAGCATCGATAAAAGCCGTAAGAGCTTATTTTTGGAATTGCTAGCAAAAATCCAAAGCCGACATACCTTAATCCCATTAATGTCCTCTAGACGCCTTAATTTGCCTTTATATTCTGCGAATATTTTTCCGGTTGGATAATTGGGTAGTGGACAAATAACTGTCGTTTCAAATCCTTTGGATTTAAGGCCTTCTGCAAGCTGAAAAATCCTGTTGGAAGCCGCACCTGTTTCTGGAGGGAAATAGTTTGTTATAATGCAAATTTCCTTCACGTTTTAAAGATGTATTTGAATTATTTGATTAACAATTCGTTCTGCAGCTTTTCCGTCCCATAACTCTGGGATAGAACCTTCCTTCCAATTATTGAAAAGCAAATCGTCTAATGCTAAATCCAATTTGGAAAAATCATGGCCAACTAAAATGTTGGTTCCTAATTCACAAGTTTCAGGTCTTTCTGTATTTTCACGAAGGGTAATGCAAGGAACATTCATTACGGTGGTCTCCTCGGTGATGCCCCCCGAGTCGGTCAACACGCCTTTTGAATGTTTTACGAGATAATTAAATTCCAAATACCCTAATGGGGCTACTAAATGCAGTTTTTCAAAATCCAGATTAAGGTTTTTCAATATTTTTTCTGTTCTGGGATGAACAGGAAAAATAATGGGCATTTGATCACTTTTTTTTACGATTGCTGTAATTAATTTCTCTAGCTGATGTTCTTCATCCACATTACTCGGTCGATGCATGGTCATCACCAAATATTGTTTTTCCTTTAAATCAAGTGTATGCCATATTTCGGGTTTTGAAAATCTTGTTTCATTTTTAAGTAAGGTATCAATCATGACATTTCCAACAAAATAAATCGCTTGGTCAGGAACTCCAGAATCTTTTAGGTTTTGGTTAGCATAGGTTGAAGTAGTAAAAAAATAATCAGTTAAACTGTCAGTGACAATTCTGTTGATTTCTTCAGGCATAGACATATCTCCAGACCTTATTCCGGCTTCAATATGAGCTACTTTAACTCCTTCTTTTTTTGCAACAATTGTACATGCCATGGTAGATGTAACATCGCCTACTACTAATACCAAATCACAAGGATTCCTTTTAAGCTCATTTTCAAATCCAATCATAATGGCAGCTGTTTGCTGAGCTTGAGTTCCGCTTTTAACCTCTAGGTTGATATCAGGATAAGGAATATGTAATTCCTCAAAAAAAGTATCACTCAGGTTTTTATCATAATGTTGGCCCGTGTGTACCAGTCTATATTGAAGGTTGAATCCCTCTTTTTGTTTCTTTTCTATAGCGGCAATTATTGGAGCTATTTTCATGAAGTTGGGCCGGGCACCAGCAACTATTGTGATGTTCATATGTTATTTTACTAGCGAGGTAAACTGTTTGAGTTTACCTGATTTTGTTCGTTTAATTTTTTCTTTTCGCTCAAATTGAATACTCAAACCTTTTTCAAGATAGGTTTCTAATTGAAATACGATGTTTTGTTTAGTCTCTTGGCTCAAATCTTTGGTGCTTTCATATTTGATTTTGAAAGTGTTGGGACTCATTTGGTCAACGACAAACTCCTTCACATTCCCATCATTTTCAATAATAGTTTTGGTAACATAATAGAAGGTTAGTCCAGCGGCTTTTTTTCCACTCGGCAAAACCACCATATCATTGGTTCGTCCAATTAGCTTTTTCAAAATAGGCTTTTTACAGGAACTCTCTCCAGATAAAATGCCTAAATCTCCAATTTCATACCTTATGAAGGGATGCGCTTTATTGTAAAGAGACGTTATCACTATTTTGCCTTCTTCGTTTGGTTTAGCTGGTTTGTTTTCATCATTCAAAATCTCTACAAATAAGGTTTCGTTGTTCAAAAGCCATTCATTGTTAGGATTTTGAAATGCAATTAAATCAAGTTCAGAGGCGCCATATTCATTAATTATTGGGATGCCAAAGGAAGCTTCCATTATCAGTTTGTCTTCCTCAAACAGCATTTCTGAAGTTACCATACAAGCTTTAAGACTTGGGCAAATTGATTTAAGAATAAGGCCTTCTTTGTTTAAGAATTTAGCAAATTGTAAAATTGAAGAGGTATAACCGTTGATGTAATCAAATGGGGTTTCTTTAAATCTCTTAAGGCATAATCTCAGAGCGTTATCGCTTAAATCAAAAACAGAAAATCGATACCTGCTGCTCAACCAATCTTTAAATCGCTCTTTGTAATACCCTTTTTTGTCTAAAGGAATCCCATAAAACCTAGCCTGTTTTGACACATTAAAATCCAATCCATACCAACCAAATCGATTTTGAATGACCGCCCAAGTCATGGCATGACAAAATTTATCCTTTGCAAAAATGAAGGGATCGCCAGAAGAACCTGAAGTCTTATTTACATACACATTTTTTGCGGTAAACCCCTTGGAAAGCCTTTTTTCCAAAGGCTGTTGTAAATCTTTCTTGGTTAAAACTGGAAGGCTTTCCCAATGATTGGGATCCACATTTTGAGATAGTTGTTTGTAAAAAGGGTTATGTTCTAAATGGTAGGTAACTATGTCCTTTTTCTGCTTTTGAAGATATGATTCGAAAGCATCATCCTCCAACTTTTGGATTTGGTCTAATTTGATCTTGGCTTGTCGCAATGGAAAGCCATTTAATTTCAAAGAAAGATCAAATAAATTCAAGAGGATGAAAGGATTTATGTTTTTGTAAAATAATTATTTTTTAAGCCCAAAAGCAATTATTTTTGCAGCAAACATCAAATATCATGACTATTTTAATTCTTGGTTCTGGAGGTAGAGAACATACCTTTGCTTGGAAAATTGCTCAAAGTCCAAAATGCGAAAAACTATTTGTTGCACCTGGAAATTCAGGTACGGCAAACATAGCAGAAAATGTGAATATTGGAGTGACCGATTTCCCAGCTATTAAAGAATTGGTTTTAAGAGAGCAAATTGATATGGTGGTTGTTGGGCCAGAAGATCCTTTGGTTCAGGGGGTTCATGATTTCTTTTTGAATGATGAAGTCTTGAAAAACATTCCTGTTATTGGCCCAGTAAAAGCTTCTGCAGAACTTGAAGGCAGTAAAGAGTTTGCAAAAGAGTTTATGATGCGTCATGAGATTCCAACTGCAGCCTATGAAAGTTTCAATGCCAGTAATGTAGAAGAAGGTTTCAAATTTTTAGAAACCTTAAATCCTCCGTATGTTCTTAAAGCAGATGGACTGGCAGCTGGAAAAGGGGTTTTGATATTAAACGATTTAGATGAAGCCAAAGCGGAATTGAAAAACATGTTGGTTGACGCCAAATTTGGTGATGCCAGTTCCAAAGTGGTTATCGAAGAATTCCTGGATGGTATCGAATTAAGTTGTTTTGTACTTACCGATGGGAAAAATTACAAGATTTTGCCTACAGCAAAAGACTATAAACGCATAGGTGAGGGTGATACAGGATTGAATACAGGAGGAATGGGTGCTGTTTCTCCAGTACCATTTGCTACAGAAGCGTTTTTGAATAAAATTGAGAGTCAAATTGTTAAGCCTACCGTAGAGGGACTACAAAAAGACAACCTTCCTTACAAAGGGTTTATATTTATTGGATTGATTAAGGTAGGGGAAGACCCAAAGGTTATCGAATATAACGTGAGAATGGGGGATCCAGAAACGGAGGTTGTTTTGCCAAGACTGAAAAATGATTTGGTTGATGTGTTGGTTGCTATGGCCAATGGTACTTTAGATGCTATTGATATTGAAATTGATGAGCGTGCTGCAACAACAGTAATGACCGTATCAGGAGGTTATCCAGAAGCTTATGAAAAAGGTAAAGAAATAACAGGACTGAATGAAATTGAAGGTTCCATCCCTTTTCATGCAGGAGCAGTTTTAAAAGATGGTCAAGTAGTTACTTCTGGCGGACGTGTACTAGCTATGACTAGCTATGGAAATACTTACGAAGAGGCACTAAAAAAATCTTATCAAAATATAGAAAAACTACATTTTGATAAGATGTATTATCGTAAGGATATCGGATTTGATTTATAGGTAAGAATGGGAAGAAATTGATTTATCTTCCTCATTGTTATCATTGTATTTTTTAAGTTGTAGCATCCAGTATGTGAAAGCAACTGCTCCAACAATCATGAAAATCCAATTTAGAGTGTTTGCAGCAGCCCAACTTTCAAGCTCTAATGCTCTAAGAGCATCTAATGGAGCAAACAAAACATTTACAAATAAATCCTGTATCGCGTAAAAGAAATCTTTCATAGTTTTATATTTACCTGACAAAAGTACATTTTTTTCAAATTAATTTAAAAGGATTGTTTTTTAATTATTCCTTGGCTAAGGATAGTCAATAGTTGTTTTGGAAAAACCCTGAGATTTATGATTGCCAATTTTTTTAGTAAATCAAAACCTATACACCTAGTTATCATTAGCTTGGTGTTACTTGTGGCATTTGTCATCTCTAAACTTTTTTTAACAAATATTCCTTTTGGGTTTTTGGAGTTTTTTAAACAAGCCGGCATATTTGGTGTTGTTTTGGTGACCGTTTTTGTTTTTGACTTTGTAACTAGCAAGAACAAACTAACCAAAAAAAATAGTTTTAGGGTGTTGTTTTTCACCCTCTTTATGACCATGATTCCACAAACCTTTCTGGATACCAATTTGATTTTTGCCAATTTGTTTGTGATGTTTTCCCTACGTAGGATAGTGAGCTTAAGAACTCAAAAGGAGGTTAAGAAAAAGCTCTTTGACGCGGCTATATGGATAAGCGTTGCCACCTTGTTTTATTTCTGGTCTGGGTTGTTTTTCATTCTTATTTTTGCTGCTTTATTCCTCTTTAGAATCGTAAATATTAAAGATTGGTTTATTCCGGTCCTAGGCATGTTAACAATAGCTATGATTGCAGCAGGATTTATGATTATTTTCCAAATCAATCTGTCTGAATACTTGTGGAGCATGCCATATCAAATAAGTTTAGATTTTTCAACCTTAAACAAACCCCAGATTATTACCTCTGCTACCATTATTATAGCTTATTTTATTTGGTCGCTTTTTTATTATGTGAGGAATATAAAATCTAAATCCAAGAGTTATAAACCCTCATTTATTTTGATTTTGATTGCGACGATTATTTCTGTGTTAATCCTTATTATTTCTCCAAATAAAACAGGTGCCGAATTCATTTTTTTATTTGTGCCTTTATCTATTATTCTGACTAATTATTTTGAAATCATTAACGAAAAATGGTTTCAGGAAGTATTGGTTTGGATTCTGTTATTGACTCCGGTGGTGGGATTAATTTTGTAGTTTTTGTCCAAAGGCTAAATCACCCGCATCTCCCAAACCAGGAACTATATAGCTTTTATCATTTAATTTTTGATCAACGGTAGCGATCCAGAGGTGAACATCTTGATTAAAATGTTCTGAGACGAAATCCAAACCTTCCGAGGCTCCAATAACACTTACCAAATGGATGCTTTTGGGAGTTCCAAAGGGTTTTAAGGCTTCAAATGTAGCTACCATGCTCTGTCCTGTGGCCAGCATAGGATCAGCCAAAATAAGTGTTTTACCATCTAAATCTGGGCAAGCTAAATATTCTACCATGATTTCAAATGATTTAGGATCGTCTTTATGATGTCGGTACGCAGAAATAAATGCATTTTCGGCTTTGTCAAAATAGTTTAAAAGGCCTTGGTGCAAAGGGATTCCGGCTCTTAAAATGGAACAAAGTACAATGGCTTCATCGGGCAATGAAATTGTTGAAGTTCCTAAAGGTGTGTTTACCTCTTGATGGGAATAGGTTAGTGTTTTACTTAATTCATAACCTAGAATTTCTCCCACACGCTCAATATTCCTTCTGAATCTCATGGCATCCTTCTGGATGGAAACATCTCGTAATTCAGAAATAAATTTATTCAGAAGTGAGTTGGTTTTTGAAAGATCGTGAATTTGCATATCAAAGGCGTGTTGTTGATTGTAGTAAAGTTAATAATAAGAAGTATATTTGTATCTATAATTTAGAAGTTATGATTTCAGATAAAGCTAACAAAATATTCCAAGAAGCTATTCAAACCTATAAGGTTAAAAACACTGTAGATCAACCATTTGAAAATAAGTATGATAAAGAATCAGATTTATTGGGTCACCTTTTATACAGGAAATGTTGGATTGATACGGTTCAATGGGCTTACGAGGATATCATTAGGGATCCGAATATTGACCCGGTAGCAGCTTTGACGCTAAAGCGTAAAATAGATGCTTCCAATCAAGATAGAACGGATACGGTTGAGTTTATTGATAGTTATTTTCTGGATAAGTACAAAGATGTACAAGTAAAATCGGATGCCAAGATTAATTCTGAGAGTCCCGCATGGGCAATTGACAGACTCTCCATTTTGGCATTGAAAATATATCACATGGCTGTTGAAGCCAACAGGGAAGATGCTTCTGAGGCCCATAGGGAAGCCTGTCAAAATAAATTAAATGTGCTTTTGGAACAACGCACAGATTTATCAACCGCCATTGATGATTTATTGAATGATATTTCTAATGGTGACAAGTACATGAAAGTTTATAAACAAATGAAAATGTACAACGATGATGAATTAAATCCAGTTTTAAGAGCAGCCAATAAATAGTCCTTTTATATGGGTAAACCCAAGCATATTCTGGTAATTCGTTTATCTGCTATGGGTGATGTAGCTATTTCAGTGCCAGTAATCAGAGAGTTGGTAAATGAAAACCCCAACCTGAGATTGACCGTCTTAACTCGAGGATTTTTTAGTCCCTTATTTGAAGGGATTCCCAATCTTACGGTTTTTGAAGCTGATTTAAAGGGCAACCATAAAGGAATATGGGGCTTGTTTAAACTTTCTAGAGAACTTAGGAAACATCAAATTGATGCCGTTGCCGACATTCATAACGTACTAAGATCTAAAATTTTAAGATTTTTCTTAATGGATTTTAAGTCGGCTGCCATTGATAAAGGACGGGCAGAAAAGAAAGCACTGGTTTCGGGAAAGCTTTTTTCCCAATTAAAAACTTCTGCGCAGAGATATGCCGATGTTTTTGATACCTTGGGATATCCTTTAAATTTGTCAAAACCTCAATTTCCTAAAAGAAAAACTTTAAACGACAAGGTACTTTCTATACTTGGAAAGGATCATTTGAAGTGGGTAGGAATTGCGCCATTTGCTGCTCATAAAGGCAAAATGTATCCTTTGGATTTAATGGAAAAAGTAATTTCCAAATTGGCTGAACAACACAAAGTGCTTTTGTTTGGTGGCGGAGAGGATGAAATCAAGCAATTAAAGAAGTTAGAAAACCCTCAAAGTAACATTGTAAATTTAGCAGGGAAGCTTCAGTTTCAAGAGGAACTAGATGTGATTTCCAATTTGGACGTCATGATTTCAATGGATTCTGGAAATGGTCATTTGGCAGCGATGAAAGGTGTTAAAGTCATTACAGTTTGGGGAGTAACGCATCCCTATGCAGGATTTACACCTTTTAATCAACCTTCAGATTATTCCCTAGTGCCTAATAGAAAAATGTTCCCGCAAATTCCAACATCGATTTACGGGAACAAATATCCAAAAGATTATCAAGAGGCGGCACGAACAATCTCGCCAGAAACAATAGTCAATAAAGTGAATGCTATTATCTAGCTCTCAATAATACCCTTTTAAATTTAGATATCGTCATAGTCAACGACTACTTTGGAAGTAGTGGGATGAGCTTGACAGGTTAAAATTAAACCTTCCGCAATCTCGCTATCCGTAAGAACATTGTTTTGTCTCATGGTAGCCTCTCCTTCTTTCAATCTAGCAACACAACTACTACAAATACCTCCTTGGCAAGAATATGGTGCATCTACATCATGGTCTAAGGCCGCTTCCAAAATGGATTGTTTAGGAGACATTTCAAATGAAATTTCCTCATCATCAACAGTTACCGTTACGTGAGTGTTGCCAGTTCCAGAAGCAATATCTGAATCTACATTCACTTCATCAGAATTGGCTGCTTTAAATAATTCGTAATGAATGCGATCTTCATCAGCGCCATTTTCAATCAAAACATCTTTTACGGTAAAGATCATGCCTTCAGGTCCACATAAATAGTAAGCATCTACATCGATGTGCTTATACTTGTTTTTCATGACCAAATTGACAGTGCTTTTCTCAATGCGTCCAAAAATGGCATCATCTTCTGGAGATTGACTAAAAACCAATTGGATGGCTAATCGCTCGCTAAATTGGTGTTGTAAATCAAGCAATTCATCCATAAAC
The DNA here is from genome assembly GCF_011764015.1 of Mangrovimonas sp. CR14. Lineage (NCBI taxonomy): Bacteria > Pseudomonadati > Bacteroidota > Flavobacteriia > Flavobacteriales > Flavobacteriaceae > Mangrovimonas > Mangrovimonas sp. CR14. Next base: position 389,340 of record NZ_JAAFZY010000001.1, on the reverse strand, counting down.
ATGGTGTCGTCTGTTGATTTATTACCATAGACCAAAACCATTTTACTGTGAACTTCTTCCTCTAAAGCACATTTAATAATACTCATGATAGGAGTGATTCCACTACCGGCTGCAAATGCTGCAATATTTTTGGTGATTTTATCATTAGGCGTAAATATAAAGCGTCCTCTTGGAGGAGCTACTTCAATAACATCTCCTACTTTTAAGGTGTTGTTGGCAAATGCTGAAAAGGTACCATCTTCTACTTCTTTAATGGCAACCATTAATTCACCACTTTTGGGTGATGAGCATAAAGAATAATCTCTTCTTACTTCATCACCGTTTACTTGAGCCTTAAGTGTAATGTATTGGCCTGCTTGAAAGGTAAATACAGATTTTAAATCTTGAGGTATTTGAAAACTTACGGCTACTGATTTAGAAGTAACGCGTTGAATATCTTTTATGGATAGTTTGTGAAATTCCATGGAATAAATTTTCCACAAAAATAGGGAACATTCTGCTCAATTAAGACTGTGGTTGTAACAAAATTGGTAATATTGTTACTCATTACTTGAATCCTATTAATCAATTGATATTTAATTATGAAAAACCTATTTTTTGTATTGGCGTTTGTATTCTCTATTTCACTTCAAGCTCAAGAAGACGCCTCTTTAAAATCACAAACCATTCAATTAATAAAAGCAACGGGTGCAACCCAAATGTTTGAAGATGTGATCACCCAAATTGGAAATATGGTGCCAGAGGACAAAAAGCCTGATTATTTAAAGGAAGCCAAAGGGACTTTGGACCAATTATACACAGATTTGGCTCAAGTTTACATGAATGAATTTTCAGAAGAAGAAATAGTAGAATTAAATAAATTTTACCAAACAGAATTGGGTAAAAAACTATCAGCTAGCCAGTCTAAATTATCTCAAAAAGGGATGGTCATTGGTCAAAGCTGGGGAATGAAACTTCAGCAGATTGCTCAAAAATATATGTAGAACCAACTCTTTCAAATGATGAAAATTTCTCATTTTTTAAATCTTGAATGGAAGCAGTTTTTTAGGTCGTCCCACTGGCAAAAAAGTGTGGCACTTAATATCCTTTTGATATTATTGGCCTTATATTTTATGGCTTCCTTTTTGGTGATGGGTGTTGCTCTATATCCTATTCTTAAGGAGCAGTTTCCCGATCAAAACCCGCTCATTATTGTAAATGGCGTGTTATTTTATTGGTGGTTGGCTGAGCTTATGATAAGGTTCTTTTTTCAGAAATTGCCAGTAATGAGTGTCAAGCCATTATTGACATTGCCCGTCAAAAGAAGTAAGGTGGTCAATTATGTTTTAGGAAAATCGACACTTTCTTTTATTAATTTCTTGCCATTATTTGCTGTCATTCCATTTGGAGTCATGTTAATCATTAATGATTACCCATTGGTGTCGGTATTGGTTTGGATTTTGGCCATGATCATCATGACCTTAATCATGAACTTTTTGAATTTCATTATTGAAAGTTTTTCATCTGACAGTGAGCTTGCCTTTTTGCCAATTATTGTCTTAGTTGGAGGCCTTTTTGCGCTGAATTATTTTGATATTGTTTCACTGTCAAAATTCACGGGGAATGCCATGACGGCGGTATATAATCAACCCATTTATCTGATAATTTTGGTTTTGATTTTGGCAGGAGTTTATCTTTTTAATTTCAAGATTTTAAAACAAAAATTGTATCTGGATAGCTCATTAAAGTCCAAGGTTGCTGAGGTAAATGTGGCTGATTTAGGTTGGACTAAAAGGTTTGGTGATTTAGCACCATTTATGCAATTGGATTTAAAGCTGATTTGGAGAAACAAGAGATCTAAATCCTCAGCCTTTTTAATGATAATTGGATTACTATATGGTTTGGCCTTTTATCCCAATCCCACCTATCAAGAAATGCCTTGGATTTTTGGATTTGTAGGCATTTTTGTGACGGGTATTTTTATGATCAGTTTTGGCCAATTCATACCAGCATGGGATAGTGCCTATTACAAATTATTGATGAGCCAAAATATCAAGTATGAGCAGTACTTAAAATCTAAGTTTACCCTTATGGCCATGAGTGTGATTATTCTTTTTGTGTTGAGTATCCCTTATGTGTATTTTGGATGGAAAATTTTATTGGCTCATTTTTCGGCAGCCCTATATAATATTGGGGTTAATACCCACGTGGTATTGTTTGGAGGGGCGTTTAACAGGAAAAAAATAGACCTTAGCCAAAGAGCCGCATTTAATTACCAAGGAACAGGTGCCGTACAGTGGCTTATCGGAATTCCTTTAATGCTATTACCACTGGCTATTTTTGGGGGTGTTTACGCCATTTCCAATTTTGAGACGGGTTGTGCCGTGTTGGCCATATTGGGAATTATAGGAATCTTGTTCCATCAAAAATTAATGCGATTTATAACAGAAAAATATTTGGAGTCAAAATATAAAATGATCAGTGCCTTTGGTCAGGACAGTTAATACCTCAAAATTATGATACAGACATCAAACCTTTCAAAAACATATAATAATAAGACCGTTTTAAAAATAGAGGAGCTGGATATTCCCAAAGGACAAAGTTTTGGTCTGGTAGGGAACAATGGGGCGGGTAAAACCACCTATTTCAGTTTATTGTTGGATTTAATTAATCCTTCCACAGGTTTTATCAAGAACAATGAGATTCAAGTGAATTTGAGTGAAGATTGGAAGCCTTTTACTTCGGCCTTCATTGATGAGAGTTTCTTAATTGGCTATTTGACTCCAGAGGAGTATTTCTATTTTATTGGGGAGTTAAGAGGAAGAAACAAAGCGGATGTAGATGCGCTTTTAGGCCAGTTTGAAGATTTTTTTCATGGAGAAATCTTAGGGCAGAAGAAATATTTAAGGGATTTAAGTAAAGGAAATCAAAAAAAGGCGGGAATTGTGGCAGCCTTAATTGGAGATCCAGAAGTGATTATTCTAGATGAGCCTTTTGCCAATTTGGATCCAACTACACAAATTCGACTCAAAAACATCATTAAGGAATTAGCTGAAAAAAGAGGTGTTACCGTATTGATTTCCAGTCATGATCTTTTACATGTTACTGATGTTTGTGAGCGTATTGTGGTGCTTGAAAAAGGAGAAATAGTTAAGGATTTGGTAACCAGTGATGCTACTTTAAAAGAATTGGAAGCCCATTTTTCAGGAACTGAAAGCGCTTAATTAATATTCAATTTATAAGATAATTCAAAAAGATGCTTATTTTTACGGCTACACATAATATGTGTGGCCGTTTTTAGTTATTTAATAACCAAGTATAACCAACATTTGAAGACTTCTTTTGTAAAAATAGGTATCTGGCTTTTTTCCATTGCAATACTGTTATCTTCCTGCTCCAGAAAGAAAAACAGTTTTGTAAGTAGAAATTATCATGCCGTAACTGCAGAATACAATGCGTTATATAATGGTTATTTGGCGTTGGAAGAAGGAAAGAAAACCCTTAATACGGCCTACCAGGATGATTATTGGCAAGTATTGCCCGTAGAAAGAATGCAGGTTTTTGAAGATGTGATTCTTCCTGGTCAAAGCAAAAATGAAAACTTCAACAGGGCTGAAGACAAGGCCATTATTGCCATTCAAAAACACAGTATGAGTATTTCTGGAAAGGAATACAATCCGCAAATGGATGAAGCTTATTTATTGTTGGGCCAATCCCGTTATTTTGACCAACGATTTGTTCCAGCTTTACAGGCCTTTAATTACATATTATATAGATATCCAGCTAGTGATAAAATCAATCAGGCGAAAATTTGGAGAGAGAAGACAAATATTCGTTTAGACAATGATGAGTTGGCCATTGAGAATTTGAAAAAGTTGTTGGAAGAAGATATTCAGGGTCAAGATTTGGCAGATGCTACTTCCATGTTGGCACAAGCCTATATCAATACCAAATCCTTGGACAGTGCTGTTACCCAACTTGAAACCGCAAGCAATAGCACTAAAGATGATGACGAACGAGGGCGATACCGATTTATTCAAGGACAGTTGTATAATGAATTAGGATATAAAGACAGTGCAAACTTTGCCTTTGATCAAGTTATTGAACTGAATAGAAGAACTCCAAGAATTTACTATATAAGTGCTCATTTGGAAAAGGCCAAGAATTTTGATTATGATAATGGAGATAAATTGGCGTTTCTTGAGTTATTGACAAAGCTTGAAGAGAATCGTGAAAACCGTCCGTATTTAGATCGTATCTATCACCAAAAGGGAGAGTTCTTTTTGACAGAAGGAATGGATTCCTTAGCCTTGGTATATTACAACAAGTCTTTAAGAACGCCTACCAGAGATAAAAAACTAAGAGCCAGAAATTATGTAATCTTAGGAGATTATTATTTTGATGAAGCAGAGTATAAGACTGCTGGTTTATATTACGACAGCACCATGTTGAACATGGAAAAAAATAAGAAGCCTTATCGAATTATCAAGAGAAAAAGGGATAACCTAGAAGATGTCATACTCTATGAGGATATTGCTGAAGCAAATGACAGTATTTTAGGCTTGGTGGCTATGAATGATACCGAGCGATTGGAATATTTTACGCAATATACTGAAGATTTAAAGGTAAAAGCCGAAGAGGAAAAGGAACGTCAAGAAGCGGCAGAAAGAATGGCCAATCAAGGATTGGTAACTGTGAATGATAATTTAGTAAATAAAACAAATAGGGGGCCAAATCCACAAAGTGCCTCAAGTTTTTATTTCTACAATCAAAATACCATTTCATTTGGGAAAAATGAATTCAGACAGGTTTGGGGAGATAGGGCTCCTGAGGACAACTGGAGGTGGTCTTCCAATCAATTAAGAACGTCAAATACTGAAGAGATAGAAGAGGAAGTTGCCACAATTGATGAAACTGAAATGTTTGACCCTAATTATTACATTGGGCAAATTCCAGTGGAACAAACGGCTATAGATAGCATTGCCAAAGAACGCAATTTTGCTTATTACCAATTGGGTATTATATATAAGGAGAAGTTCAAAGAATATCGACTTTCTGAAAATCGCTTGGAAGCTTTGTTGGAAAGTGATCCAGAGGAAAAACTCATTCTTCCTTCCAAGTACAATTTATATCGTGTGTATCTAGAGTTGGGAGAAACAGCCAAAGCTGAAAGAATAAAACAGGAGATTATCTCAGAATACCCAGATTCAAGATATGCAGCGATACTGATAAATCCAGAGTCGGCAACCCAAAAGGATGAAAACAGTCCAGAAAGTATTTATGAAAGGTTGTACCAAGAGTTGCAAAACCAAAACTATGCAGAAGTTCTTGGCAAGTCATCTGAAATGATCACCCAACTGGAAGGCGATCCTATGGCGCCGAAGTTTGAAATATTAAAAGCCACAGCAGAAGGACGTTTATATGGATTTGAAAAGTACTCTAAGGGTATTAATGATGTGGCAGTAAATTATTCCAACACACCAGAAGGCATTGAAGCGCAACGTATGGTAACTGAAGTATTGCCCAAATTGGCTGTGAAGGATTTCGCTGAAAATGCCAATGAAACCAATTTTAAAATCGTGTATTATTTCAACAATGCCGATTCAGAAACCTTGGAAGCATTTAAAAAGAAATTAGACAAGGAGGTAGAACAGGTTAATGTATTTGAACTGTCCACTTCCATCGACATTTATAACCCCAATACTACCTTTGTAGTAGTTCATGGTTTGAAGAGTAGAGAAGGAGCTAAAGGATTTGCCCTAGCGCTTGAGGAAAGGAAGAAAGACAAGATTGTCCATCAGTTTTTCCCAGTTTCGTCTTCAAACTATAAAATCATCCAAATCCATAAGAACATGGATGATTATTTGAATTATTTAGAAACTAATAACTAAAAGTAAGATGGCTATGTTTTCAGAAAACAAAAAGGAAAAGCAATCTTTTGATACGTCTACGAATCAAAACATTGTAGCGAAGGGAACCAAAATTATTGGTGATTTAACCAGCGAGGGTGATATTAGAATTGACGGTATCGTTGAAGGAAATATCAAAACCCCAGGAAAAGTTGTGGTAGGAAAATCAGGATTGATTAAAGGAACCTTAAATGGGACCGATGCACATTTTGAAGGAAAATTTTCCGGAAAATTAAATTTATCAGGAACCCTAAATCTTAAATCTTCAGCCCATGTAGAGGGAGAAGTGGTATTAGGGAAACTATCTGTAGAACCGGGAGCAACCTTCAATGTAAATTGCGCCATGAAAGGAGCCGTAAAGGAATTTAACCAAGGTGGACAACCAAAAGAAAGAAAACAAGAACAAGGGCAATCAGCTTAAGAATCTGGCTGCCATGTCTGGGGTTGCCATTCAAATGGGAATCACCATTTATTTGTTTGTGCTGTTGGGTAAATGGCTGGATGGCAAATTTACCGATGGTGGCAAGTTATTTCTTATTGTCTGTACTTTATTGGGAGTAGGCATTTCCCTTTATGTGGTATTGAAACAAATTAATAAATTGAATGAATAAAAAGAGATTATTCATATACCTTTTAATAATAGCAATCACCTCGTTGATTGCTTTTTTTATCCATACAGTCGTTTTAAAACAAATGGAGCTGCCACCTTATGAGCATAAAATTGTGTTGGCTTATATCGTGAATACCTGTTTGGCTATGGGGATTCTATTCTGTTTGTATTTTTTCAAAGAAAAATTCAGAGATCAGTTGGGATTTTTATTCATGCTTGGAAGCTTTTTGAAGTTTATATTTTTTTTCATTCTCTTTTACCCAGCTTATCATGCCGACAATGAAGTATCGACTCTAGAGTTCACTTCATTTTTTGTTCCCTATGCAACTTCCTTGATTACAGAAACTTTTGGAGGCGTAAGGCTCTTAAACAGTTTAGATTAGTCCCAATTTAAGGGGCGAAAGAAGCATTCCAAAATAATGTAAAATTTTCTTTTTTGATTTTGAGATAAAAGCATACCTTTGCACCAATTTTTAAGGATACAATTTTTGTTTCGACATGCAAAGAAAGTCAGTTTTTAGTTTGCTTTTGTTTTTTATAGCCTCTTTGTCCCTTTCTACTATGTTAGCTCAACATGGTGAAAATCAACATGAAGAGATGGAACTTCAAGAAGTTGCTCCAGGTGTTGAGGGTAAAGAAGGACTCAAGAAAGAGATTAAAGAATACATAAATCATCACTTGTTAGATTCTCATGATTTTAGTTTGTATTCTTATACCAATGATGCGGGAGAAAAAGTACACATCGGATTCCCACTTCCAGTTATTTTATGGGATGGCGGATTAAAAGTGTTCTCCTCTTCAAAATTTCATCATGGAGAAGAAGTTGCTGAGGTAGGAGGTGAATATTACACACTTTACCATAATAAGGTTTACAAAACCAATGCACAAGGTGACATAACTCTAGATGACCACCACCATCCAACTAACGTAAAGCCTTTTGATTTATCAATCACTAAAAATGTCTTTACCATTTTTATGGTAGGTCTTTTGCTTCTATGGATGTTCAGTTCCATGGCAAAATCTTATAAAAAAGGAGCGCTTCCATCTGGAATGGGACGTTTTTTAGAGCCTATAGTACTTTACATTCGTGATGATATTGCTATTCCAAATATTGGGTTGAAGCATTACAAGCGTTATATGAGCTTTTTGTTAAGTGTGTTCTTCTTTATTTGGATTATCAACCTATTAGGTTTAACGCCGCTAGGAGTTAATGTTACTAACAATATAGCAGTAACTTTTGCTTTAGCAATTTTAACCTATTTGATTACCACTTTCTCTGGTAACAAAAATTATTGGAAACACATTTTCTGGATGCCAGGAGTACCTGTTCCAATGAAAATCATTTTAGCACCAATTGAATTGTTAGGAACTTTTATCAAACCGTTTTCATTATTGATTCGTTTGTATGCTAACATCACAGCTGGTCACATTGTATTGATGAGTATCATTGGTTTGATGTTTATCTTTAAAAACTGGATAGGAAGTTCGTTGTCTTTCGGATTGGCGTTTGTTTTATCCTTATTGGAGTTGTTGGTTGCTGCTTTACAAGCCTATATTTTTACCATGCTTTCAGCATTGTATTTTGGTTCGGCTGTAGAAGAACACCACGACGATCACTAAAATTGAATGTTTAATTATTTAATATATATATTATGACTATTCCAAACATTGTAGGAGCTGGTTTAATTGTTATCGGTGCTGGTTTAGGTATCGGTAGAATTGGTGGACAAGCTATGGAAGCTATTGCTCGTCAACCTGAAGCTTCAGGAAAAATCCAAACAGCTATGCTTATTGCAGCTGCCCTTATTGAAGGTATTGGATTTGCTGCTTTATTCGCGGCATAATAACACAAGCATCAGCTATAACGGTTGGTTGTAGCTGGTGTTTTATTAAAAAAGGATTAATTAGATATAACCGAGATATAAATGGATAAGTTAATTAATGAATTTTCATTCGGACTATTTTTCTGGCAATTATTGCTTTTTGTTGGATTAGTATTATTGTTGAGAAAATTTGCTTGGAAACCAATTCTTGATGCTGTTGAGAAAAGAGAATCAGGAATTGAAGATGCTTTGAAAGCTGCAGAAAATGCAAAACTTGAAATGCAAAACCTTCAAGCAGATAACGACAGATTATTAAAAGAAGCTAGAGCTGAGCGTGAGGCGATGCTTAAAGAGGCCAGAGAAATCAAGGCTAAAATGGTTGCTGATGCAAAGGATGAAGCACAAGTTCAAGCCAATCAAATGATTGAAGCTGCACAATCTGCAATCGAAAGCGAGAAGCGATTAGCTATGACCGAGTTGAAAAACCAGGTGGCTACATTGTCTTTAGAGATTGCTGAGAAAGTAGTACGTGGCGAGTTGTCTAGCAAAGACAAACAAATGGATTTGGTAGAATCTATGTTGGGTGAAACAACCTTAAATTAATAACCATGGCAGGAACTAGAGCAGCAGCACGTTACGCAAAAGCCATTTTGAGTTTAGCAAAAGATCAAAATACAACTGAGGTTGTAAACAATGATATGAAACTAATCTCAAAGACCATTGCAGATAACAAAGACCTAAAGAATGTGCTTAAAAGTCCTGTGGTTAGATCGGCTATTAAAAAATCGATACTAGTTGGTACTTTCAAAGATATCACCCCTAGTACAAGCAATTTAATAGACACTTTAATTGCCAATAAACGTATAGCGCTTTTAGATGAAATTGCAGTGCAATACAATTTATTGTTTGATCATTTGAATGATATGCAAGTTGCTAAAGTAACTACAGCTGTTCCTATGACAGATGATATAAAGACAAAAGTGTTGGCTAAGGTTAAAGAATTGACCGGGAAGGAAGCAGAGATAAAAAATATAGTGGATGAGGACATCATTGGTGGATTCATTTTACGAGTTGGAGATATTCAATACAATGCGAGTATCGCCAATAAATTAAACAGACTTAAAAGAGAATTTATATTAAATTAAATAGTTAGGTCCTTGTAGGTATCTAACATCTAATACATGTCCCGAGCAAAGTTGAGGGATTTAAATAAATTAAAAAGATGGCAGAAGTAAAACCGGCTGAAATATCAGCAATCTTAAAACAACAACTATCAGGTTTTGAAGCAGGTGCTTCATTGGATGAAGTAGGAACAGTACTTACCGTTGGTGATGGTATTGCTCGTGTATACGGCTTATCAAATGCTGGATACGGGGAATTAGTAGAGTTTGAATCAGGCCTTGAAGGAATGGTTTTGAACTTGGAAGAAGACAACGTTGGTGTGGTATTGTTAGGTCCTTCTAAAGAAATTAAAGAAGGAGCAACTGTAAAACGTACCAATCGTATCGCTTCTATCAATGTTGGTGAAGGTATTGTTGGTCGTGTTGTTGATACATTAGGTAACCCAATCGATGGTAAAGGTGCTATTGAAGGGCAAACTTATGAGATGCCTTTAGAGCGTAAAGCTCCTGGGGTTATTTTCCGTCAACCGGTAAATGAGCCATTGCAAACTGGTATTAAGTCTATCGATGCCATGATCCCTGTAGGACGTGGTCAACGTGAGTTGGTAATTGGTGACCGTCAAACTGGTAAAACAACAGTTTGTATTGATACCATCTTAAATCAAAAAGAATTTTATGATGCCGGACAGCCTGTTTACTGTATTTATGTAGCAGTTGGTCAAAAAGCATCAACAGTTGCTAACATTGCTAAAACTCTTGAAGATAAGGGGGCGTTAGCTTATACTACTATCGTTGCTGCAAATGCATCAGATCCTGCTCCAATGCAGGTATATGCACCTTTCGCAGGAGCTGCAATTGGTGAATATTTTAGAGATACTGGTCGTCCTGCTTTAATCATCTATGATGATTTATCTAAGCAAGCGGTAGCTTATCGTGAGGTGTCTTTGTTATTAAGAAGACCACCAGGACGTGAGGCTTATCCAGGAGACGTTTTCTACTTACACTCTCGTTTGTTAGAGCGTGCTGCAAAGGTTATTGCTGATGATGAAATCGCAAAAACAATGAATGATTTACCAGAATCGTTAAAGCCAATTGTAAAAGGAGGAGGTTCTTTAACGGCCTTACCAATTATTGAAACACAAGCTGGTGACGTTTCTGCTTATATTCCTACTAACGTAATTTCGATTACAGACGGACAGATTTTCTTGGAGTCAGATTTATTTAACTCTGGGGTACGTCCTGCAATTAACGTTGGTATCTCTGTATCACGTGTAGGTGGATCTGCTCAGATTAAATCTATGAAAAAAGTGGCAGGTACCTTGAAATTAGACCAAGCCCAATTCCGTGAATTGGAAGCTTTCGCTAAGTTTGGTTCTGATTTGGATGCAGCTACTTTAAATGTGATTGAAAAAGGAAAGCGTAACGTTGAGATCTTAAAACAAGCTCAAAACGATCCATTTACAGTAGAAGATCAGGTAGCTATTATCTATGCAGGTTCTAAAAACTTGTTGAGAGATGTTCCTGTAGAGAAAGTAAAGGAATTCGAAAGAGATTATTTAGAGTTCTTAAATGCTAAGCATAGAGATGTATTGGATTCTTTAAAAGCTGGAAAATTAACTGATGAGGTAATCGATACCTTAACTTCAGTAGCTAAAGAATTATCAGAAAAATATAGAGCATAATATCTATTGTCATCCTGAACTAGTTTCAGGATCTCAAATTAGAATTAAAGAAGATTCTGAAATAAATTCAGAATGACAAAAAAGCGATTATGGCAAACTTAAAGGAAATACGCAGTAGAATTACGTCGGTTGGTTCAACCATGCAGATTACCAGTGCTATGAAAATGGTTTCTGCTGCAAAGTTGAAGAAGGCTCAAGACGCCATTACGGCCATGAGACCTTATGCAGATAAACTGACTGAACTTCTTAGAGATTTGAGTGCTACTTTAGATGACGATTCTGGAAGTAAGTATTCTGAGCAAAGAGAAGTAAAAAAAGTACTTGTAGTTGCAATTACCTCCAATAGAGGTTTATGTGGAGCCTTCAATTCTAATATTGTTAAAGAAGCAACACGTTTGGCTACTGAAGTGTATCCAGGTAAAGAAGTTTCTTTTGTAACTATAGGAAAAAAAGGTAACGATGTACTTTCTAAGCGTTTCAATGTAATTGGTAATCACAACCATATTTATGATGATTTGACATTTGACAATGTCGCTGAAGTTGCAGAGTGGATGATGAACAAGTTTGTTGCTGGAGATTTTGATAAAATTGAGGTGATTTACAACAAGTTCAAAAACGCTGCTACTCAAATTGTCATGACGGAACAATTTTTACCAATCGTTCCAGTGGAGAATGAAGCCAATAAAAACTTGGATTATATTTTTGAACCTTCCAAATTGGAAATCGTTCAAACCTTAATTCCGAAATCATTAAAGACTCAGTTGTACAAGTCTGTGCGTGATTCATTTGCTTCTGAGCATGGTGCTCGTATGACTGCAATGCACAAAGCGACTGATAATGCCAAGGAGTTAAAAGATCAATTAACGTTAACCTACAATAAGGCGCGTCAAGCGGCTATTACCAACGAAATTTTGGAAATCGTAGGTGGTGCAGAAGCCCTAAACGGATAATAAAACAAGATGCCAAAATGTTTTGGCTCAGAAATATAGAAAGCCTCACGTTGTGGGGCTTTTTTCTTTTATAAGGATCAATTCCCCTATTATAGTCATACACGTTGCATATACTTGCATAAAAACGTATTTTTAGCAGAATTAAATACCTATTATTTGGGCGCACTTAAAAAGTTTTTAAAGGATACCATCATCTACGGTTTGGCAACTGTGTTGCCTAGATTGATGAATTTTGTGCTTGTGCCTTTGCATATCGATAAACTGGAAACAACCAGTTATTCAGATAATACCACCTTTTATATATATGCTGCCTTTTTTAATGTGCTGCTTACCTACGGTATGGAAACGGCCTTTTTCAGATTTTTCAGTAAACATCATGATAAGGATAAAGTGTTTTCAACCGCTTTTATAAGCCTTACCGTGACTACGGTGTTGTTCTTTCTGGTGGTTTTCTTGAATAATGACGCTTTGGCTATTTTGGTCAATTTGAAGTTGTCTTATTTTAATTTGCTTTTAGGAGTACTAGCTTTAGATACATTAGTTGTCGTGCCATTCGCCTTTCTTAGGGCTACTGGAAGGCCTATTAAATTTACGGCAATTAAATTAACAAATATTGCTATTTATGTTGTTTTGAATTTTTTCTTCCTGTGGGCTATTCCAAAATTTGGAATAGGGTATCCCGGCTATGATTCAAAAGATTTAGTGAAATATATATTCGTTGCAAACTTGGCTGCAAGTATTGTTACCTTTATTCTATTGACGCCTTACTTTATAAAAACCAAAATCCAATTCAGCATGGATATTCTTAAACAAATGCTGAATTATGGTTGGCCTGTTATGGTTGCAGGAATGGCGTATGTGATCAATGAGAATTTTGATAAATGGCTGTTGCCAGAATTATTGGGAAAGGATATCAACGGGGCTTATAGTGGTTGCTACAAAATAGCTGTTTTTATGACTATTTTCATTCAGGGCTTTCGTTTGGGCGCCGAACCGTTTTTCTTTAATCATGCCGAAAACCAAAATGCCAAAAAAACCTATGCAGATATCATGAAATATTTTGTGATCTGTGGAAGTTTAATGATGGTGTTTATTATGGCTTATTTTGATTTATTCAAGCAATTGGTTGTTCGTGATTCTTCTTATTGGATAGCCATTGATATTGTTCCCATCGTTTTGTTGGCCAATCTGTTTTTGGGAATATATTTTAACTTGGCCATTTGGTATAAGTTAACCGATAAAACCAGATTTGGAATGTATTTGTCACTGGTAGGCGCATTTATTACTATAGCATTAAATTATTATTTGATTCCTAGGATAGGATTTATGGGGTCTGCTTGGGCCACCTTGGCAGCTTATGGGATAATGATGGTTTTATCCTATGTCATTGGGAAAAGGCATTATCCCGTTCCATATGATTTGGGTAAGATTTTACTTTATTTGGGGCTAACTGTTATTTTATCCGGCATCATTTATCTCCGATTTAAAAGTAATTATCTTATGAGTACCGTTTTGCTTTTAGTATTTTTGGGGGTTGTCATAATAGTCGAAAGAAAAGACTTAAAACGCTTATTAAAGAATTAAGATGAAGATAAAAATTATCAATAAATCCAATCACGATTTACCTAGTTATGAAACCTTGGCTTCGGCCGGAATGGATTTACGAGCCTTTACCAATGAGTTAATTACCCTAAAACCTTTGGAAAGAACCATTGTAAAAACAGGGTTGTTTATGGAATTGCCTGTAGGTTTTGAAGCACAGGTTAGACCAAGAAGTGGTTTGGCAGCCAAAAAGGGCATTACAGTTTTAAATGCACCAGGAACCATTGATGCGGATTATAGAGGTGAAATAGGTGTGATTTTGGTCAATTTATCCAATGAGGATTTCACCATCGAGAATGGTGAAAGAATCGCCCAATTAGTCATAGCAAAACATGAAAGAGCTGAATGGGAAGAAGTAGATGATTTATCTGAAACTTCGAGAGGTGCTGGTGGATTTGGTAGCACGGGGGTAAAGTAAACCTCGATTGACCTTTTAGGAGTAGGTCAAAGTATTTTGTTGAATTAAAAAAGATTCCGCATTAGCGGGCACTAATATGAAAATAATCGTACCCATGGCTGGACGTGGCTCCAGACTTAGACCACATACGTTAACGGTTCCAAAACCCCTAATTCCTGTAGCAGGAGAACCTATTGTTCATAGGTTGGTTAAGGATATAGCAAAGGTTTTAAACCAACCTATTGAAGAAATTGCCTTTGTACTCGGAGATCCGGCTTTTTTTGGTGAAGATGTTGTTGAAAGTTTGCAAAAACTGGCATCCGATTTAGGAGCTCAAGGATCCATATACCGCCAAGATCAGCCTTTAGGTACAGGTCATGCCATCATGAGTGCAGAACCCTCCTTGTCAGGTCCTGCGGTTGTAGCATATGCAGATACCTTGATTCGTGCTGATTTTGATTTGGATCCAGAAGCAGACGCCGTAATTTGGACAAAAAAGGTGGAAAATCCGGAAGCCTATGGGGTTGTCAAATTAAACGACCTAAAGGAAATCGTGGAATTGGTAGAAAAACCAAAAGAATTTATTTCAGACCAAGCGGTTATCGGGATATACTATTTTAAGGATATTGGAGTTTTAAAAGAAAAGCTTCAAGAAGTCTTGGATGAAAATATCATGAATGGAGGGGAATATCAAATTAATGATGGTATCAAGCGTATGATGGCAGATGGTCGCATTTTTAAGACGGGTACTGTTGATGAGTGGATGGATTGTGGAAACAAGGCCATTACCGTAGAAACCAATGGTAAAATGTTGAATTTCCTTCAAAGCGATGGGGAAAACCTGATTTCAGAAAGTGTAACTTTAGAAAATTCTAAAATCATCGAACCTTGCTATATTGGGGAGGGGGTCATTTTGAAAAATAGCACCATTGGTCCCAATGTATCAATCGGGAATCAAACGATCATAGAGAACTCTACCGTTAAAAATAGTTTAATACAGAGCGCTTCTACTATTAAAAATGCTAATTTAGAGGAGGCCATGATAGGTAATCACGCTTATTATGATGGAGATTTCTCAAGAGTAAGTATAGGTGATTACTCTGTTTTGGAATAGCTTTTGTTTCGACTAAACCACTATGTTGCAATATAACCGTTACATATTCATTTTATTTTTAGGGTTTCTTTCCTTTTTACCTTTGGGAATGGAGGCGCAGGTTGATTTCAATAAAACCCCAAATGATGATTTGGGCGAAGTGGAGGATAAGAAACAGGAACTGTTCTTTGAGGCGTTAAAGCAAAAGGCCATTGAAAATTATGACCGAGCTGTTACTGCTTTATTGAAGTGTATTGAAATGGATAAATCCCAATCGGTTTTTTATTATGAATTGGGTAAAAACTACAACAAACTCAAAAATTTTGGAGCCGCTGAGGAGGCGTTGAAAGATGCCGTTAAAATGGAGCCAACCAATGAATGGTATGCCAATGAGCTTTTTGATGTTTACATGCAACAGAAGGATTACAAAAGAGCCATCAGAACGGTTGAGGATATAGTTGAATATCATCCTAAATATAAAGAAGATTTGGCTCATTTGTATTTTGATAATAAAGAATACAAAGATGCCTTAAAAATATTGGATGAGTTGGATGAAAAGCGTGGTGTATCCTCTTCTAGAGATCATTTAAGAAATCAAATTTATGCCGCTACTGGTCGTAAAAAGGATCAAATTGAAAACTTGGAAGATCGTCTGGAAAGTAATCCTGATGAAGAAACCAACTATTTGGCGTTGATTTATCGATACAGTGAAAGTGGCGATAACGAGAAGGCCTTTGAGACTGCAAAAAAGTTACTTGAGATCAAGCCCAATTCTGAGTTGGTGCATTTAGCTCTTTATAAGTTTTATTTAGAGGACGGGCAAACCCAAGAGGCTATTGAATCTATGAAAATTGTGATGGGGAGTCTAAAGGTAAATCCAGAAGCCAAAACTATGGTACTTTCAGATTTTGTCAATTTTGTAAAAGAGCATCCAGAGTATGAAGCTGATTTAGTAGAGGCTACTACGTTAAATTTGGATTCCGAAAATGGAAAATCCTATGAAGGTGTTGCCAACTATTTTTTGAACAAGGGCGATAAGCCCAAAGCGTTGGAATATTTTGAAAAGGCTTATCAAGTGGATTCGGGAAATTTTGGATTACTCAAGAATATAATGCTCCTTCAGTTGGACTTAAAACAATTTGAAAAGGTGGAAGCCAAAAGTAGTGATGCCTTGTTGAAGTATCCGTCTCAGCCCCTTTTCTATTTAATCAATGGCGTAGCATTAAATCAACTTGGGAAGTTCAATAGAGCAGCAGAGGTTTTAGAAACAGGTTTGGATTATATCATTGAAGATACCAAAATGGAATCTGATTTTTATAACCAACTTAGCCTGTCCTATACCCAATTAAACAATACAAAGAAGGCTAAAACGTTTAGTGATAAAGCCAAACAGTTAGAATCTACCAATTAATGAGCAAATCATCTGTCTATTTTTCCATAGTTGTAAGCATGTGTTTTATGGTTTTTGTTGGCTGTAAGTCAACAAAATCTTTAGTTGAAGGTGAAAATAACTTATCCCTTTCTGCCAAAGAGGTACTAAAGGAAAACAAAAAGCGATTAGCCGATTTCAATACCCTTCAATCCAAGGTACGTTTGGTTTATAAGGAAGGACAAAGTTCCCAAACCCATACCATTACATTGCGTATGAAAAAGGATGAAATCATCTGGATTACTGCCGCTTTTAATGTGATTAGGGCTCAAGTAACACCTGAAAAGGTTAGTTTCTACAACAAATTGGATAACACCTATTTTGATGGTGATTTTGCTTATATCAGTAAAATTTTAGGAACACAAGTGGACTTTAAAATGGTGCAGAACATCCTAATGGGAGAGTCCCTTTTTGAACTGAATAGAACAGATTTTGACATGTCTATCAATGATGATTCTTATTTGTTTCAGCCTAAAGACCAAACAGCATTGTTTGAGCTGTTCTATATCATAAGCGGGAGAAATTTCAAGATGAAGTCACAACAATTGGCACAGTCTGCAACCAATCGATTTTTGGAGATTGATTATTTGAGCTATCAACAAGTGGAAAAGGAAATTTTTCCTGAAAATTTAAGAGTTATTTCTTTGGAAAAGGATCAACAAACTACCATAGAATTGGAGTACAAATCAATATCTTTGAATGAAGATTTAAGATTCCCGTTTAAGATTCCTTCGGGCTTTGAAGAAATAGAACTTGAATAATGCGCCATAACCAACTAGCTACATATTTCGTCATTTTTTTGATGTGTTTCACCTCTTCTGTTTTTTCACAAAGTAAGAAGCAAAAGGAACTTGAGGAGCGCCGTCAAGAACTTCAAAGAGAAATAAGACAAATCAATGATTTGTTATTTAAAAATCAATCGCAAAAAAAGTCACAAACCAGTTTAATTGAAGATTTGAGCTACAAGGTGAACGTGAGAAAGAATTTAATTAAGGTCACCAACCAACAAGCCAATTTATTGACCCGCGAAATCAACGCCAATCAAAAGAAAATATCAGAGCTACGTGACGAACTAACAACCTTAAAGGAGAATTATGCCAAAATGATCTTGCGCTCGTACAAGAGCAAAAGTGAGCAAAGCAGAATCATGTTTTTATTGTCTTCTAGCAACTTTAAACAAGCTTATAAACGCATTCAATATATGACCCAATACTCAAAGTTTCAAAAGGAGCAAGGGGAAGCGATTAAAGTGAAGACTGCCGAACTTCAAAAAAGCAATAAAGAATTATTAAGGCAAAAAGATGACAAGCAAAAGTTGATTGCTGAAAATAGAGTGGCTCAAAGGGAATTAGAAGGGGAGTTGAGGCAGCAACAATCTTTGATGGCCTCCATCAATCAAAACCTGAGTAAGTACCGCAATCAAATCAAAGAAAAGCAAAAGGAGGCCGACCGCATTGACAAAGAAATTGAAAAAATGATCCGTGAAGCTATTGCCAGCTCAAATAAGAAAGCAGGTAAAAGTACCAATACTAGCAGTTTTGCTTTAACGCCTGAGGATAAGGCCTTAGCAAGTAGTTTTGTAGCTAATAAAGGGAAATTGCCCTGGCCCGTAGAAAAAGGGGTTGTAAAAGTACGCTATGGAAAGCAACCTTCCCCAATTGACAGAACCATTACCATTCAAAGTAATGGGGTTAGAATTGCTACTGAAAAAGATGCCGATGTTCGCGCCGTTTATAAAGGAAAGGTTTTAAGAGTGCAGGCCATCAGACACGGGAATGTGTTGGTCATGATACAACACGGTAATTACATTACCAATTACACCAATTTATCCAAGGTATTTGTCAACCCAGGAGACATGGTAGATACCAAACAGGTCATTGGAAAAGTGTTTACCAACCCTAGCAATGGAGAAACCACATTGAAATTTAGTATTTGGAAAGAAATCAACACCCAAAATCCAGCCGATTGGATTTTTCAGATGTAAAAATCTATTCTTCAAATAGGGCCTTAAGTTCTGTAGCCTCTTGAGGTTTCATTTTTCCAGCCAATACCAAACTAAGTTGTTTACGTCTTAAAGCAGCCGCATAACGTTCCTTTTCCAAGTCAGTTTCAGGAGTGATTTCTGGAATGGGTACAGGTTTGCCTATTTCATCTACAGCCACAAAAGTGTAGATAGCTTCATTGGCTTTGGTACGATTTCCAGATTCACGGTCTTCAATCCAAACATCAATAAACACTTCCATAGAAGTTTTAAAGGCTCTGGATACCTTTGCTTCAACCGTTACAACACTACCTAGAGGAACAGCTCTATTAAAAGCCACATGGTTTACAGAAGCCGTAACAACAATACGTCTGCTGTGTCTTCTTGCTGCAATACTAGCTGCACGATCCATACGGGCTAAAAGTTCGCCACCAAATAAATTGTTTAATGGGTTAGTTTCACTTGGAAGTACCAAGTCCGTCATGGTCGTTTTGGATTGTTCTGGAGTTTTTAGTTGCATACCTAACATCAAAAATGAGGTGCAAAGGTACGGGTTATTTCAAAGAAGTTAGGATAAAAGCCTAAAAACTGAAAAAGGTGTATGAAAATGGAGCGTTTTAATCTAGTTCTTTAACCAACAACCAAGCCGCTTTGTTATCATTTTTCTTGATGTCTTGAAGCGCTTTTAGAGCTTCTGAGCGACTTTCATAACTGGCATAAACCACTTGATGCAGTCCGAATCTATTGACACCAATTTTACGAGCATTGTACCCTTCAGCTTGAAGTTCCTCTACTTTTTTATCACTGTTTTCTTCTATTCTGAAGGCACCGGCAACAATGTGGTAATTTCCAGAAAGCTTTTTAACTGGTAAAGTCGCTGCAGGTAATGGGTTTGAAATCACAAAGGTTGCTTCTTGGATTTTGGTTTCCAATTGCTGACTCGCTTCTTCCTGAGCCATTTGATTGTGCGTTTCTATTTGATTCACATAAAATTTAGATGCTAAAAAGCCACCTAAGCTTAATGCAATAACAGCAACGGCTGCATATTTCAAATAGTTTCTAGATTGGCGTTTTTCAGGAGTGACCGTCAATGGCACTACTTTTTCAATAGCTTCAACCTCTTCTTTTAAGACCTCTCTGGTTATGGTGTCCGAATTAAATTGAGCCAAACCAAAGGCATCAGTTAAATAGTTAAGATGATAGGAAGGCTCAAAAAGCATACGCCCTTCCGTATTAAGGGTCAAATCACCAATATTATGAAAGGAGATGGTTTCGCCCTCGGTCATATACGATTTTATGTACTTCACGTGTTTAGCTACCTTTTTGGATGCTACTTCATAAGGGATTTTTTCTACATCGGCTACGTATCTTATTAAAATCCCGTCATTTTTTTGGATTTGCTCATTAAAAGACAAAATCTTTTTAGGCGGATAAAAGGCATTTGTAGATGAATGAATGCTCGCAGATACCCTTTGGGTTAAAAAGGAACCAAATTCAGGTACGGTCACGCATTCGTATCGGTATAATAAATCGCTTATGTACGTCTCTAAGTGCATAAAAACAAAGTTAGAAATTTTTGGAAACCAATAAATTTTACCCTTAACTATTTATTAACATCATAAAATTTAGTTTCTTGTAGGTTGTATTTCAAACAGATACCCATGACCGAACAGCAATTAATTTATACCCTGGCATTGCAACATGTTCCTAAAATAGGGGATATAACAGCTAAAAAGCTAATTGGTGTATGCGGGTCTGCAGAAGCTGTTTTAAAAGAAAAAAGAGGCAATCTATTAAAAATCGATGGGGTTGGAGCAGCAAGTTTGGAAGGTCTGTTTGATGCGAACCACTTACGAGAGGCAGAACATGAATTGCGTTTTATTCAGACTCATCAAATATCCTGTCTTTATTTTATGGAATCGGATTATCCCGAAAGATTGAAACACTGTATCGATGCCCCTATTTTACTTTTTCAAAGGGGAAATGTCAACCTGAATAATCAAAGGATTATTAGTATTGTGGGGGCACGTAAAATCACAAGCCACGGCATGGAATTTTGCAAGCAATTAGTTGAGGACTTGGCTCCATTTAATCCCATTATTGTTTCAGGTTTTGCCTATGGAACAGATATTACAGCACATAAGGCTGCTGTAGATCATAACCTTCAAACGATTGGTTGTTTGGCTCATGGATTTAACGATATGTATCCTAAGGTACATTCCAAATATGTGAAATCAGTAGAAGCTCATGGTGGATTTTTCACTGACTTTTGGAGTACCTCAAATTTTGACCGGAAGAACTTTTTAAAACGAAATCGTATTATTGCTGGCCTGAGTGAAGCGACCATTGTTATTGAATCTGCCGAAAAGGGAGGTAGCTTGGTAACGGCTGATATTGCCCACTCTTATGACCGGGAGGTATTTGCTGTTCCTGGTCGGGTGACCGATAGCCAAAGTGTAGGGTGCAATAATCTGATTAAGCAACAAAAGGCACAGATGTTGTCCAACTCCATGGATGTGCCCTTTATGCTGGATTGGAAACTGGAACAAGAAAAGCCAACCATACAGCGACAACTGTTTGTGGATTTAAATGAGGATGAACAGCTTATTTACAACTATTTAAAGGATCAAAAAAAGCAGTTACTTGATGTGATTGCTCTAGACACCCAGTTGCCAACTTATAAATTAGCAGGTATTCTTTTGAATATGGAATTGAAAGGCGTCGTTAGGCCTTTGCCCGGGAAATTGTTTGAGCTTATTTAATACCCTACTTTTTCCCTAACTCTAGAAAGCACATCATTTGCAACCTTTTTAGCCTTTTCAGCACCTACTGATAGGGCTTTATCAACTTCTTCAAGGTTGTTCATATAATAATGATACTTTTCTCTCGGTTCTGCAAATTTTTCAACAATCAATTCAAAAAGAGCTTGTTTGGAATGTCCATAGCCATAGCCTCCTTTTTCGTAATTGGATTTCATGGTTTCTACTTCTTCATCAGAAGCTAATAAAGAATAGATAGCAAAACAATTACAGGTCTTCCAGTCTTTAGGTTCCTCCAGTGGGGTGCTATCAGTTTGGATGGACATGATTTGCTTTCTCAGTTTCTTGTCGTCCAAAAAGATATTGATAAAGTTGTTTCTACTTTTGCTCATTTTCTCGCCATCAGTTCCAGGAACAATCATCACATGTTCTTCAATTTTGGCATCTGGCAATACAAAGGTGTCTCCCATTTTAGCATGGAATCTAGAAGCCACATCTCGTGTCATTTCTATATGCTGTAATTGATCTTTCCCAACCGGAACGATATTAGCGTCGTATAACAAAATATCAGCTGCCATCAACATAGGGTAGGTGAACAACCCAGAATTGACGTCTGCCAACCTATCGGCTTTGTCTTTAAAACTGTGCGCTAAAGTCAATCTTTGGTAAGGAAAGAAGCAACTTAAATACCAAGACAATTCAGTAACTTGTGGAATATCACTTTGTCTATAGAAAACGGTTTTGTCAATATCTAAACCGAAGGCTAGCCAGGTTGCCGCAACAGAATAGGTGTTTTCTCTTAGTTCTGCAGCGTCTTTAATTTGGGTTAAGGTGTGTAAATTGGCAATAAACAAAAAAGAGTCATTTTCCTCTTTTTTAGACATGTCTATCGCTGGTAAAATGGCACCTAAAATATTACCTAAATGTGGTGTCCCTGTACTCTGGATTCCTGTTAAAATTCTCGCCATGGATTTCAAATATTGGACAGCAAAAGTAACCAATCCTAAAGAATTATGAAAAGTAGAAGGTGTTAGAATTTAAACTTTTATCATTCTGTAGGAATATGGAGATAAATACTATTTTTGTTGCCAATGAAATTTATTAAATATCCTTTTTGGCTTTTATATAGAATTTGGTTTTACATTTTGGTGGCCTTACCCATCATTATATTATTTCCTATTTTATTAATATCTATAGCCAAGGAATCTTGGTATCCGTTTTTCTTCAGGATTGCTAGATTATGGGCCAAATTCATTTTAGTTGGAATGGGCTTCCGAGTAAAAATTGACAGAGACCAAACACCTCATAGAAAGGAAAGCTATATGTTTATTGCCAATCATACCTCTATGGCTGATATCATGTTGATGTTAGTAGCTGTTAAAAATCCCTTTGTTTTTGTGGGTAAGAAGGAGCTAGCCAAAATACCATTGTTTGGATTCTTTTATAAACGTACCTGCATATTGGTTGATCGCAGTTCAGAAAAAAGCAGGAAGGCAGTTTTTTTGAGAGCCCAAAAGAGATTGAAGCAAGGTTTAAGTATTTGTATTTTTCCAGAGGGAGGAGTTCCTGATGAGTCTATTTTGCTCGATAGTTTTAAGGATGGGGCATTTCGATTAGCAATCAATCACCAAATTCCCATCGTGCCCATGGTGTTTCCTGATAATATAAAACGGTTCTCTTACACCTTTTTTAGTGGAAGTCCAGGTAGAATGAGAGCCAAGATTTTACCATTTATAGAAACAAAGGATTATACCATAGCGACTACCAAGGAGTTAAATGAAAAATCTAGAAATGTTATTTTAAAGAGCCTTCATAGTTATCAAAAATGAAAAAAGCTGCCTATGACACCAAGCAGCTTTTCCCTAGTCGTTCTATTGGAATTTTTATACCAATGAACAATCTAACCAACTAAAAACTAAAACTTAAAACTGAATCCGGTATAAACCCCTAAGATATAAGGGTTGAAATTTCCAGATGTATTTTCATAAGCTCCAAACTGGTATTTGAAAACAGGCTCAAAATTGAACTTGAACTTGGGAGAGAATTTGTAATTCAATCCAATTCCCAAATTTCCTGAAAAACTCACATTATTGATATTGTTGGCTTCACCTATATAAGTGTTGTAGCTTTCAAACTCTGAATAAACTTCATTTTGATTTAAAAAGAAAGTGCTAAAACCGCCTACGACACCTATGCCAAATTTCTTGTTAACTAGGGTGTATTCCAGTTCTAAGGGCACTTCATAATAACCTATTCTTTGACTTATGGCAGCATTGGCGTCAAACATGGAGCTTACAGTTTGAACACCCAAATTATCAGCGCTAATGGCATTAATGGATTCATTTCCTGGGGCCATGGTTAAATTCTTTAAATATTGTGGATTTCCTCCAGTTCCCCCACCCGGGGTTTCATAAAGAATGACATCATTAGTGTCATAACTAAGTTTTAATGAATTAACTCCTGTTCTGATAGTTAATTTCTCATTAATCACATAACCTACATTGACACCATAACTGGTATTTACTTCACCAGTTTTTGAATTTCCCACAAACTGTTCATCAATATGAGAGCCATCGCCTAAGGAATTGTAATAAACAGGGGCAATGTTTGCATACACTTGCCACCTGTTTTTTAATTTTTCTTTTTCATCTTTTTCCTTTGATTCTTCGGCCTCGGCGATGGCCTCTTCAATTGACATCTCTTTTTCTTTTTCAGGGAAATTTTCAATGCTTTCTTCAGCCTTAATGGCTGTTGAGTCTTTATTTATCTGGTGGGTAGCTAGGGCGTTTTCAGATTTATTTTGTTCCAATGCATTCTTTTGAACAAGTGGATTTTCCTCTGTGGTTGATCTTACGTCTTTAGATTGATTGGATATTCCAGAAGGATTGTTAAGCTTGTTATTTTGGGATTTGGAGTTGTTCTCGTTGTCTGCCAAAGCCTTTGAATACGCTTGATTGTTGTCTTCAAGGTTCTCTTTTGCGTTTTCTTTAAAATCTCCAACGTTCGATTTTACATTGTTGGCTAGACCAGTTGAGGAGGTAGCATCCGTATGAACCGAATCAACTAAGTTATTTCCCGTTCTCGAATTGTCTTGGGTCTTGAAATTTTTATCTTTTGAAGTTTGGGTTAATGGATTTGCTCTATTGGTATTTGTGTTTTGGAGGTTGTTTTGTTCTTGATTTTCTTGTCCATTATCACTCACACTTGGAGCATCATTGAATTCTGGATCATTAATGATGTTTAAATTATCTCCTTCATTTGAACTAGATGTGTCAGGAAGCTCTGTATCCACAACAGAATTTTCAGGGTTTAAGATCTTGTCATTTGGTACCACATCAATATTGGTAAAAACAAGACCACCCACGGTCAATAGAATTAATAACAAGGCTGCCACACCGGCCCATTTATACCAGGCAGGGATTACTTTAGTATCCTTTTCGTCGGCTTGAAGTTCCATTTGGATGTTTTTCCAAACATGATCTTTTGGCGCAACTTCAAAATCCTTGAATTTTTCTTGAAAAATTCGGTCTATGTGCTTTTTATCACTCATTATAGTGTCTGCGAATTCATTCGCCTTTTGTAATCTTCAATATTTTCTTTTAAAATCTTTCGGGCTCTGGCTAAATTGGATTTGGATGTTCCGGGTGAAATAGATAGCAATTCAGCAATATCCTGATGGGAATAACCATCCATAACATATAAATTGAAAACCAGTCGGTACCTATCCGGTAAATCCTGAATAATTTTCAACAGATAATCAAGAGTAATATCATCATCTTCAATTTCCACCTCCACAACTTCAATCTGAGCTTCATCAATAATTTCAAAAACACCTTGTTTTCTATATTTTTGAAGCGCTGTATTGACGGTGATTCGTTTCATCCATCCTTCCAAAGAACCTTTATGATTGAATTGTGCTATTTTTTTAAAAATAGTCACAAACGCGTCCTGCAGATTATCTTCCGCCTCCGCGTAATTTCTTGAATACTTCAAGCAAACCGAAAACAATTTACCCGAAAATATCTGGTATAATTCGCTTTGTGCTTGGGTATCATGATTACTACATTTTTGTATGAGTTGCTTTAAACTCACATTGTTTTGAATTAATTAAATCTAATAACTCACTCTGAAACTTCTACCAGAACTTCTTCATAGAGATCTGTTCCGGAATCATCTGTTCCTTTCCAAAACTTAAAAGTATAGGTCCCTGAATTTAGGGGTTTAAAATTAAAATTGGTTTCAAAAATGGCAGTTTGCGTTTCACATGGCTCATTATTTGCAAAATAGGCTGAAACAATGGCTACCGTTCTTTCAAAATCGTCCTTGGAATAATAAATGTCATTGTAAGCATGACAATCGGTAGGCAGAATAAAAGAGACCGTTATTTCATAAATTTCATTAACGGTCATTTCTGTGGGCAAAAAGGCTTCCTCAACGGGTAACAATTCATATTGAACATTGATTGTGTCATCATCACTGAGGCTACATGATTGAAACATGACTACAGTCAAAACCAAGGTTACAAATATTTTAAAACTCCTCATCATTGAATCAAGTATATCTTTGGTTTAACAATTCATTTAGTAGATGCAGAAAGAATAAAAAGGTTGCGTCTGGATATAAAAAAATCCCGAATTTTTCGGGATTTGTTTTTTTATTGTTGATTTTCTTTGATAGCTTCCTTGATTTTCTGTTCAAGTTCATCCATCAAATCTGGGTTATCTTTCAATAATGCTTTAACAGCATCTCTTCCTTGCCCTAGTTTGCTATCTTCATAACTAAACCATGAACCACTCTTTTTAACAATACCAAAATCAACAGCTAGGTCTAGAACTTCTCCAACTTTTGAAATTCCTTCTCCATACATGATGTCAAATTCAGCCGTTTTAAACGGTGGTGCCACTTTGTTCTTAACCACTTTGACACGAGTTTTGTTACCAGAAACATCCCCGTTATTATCTTTTATTTGGGTAGAACGTCTAATGTCCAACCTTACGGAAGCATAGAATTTCAAAGCATTCCCACCTGTGGTAGTCTCAGGGTTTCCAAACATGACCCCTATTTTTTCACGTAATTGGTTGATGAAAATCATAGTACAATTGGTTTTGCTGATGGAAGCCGTTAACTTTCTCAAAGCTTGAGACATTAATCGGGCGTGTAACCCCATTTTGGAGTCTCCCATTTCTCCCTCAATTTCGCTTTTGGGCGTCAATGCGGCAACCGAATCCACAATAATAATGTCAATGGCTCCTGAGCGCACTAAGTTGTCGGCTATTTCTAATGCTTGTTCTCCATGGTCTGGTTGGGAGATGATTAAATTCTCTAAATCAACTCCTAACTTTTCGGCATAAAATCGATCAAAAGCATGTTCTGCATCAATAAAGGCGGCGATGCCTCCCTTTTTTTGAGCCTCGGCAATGGCATGTAATGTTAAGGTGGTTTTACCAGAGGATTCTGGTCCGTAAATTTCAATCACCCGGCCACGTGGATATCCTCCAACTCCTAGTGCTAAATCCAAGCCTAAAGAACCAGATGAGATAGCCTCAATATCAGCAACCGCTTGGTCACTCATTTTCATGACAGTTCCTTTTCCGTAAGCTTTATCTAATTTATCTAAGGTTAATTTTAATGCTTTTAATTTGGCTTCTTTCTCGCTGCTCATACTCTGTTTTTTTTCATTGTGATAAATGCTAAAGTACTACAACTTTTATCAGTTTACAATTTTATGACGCAACCTTTTTATTCTTTTTGCATCTATAGAATAAAGTGGGGAACTTTTGCTATGAAAAGAGCTGCAGAGTGCAGCAAATTTTCATCCGGAATGTTTAATTTAAAATGATTACCAGATGAAATTTTTTAAGAAATTTATTAACGCATGGGGTGTTTCAGTTCCTGTTTTTATAAACAGTAACTGTAAAGCCGATGGTGGTTAACTCGTTTTTTGATTTTGTTTTTTGAGAAAAAAATTGAATTAATAATAACGAGTTAGTCTACTTAAAGCACTTTATAGTTTCTATAAAGTGCTTTTTGTTTTTAGGGCTTTACAAGAGTAAAAAGAATGTTTTAAAGACGCTTTTAAATATCTTTGAAAACTTAGTGATAAAGAGCTTATGCAAAAGAAAGTTGTGGTGGTTGGTAGCGGCATTGTTGGGCTTACAACAGCTCTGCAACTACAGGAAAAGGGATTTCAAGTCGAAATCGTTTCAAAAGAACCGTTTCAAAAGACCTTATCCCATAAAGTGGGTGCTATTTGGTTTCCTTTTGAAGTGCATCCCATTGAAAAGGCAAATAAATGGGCTGCGTATTCCTATCAGAAATACTTAGAAGAAGTAAGTCTGAAAAATGGCGTGTCTATCATACCGTTCATGGTAGTTTATAATTCTGAAAGTGATACGTCTTGGACTTCTCATTTACCAGATGACCAAGTTAGAAAAGCCCATGACCATGAACTACCAAAGGGTGTTGAAAATGCTTTTTTGGCCCAAGTACCTTTAGCAGAACCGCCTTTATATTTGCCTTATTTATTTCAGAAATTTTTGGATGCTGATGGACAATTTATCCTGAAGGAAGTAAAATCGCTTCAAGAAATGGCCTCATTAGGGTGCAGGGTTGTTAATTGCACGGGAATGGGGGCTAAGGATTTGTGTCGGGATATTCACTTAAAACCCATGCGCGGACAGATCCTGAGGTGTGAAAAGCTAACAGGAGCATCTTGTGTCAACTCAACAGAACCTGGCAAGCTGACTTATATCTTCAATAGAAGTACAGATAGCATTGTGGGTGGGACGGACTATATCAATGATTATAATGAACAAGTAGATGATGTCGATACTCAAAAAATTTTGGACCGATTGAAAACCTCGGGCTTAAGTGAGAAACAACCGGAAGTTTTAGAAATTTTAGTGGGTTTGAGACCTTTAAGGAGCGAAGTGCGGTTTGAATATGATGCCGAATACTCCAACATTTTTCATAATTACGGTCATGGTGGTGCCGGTTTTACTGTAGCTTGGGGGTGTGCCATGGAATTGGCAGACCGTTTTAAAAAGCAACTTTAATGCTCTTCAGGGTTTGTAATAAGCAATAATTCTTCATCCAGTAAAAATTGCTTGATGGGTTGGTATAAATTGGGGCGTTTAGAAAGCGTGTCTTTTAGCTTAATTTCAAAATCATAGCCCATAAAAGGTTCGCTAGGTAATAGATGATTTGTTTTGCTTGCAGTAGAATCGCTCCATAATACTGATTTTAATAAAAAGGGAGCTTCACAATTTGTTGCCTTTATGTGGTTCATTGTTGGAAAGTTGACTTCTCCATGAAACTTTTTTGAAGTTCTATTCCAAGTGACTTGTATGTTATCGTTTTCATAATGTTGAATGGTTTCATCTGGGAAAAATAGGGAATAGGAAAAAACTAACATGAGGCTTAAGTTCCATACGGAATGGAAAAGTATGGATTTTAACAGATTAAAATTGATACAAATCCAAATAGCAAAAAAAGCAAAAGCACTCCTAAAGCTAAATCCAGCTAATGCATTCCAACTTATTAAATGATCGGTGTCCAGATGGAATAGTGCAAATAGAAAAGCGTTGAGTAGGGCTAAAGGGACTAGTAAAGAGACCTCTTTCTTAAAAAAAGAAACAATCAATAAAACTAAATAGATAAGGGTAATTACTTTGGTTAAATAACTTTGGGTTATAAAGAACAGAGCCACTAAACCAATAAGGGAGGTAGCTCTTAAAATTTTGGATTGAACAAAGCCTCCTCTAAAACTCAATTCCTCAAAAATAGGAGCCAGTATGATGGCTATAAAAAGAAATACGGGAAAAGAAGCTTTGGTATAACTTTCAATTTCGGTTTCATAGAAGTCAATAAAAAAAGAGGTTACCATACCCAAACAGAACATGCCTATTCCAGAAATTAGCAACCAGCTGTGTTTTTTATTTTTTAAGGTCAAACGTGTAATTTTATAATTGAATGGATTTAACAAAGTAAAGCAAGTTTGTGTTCCTATAAAATGAGGTTTACAGGATACTATTTAATAATCATGATTTGAAGGTCTCAAATCTTTCGTTTCATAATCCTTGCTTTTAAAAGTATCTCATCATAAAATTGAAATAACCCTATTTTTTTGAGAAAAAGCGCCTTTTTTCTCTCAAAATCAGGATTTGTAGGGATTCCATTTATGGTTTTATGGTTGGTCACCAAGTTTTCTATAATCTTTTGGTAAAGTTTGCTTGTGTACTTATCCCGGTCTTTTCTTTTAGTGGAAAGTAGCAATTCTAAAAGTGCTCGAGAATTAAAGGGAGACATGACCTCTAAACCTTCTTTGGAATTTTCTGTTTTTGATCTAGCGGCCCAATTGCTCATTTTCTCTTCCCAATAAAACATATCTAGCATGTTATAGCCAAAAGTTTCAAATTGGCCTTGGTTTTTGGTCAACCATTGATCATATTGATTTGTTACAAAGTTGTTGGTGGAAAAACCATTAAGAACAGCAAGTTTTATTCCAGAAACTGGCTTAATGTAATTGAAAAAATTTCTAGCTACTTCGCTTATGTTTCCATTGATTATTACTTTGCCTGGAATGAATTCTTGATAGTCAGTTTTGAAAGAATTGTTTTTGTTTGAAGTGATATCAGTTGCTCCATCTTCAATAACATGTAGTTTTTTGTTGAACAAATGAGTTAACTTTTTGGCTATTTGAATGTCATAATGGGATTCATTCATATTATCATGTTGGAAAACAAAATAATCACATTCCGTTGGTAAACTGGCAAGGAATAGTAATCGACTATCAAATCCTCCAGTAACAGGCAGAATGATAGGATGTCTGTTTGCAATAGCTTTAATATAACCTTTCAACATGAGTGCGGCTTTTTTGGCAACATCATCGATAGATTGAGGAGTTATTTTTGAAAAGGGGAAAAAACGAACCGTTTTTTTGTTCAGTAAATCCAGATAATGATTAGGGGACAAGTGATTTAAAGATGGGTCTGGAGTTGTGGTCCCTATAAATAATTTCTTTTGATCATAAAGCTTGGAATTATAATAAGCATGATTCTTTGGATGTTCCCATGTTGATGAAATGAAATGTAATTCTGAAGCCAAATCACTATAGTCTTCAGAATAATAAACCTCTTTTTGGGCGCAACAGTCATTCAATACAATCAAGGATTCTTGGGTGGCATGAATAAGGACATATTCACCATAAAAAGTGTTGAGCATTTTAAAAAAGTCCTCCTTTGACTGTTGATTTGCTAAAGTGTCCAATAGTTCTTGATTGGATACCTCTGTACGTATGTAGTCAAAAAGATTCCCTAACAGATGGATGGAATTGCCTTTATATTCTGAAAAGGTATAATTCAGGTCATTGCTAAACTGTAAATAGTAATTATGGATGGTAACAATAGAGCAGTGTTGCTTCTGTTCTGGCTTGGTGGTCCTAAAAGTAAATTGTTTGTGGGTCATAGATGTTCAAACATGAGCAAAAATAGGCAATATCCCAAATTATCGGCAACTCTATAAATGGGGACTTTGGGAAGTTATTTTATTCAGCTTGATATTGTTTTCCCACCTTTTCCGGGTTTTTAAGATCAATCCAAAAAATGTCTGTGGGCTCCTCAGTTTCCATTTGCCCATTTTGGTTGCTGTCTTTTTTTGCAAAAACGTACATATAGTCATTGGCAGCATCATATTCCGAACTCATGACCGAATGTGTTTTCGGGATTAGTGTCGTTTTATTCTTTCCGTCCATGTCAAAATGATAGAGTCTTCTCAAGTCCTTCATATTTATAAAACCATCTTTGTTAGAGTCCTCATCATAAACTGATACCATGTAATAACCTCTTTTTACAGGCTCATAATTCAGAGTGTCTTTGGAAAAGGCGGGATAGTAAAGGGTTTTGATCAAAACAGGTTTGTCAAAAAGTTTGTTTTCAGTATTTGTCAAGTTGTTGTAATGGGAAACGTTCACAAAGTTATAACCGTAAATCGCTTCAAAACCTGGCATGAAGTTATTGTTCCAATTGTTCCCTTTCCTATCATTATCATTCCAAGTTGAATGATACAAATTAGAGCCCACAAAGGGTTCGTTCGTTTTTTTATTATAATTCACTTTATAGATTGGTGTCAATCGGTGCTCATTGTT
The DNA here is from genome assembly GCF_011764015.1 of Mangrovimonas sp. CR14. Lineage (NCBI taxonomy): Bacteria > Pseudomonadati > Bacteroidota > Flavobacteriia > Flavobacteriales > Flavobacteriaceae > Mangrovimonas > Mangrovimonas sp. CR14. The sequence goes on along the minus strand of NZ_JAAFZY010000001.1, from coordinate 357,861 downwards.
ATAGGTCAAAAGCACATTTCTTGGTCTGGTCTCCAGTTTTAGAGAGTCCATGGGAAGTCCAACCACTTTTTGACCGCTTTCATCTTCGGTGATATCACTTACTTGAAAGCCTTTTTTTTCAACATGATTATTAGAGCAACCTAGAAATAAAAGATTAAAGATCAAAAAAGGAAAAATGTACTTCATAATGCTATTTTAAATGGCCAATTAGTTTTTGGTTGATTTGTTTAGTTGTTGTTTCACCACTTCTTCAGATTCCCGTAAAACTTGCTTTACCTCTTCGAAGGTAGTGTCAGCGTGGTTGTTCCAATCCATAAGTCTATGGTTAATTACGCGACCGTTTTCATATTTTTCCAAGGTGAACCTCACAATTTGAAGACTTGGCCTTCTGTGGATGTATTCTCCAGAAACATCAATGGATGCTTTGAAAAGAGCACAAAATAAACTGTACTTGAAGTTGGTTATATCATCATCACATTTGCGGTCATCCTGTTTGTTCCAAATGGCCGCATCCGAAAGTATGGAATCGGCTCGCTGAATTATTTTCAAATCCATGAGGTCAAATACAAGCTCCCTGTTTTCCAAGTTCTCTTGGGCAATGGTCCAAGGAATTGTCAAAAAAGTAGCGATTAAAAATAAAAGAGGTCTCATAAGGTCTTTTAACAATGGCGTTTTTAAACGAGATCTTTATAAGCTCGCATGGGATTAAAGATAGCTAAAGAACCTCATTTTAAGCTATTTTGAAACGATTAATGTGAGAAAAGACCGTATTCGGCTCAACTATAATATTGTTTCAATGTTTTGTAGATGAGCTTTTTCTCTCCTTTCCATAAACCGTCGGTCAAAATCTCATAATATTGGTCTTCGTGGTTTATTTGTACACCTTTCCAGTTGGTTGTAATATCCATGGAATCTTCCGAAATACAGATGACTTTAGGTTCAGCCATACCAGGAAATCTCCATTTGATGTGTTGTTTGTCAAATTGAAAAAAGTATTTCTTGAAATTTCCAAAATTTAAGAACATTTGGATCACAAAAATAAAACCCAATAATGGAGAGGTACTGCCCATTCCTAAGTCAGTAGTACGATCAAGAATGAATAACAAAATGAAAAGTAAACCAACTACTCCAATTGCAATTGATAGTTGTTTTCTCCGCTTAAACAATTTGACGTGTTCCATTTTTGGTTTTTGCAGGCTAAAAATAATTAAAAATCCTACAAATGCTAATACCTAAAATGAAAAGAACCAGAAATCACTCAAACCTCGTTCAAGTTTGGTTCGGATCAATAGGACGTACTGGAATTAATTTTATTTAAATCTCATTAGGGCTTAGTGAAAAGTACATACTTGATTGCCAAATCACCAACAATAACTTGGGTAAAACTTGCCCTTTAGAGCCTTGATGTTATGTTTTAATGCAAATAGTTAAAAAACATTACCTTTGCAGCTCAAAAATTTAATCTTTAACCTTAAACCATTGGTATAGCATGCAACTGTACAATAACTTAAGTGCTAAAGAAAGAGCGAAACTAATTGAGGAAGCGGGTCAAGACCGGCTTACCATCTCTTTCTACACATACGCCAAAATTGGCAATCCAGAATTATTCAGGAACCATATGTTTCTAGCTTGGGACCAACTAGATGTCCTAGGAAGAATCTATGTGGCCCATGAAGGTATAAATGCCCAATTATCAGTGCCAGCCATAAATTTTGATGCCTTCAAATCCCATTTGGATACCATCACCTTTTTAAAGGATGTGCGCCTTAACATCGCCATAGAACATGACAACTTTGCCTTTTTAAAATTGAAAGTCAAAGTGCGTGATAAAATTGTAGCCGATGGTTTAAATGACGCAACCTTTGATGTGACTGATATTGGTGTGCATGTCAATGCCGAAAGATTCAATGAGCTTATTGAAGACCCAAACACGGTGTTGGTAGATATGCGTAACCATTATGAAAGTGAAATAGGACATTTCAAAAATGCGGTAACTCCTGATGTAGATACTTTCAGGGAGTCTCTACCTATCATAGAAGACGATTTAAAAGATCACAAAGAAGATAAAAACTTGGTCATGTATTGCACTGGAGGAATCCGTTGTGAAAAGGCCAGTGCCTATTACAAACATCGTGGATTTCAAAACGTGTTTCAGTTGGAAGGTGGGATCATTAACTATGTGAGACAAGTGAACGCTCAGGGACTGGAGAACAAATTCATAGGAAAGAATTTTGTTTTTGATGAAAGACGCTCCGAGCGCATTTCAGAAGATATTATCGCTCAGTGTCATCAGTGCGGGAAACCAGCTGATACCCATACCAATTGTGCCAATGAAGCCTGCCACCTGCTTTTTATTCAGTGTGATGAATGTAAAGAAAAGATGGAGAATTGCTGTTCAACCAATTGTCAGGAAATCATCCATTTACCTTATGAGGAGCAAAAGGCTTTGAGAAAAGGGCAGGGAAATAGCAATGATATATTCAAAAAAGGAAGAGCAGATCACCTACCTTTTAAGCAAGACTTGCGAAACATATTCGAAGTATTACAACCCAATGTATTAAAAGACTAAGTTATGCAGCAGATAGAATTAATGGCGCCGGCGGGTAATTTTGAATCTTTACAGGCAGCCTTGGACAATGGGGCCAATTCAGTATACTTTGGAGTCGAGCAACTCAACATGAGAGCAAGGGCTTCTATTAACTTTACTTTAGACGACCTCCCTGAAATATCCAGAAGATGTCAAGAAAAAGGAGTTAGAACCTACCTTACCTTGAATACCATTATCTATGACCATGATTTGTCAATTGTAAAGACTCTTGTCAAAAAGGCCAAAGAGGCAAATATTACGGCGGTTATTGCTATGGACCAGGCGGTGATAGCTATGGCTCGCGAACATCAAATGGAGGTGCATATTTCTACGCAAATCAATATTACCAATATTGAAACGGTAAAGTTTTATACCATGTTTGCTGATACTATGGTATTAAGTAGAGAGCTAAGTTTAAGGCAGGTCAAAAAGATTACCGAACAGATTGAAAAGGAACAGATCAAAGGACCTTCTGGGCGTTTGGTGGAAATTGAAATTTTTGGTCATGGTGCTTTGTGTATGGCGGTGTCTGGTAAATGTTACTTGAGTTTACATTCTCATAATTCTTCAGCAAATAGAGGGGCTTGTAAACAGAATTGTAGAAAAAAATATACAGTTATTGACCAAGAGTCTGGATTTGAAATGGAGATAGATAATGAGTACATCATGTCTCCAAAAGATCTGTGTACTATTGATTTTCTAGAAGAAGTCGTGGATGCTGGAATCAAGGTTTTAAAAATTGAAGGTAGGGGAAGAGCTCCAGAATATGTGGCTCAGGTTATAAAATGTTATCGTGAAGCTATTGATAGTATAGAAGAAGGAACCTATAGTAAAGAAAAAGTGATCGGTTGGATGCAGGACTTGGAAAAAGTATACAATCGAGGTTTCTGGAGTGGTTATTACCTAGGTCAAAAACTTGGAGAATGGAGTAAAGGTTCTGGGTCTCATGCTACCCAAAAGAAAGTATATATAGGGAAAGGAGTTCATTATTATCCCAAAACAAGCATTGCCGAATTCAAAATCGAGGCCTATGATTTGTCACTTGGCGATACCATTTTAATAACGGGTCCTACTACGGGTTCCAAAGAAATCACCGTGGATACCATGTTGGTCAATGATGAACAACTTGAAAAAGGAGGAAAAGGCGATTCAGTGACCATTCCTATTCCTTTTAGAGTGCGCCCTTCTGACAAACTCTACAAAATTGTTGAAAATAAAGTAGAAGCTTAATGGTTGTAGTTACCCTACAAAGAAATAAATGCATAGGCTGTAATTATTGTGTGGAATTGGCACCAGAGCAATTTCAAATGTCAAAAAAGGATGGGAAGTCGGTACTGCTACGAAGTCAAGAAAAAAAGGGATTCTTTACCATAAAGTCGCCAGACCACACTATTTTTGAACCCTGTGATCAAGCCGCAAAGGCGTGTCCCGTTAAAATAATTTCGGTCAAAAACGTTTAATAGGTAAACCCTACTACGTCGAATGAATATTTACAAGCTTTTACAACTTAATAGAAAAATAAAGAGCCACCGGGTTAAATTCATGGGACTCTATTTATTGCATAAGTTGAACAAGCGGTATTTAGCGGTTAATCTTGACCCTGTTTTAGCATGTAATCTCAGATGTAAAATGTGCTATTTTACAGATGCTGATTATGTAAAAACTCTCAAAGGTCAGTTTAAAGAAGAAGAGTTGGAGCAAGTGGCTAAAGCCATTTTTAAGAGAGCATTAAAGCTTCAGATAGGTTGTGGTACAGAGCCAACTTTGTATAAAAATCTGCCAAAGATTGTCGCATTGGGAAAGCAATATCAGGTACCTTATATTTCCATAACTACCAATGCCAATTTATTGACTGAAGATAGTATCAAGGAACTATTGGATGCCGGTTTAAATGAATTTACCATTTCTCTTCATGGGGTTACTAAAGAAAGCTATGAAGGGTTTATGAAAAAGGCAAACTATGAGAAATTTCATGAGGCGTTTAAAGCATTTGCCAAGTTAAAGAAGAGCTATGATTTTAAGGTGAGAATCAATTATACCTTCAATAAGGATAATTTTCATGAGTTAACGCACCTATTTAAGCATTTTGATGGGCAGAGTTTTGATGTACTTCAAATTAGACCCATTCAAAAAATTGGAAATACAGAATATCAAGAATTTGACCTAGATGTTTTACGGAAGGACTATCCCAATATCATAGGCCAAATAAGAACCAATTGCAAAGCAAATAATATTGTTTTGTTGGCGCCAGACCAAATTCCAAGTAAGGAATCAATCAATGATTCCAGTCTTATTTTTGATTATACTTTTTGCTATGTATCCCCTCAAAAGTTTTGGAAAAATGGGTTTCAATGGCGAGAGGAAAGTTTCAATGAGTATTCAAAAAAAATAGGATGGGAAAAGCAATTGTTTTCCAATATCTTCAAGTCTAAAAAGACCTTAAAATCGCTTTCTAACAGACTAAATTACGAGGTGGATTTCAATTAGAAAAATAGGTTTTTTATCTCATTAGAATAATCTTATCTTTACATCTTGAACAATTTTTATTAATCGTCTTCTGAAATAGGGTTTATCTCGTTCAGAATCAATATATATACAGTATTTATGGGATGTGGAAGTTGCGCGACTGGAAAAAACGGTCAGCCAAAGGGATGTAGGAATAATGGTACGTGCGGAACGGACAGTTGTAATAAATTAACTGTTTTCGATTGGCTTTCTAATATGTCTCTGCCCAATGGGGAAAAACCTTATGATTGGGTTGAGGTGCGTTTTAAAAATGGAAGAAAACACTATTATATAAATAACGAAAATTTATCGCTTTCAATTGGTGATGTCGTTGCTACACAAGCCCAATCGGGTCATGATGTAGGAATGGTTACGCTTACTGGTGAATTAGTAAGAGTACAAATCAAAAGGAAGAAATTTGACACTAAGACCGATGTTTTAAAGATCTATAGAAAAGCCTCTCAAAAGGATATAGATATATGGACAGAGTGTCGAGAAAAGGAGGAGAAAATGAAAGTGAAAGCCCGTCAGTTTGCAATAGACTTGGGCTTGGAAATGAAAATTTCAGATATAGAATATCAAGGGGATGCTAGTAAGGCTACCTTTTATTATACCGCAGAAGATCGCGTCGATTTTCGGGAATTAATCAAACTGTTCGCCAAAGAATTCAGGACTAGAATTGAAATGAAACAAGTTGGGTTCCGTCAGGAAGCAGCCAGACTTGGTGGGATTGGTTCTTGCGGAAGGGAATTATGTTGTTCTACATGGTTAACCGACTTCAGATCGGTAAGTACTTCGGCGGCGAGATACCAACAACTTTCTTTAAATCCCCAAAAGTTGGCAGGCCAATGTGGAAAGCTGAAATGTTGTCTTAATTATGAATTGGACACCTATCTGGATGCGCTTAAAGACTTTCCTAAAACAGATGCCAAATTAGTTACTGAAAAGGGAACTGCCGTTTGTCAAAAGACGGATATTTTTAAAGGCTTTCTATGGTATGCCTATGAAGGGGAGTATGCCAATTGGCACAAACTTACCCAAGATCAAGCCAATGAAATATTGGAATTGAACAAACAAAAGAAGAAAGTAGCGAGTCTTGAAGAATATGCTGCAGACTTGGTTGAAGATACTAAAAATGAGTTTGAGAACGTTGTAGGTCAAGATAGTTTAACTCGTTTTGATACGCCTAAGCGAAGTAGAAAGCGCAATAACAAGAGAAAGAGCAACAACAATCGCAAAGGCAGCAACACTAAGAATAACAATAACAAAGAGAATAACAATAACAAAAGAGGAAGAAAACCCCAAAACAAAAAATCGAATGCAAAATAGGCTGTTCCTCCTACTTATTTTAACTATTAGTTTGGTTTCTTGCGATTCCAAAAGGGTTTATGATACTTATCATTCCTTACCAAATAAATGGCATAAGGACTCGATCATTAGTTTTAAAATTAATCCTCCAGATACGATCCAACCCTATAATTTATTCGTAAATCTTAGAAACACCAATGATTACCCCTTCAAAAACTTGTTTTTAATTGTGGAGATGGATTTTCCTCATGGGAAAAAGGTAACAGATACTTTGGAATATGAAATGGCGAAAGCAGATGGATCCTTGCTAGGAACTGGATTTTCAGACATCAAAGAGAATAAGTTGTGGTATAAAGAAGGTGTTGTTTTTAAGGAGTCTGGGGAGTATACCCTGAAGGTACAACAGGCTATGAGGGAGAATGGAGAAGTAGATGGTGTTGAAAACTTGAAAGGAGTTACAGATGTAGGTTTCCGAATCGAAAAAATAGAACAAAACTAATTGGCTATGGCAAAGAAAAAACAAACCAAGAAATCCAGTACCAATAGTGATTTTGGCAAATTTATCCGCTGGTTCTGGGGATTATTTCTGGGAGGAATTCTGTTTGTCGTCCTTCTTTTTTTATTGGCATCTTGGGGCGTTTTTGGAGAAATGCCAGACCATACCGTATTAGAAAACCCAAAAACCAATTTGGCAACCGAAGTTATTTCTTCTGATGGGAAAACACTGGGTAAATATTATTTTAACGATAACCGAACTCCAGTAGGTTTTGATGATCTTCCAAAACACTTGGTAGATGCTTTGGTAGCTACTGAAGATGCTCGATTTTATAGCCACTCTGGAATAGATGCACGTGGAACTTTAAGAGCCTTTTTAACCTTAGGAAAAGGAGGTGGAGCAAGTACGATATCTCAGCAATTGGCCAAACAATTGTTTCATGGCGAAGGATCCCAAAATATCGTAGAACGAATTCTTCAAAAATTTAAAGAATGGATTATCGCCATTCGTTTGGAGCGCCAGTATACCAAAGAAGAAATCATAGCCATGTATTTTAATATTTATGATTTTGGGAATAATGCTGATGGTATTCGTTCGGCATCAAGAATTTATTTCAATAAGGAGCCTAGAGACTTAGAAGTCAAGGAATCTGCTATGTTGGTTGGGATGTTTAAGAATTCTTCTCTGTATAATCCAAGGAGAAACCCTGTTGGAACGACAAATCGAAGAAATGTGGTTCTGAATCAGATGTATAAATATGATTTCATCCAAGAAACAGTTAAGGACTCTTTAAAAGATTTGGATCTTGATTTGAATTATTCTCCTGAGTCCCACCGTGAGGGAATTGCTACTTATTTTAGAATGTACTTGAGGGATTTCTTAAAGGATTGGATAAAAGATAACCCTAAGCCTGATGGATCTAAGTACAACCTTTATAACGATGGCTTAAAAGTTTACACCACTATTGATTCTAGAATGCAAGCCTATGCCGAGGAAGCGGTTCAAAAACACATGGCTAGACTTCAAGCCGAATTTGATCACCAAAACACTCCAGACAGGAACCCTACCGCTCCATTTTTAGAGTTAACTAAAGATGAGATTGATGGTTTGATGAAGCGTGGAATTAGACAATCAGAAAGGTGGAGGCACATGAAGTATGACCTTAAAAAAGAAGATAAGGAAATATTGGAATCTTTTAACACACCTACCCAAATGACGGTTTTTTCATGGAAAGGTGAAATAGATACAATCATGAAACCTTTGGATTCCATGAGATATTACAAATCATTCCTTCAGCCAGGTATGATGTCTATGGATCCCCAAACAGGTCACATAAAAGTTTGGGTTGGAGGTATGAACTATAAACACTTTCAGTACGATCACGTTAAACAAGGTAGAAGACAGGTTGGTTCTACGTTCAAGCCATTTGTATATGCTACGGCTATCGATCAATTGCATTTGTCTCCATGCGATGAGCTGCCTAATACCCAAATAACTATTGAAGCTGGAAAGTACGGTTTGATAGAGCCATGGACGCCAAAAAACTCAGATGGAAGCTATGGTGGAAACTTAACATTAAAGAGTGCTTTAGCAAATTCGGTTAATACCATTACTGCTAGATTGATAGATAAGGTTGGGCCACAACCCGTGGTGGATTTGGCCAAAAAATTAGGTGTGGAAGCAGAGATCCCACCAGTACCTTCTATCGCTTTAGGAACAGCTGACTTAAGTGTATATGAAATGGTGGCGGCCTATGCTACTTTCGCTAATAAAGGGGTTTATAACAAACCAGTCATGGTAACCCATATCGAAGATAAAAATGGGACCATCTTATATCAATTCAAACCAGAAACAAGAGATGTACTAAGTGAGGAGGCAGCATATGTAACCGTTAATTTAATGGAAGGTGTTACCCAATATGGTTCGGGGCAAAGGTTACGCAGCAATTGGGCAACTAATGTAGCCGTTTATAAAGAAATCATAACAGGTTATCCTTACGAATTTGACAACCCTATAGCTGGTAAAACGGGAACAACCCAAAATCAAAGTGATGGCTGGTTTATGGGTATGGTTCCAAACTTGGTCACAGGGGTCTGGGTTGGTGCTGAAGACCGTGCTGCACACTTTAGAACGATTACTTACGGACAAGGAGCCTCAATGGCACTTCCTATTTGGGGACAGTTTATGAAAAGCTGTTATAATGACGAAGAACTGGAGGTCTCTAAGGCGGATTTTGAACGTCCAGAAGAATTAACTATTGCAGTTGATTGTGATGATAGTACTTCTTCGGAAGAAACGATTCCAGAGGAAGAAAAGCCCGATGCTCTAGATATCTTTTAACTATTTCTAAAAGTAGGTTAGATAAATTTTTTAGTCAATTGTTTATCCTAGGATAGATTATCGACTAGACGTGTTATTTTTTACCCTATAAAAATAGTTTCTATTCATGGTGCCTTTTGAAAAGAATAGGCTTTCAGATTTTTTTTGTTCAAAAAGGATTTAAATTCATAGACCATTGTTTTGCGAATTCGCCAATAGTCAAGGGGTGAATTTTAATATTTCTCTGTTTTCCTCGCGGTTATTTTCGTATTTTTCAAACCATAAATTACAAATACAAACAATCAACAAAAATGATTTTAAAAAAGGTATCTAATGTACAGGAAGCATTAGAAGGTATAACCGATAATATGACCCTGATGTTAGGTGGATTTGGTCTGTGTGGTATACCTGAAAATGCCATTGCTGAACTAGTAAAATTAAATGTTAATGGTCTGACTTGTATTTCCAATAATGCAGGGGTAGATGATTTTGGTTTGGGATTGCTGTTGCAAAAGCGTCAAATAAAGAAAATGGTTTCTTCTTATGTAGGAGAAAATGATGAATTTGAAAGACAAATGCTAAGTGGCGAGCTTGAAGTAGAGTTGATCCCACAAGGTACTTTGGCAGAACGATGCAGAGCAGCTCAATCTGGATTTCCTGCGTTTTATACGCCTGCGGGATATGGAACCGAAGTAGCCATAGGTAAAGAAACAAGAGAATTTAATGGTAAAATGTATGTTTTAGAAGAAGCCTTTCAGGCAGATTTTGCCTTTGTAAAAGCTTGGAAGGGTGACGAAGCAGGAAACCTTATATTCAAGGGTACGGCGAGAAACTTTAATCCAGCCATGTGTGGAGCCGCCAAAATTACGGTAGCTGAGGTTGAAGAATTATTGCCGGTTGGTAGTTTAGATCCCAATCAAATTCATATTCCGGGAATATTTGTACAACGCATATTCCAAGGTGAGACCTATGAAAAACGAATTGAACAAAGAACAGTAAGACAAAGAAATTAGGTATGTTAGATAAAAACGGAATAGCAAAACGAATTGCTCAAGAAGTTAAAGATGGATACTATGTGAATTTGGGAATTGGAATTCCAACCTTGGTAGCCAATTTTGTTCGTGATGATATTGAAGTCGAATTTCAAAGTGAAAATGGGGTGTTAGGTATGGGGCCTTTCCCTTTTGAAGGTGATGAAGATGCCGACATCATTAACGCAGGAAAGCAAACCATAACAACGCTTCCTGGTGCTAGTTTCTTTGATTCAGCCATGAGCTTTTCGATGATTAGAGGAAAGCATGTTGACCTAACTATTTTGGGAGCCATGGAGGTTGCCGAAAATGGAGATATAGCCAATTGGAAAATACCTGGAAAAATGGTAAAAGGTATGGGCGGCGCCATGGACCTGGTAGCTAGTGCCGAAAATATCATTGTAGCCATGATGCATACGAATAAGGCTGGAGAATCTAAGTTATTAAAGAGTTGTACATTGCCTTTGACAGGAGTTGGTTGCGTTACCAAAATAGTAACCAATTTAGCCGTTATTGAAATAAAGGATGGGGCATTCCATCTCTTGGAACGCGCTCCTGGAGTATCAGTGGAAGATATTCAAAATGCCACTGAAGGGACTTTAATCGTTGATGGCGAAGTTCCTGAAATGAATATTTAAGTTCTAATTATCACCAAAAGTTACGATCAGGCCTAAATGTATTTGGGCCTGATTGATTTTATTAAAGTAATCTTCCCAGGTTTTGTGGGTGTCGATGTTAAAACTAACATTATTGTAATTACCTCCAACATACACCGAAAAATGGTCAATTAAATTAAAAGTCACATTTAGACCCGCATAAAAAATCATTCCGTAGAAGCTGTTAGAGTCCTCATTCAATGCATTTAGATTTAAATTAAAATTTTGACGCACTTGAACTGCTCCCAAACCCACATAGGGTTCAAGAGAGATGGGTTTTGTGATATCCCATTGGTATAGAATTTTACCATATGCTGAATGGTAATGAGTTCTATTAATATTTCCTATGGTAGCAACGTTGGTGACGTCATATCTCATATAGTCAAATCCAAACCCCAATTTGAAATTGTAATATTCGATAGTATTTAGTTGAAATCCTACTCCCGCCAATTTGGGCTCATGACCATCTGAAAGGAAGTTATTCCCATAATTAAAATGGTGTAATGTGTAAAAATACATTTGGGGTTTCACAGATAAACCTTTGGATTCGGTTGATTGACTTTCGTTTTGGTCCGCGGTTTCTTGAGCTTTAATGAAGGTTGAATAACCTATTAAAATTAGGATAAATAGAATCTTTTTCATCTTAGTAGGTAATAGTATATGGGGTTTCTACTTCATTTCCAACGATTATTTGTTCATCAAAACCAGTGGTTTGGCCTGAACTATTTGTCACTTCATAGTGTAGGTCTAGAATTTGGTTTTTAGCAACAGTTTTAGAGTACATGTCATAATAATATTCTGGGTATTCGGTTTCCAACGGGTTTACCCAAACGGTTAAATCTGCTAATAGGCCATCAAGTTCCATTTTTGTTATGGTATTTTCTGGGTTTATCTGATTTAAAGCGATTTGCAACTGAGTGATGTCATCATTCTCAATAAGGGTGACATTATCCAGTGGGAAGTAGTAATTTTTTATATCAGACTCCCAAATGTTGACGTAAGCTTTTTGACGGTATTGAGAGGTTCCTAAAATTCTAACTTCAAACTCTCTTTCGTTGGTAGGTTTCGGAATGACCATTTCAAAACTACCATCCTCTGAAGAAGTTGTGTAGCTAATAAGATCGGTATCATGGGAATTATAGATCCATAATTCAATGGTTTGATTCTTGATGGGTTGGTTGTTTCTGTCTGTGATATGTCCTTCAAACACATATCGGGTGGAAATATCATATTGGATCTCACAACTACATAGAAAACCCATTATGAAAAGTAGAAGTAATTTTTTCATGTAAGCAATTTTTGACTTAAAGTTAAGGAAATAAACGAGATAGAAAACTCAGCTTAAAAGAAAATTTAATGTAAGAAAAAACATATTTTTTAACTAAATATGTTAAAAAAAGATGTATTTTATCGAATAATATGGCTTTTAAGCTGATTTTAAAAGAAAATTATTCCATATTAGCAGTCCCAATCAAAACCAAGAATTAACCAACTAAAAATAAAAAATTAACAACTAAGATTTTAAGATGCCCCAAATCTAAAACCGTAGTTAAAGAGCCCCAAATTTACTAAACTAACCTATTATGAATGTTGCCTCAAATCTACCTGAACGACCTACTTCTAGTTATGAGATGAGACTATTCATGAACTACAACAGAACGATAAGATTTGTTAAAAGTCTTTGGTATCTGGCCAAGAAAATATTCATGCTATAACCCTTTGGGTATAGCATGAATTAATTTTTTGGTGTATTCTTTTTCTGGATGCCCATAAACCTTATCAGCATCACCCATCTCTTCAATTTTTCCTTGATTCATGACAATTAATTGGTCAGACATATATTTCACCACCGATAAGTCATGGGAAATAAAAATGTAGGTAAATCCAAAATTATCTTTCAAGTCATTTAATAGATTAAGAACTTGTGCCTGCACCGATATATCAAGCGCAGAAACAGATTCGTCACAAATAACCAATTTAGGTTCTAATGCGATGGCCCTGGCAATTCCCACGCGTTGTCTTTGTCCGCCAGAAAATTCATGCGGATATTTATAAAACGATTCAGAATTTAAGCCTACTCTATCCAACAATGTCATGACTTTTTCCTTTCTGTTTTTATCAGAAGAGCCAATATGATGGACTTTCATGGGCTCCATAATAGCTTTACCAATGGGAATTCTTGGGTTTAAGGAAGCAAACGGGTCCTGAAAGATTACTTGAATGTCTTTTCTTAATCGCCTTAACGACTTTCTGTTTAATTTTGTGATGTCAGTACCTTTATAAAATATTTGACCAGCGGTGGGTGTATCCAACATTAAAATGGCATTTGATAAAGTAGATTTACCACAACCGGACTCCCCAACCAGTCCTAAGGTTTCGCCTTCATACAACCAAAAGCTAACATCGTTTACAGCCTTAAAAAAAGTGGGTTTTTCAAACCATCCGGCTTGGGATACATACTCCTTCTCTACATTGTTCACTTCAAGAATAGGAGCTTGCGAATAGAGCTTTTGATGTTTTTTATGGCGGTCTTCCAGGGTAATGACATCCTTGTTAGTGGTGTCATTTATGAAATCCTGGATGGTAGGTAGTTTTTTGAGTCTGACATCCAAAGCGGGTTTTGAGTTTATAAGTGCTTTGGTATAAGTTTCCTTTGGGGCTAGAAAAATGTCTTTAACAGGGCCTTGTTCTACTATTTGACCTTGATACATAACTAGAATACGATCTGAAATTTCGGAAACCAAGGATAAATCATGCGAAATAAAAATAATACTCATCCCTTCGGTGGCTTGAAGATGTTTCAACAAAAGGATAATTTCTTTTTGAACGGTTACATCCAAAGCGGTGGTTGGCTCATCAGCGACTAAAATTTTAGGGTTGCAGGCAATGGCCATCGCAATCATAACCCGTTGTTTTTGTCCGCCTGAAATCTCATGTGGATAGGCTTTATATACCCTTTCTGGGTTTGGTAATTTTACTTTCTCAAAGAGTTCTAAGGTTTTCTGCTTCCCATCCTTTTGGCTTAATGAGGTATGTTGTAAAAGAATTTCAATAACCTGTTCACCACATCGCATGGATGGATTTAAGGAACTCATGGGTTCTTGAAAAATCATGGCAATTTCATTGCCTCTCAAAGCTTGAAATTCCTTATCTGATAAATGAGTAAGGTCTTGCCCCTTAAAGTATATGGAGCCTTTGGTGATTTTAGAAATTCCTTTGGGCAGTAAACCCAAAAGAGCTAATGAAGAAACTGATTTCCCAGAACCAGATTCACCTACAACCCCTAAAATTTCATTTTCAAAAAGTTGATACGAAATACCATGAATGATTTCTTTTTCCTTTTGATTGGAAACAAAAGAAACATGTAAGTCTGTAATGTCTAATAATTTGTTGTCCATCCTTAAATGTGGATAATTTCGTCATCCAGAAGCAGGTCATCGCCGCGTAATCTCAGGAAAATTTGAGCCACGGCAATGGTATCTCTTTCGCAGTATTTGATTATTCTGTCAATATCACCATCTTCGTAATAGACTTTATAAACTTCACTTCCGTCAATATCTTCCTTAGGAGAAGGGATTCCCAAAACATTAGTCAATAACTTCAAGGAGGTGTAGTTTTTATAATCACCAAATTTCCAAAGTTCTAAGGTATCCAAATGAGGCACTTCCCAAGGTTTTTTGCCAAACAGATTCAATTTATAAGGAAGTTCTATATTGTGGATGATCATTCGTCGGGCAATATATGGAAAATCAAATTCCTTCCCATTATGGGCACATAGTAAATGTTTGGTTTGACTAAAGTGGGTAATGAGTAGGTTTTTAAAATCTTTTAATAGTTTCGGTTCCTCACCATAAAAGCTGGTAACTCTAAAGGTTCTTACGTCATTTTTAAGATTGAAATAGCCAACGGAGATACAAATGATTTTGCCAAATTCTGCCCAAATACCAGCTCGGTCGTAAAATTCATTGGGAGAATAGTCATCACCTCTTTGGTATCTGGATTTGGCGTCCCACAATTCCTGTTTTGTTTCATCCAAATCATTGAAATGTTCTGTTTCGGGAACCGTTTCAATGTCTAAAAAAAGGATGTTTTCAAGATTAATTTTAGAGATCATAACCTAACATTTTGTAAGCTTCTTCAATATAGATGCTGATATCATCTGTAAATACTGCAACGGCATTTCCTGCGCCTTTAGAATGACCCAAACGAACAATAATAATGTTGTCCTCAGGCTCTACAATAACATACTGTCCTAGATGTCCCCGCATCATGAAAAAGGATTTGTCTCCTATAGTTTTTAACCACCAACCATAACCATATTGGGGACTGGATGAAAATCTGGGTGTCACACATTTGGCTATAAAAGCTGAATCTAAAATCTGCTTTCCATTCCAATTGCCATAATCTTTATATAGCTTTCCTAATTTTGCAAAATCTTTGGCATCACTAGCAATACAACAATAGGCTTTAACAAAATCATGTTCTTCACTATCAACTTGCCATGGAGCATCCAGTTCACATCCCAAGGGCTTCCATAACTCTTCAGAAAGATAATTGTATAGTTTTTTACCGGTGGCTCGCTCTAAAACAAGAGCAAGCAATTGAGTATCTCCACTGGCATATTTAAACTGTTGGCCAGGTTCTTGAACCACTTTTAACCCTTTAATGACTTCTTTT
This sequence comes from Mangrovimonas sp. CR14, assembly GCF_011764015.1. NCBI lineage: Bacteria > Pseudomonadati > Bacteroidota > Flavobacteriia > Flavobacteriales > Flavobacteriaceae > Mangrovimonas > Mangrovimonas sp. CR14. The sequence continues at coordinate 342,282 of NZ_JAAFZY010000001.1, read as the reverse complement.
AAATTGTCGTCAAAATAGGCTCTGGTGGTGATTGAAAATGGCGAATAATAGGCTTCATCCCAATTGGTTCCAGAGGACATACTGGATAAGTCGCCAACCGTCATTTTTGCTGCCATTCCCTCGCAAAATTCAGGGAGGAAATCACAAACAGGTTGATCTAGTCCTTTAATATATCCTTGCATAATGGCTTTTCCAAGTAAAGCGGTAACATAACTTTTTGCCATGGAAAAGGAATTGGATTTGGAGTCTTCGCCAAAGCCATCATTATATGTTTCAAACCAAATGCTGTCATTTTTAATAATCACGTAAGCTATGGTACCTAACTCTTTGTTAGTCTGGGCCAATTTATCAGTTATGGTAGCCAAGTTGAAGTCCTTGTGATAGGGCCAGGGTATTGGGTTTCCTGCTTCAATGAATTTATTGTCAAATTCTTTGTAATCTTCTAGATAAGCAGTGGTATGGCCTTTTAAATAAATGGTTCTTACGGCCTTGATAAGGTAGTCAGTGTTAGTGATATAAAGAAGAATGATTAGGAGTCCTAGGACAATAACTAACCATTTGGCAAGGGGCTTTAAAAATTTCATATAGTTAATTTAGATGTAACTAAATATAACCAAAAAATTAAAATAGTATTTCTTGTTTATACGGACTTTCATGTTCCAAAAGCCATTGTTTTCTGTGCAATCCGCCTGCATAACCTGTAAGACTGCCGTCACTTCCTATAATTCTGTGGCAAGGAATAACAATCCATAGGGGGTTTTTGCCATTGGCATTGGCAACGGCTCGGATGGCTTTTTCATCTCCTAAGTTGCGGGATAGTTCAAGGTAGCTTTTGGTTTTTCCGTAGGGTACTTTTTGTAATTCGGTCCAAACTTTCTTTTGAAAAGTTGTTCCTGCTGGATTCAAGTTTAATTGGAATTCTGTCCTGCTACCCTCAAAATATTCTTGTAATTGACGTGAGCATTCTTCAAGAGATTTTGGGATGGCTTTTGATATGCTCACTTCACTATTCAAAATAGAAATCTTGGAAACACCCAAATGATCCCCTTCAATTTTAGTGTAGCCTAAAGGGGTATGGATGATGCAGAAATCCATTATTCTTTTGGTTTCTGTTCTTCTATCAGACCCAAACGTTTAGCTCGGGTTTCCCAACTTCTTCTAGCTAATAGTTGAAGGTCTGCGATGCTATCACTTTCGTCCATAATTTCCATGCCCAAAAGCGTTTCAATGACATCTTCCATAGTTACCAAACCACTTACAGAGCCATATTCATCAACTACTAAAGCCATATGGTTTTTACTCTCTACAAGTTGCTCGAATAGTTTTGGGATGGGCATGCTACGATTTATAATGATAATGGTCCTTTTGATATCTGATAGTAGTTTGTCCCCATTCCCAAAGGCCATTTCCCTAAAGATTTCATCCTTTAATACCAAACCTGTAATGTTATCAGTATCATCAGTATAAACAGGAATTCTTGAAAAGCGAATATTGGAATTTCTATCGAAAAAATCTTTAATGGTTGTTGTTTCATTTTCAATTTTCATGACCGTTCTTGGGGTCATGATATCCTTTGCCAAAACATCCTTAAAAGTCAACATGTTTTTAATCACCTTGCTTTCAGATTCTAGGAACACACCCTTTTCTTCTGCCAAATTGGTCATGGCATGAAAATCTTCTCGGCTGAAAACGCTTCCATGATGTCCCTTTCCACCAATAAGTTTAGTAGTTAATTGTAATACCCATAAAATTCCAGTCCATTTTAAAGGGAAAATTAAGATTGTTAGAGCTTTTGAAGTGAAATTTGCCAAAGATTTCCAATAGGTGGCGCCAATGGTTTTAGGTATGATTTCTGAGGCAATTAAAATTAATAGGGTCATGGCCGCCGATACAACTCCTACCGTATTAATTCCAAACAATTCTATTTTATAAGGTAGTTTCTCTGCTTGAATTCCTACCATCATAGCACCCAGGGTATGGGCAATGGTATTTAACGTAAGAATAGAAATAAGAGGTTTATCAACGTCTTTTTTTAAGTTTTCCAATACTGTGGCATAATGTTTACCCTCTTGTTTTTTGACTGTAATGAAGGTGGGCGTAACACTTAATAGTACGGCTTCCAGAATGGAACACATAAAGGAAAAGAAGATGGAGATAAAGGCCCAGAAAAATAGTGCGCTCATGTTTTGGTTATGGGTTTGTACGAAGTTACGAAATCAATTTCACAACATCCTTAGCAAAATAGCTAGCAATAATATCTGCCCCTGCTCTTTTGATCGCATAAGTTTGTTCAAGGATAACGGCATCATGGTCTAGCCAACCTTTTTCTGCTGCTGCTTTGATCATGGCATATTCCCCAGAAACTTGATAAACAGCCAGTGGGACATCTACTTCATTTTTAATATCGCGTACTATGTCCAGATAGCATAATCCTGGTTTCACCATAACAATATCTGCTCCCTCTTCAATGTCCAGTTCGGTTTCCCTTAGCGCCTCAAAGCGATTGGCATAATCCATTTGATATGTTTTTTTGTCCTTAGGAATGTTTTTTAAATCCACTGGTGCTGAATCCAAAGCGTCTCTAAATGGGCCGTAAAATGCAGACGCATATTTAGCGGAATAAGCCATGATACCCGTATTGAAAAAACCTTCGTCTTCAAAGGCTTCACGAATGGATAAAATACGACCGTCCATCATATCACTGGGAGCTACAAAATCAGCGCCTGCTTCTGCATGAGAAAGACTCATTTCAGTTAAAAGATCAACAGTTTCATCATTTAGGATCAGGCCATTTTCCACAATGCCATCATGGCCATAGATGGAATAAGGATCCATGGCAACATCGGTCATAACAATCATTTCAGGACAGGCATCCTTGACAGTTTTAATGGCTTTTTGCATGAGCCCATTGGGGTTGATGGCTTCGGTTCCTTTGTTGTCTTTTAGTTGGTCAGGTACTTTTACAAATAATAAGACAGATTTCAATCCCATGCTCCATAATTCCTTAACCTCTTTTTCTAAAAGGTCTAGACTTAATCTGAAATAGTTAGGCATGGAAGCAATTTCTTCCTTGACACTTTTTCCTTCTACCACAAATAGGGGTACTAAAAAATCGTTTGGAGTTATTATGGTTTCTCGCACTAAAGAACGAATACTTGCATTTGTTCTTAATCTTCTGTTGCGGTTTATAGGATACATGTTATGGTTTTATTTTTTCAATTTCTTCATTCAATTTCCCTTGCATTTTATCAGCAAACTGAACAAGGGATTTAGGAGCTTTGAATCGATATCCTACAAAAATTTGGAAATAAGGAATGTTATCCTTTATTCGGCTTGTTCTATCTGCGGCATGATTCAAAATTAAGTAGCTGTAATGCGCTCCTAAATAGAGGTTGTCTATATCATAGGTTGCTGATCCTCTAAAGTTTAATTCGGTCAATAGCGTCACCAAAGGGTCTTCGCCTTCCGATTTGGATCTGTTTAGGCCTATACCAGCTGAAGCTCCTGCCGACAGTAATAAATTTTTGGTTGGTACAAAGTTGTAATAGTAAGAAGGCGCAAAAGCGATATCAAAAGAATAGTAACTGGAGTCGATGTAGGAACCATCTGTTCCCGATTCACCTTCCAAATTAAACTTGGTGTAATAATATACAATTCTGGGGATAAAACTCCCTGTACTTTTTAATTGCTTTTCATCTTGTGAGGTAATGGCCCTAAATGAAAAGTTCTCATTCCAAATATAGGATGTTGCACCTCCAATTTTAAAGTTGTTGGTATTTGGAAGATATACAGATATGGCGTCATCATTGTTTAATTTTAAATAAAAGCCCTTTTCATTAAAAATATCGAAGGTTTGCATAAAGTGCTTTCCAAAAAAATTCCTTAGGCTAAAATTAAAAAGTCTGGAATGTTCATTGTCTTCATTTTCGGCAAGAAAGTCGGGAGCGAAGGAATAAGAAGCTGAGAGGCCTCTAAAAGAAACCGAAGCACCTATTCGGTTTTGCTTATTGGGTTCGAGATTGAAAAACAGATCAGAAAACCGGTCTTTTAAAATCAAAGAATTTGAGGTGTTAACATAAAAGGCTCTTGCCGTAATTCTGTTGGGGTAGGAAACCTTGTATTCAGATTCTTCCTTATAAACGATCTCTTCTTCGGTTTCTTGAGAAAAGGTGATAATAGGTAAAATGGCTAATGAAAGAGATAGTGCTAGTTTTTTTAAACCCATGATTTCGGTTGTTTTAATATGTTGATTAGTTTTTCTTCTTCTGTTCCTGGTTTTGGTTGGTGGTCATAGACCCATTGCACGTGTGGAGGCAAACTCATCAAAATACTCTCAATCCTTCCATTGGTTTTTAAACCAAATAAAGTGCCTTTATCATGTACCAAATTAAACTCAACATAACGTCCTCTTCTTATTTCTTGCCACTTACGTTGTTGCTCTGTGTAAGTTAAGTCTTTTCTTTTTAATAAAATAGGCACATAGGCTTCTAAAAAACTATCACCTACCTCGGTTATAAAATCAAACCATGCATCCATTCCAAAATCCTCCTGGGCTTTGCAATAATCAAAGAATAATCCACCAATACCTCTAGCCTCATTTCTGTGGGTATTCCAGAAGTAATCATCACATTTTTCTTTATATTTTTGATAGAATTCTGGATGATGTCTATCGCAGGCCCATTTGCAGGTTTTATGAAAATGAATGGCATCTTCTTCAAATAGATAATAAGGAGTTAGATCTTGTCCGCCTCCGAACCATTGATCAACAACCTCACCTTTCTTATTGTACATCTCAAAATAGCGCCAATTGGCGTGTACGGTTGGCACCATTGGGTTTTTTGGATGTAGTACCAAACTTAGTCCACAGGCGAAAAAATCAGCATCCTTAACACCAAAATAGGCTTGCATAGATTCTGGTAATGCTCCATGAACTGCAGAAATGCTGACGCCTCCTTTTTCAAATACGTTCCCGTTTTGGATGACACGAGTGCGTCCGCCACCACCTTCTGGTCGTTCCCATAAATCCTCTTGAAAACGAGCTTTACCATCAAGCTCCTCTAATTTTGAAGTAATAATGTCTTGTAAGTCTTGTATGTATTGGTAAAATCTATCTTTCATGAGCTAATTCATATAATTCCATATCTAATGTTGATTTTCCAGAAACATACTCGTTTTCCAAGGTTTCAGACCAAGAAAAACCAGCCCGTTTAGCAACATTGATACTGCTTATATTTGTTTTGTGAATTAAAATTTGAAGCCTATTTAAACCTAAATTTAAAAAGGCATATTCCTTGAGAGATTCCATGCTTTGACTCATCCAACCTTTACCTGAGTATTTTCTTCCTAAGCAATAGGCAAATTCTCCCTGCTTTTTGACCCAATCAATATTTTTCAAAATGACCAATCCAGCTACTTTATGGGTGTCTTTGTCTTTGATTGCAAAAGTGAATTCTACTTTATTCTCAAATTCAGTAAGCTTTTTTTGTATGTAGTCTTTTGAGGCACTTTCTGATAAGTTGGCTGCTAAGGTCTTGGGAAGGTATTCCTGAAACCTTTTTCCATTACGAATCATTAAGCTACTTAAGCTCAATGCGTCTTCAGGTTTAAGCGTGTCAATATAAAATGTCTCAAAAACTGATATCATATGCTATACGGTATATTCTTTTACCGCATCAACAAAGGCTTTAGCATGATCCAATGGAATGTTGGGTAAAATACCGTGTCCTAAATTTACGATATATCTGTCTTTCCCAAACTCATTAATCATTTGGTGGACCATCCTTTTTATTTCTGCAGGTGGTGAAAGTAATCTAGCTGGATCAAAGTTTCCTTGAAGTGTGATTTTACCCCCTGTTAGATAACGTGCGTTTTGCGCAGAGCAAGTCCAGTCAATTCCCAATGCAGAGGCATTACTTTTTGACATTTCATGCAATGCAAACCAACAACCTTTTCCAAAAGCAATGACTGGCGCATCATCTTTTAAAGCCTCAATGATTTGGTTGATATAAGGCCATGAAAATTCCTGATAGTCTACAGGAGATAACATGCCTCCCCAAGAATCAAATACCTGTACAGCGTTGACTCCTGCTTTTACTTTCTCCTTTAAATAGGCAATAGTAGTATCTGTAATTTTTTGAAGTAACTGATGTGCTGCTATTGGATTTGTAAAACAAAATTCTTTAGCCTTATCAAAAGTTTTGCTGCCTTGACCTTGCACACAATAACATAGAATGGTCCAAGGGGAACCTGCAAACCCTATTAAAGGAATCTCCTCATTCAATAATTCTTTAGTTGCCTTAATAGCTTGAAAAACATAGTCTAGCGTTTCTTTTACGTCTGGAACTATGACCTGATCTACATCCTTTTGACTTCTGATTGGATTGGGCAGGTAAGGACCAAAATTAGGTTTCATTTGGACCTCAATATTCATGGCTTGCGGTATAACAAGAATGTCACTGAAAAGAATAGCAGCATCCATTCCATATCTTCTGATGGGTTGAACGGTTATTTCGCTTGCTAATTCAGGAGTTTGGCATCTAGTGAAAAAATCATATTTTTCCCTAATCGCCATGAATTCTGGTAAATATCTGCCGGCTTGTCTCATCATCCAAACCGGTGGTCTTTCTACAGTTTCTCCTTTAAGTGCTCTTAAGAATAAATCGTTTTTAATCATTTTTGTTTTGAGTATTTAACTACCTGTTGCAATACATGTTCTATGGTTGGTTTACTGGCAGTATGAATGTTGTTTGTAAAAGTTTTGGCAGCTTGAGCGGTAGTGTTTCCAATACAAAAAACAGCCTGATCCTTTAATTTATTTTGATTTGTAAAGCTTTCGATACCACTCGGACTAAAGAACAAGATAGCATCGAATGCCTCATTTACTTTTTGAAAATTTAAAGACGTTTTATAGACTTCAACTTCATTAATCTTGATGTTTTGAGCCTTTAAGATACTTGGTAAATCATCTCGCCTTAAGTTGTTGCAAAAGTACCAAAACTGCTCATTATTTAGGTTTTTAGATATAAAATGAGCCAAATCTGAAGCATTTTGCTTCATTTTGTTCACATTTTGGCCATTTTCTTCTAAAAAGGATTTGGTTTTTTCACCAACACAATAACAGTTTCTGATTAGAATTTTTTTATCAATAACCGCTTTGGCGGCATTTTGACTGGTTATGATGGCATTATCTGCAATAATATCTTCATCAAAAGGTAAAAAATCAATTTGAATGGAAGAGTATTCAATTAATTCGATAGAGGCATCTTTCAGAATCTGTTTTTGATCCTGAGTCAATATTTTGGTTGAAATTACTTTCATGACAGCTCCTTCTTGATGCTTTGCATCAAATTATAACCTCCATTTTCTAAAACTTCCAGAGCACAGGCTTTTCCAAAGCCTGTGTAATTATCCAGAGCTATGGTTCTTTCTATGCTTATTTTGTCCTTCCCATCAAGAGATAACAGCACGCCTTTAAAATCAATTTGGTCATGGTTTATCTTGGCAATAGCGCCAATGGGTGCTGTACACCCGCCTTCCAAAACTTTAAGGAATTCTCTTTCAATACCTACACAAATTTGGGTTTCTTGATGATTGAGTTTGGAAACGGCTTCAATGGAAAACTCATCTGAATCCATACAAACAACCAACATGGCTCCTTGTGCTGGTGCTGGAATCATCCAATCCAGGGAAATATGGTTTTCAGGTAAGATTTCAATACGCTCAAGGCCCGCTTTTGCAAAAATTGCTCCATCCCAATCAGATTCTTCAAGTTTCTGAAGTCGTGTGATCACATTCCCTCTCAAGCCAGTTACTTCGTGGTTAGGGTATTTATGAAGCCATTGAGCTTTTCTCCTTAAGCTTCCCGTAGCTATTGTGCCTTTTGATTCCAGAAAATCCAACTTCTTATATACTAAGATGTCTTCTATGTTAGCACGTTTTAAAACGGCCCCTTCAATAATGCCATTGGGAAGTCTGGTTGGAACATCTTTCATGGAGTGCACCGCAATATCTACATCACCTTGAATCATGGCAATATCCAATGTTTTTGTAAAAACTCCGGTAATCCCCAATTCATAAAGAGGTTTATCCAATATGAGGTCACCCTGGGATTTCACAGGAACCAATTCGGTGCGGTATCCTAATTGTTGAAGGTTATTTTGAACGGTTTCAGCTTGCCAAAGCGCTAATTTGCTATCGCGAGTACCGATTCTAATTATTTTAGACATGCCCTGTATCTTCTAATTGAAATACTTTTTTAATCCAGTCGAGGCTTTCGTCGGTAGACATAGCGTCTTCCTTTAGATAATGAGCAAAGTGATTGGTTATTTTTTGTATAATATTATTGCCGATAATTTCTGCCTGCTCTTCGTTGAAATTTACAAATTTTTTCCTTTGGTTTTCCAATTCAGCAGCTTTAAAATCATTGAGTTTCAATTTTAAAGCTTTAATAGTAGGTGCAAATTTTCTAGTGTTAAGCCATATATTGAAATCAGCTTTGATCTCCTCAATGATGGTCTCGGCAACGGGGATATGACTTTTACGCTTCTCAAGCGTCTCATCTGTAATTTTTGCTAAATCATCTAAATGTACCAACGTCACGTGATCCAATTCAGTGACATCCACGTTGACGTTTTTTGGAATGGATAAATCTAAAATTAATAAAGGCTTTTTGATTTGAAGGATGCTTTTATCAACTGTCGGATTTTGAGCACCAGTAGCAACTACCAAAATATCTGCACTTTGAATTTCTTCTTGCAGTTGGTTGATGTCTTTTACCAATAGATTAAACTTGCCGGCAATTTCTTCGGCCTTTGTTTTTGTTCTATTGATTAAGGTAATGTGTTCATTTTTGGTATGCTTTACCAAATTTTCACAGGTGTTTCTGCCTATTTTCCCTGTTCCGTAGAGTAAAATGTTTTTGGCGCTCACTTCAGGAACATTGTTCATGATGTATTGAACGGAGGCAAAAGATACCGATGTAGCTCCTGAAGATAAGTCTGTTTCGGTTTTAATGCGCTTACTAGCCTGAATAATGGCGTTGACCAAACGTTCTAAAAAGGCATTCAGCATGCCCAATTTTTTAGATCGTTTAGCGCTTATTTTTAACTGACTGATAATCTCAAAATCACCAAGGATTTGACTGTCTAGTCCCGAACCCATTCTGAACATATGGGAAACGGCATCGTTGTTTTTATAGATATAGGCAACTTCTTGAAAGGTTTCAATAGAGCCTTTAGTATTATCACAAAGTAATTTTATGAGCTGGTAGGGATGTTCGGCAAACCCAAACAATTCGGTTCTGTTGCAAGTGGAAACGGCTATGAGGCTGTCAAGGCCATTCTCTTTGGCTTGTTCTAAAACTAATTGCTTCCCAGTTTCGTCCAAACTGAAAAGACCTCTAGTTTCGGCATCGGCTTTTTTGTAACTTAAACCAATGGCATAAAATGATGTGGTTTTCGAAATGTTGTTGTATTCCATACCTGACTTGGAAATTCAATGGACAAAAATAGAAGGCTGGTCAAAAAAAAAATAACGCTTAAGGAACTTTTATTGTCGCTATTGGTTTTTTAGTGTCGATTTGGGCATAAAGCAGTGAAAAGTTATACTTTTGTGGACTGTATAGGGTATTACAGAATATCTGTTTAGAATAATTCTAAATAAAAGAAAATGGAAGCTAATTTAAATACAGAAAAAAATACCGCTAAAGGGTCGTTCACTGAGGTGGAAGTAGATTCTGATTTTTTAGTGCTCACTTATCAAAATGACACTGCAGAAAAACAAATCGTTGAACGTGAGATTGATAGTAGTTTTATCCAGTTTCATTTTTGTGTTAAAGGTGAATGTCAATTTATGTTTAATCAAGGAAGATATGCCCTAAATATTCCTGATGAAAAGTCCTTGTTGCTTTACAATCCAGAAAGGGATTTACCAATACATTTAGAATTGAATCCAAGTTCGTGGCTTATATCCTTAATTATTTCTATTAAGAAGTTTCACGGTTTGTTCTCTCAAGAAGCAGATTATATTACTTTTTTGAGTGCGGATAATCGTGATAAAAAGTACTACAAAGATGGTATTATTACGCCGTCCATGGCCATTGTTTTAAATCAACTTATCAATTACAATCTTAATAGCAATATAAAGCATCTCTATTTTAAAGGTAAGGCCTATGAACTTTTAAGTTTGTATTTTCACCGCAGCGAAGATGCCAATATTGAACAATGCCCATTTCTAGTAGATGAAACCAATGTGCAAAAGCTGAGGATGGCCAAAGATATTATGATTACAAGGATGGCTGAGCCACCAACGTTGCAAGAGTTATCTGAAGAAATTGGATTGAGCTTGAAAAAATTGAAAGAAGGCTTTAAAGAAATATATGGTGATTCCGTTTTTAGCTTTTTGTTTGATTACAAGATGGAATATGCTAGAAAACTTTTAGAATCTGGAGAGCATAATGTCAATGAAGTAGGTTTAAAAGTTGGATATAGTACAGCCAGCCACTTTATTTCGGCATTTAAGAAGAAATATGGTACAACACCTAAAAAATATATTCAATCCATTGTTTAGTGCAATTTTCAGAATGGGTTTCCTGTTTCTGATATTTGGACTGCTTTTTTCGTGTAGTAAAAATGATCGTGTTTTAGTCTTTTCTAAGACGGTTGGTTTCAGGCATGAGTCCATAGAAACCGGTGCACAGGCCATTAAGAAGTTGGGAAAAGAAAATGAATTTGAGGTGGTACATACCGAAGATTCAAAAATATTCTCCCCAGACACATTAAAGGATTTCGATTTGGTCATTTTTTTAAATACAACCGGGGAGGTACTCAATTCTGAACAAGAAATTAGTTTTAAGAATTTCATAAACAAGGGTGGCGCTTTTATGGGAATACATTCTGCGGCAGATACTGAATATGATTGGACCTGGTATGGTGATTTGGTCGGGGCTTATTTTTTAAATCACCCAGAACAATCAGAAGCCAAAATTAGAGTTATTGAGCCTAGTCATCAGGCTTGCCAACATCTTTCAAAAGAGTGGACAAGATTTGATGAATGGTATAATTACAAGCGTATAAAAGATGATATACAGGTTATCATGGAGTTGGATGAATCATCCTATATTGGTGGAGAAAATGGAAAACACCATCCCATTGCTTGGTATCAAGAATTTGATGGTGGCAGGTCATTTTACACAGGATGTGGCCATACCAAGGAATCTTATCTAGAAAAAGAGTTTTTAGGCCATTTACTTGGTGGTATTCAATATTGTTTAAAAAAATAGAATAGAATATAGATGAAAAAAGGCGTATTGTTGGTCAATTTAGGCTCTCCAGATAGCCCGAATCCAAAGGATGTAAAGACCTATTTGGATGAATTTTTAATGGATGAACGTGTTATTGATGTGCCATACCTATTGCGTAGTTTTATTGTTCGTGGGATTATTTTAAACACACGACCCAAGGCTTCAGCAGCGGCTTACCAAAAAATATGGTGGGAAGAAGGTTCTCCCCTTATTGTAATTTCAGAAAGATTACAGGAAAAGATTCAAAAGCAAATCGATTTTCCCGTGGCATTGGCAATGAGATATGGAAGTATGACCATCAAAAAAGGACTTCAGGAGTTGGTTGATCAGGGTGTTGACGAAGTATTGATGATTCCTCTATATCCTCAGTTTGCCATGGCAACTACAGAAACAATTATTGTTAAAGCTGAAGAAGTTAGAAAGGCATTTTTTCCGAATTTAAGCATAGCGGATTTACCAGCCTTTTATAATGATTCTGATTATATTGATGTGCTGTCAAACAGTATTGCTAGACATCTGCAAGGTCAATCTTATGATCACGTTTTGTTTTCTTACCATGGCGTCCCCGAGCGACACATTAAAAAGAGTGATATTACCAAATCACATTGTAAAATTGATGGTAGCTGTTGTGTGACTGCTTCAAAAGCGCACCAATTCTGCTACAGACATCAATGTTTTGAAGTAACAAGACTTGTGGCTGAAAAACTCAATTTGAAGGAAGGCGCCTTTTCTACATCATTCCAATCTCGATTAGGATTTGATCCATGGTTACAACCCTATACCGATAGAACGATTGAAAGGTTAGGTAAAAATGGTGTAAAAAACTTAGCCATTGTAACACCTGCCTTTGTTAGTGATTGTTTAGAAACATTAGAAGAAATAGCCATGGAAGGTCAGGAAATTTTCCATGAAGTAGGAGGTAAGAATTACACCACAGTGCCTTGTTTGAATGATGACCAAGAATGGGTAAATTTGTTGAGCAAATGGATAAACCATTGGGGCCAATCTGTAACATCTTAAATTTATGTCCAAAGTAACATCAGATGATTTAGGCACGCAGCCAATAAGTAAATTATTGGTGAAGCAAGCGGTTCCAGCTTCCATAGGTATTTTGGTGATGTCCCTGAATATCTTGGTGGATACCATTTTTGTTGGAAATTGGATTGGTTCTATTGCCATTGCGGCTATCAACGTTGTGTTACCAGTTTCCTTTTTTATTGCCGCACTTGGTATGAGTATTGGTGTAGGGGGATCTTCTATAATCTCTCGGGCTTTGGGTGCAAAAAATAAAGAGAAGGCCCTCCAAACCTTCGGGAATCAATTGTCGTTAACCATAACTTTTACAGTCATTTTGGCTGTTTTGGGGCTTTATTTTGTAGACACCATGATTCCAGCTTTTGGTGGAAAAGGCGATATTTTTGGTCCAGCAAAGATTTATTATATCATAGTGTTATATGGGGTGCCCTTTTTGGCACTTTGTATGATGGGGAATACGGTTATTAGAGCCGAGGGCAAGCCTAAATTTGCCATGTATGCCATGTTGATACCATCTATTGGAAATTTAATCTTGGATTACGTTTTCATCAATTTGATGGATTGGGGAATGGCAGGTGCTGCTTGGGCAACTACCGGATCATATTTGTTGTGTTTCCTCTTTATTGTTTGGTATTTCAAGTCCAAACATTCTGAATTGAAATTGAGTTTCCATCATTTGTTTCTTAAAAAAGATATTGTTAAAGAAATAGGGTCGCTGGGTTTTGTTACCCTTGCTCGACAAGCGGTTGTGAGTATTACCTATCTGTTTATGAATAATATTCTTTTCAATTTAGGCGGGGAGTTATCTGTAACGGCTTATGCCATTGTCGGAAGAATGCTCATGTTTGCCTTGTTTCCTGTTTTTGGTATTTCGCAGGGATTCTTGCCAATAGCGGGATATAATTATGGCGCTTCTGAATATGCTCGAGTTCGCGAATCGATTAATACAGCAATTAAATATGCCATTATCTTGGCCAGTATCATTTTTGTGTTGCTGATGGTTTTTCCAGATTACATCACCAGGCTGTTTACTGATGATGAGGAAGTTCTAAAAGAAACACCTTCTGCTATGCGTTGGGTGTTTGCGGCAACTCCTATTATTGCCATCCAGCTAATAGGTGCTGCCTACTTTCAGGCCATAGGTAAAGCCATTCCGGCACTTTTATTAACCTTGACTAGGCAAGGATTCTTCTTTATTCCACTTATTCTTATTTTACCTATTTTCTTAGGGGAAAGAGGTGTATGGATGTCCTTTCCTATTTCTGATGTTTTATCAACCATTGTTACGGCCTATTTTTTGAATAAGGAGGTGAGAAAACATTTAATTGGTCAACCTATTCAATCAAATTAACTGTGGAATATTATAACTACATAAAATCATTACACCTCATTTTTGTGATTACTTGGTTTGCTGGTCTTTTTTATATTCCTAGACTGTTTGTCTATCAAATTGAGGCTTTTCATAAACCATCTCCCGAAAAGGAAATTTTGGGGGATCAATTAAGATTGATGGCCAAAAGGCTATGGAATATTATTACTTGGCCATCTGCTATTTTAGCAACTATTTTTGCCGTTTGGTTATTAATTTTACAACCATTTTGGTTGCAACAACCTTGGATGCATGTGAAGTTGCTTTTTGTGGTGCTATTGATAATTTATCATCTAAAAACCCATCAGTTTTTCAAGCAGCTACAGAGAGGAGAGGTAAAAAAAACTTCCAATTTTATGCGACTTTGGAACGAAGGGGCCACCTTTATCCTATTTGCTGTAGTCTTTTTGGTTATTCTGAAAAGTGCCATCAATTGGGTGTTTGGTCTCGTTGGTTTAATAGTTCTTGGAATATTAATCATGCTTGGATTTAGGGTTTACAAGAATATAAGAAGTAAAAATCCAAACGCTTAAATTTGGTGTGATAATTGTTACCTTTAGGTCAATTCAATAGATTTCTTTAAATGCAGCTTAGAAGATTTTCGTTTCGTTACCGCATCTTTATAGCCATGATTTTTTTGGTGCTTTTAGCCTCCATTGTCATTGCGGTGGTAACAGTTTATCAATATAACGAAGAAGCTCAGGACTATCATAAGGACAGACTAGAAAGTAAGGAAGCAAATATTAAAGAACACATAGATTATGTGATCAATGAGACAACTTACGAAGTCAAAACTGAGAAAATACCTAATATTTTCAGGTATAATGATAAGATTTATGAAATTGCTGCCATTCATAGGCTAACGATTAATTTATATGATCTGGAAGGAGGCTTTTTGATTTCTTCAAAAGCCAGCATGCCCAACGATTCTATTCCAAAATGTCTCGATGCTGAGATTTTAAACCAATTGGCCAATACAGCTGAACATCGATATGTCATTAAAAGTATGGAAGACGGTCAGATAAAGCAGGCTTCTTTTTCCTATATCACAGATCGTAAGTTTAAACCTCTAGCCATTTTGCATATCCCCTATCTGGGAGATGATAACTTTCTAAACAAAGAGTTGGAAGATTTCTTGATTAAGTTGGGAATTGCCTATTTGTTTATGCTTTTCATTGCAGTAGGATTGGCCTACTTATTGTCCAAATACATCACAAAATCCTTGAAGACCATTAGTGATAAAATCAAGGAAACAAGACTAGAAAAGCGAAACAAAAAGATCAACATTGAGTCACCAAGTGAGGAAATAGAATTATTAGTGTCTTCATATAACAGCATGATTGACGAACTGGAGGATAGTGCGGTTAAGTTGGCCACAAGTGAGCGGGAACAAGCGTGGAGGGAAATGGCAAAACAAGTAGCTCATGAGATAAAAAACCCCTTGACACCCATGCGGCTGAGCGTGCAGAGTTTCCAAAGGAAATTTGATCCTCAAGATCCAGAAATCTTCAATAAGGTCAATGAATATTCAAAAACCTTGATTCAGCAAATTGATACTATGAGTTCTATTGCCGAGGCATTTTCAAATTTTGCCAAGATGCCTGCACAAAAAAGTGAAACCCTTAATGTTGTAGAAATTACCAAATTGGCTTTGGATATTTTTAGTGAGGACTTTATCCATTTCAACTCAGATAAAGAACAAATTACTGCCAAGTTTGATAGAACACAGCTTATAAGGGTCATTACCAATTTGGTTAAAAACGGTATCCAAGCGATTCCTGAAGATCAAGAGCCCAAAAATATTGTGGTTCATGTTTTTGAAGAAGCATCAAACGTGGTTATTTCTGTCGCCGATAATGGGCAAGGAATTTCAGAAGAAAACAAAGAAAAAATCTTTGAACCTAAATTTACTACCAAAACGAGTGGGATGGGACTTGGCCTGGCTATGGTTAAAAACATCGTGGAAACTTACCATGGAAGTATTACCTTTACATCTATTAAAGATAAAGGGACCACTTTTAGGGTATCCTTTCCAAAAGAATAAATTATGTCTTACAACAATATTATTGCCGATTTTGATAACGGAATTACTACCATTACCATTAATCGTCCGAAAAAACTAAACGCATTAAATAAAGAAACCATTGCCGAACTTCACGAAGCTTTCAAGGAGGCAGATCAAGATAGTGATGTTAAAGTCATTATCATTACAGGTAGTGGTGAAAAGGCTTTTGTAGCGGGAGCCGATATTAGTGAGTTTGCCCATTTTGATGTCAACGAGGGAAAGCTTTTAGCGGCTAAAGGGCAAGAGTTATTGTTTGAATTCGTAGCTCATTTGTCAACACCTGTGATAGCTGCTGTCAATGGTTTTGCCTTAGGTGGCGGATTGGAATTAGCTATGTCATGCCATATTAGAGTTGCTAGTGACAACGCCCGAATGGGATTGCCTGAAACTTCTTTGGGTGTGATTCCTGGTTATGGTGGAACCCAACGACTACCGCAATTGATTGGAAAAGGTAGGGCGATGGAGCTTATTATGACCGCTGGTATGATAGACGCCAATACGGCACTGGGATATGGTTTGGTAAACCACGTGTCTAGCCAAGAGGAGTTATTGCCTTTAGCTCAAAAAATAGCGGGAAAAATCATGAAAAATTCTTCAGTTGCTATTGCTTCAGCAATTAAGGCTATCAATGGCAATTATGAAGATGGTGTTAATGGTTTTGAACTCGAAATCAATGAATTTGGAAACTGTTTTGGAACAGAAGATTTCGCTGAAGGAACCACAGCATTTTTAGAAAAACGACCTGCTGATTTTCCTGGAAAATAGGAAGGCAGAGTCCATTGTGGATAACTTCAAAATACTTTAACATTATTGGAGGCTAATAATTGATAGCTTTAAAAAGATTTCCTGAGCAAATTTCTTTTTAAACCAGTATTATGGATTCCAAAACTGCCATCAAAGGGCGTGGTGCCCAAATGAATGTCGCCAATCGGTTTTTTGAACTGAATCATGAAGTTCGGGCAGATTTTTTGGAGTATTGTGCTAAGGAAGGCGAAGAGGCTGATAAAAACAAGACGCTTTTTTTAGAAGTTTTTCCAAAAACCATAGTCAATAAAGTGGATAGTCCCGATGTGGGGATGTCATATTCCATGAATATCTATCAAGGTTGTGAACACGGCTGTGTTTATTGCTATGCAAGAAATTCTCATGAATACTGGGGTTATGATGCAGCCCTTGATTTTGAAAGGCGAATTATGGTTAAAAAAAACGCGCCTAGACTTTTGGAATCTTTTTTATCAAAAAAATCATGGAAGGCTTATCCTATTGTCATGTCTGGTAATACAGATTGTTACCAACCAGCCGAAAAGCAATTTGAATTAACCCGACAGTGTTTGGAAGTTTTTTTAAAATTAAGGCATCCCGTGGGAATTATAACTAAAAACAGTTTGATTTTAAGGGATCTGGATTTATTGAAAGAGCTAAACAAGGACCAGCTGATTCAAGTCAATATGTCCATTACCTCTTTATCTGAGGAAACCAGACGCATTTTAGAACCTCGAACGGCAACTATTCAAAAGCGATTGGACACGGTTCGAATACTTAGCGATGCAGGTATTCCCGTGAATGTGATGATAGCTCCTGTCATCCCATCTATAAATAGTCATGAAATTTTACCATTGGCAAAAAAGATTTCAGAGTATGGAGCACAATCAATTGGACATACAGTGGTTAGGTTGAACGGCGCTATTGGTGAAATTTTCACAGATTGGATCAAAAAGACTCTGCCAGATCGCGCCGAAAAGGTGTTGCATCAAATTGAAAGCTGCCATGGAGGGACTTTGAATGAAAGTAGGTATGGTGTCAGGATGAAGGGAGAAGGAAAAATTGCAGAGCAAATAGGAATAGCCATGAGCTTGGCCAAAAGAAAATATTTCAAGGATAGAGCTTTGACGCCTTTAAATACGTCTTTGCATGAGGTTAATAAAAATGGTCAGTTAAGGCTGTTTTAAAATAAAAAAACCCCGATCCTTCGGGGTTTTTACTCAAAATCAATAAGCGTTTCACACACTAATTTAAATTCAAAAACAGACTTATAAACTAAATTTTTCGATGTATTCGTGTCCTTCTGAATACATAACTAATTTGTAGTTTCCTTTTTCATTTTTAGAAAGTTTCAAAATTCTCTCCAAGATAATGTCGTTTGATAGTTTTTCAGAATAAACCAATTCGTTGCTCTTGCCATTTCCGTCATAGAAAAGCTCAATTTTAAGTGGATGCTTTTTAAGGGATAACTGAGAAATAAACACTTTTTCTTCTTCAATTCTAACTATTGGTTTATGGAATTGGCTTTCTTCTTTGTCGTGGAATGTTACCTCTTGAAAAGTGACAGTAAATGGTTTGGTCTTTATTTCAATGTCTTTTTCCAATTCAAAATAGTACTCTCCTGAAGGAAGTAAAGAAAGATCAAATTTTTTCTCGTAAGTACCCGACAAAAGAATTTTCTCAAGATAGATAACTTCATTATCGTTATCCTTTAAGGTTAATGTTGCACCTTTTTTAACATCTTTAAAGGTCACATAGGTTTCTTTTACGGCTCTTTTTTTAGCCAATGGCGGAAAATCATTTCCGAAGCTTAAGAAGGTAGTAAATACGGCTACCAATATTAAGCTGTTTTTAAGTACTTTTTTCATAACAGTGAGATTTATGGGTTTCACATGGGGCAAATTTAGAGGCTAAATGAGCAGATAAAAACAACAGTTTTTTCAAATTTATATGCTAAATTAACATCAATAAATAAACGAAAACGTTGTAGGGTTAAAATAGTATAGATAGTTGTTAAAAAACCATATTTTTGCAGTTCGAGTAAATTTTAATTTTGCAGCGAAAAGAGTTCTGAAATGAAAATAAAGGCTACATACGAAAAGGTTACAACAGGTTTTGGTAACTCTATTTTGGTAAGGCATCATACCGAAGCCATTAATGATGTGATTAAAAAGAGTAATGGAAAATGGCATTTTCACCCAGAGATAGAATTGGTTTATGTCAATAAAGGGAAAGGGAAGCGTCATATTGGAAACCATCTGTCTTATTTTAACAATAGTCAGTTAATGCTTTTAGGTTCCAATTTACCGCACTATGGGTTTACAGATCGTTTGACTAGTAATGGTTCCGAAACCATTATTCAATTCAAACCTGATTTTTTGGGGGACTTGTTTTTTGATAAACCTGAAATGACCAATATCAAACAGTTATTGGAAAGAGCAAAGCAGGGTATTTTATTTAAGCCTGAAACAAAAAAGGAAGTGGGGCCTAAGATACAAAGTCTAGTTACCTATGAAGGTTTTGAAAGAATCATCAAGCTATTGGAAATACTCAATGAACTTGGGCTTTCCAAAGATTACACACTTTTGAACGTCGATGGGTTTGCTTTTGAGACAGAACCTAAGGACAACGAAAAGCTAAATATCATTTTCAAATTCATCAACAACAACTTCAAAAGAGCCATCTCCTTAGAGGAAATTGCAGATAAGGTGAGTATGACCGAACCGGCATTTTGTAGGTATTTGAAAAAGGCAACAGGGAAAACCTTTACGAGACTCGTTAATGAATATCGCGTAGTGCACGCCACCAAGTTACTAAACGAAAGTCAGCTGAGTATTACAGATGTTTGTTTTGAAAGTGGTTTTAATAACTTCTCACACTTCAATAAACTGTTTAAGGAAATTACAGGAAAGAGCGCCTCCAAATATCGCGCAGAAATTAAACACATTATTCAGTACTAAACCGTACCATTCCATTCGGAATAAAATTGATTGAGGTAATCAACCATAAAATCATGTCGTTTTTGAGCCAGTTTTTTTCCTGTTTCCGTATTCATGCGGTCTTTGAGAAGTAAAAGCTTTTCATAGAAATGGTTAATAGTTGGAGCTTCAGATTTTTTATAAGCTTCCTTGGTCATATTGAGTTGAGGTTTTACCTCAGGATCATAAATTTTCCTGTTTTTAAACCCACCATAATTAAAGGTTCTGGCAATTCCTATGGCTCCGATAGCATCCAGGCGGTCAGCATCCTGAACAACTTCCAACTCAGCTGAATGAAAATCGGGTTGAAAATTTCCGCCTTTAAAAGAAATGTTCTTGATAATTTGAACAATATGATCAATATAGGTTTGATCCAAATGTAAGGTCCTGAGAAAGTTTTCAGCTTTTTCAGGACCTATAGATTCATTGCCATCGTGAAATTTACTGTCGGCAATGTCATGAAGTAATGCAGACAAGGCAACAATTAAATGATTGACATTTTCGGTTTTGGCTATCAAGAGGCTGTTTTTATATACACGCTCGATGTGAAACCAATCGTGGCCTCCTTCGGCATGTTGTAATTCTTGCTTAACAAACGCTTCAGTTTTTTTTATAAGCTCTTGTTCCAAAAAGAAAGAGATGTTTAGCTTTTTAATGCAGCTGGTTCAACCCATTTAAACTGATAAGGTTCATTTGGGATTTTCATGCGTTCAGCCAATCGGGTTAATCTAGCTGGTAGGTTCATAAGATAGTCCCTAGCTTTTTCAGCTTCATCGTTGAGGTTTCCAATTTTATCTATTTCCCAGCGTACAAGAAGTTTTTCCAAAATGTCAACGTAATCTTTAGAGGTGTAAACACCCAAACGTTGTGCTGTATTTGAAAATTCTTCAAAAGCTTGACCAATGCTTTGCCCAGTTTCTCTTAAGAAATGAGCCGGCATGGTAATTTTTAACTTCATCATGTGGTGGAAAGCCAACATCATGTTGCTAGGATCCACCTTAAAAATACGTTCTACAAACTCACAATAGGCATTGTGGTGTCTCATTTCGTCACCTGAGATGATTTTACACATTCTAGACAGCTTAATATTGCCTTTTTTCTTGGCAATTTGAGCGACTCGATTATGTGAAATATAGGTAGCCAATTCCTGGAAACTCGTATACAGGAAATTTTTATAAGGATCTCGATCGGTTCCAATGTCAAACCCGTCAGCAATTAGGTATTGCGTTGTTTTTTCAACTTCCTTCATGTTGACTCTTCCTGAGAGATATAAGTATTTGTTCAACACATCACCATGGCGATTTTCTTCAGCGGTCCAATGGCGTACCCATTTAGACCACGAATTTCTGCCCACTTGGTCTACCCCTTCAACATCCATCAACCAGGATTCATAGGTAGGCAAAGCCTCTTCGGTGATCATATCTCCAACAAGTACCACCCAAAAGTCATAGGGTAATTCTTTTGAGAGTTCTCTAATTTCTTCCACTTCGTTCAAGAAGGAGTCTTTTTCTGAGTTTGGCAGAAAATCGGTAGGTTGCCAAATGCTATCTATGGGGATAAGATATTTTTCGATGAGTGAATCCACGTCTTTTTCCAAGAACTGCATCACTTCCAGTCTTACATTTTTTAAAGACATAATTATAAGGTTTTAGTATTGAATTCCAGAGGTAATGGTTTCTTCTATTGTAGAAACCAAATTCTCCCTATTTTCAAAGGTAGCCAATTTAATGGGCTTATGCACAGTTAAAGAGATTTTTGCGCCCAATCCCATAGGGAATTTCCCATATTTTAACGTTTTCCAGGAGTTATTAATGGTGATGGGTACTATGGTAGCAGATGGTATTTTTTTGAATAACATCTCCAAACCTTTGGTTTGAAATTTTTTAGGAGTTCCATCTTTGCTTCTAGTTCCTTCTGGGAAAATCACCGCTGCCCGATTGTTGCTTTCGATATATTCTCCAAATTTCATAATGGCAGGAATGGATTGCCTTGGATTTTTTCTGTCGATCAAAACAGAGCCTCCATGTCTTAAATTATAGGACACACTGGGAATTCCTTTTCCCAATTCTATCTTACTGATGAATTTTGGATGATGTTTTCTCATATGCCATAAAATGGGAGAAATATCATACATGCTTTGGTGGTTGGCTACAATGATTAGAGGTTGGTTGGTATCAATGTCATAGTCGTTATGAAACGTATAAGTAGTTCCTAAAACATTCATGGAGCGCATCAGAAAAAACTGCAACCAATCAACACTTATTTTATGTGCTTGATAACCAAAAACATTAAAGCAAACCCATTGAATGGGATGAAAAACAATTAAGGTCAGCCCAAAAAACAGAAAATATAAAATAGTTAAGGGATAAGCTAGTATTTTTTGCATGGGTCAAAGTTAGTCCAAAATTGGAAACAAAAAAGCCACATTGATATGTGGCTTTAATTTTTTTTAGATTTTAAATCTAGCAATGCTCGTTATAGGCATCCATTAAGTTGTCAGCAATCATTTCTGCTGGTCTTCCTTCAATGTGATGACGCTCTAGCATATGAACCAATTCACCATCCTTAAACAAAGCCATACTAGGAGAGCTTGGAGGGAAAGGAATCATATATTCTCTAGCTTTAGTTGTTGCATCTTTATCTACACCTGCAAAAACGGTCACCAAATGATCAGGCGTTTTAGCATTTTGCAAACTCATTCTTGCCCCAGGACGTGCGTTTGCTGCCGCACAACCACAAACAGAGTTGACCACTACTAAGGTCGTTCCCTCTTTGGCTATAGCAGCATCAACAGCCTCTACAGTATGCAATTCCTCAAACCCAACATTGGTTAAATCTTCGCGCATTGGTTTTACTAATTCTGCTGGATACATATATTTAATTTTTTATGATTAATAATTGTGGGGCAAAGATACCAATTGTGTAACAAATGGCAGAAGCATTCTACTAACAAATAGTATATTTACCTATAAATTAAATTGATAGTTTCCATGAGTATTTCAAAATGGCTTGGAGCTGCTTTGGGTTGGTCTTTTGGCGGACCTATAGGAGCAATTATTGGATTGGCTTTGGGGTCGGTTGTAGATTCGATGGCAGATGGTGATGGATTTCCCTATTTGGGAGAAGGGGAGCCCAGAAAAAGAGAACGACCTAGATACCGAAAAAGGCCTAATTATGATCAGTATACCGAGCGAAAAACAACCTCCGGAGATTTTGAGGTGAGTTTGTTGATCTTGGCATCTATAGTGATTAAGGCTGATAACCATCAAGATCAAAGAGAACTGAATTTTGTGCGTCAATATTTTGCTAACATGTATGGTAAGGAACGGGCTAACCACGCCTTTAAGCTGTTTAAAAATATTAACCAACAAGATATTTCTACAAGACAGGTCTGTATGCAAATTCAACGGATGATGGACCACGCCTCCAGACTTCAACTCATTCACTTTTTATTTGGTATTGCTAAAGCAGATGAACATGTCACCGAGGCTGAAGTCAAGCAGATCTATACCATTTCTGGTTATTTAGGGGTTAGCTCTCGAGATTTTGAAAGCATTAAAGAGATGTTTTATAACAGCGTGGACCACGCCTATAAAATCTTGGAAATTGATAAAAATGCTTCGGTTGAAGAGATAAAAGCCGCATATAGAAAAATGGCCAAAAAATACCATCCCGATCGGGTGGCGCATTTAGGGAAGGAGCACCTGGAAGGAGCCGAGGAAAAATTTAGACAGGTACAACAGGCTTACGAACAACTTCAAAAAGAAAAAGGATTTTAAAAAAATGGATATTTAAAGGAGACCTTTTGTCTATTTGACCATTAATAAGAAAAACAACCTTATGAATGATAAAAAGATATTGGCTCTTTTTAAAAATGGTCAAGAGGAGAAAGCCTTTCTAAAACTTTACGCCCTTTACCCTAGGATTGAGAAGCTTATTTTGTCTAAAGGAGGCACTAAAAATGATGCTCAAGATGTGTTTCAAGAATCACTAATCATCTTGCATCGCAATTTAGAAAAGTCAAATTTCAAACTTACTTCTTCATTTTACACTTATTTATATTCTGTATCACGTTTTGTTTGGAAGGATATCCAAAAGGGATACTCAAAACAGGAGCTTATGGATTTTTCAAAGGAAGAAACCGAAATGTTCCAAGATGTTTTGGAGGAAAGGAAATTCAAATTAGCAGAGAAAGCATTCTCTGAATTAGGAAATCGATGTCGGCAATTGCTGCAACTGTTTTACTTGAAAGATTGGTCTTTCAAAGTTATTGCAGAACATATGCAGTTCAAATCTGAAAAAATTGCCAAGAATCAAAAGTATAAATGCCTTAAGAAGGTTAAGAGCATTTATGAAACTTTAATTACCAATCATTCTTAATTCAGAAACCATGGAAAAATTCACAAAAAATATAGATGCCATTGAAGCTTATTTGAAAGAGCAGCTTAGTTATGAGGAGGCTTTAAGGTTTGAAAAAGACTTGGAGTCAGATGTTGATTTTCAAAATGATTTTGCTTTTCATAAAGCATTCTTAGGTGGAATGAAAAGGACATCGTTAAAAAAAGATATTCAACAAGCTAGGAAGTTATATAGGACAAGGAGGTATTTTAAGATCGGAATTTTAATTACGGCTGCATTAGTTGGGTTTTTGTTGGTCTATTTGTTGGTCCTAAAAACAAATGATAACAATAGCCAAGATTCAAAACTGCCAAAAAAGGAACTGCCCAGTAAAGCGATTATAGTTCCGCCAGTAAGTATAGATTCTATTTTAAATGATACCATAATAGATAGGAAAGAAGATATTCCTGTGGAAAAAAAGAGTCTTAAAGGCAATAAGCATATTAGAAATACTAAAGATTCTGTTGAAAGTAGCCATGTAGATAGGCTAGTAAAAAAGGCGGTTCACTTTGTTTTACAGTCTGAAAAGGACACAATTTTAAAGCTTCCCGAGGGGACCCAAATTAAAATTAAAGCCAATTCCTTTAAGAATTCTAAAGGATTAAAGGTTCAAGGCGTGGTTGATTTTAGGGTTACGGAGTATTACAAAATATCTGATATGCTGTTGGCAAATTTATCAACAACCTCAGAAGGCGAAATTCTGGAAACTGGAGGCATGTTGTTTGTTGAGGCTTTAAGGGAAGGTGAAAATTTAGAACTTGATCAATCCATAGAAATAAGTTTTCCGTGTAAAAAGAAGAAAAAGGATATGGAATTGTTTACTGGAGAGTGGGCAGATTCTGGAGTTAATTGGGTGATGGTAGAGGAGGAAGATGAATTGGAAAATATTGAAGTCATGGAGCCAGTTTCAGAAATATTTGAAGAGGCTTATGTTGAAGTCCCGTTTAACCTGGTTGAGCAGCCCCCTGTTTTCCCTGGATGTCAAGAAGAAGGAAGGGAAGCTTTAATATCTTGCTTCAATGAGAAAATGAAGGCCTTCTTTTTAGAGAAGTTTAATTTAAGTATTGCTGAAGAGTTAAAGTTTACTGGGAAATTTTCTGTTAACGTATTTTTTAAAATTGATACTAATGGAAACGTTTTCAATGTATATGCCCATGCGCCTCATAAAAAAATAGGAGAGGAGGCGTTGAGGGTTGCTCACCTATTGCCGCAAATGAGTCCGGCCAAACAGAGAAACAAGGAAGTGATGGTTCCTTATTTTATTCCGTTGGAATTTAAATTTCCAGGAAGAACGAAGTCAAGACGTGTCATACGGGTGGCAGACGACTCTTTGTATGTTCAAGGTTTTAATAGAAAATGGGCGGAGCGAGATAGTATCAAGGGGTCAGGTCGTCGTTCGGTTTCAACCCATGATGTTCTTCAATATGTCATGGTTAGCTCAAAATTGGGTTGGATTAATTGCGATAGATTTATAAACAGCCGAAAAGAAAGGGTAAAATATAAATTCAAATTAAAAAATGCCGACGGAAGCAAGGTTAGTTTGGTTTTTAAATCGATAAAATCCATTCTTCGTGGCAAATCAAACAATAACTATTTTGATTTTGGTGAGTTGCCAAAAGATGAAGAGGTGATGCTGGTTGTGATCAAGAAAAAAGGAGATGTATTTTATTTTGGATTGAAAGAGGAATTGGTTGGAGATATTTCGGAATTAGAGGTTGATTTCAAAGAATTAAATGGCGATGGTTTGAAGGAAGAATTAGAAAACCTGAATACATATTTGGAAGAGTAGGCTCTATGATCATGTACTTATTAAGTGGGAAGAGAGTTTAAGAATTTCGATGTTTATTGTGTAAAAAGTGTATCAAATCGCCCATCACGTATTTCTATGGTCTCCCCAGTTGTAGGATGGATGATATCAAATTCAAAAACTCCTGAAACAATGTGGTTTTCAAAATCTAGTTTGGTAATGGTCATGTTCCCTAAATTTGAATTACAAGTAGTTGCACCTAAGTATTGATTGGAAAATAGGACTTCGGCATAATAATTTTCGGGCTCTTTACAAGTTAAATTATAATGCATTTCATTTTCAATCTCTACTCCAATAGAAGCTATTACGATAAGATCAAAGACGCTGTGGTTTTCATCAATTCCACCAATTCCAAAATAATACTCCCCATCCACCAATTGATAAAAGCAATTAAAGTAGCCTCCAGAAGCATCTATATAGCTAGTACCATTAACATAACAGGCAAAAGTGCCAGCCCCTGTTTGGGTAGCTGGAGGTAGTGCTTCTTGGTTATCGTCATCGTTTTTGCAACTAAAAATCAACAGTAATAAGGAACAAAGTAAGATAACAGGGTTTTTCATAAAAAACTAAAACTTTTTTATTGGGTGAAGAGCGTATCAAATCTGCCATCTCGTATTTCTATGATTTCACCGGTTGTAGGGTGGATAATATCAAATTCAAAAACACCAGAAACAATGTAGTTTTCAAAATCTAGTTTGGTAATGGTCAAAGTTCCAGGGTTCGATATGTCAGTATATGAATATGAAAGACTATTTTCTGCTAAAATTAATGCAGCAATTGAATAATCTCCAAAATTTGTCAATTCATAATTTTCTCCTTCATAAATCTCAAATTTACTTGCATAAATAGTAATTTCACTAATTCCGAAAGCACTGTCCTCTCCTGCAATGTGAAAATAATACTCCCCATCCACCAATTGATAAAAGCAATTAAAGTAGCCTCCAGAAGCATCTATATAGCTAGTACCATTAACATAACAGGCAAAAGTGCCAGCACCTGTTTGGGTAGCTGGAGGTAGGGCTTCTTGGTTGTCGTCATCGTTTTTACAACTGAAAAGTAAAAAAATAGAAAACAGGAGTAGGGCTATCTGTTTCATTTGCTTTTTTTGTTTAAATATAAACAGATGTTTTAGTTTATCATGACAGAGAAATGAGAATAAATGTTATCAAATGGTAAAATTGATTAAAAATACGTAGAACTACGTGTTATTTTACGTGAATAAGGTTATTGGTGACAAGCAATTTTAAAAAGATCGAACGAAGTAAGTGTAAAATAACCTGTTGTGCTTATTTTTGAACCTCATTCGTATAGTATAAAACAGATATGACAGAAAATAAAGCGCCTTTTACAAGACAAGAAGAAAATAATAATGTATGGTTGTCTCATTTAGATGCTTCAGAGTTTCAATTGGTAGATCATGGAATAACGCCAACTGTGCTGCCTTCCGAAGCAGCTGTGGGACAAGCCATGTTGCAGGAATTATATGCAACTGCAGCCGAAAAAGAAGGGGATATTAACATCGCGCTTTTGGGTGGTCGTGGTGCTCAGGAATTACATCGTTTATTGGGTGAGATCGCTAAAACAGGTGAGAAAGATGCATTGTTAAGTCGGTTAAATGTATTTACACAAGACGCTTTGGCACCAATGAAAATGGCTAATGGCTTCAGTTTTGTTAGGGATTTTGAACGTATTTTGGGAGACACCTTCTTCAAAAAAATAAAAAGCTTTACCCCCATGCAAACCGATACAGATGACCTGGAAACGGCGCTTATGGGGTATTTGACGAAACTAGAAAATTTAGGTGGATTGGATATCTTTTTTATTGGTCATGGACCAGAAGCCAACCAAGCGTCTCACTTGGCTTATATAAAACCGTTTTCAGGGGCGCAGTGGCATCATGTTGCGGGAATCATACCTATTTCAAATAGTATTTTAGAGCATCATATCAATAAATTTAAGGCAGGGGGCAGTTTGGTGAGTGAAAGAGACGAACAGGAATGTCGAGCAGCAAAATATATTTTAACTCTTGGTCCTGCGGCGATATTACAAGCCAAAAAAGTGGTGCAGTCGGTGGTTGATGCTGATACAGCTCCAGCTAAAGTAGACACTTATGCAAAGGTGCTTCAAACAACAATTAGTTCCGATCTGGAGGAAGCCAAACAGCAATTAAACGCCAATCCAGGTTTGTGGATCAGATTGCATCCAAATACCAAATCGTTTGTATTGCCTAATCTCGGCGTGTAAAGCAAACATTTACTTTAAGTTTAAGCGCATACCAAAAAACAAGCGCCTGCTCTGATTGGGAGCATACACATAAGATGGATCAAAAGTAAGCGCATACGGATTGTCTGGGGTAGGAATGACATTACCATTGCTGTCAAAATCCACATGTTCATCAAAGGGATCGTCGGCTCGAGCTATTAAGAAGGGCTCCTTTTTACCAGGAGTCCAATTGAGAATATTCTTGACACCGCAATAGAATTCTATGTTTTGTAAACCATCATACGTGACTTGAATGTTTTGAAGGCTCCATATAGGCGATTCGTTGCTTCTGGGGTCCAATTCACCTAGAGTTGGTAATAACATAGAGCCATAAATGCTTCCGGTATAATCAAAGGAAAGGTCTGTAGGGTAATGTTTGTAGGTCATACCCCAATTTCCTGAGAAACGTTCGGTAAGCAATTGCCTGTTTTTTTCGCCGTTTTCATATTGATTCACTTCTTGAAAAGTGGCGCCTATATTGGCCTTGATACCATGAGCAAAAACGGCATCAAAATTTAGGCTTACACCTTGTGAAATGGCGTGTCCGTCTAAATTATCATAAATAATTTGGTTGGGATTGGTTTCATAATCGGGTACAATTTGATTGGTGAAATAGGTATACCAAGCCGAAGCATCTAGGGTAAACATCATACCACTAGTTGTGTATATCTTTTTGAGGTAATTGATGTTCACGTTATATGATTCTTCAGGTTCTAAGGCTTCTTCTATTATCACATCGCGCGCGCCGGTCAAAGCGGCGTGTTCTTCGGTGAATAGATTGACGACTCTAAACCCCGTTCCAGCATTAATACGGACAATGTCTTCGTCAGTAGGTTTAAATCTATAGGCAACTCTGGGGGTAAAAATGCTCCCGTGGCGTTTATCGTAATCATAACGGGCGCCTAATAATACATGATGTTTGCTGTTAAAGGCTATTTCGTCTTGAATGAAAAGCGAAGGAATGGTTACCTCGTCGGCCGTTTCTGTGGCTGTGGTGTTGTCGTTATAGTAATTGTATCTTATCGCAGTGCCTAAGAGTAAATCATGGTTTTGGATGGACTTATCCCAAATTAATTGTCCAAAACCGATACGTTGTTGCGCTATGTAGGGCATGTTCCCATATACGGAGTTTTGATCATGGTCGGAGTATGAAAACTGGAGGTTTACTTTTTCTTTAAAAGGCAACTGGTAATTCCCTATCACTTCAAAACGAGAGGTGTAAATGCTTTCGCCATAAATGTCGCCGCCACCTCGATAGCTCTTGTTCCAGTTCATTTCTCCACCCCATCGATCTTCATAGAAATACCTACCAGCAATTGAAAAAGCTCTGTTTTTAGGTCTGTCAAAAGACCATTTTTGAAAAACCGAGATTCGGTCTTGTAAGGTTACATCAGTAAAATGATCGTTGTTGTTGTCTATGGGGTTGCTGTAATGGAAATAATTAATTCCGGTCAAGACATTCGTTTTATTGCCAAGTGTAGCTTTATATCCTAAATCAATGTTGGCTTCTCCCCAGCCTGTTACAAAACTATCTAATGTGAGTTTGGAAGTGTTTTCTGGTAATTTGGTAATGATATTGATTAAACCGCCCACGGCCTCACTTCCGTATAAAGAAGAAGCAGGTCCTTTCACAATCTCTATTTGCTCAATCAATGAATTAGGAATTCCCGACAGGCCATATACGGTGGAAAGTCCACTTACTATCGGCATGCCATCAATAAGAACCAGGGTGTAAGGACCTTCTAATCCATTGATATGGATGTCTCCCGTATTACAAACATTGCAATTGATTTGGGGGCGCACTCCATTTACATTCTGTAGAGCTTCAAAAATACTGGGGGTTGGGTTTTGTTTTAAAAAGGTGGTCGAGTAGATTTCCACAGGTACCGGACTCTCGAGTCTGCTCACAGGTTTTAAGGTTCCTGTTATGACTACTTCGTTTAGAGCTTCGGTTTCATCAAGAGCGAAGTTTATGTTAAGATTTTGATTGGTTATCTCTATTTTATTGGTTTTGGTAGTAAACCCTGTAAAGGAAGCTGTAAGGGTATAAATCCCGGAAGGCACATTTTTTATTAAATAACTCCCTTGCTCATCAGTCACACCTCCCAGATTGGTGTTTTTTAAATAAACATTGACGTAGGGTAGTGGTTCGCCATTGGAGGTAACCAAACCCGAAATAGTAAAATCCTTTTGTCCGTGGGTTTTGAAAATGCCCAAAAGAATAAAAAAGTAAAGGAGGCGCATGTATGAAATAAACTTATTTTTATGCAAAGTTAAAATAAAATTTAGACAAGACTAAAAAATTGTTTTTATTAAAGTAAATCTATATCTTTGACCAAAAGAAAAACCATGTTATCATTAGCCGAAGAAAATTATTTAAAGGCCATATATCATCTAGGAAAATTTGGAACTATTTCGGTGAGTACTAATGCTATTGCTGATAAAATGGCCACTAAAGCTTCCTCTGTAACTGATATGATAAAGAAGTTGGCAGAGAAGGAATTAGTGGTTTATAAAAAATATCAAGGGGCGAAGCTTACAGAAAATGGCAGAAAACTGGCGGCTTCGGTAGTTAGAAAACATAGGTTGTGGGAAGTTTTTTTAGTGGAACACCTTAATTTTTCGTGGGATGAGGTTCACGAAGTGGCAGAGCAATTGGAACATATTCAGTCTGAAAAATTGATTAATCAACTTGATGCCTTTTTAGAATTTCCCACACATGATCCACATGGAGATCCCATTCCAGATAAAAACGGACAAATAAAGAAAACGGACAAGGTGCTTTTGGCGCAGGTCAAAGAACACGAACATTGCATGTGTGTTGGTGTTAAGGATTCTTCCAAAGAGTTTTTGAAGTATCTGGATAAACATCAGATTGCTTTGGGAACCCAGTTTAAGGTATTGTCCAAAGAGGCTTTTGATGAATCCATGATTTTAGAAGTGCACAACAAGCCTTTGAGTATATCTAAAGTGGTTTCGAATAACTTATTTGTAAAGAGCAACCAATGAATATAAGTCAGCCATTATATAACCTGATTCTTTTTGTGCTTCTTGCAGGCTTGCTTTATTTTTTATTTCGACCTACCAAAGGTTGGTTTTGGATTATTCAAAACAGTGTTAGAACCGATCAAAAAACCATCACAGAAGATATTTTGAAACAAATGTACACTTGGGAAAATCAGGGAGTTGATATTTTCAAGGAAGATTTGATCAAGAGTTTGAAATACAGTGATGGAACGCTAGAGGATGTTTTGGAAACCATGGAAAAAAGCATGCTCATCATCCAAACTGAAGAGGTGCTGGAACTAACGCCATCAGGTAGGAGTTATGCTATAAAAATTGTGCGTGTTCACCGTCTTTGGGAAAAATATCTAGCGGAAAAAACAGGATTTGAAAAAAGCGAGTGGCACCATCGTGCTGAGAAAATGGAGCACCGATTAAATCATGAGGAAACCAATATGTTGGCGACCCAATTAGGAAACCCCATGTACGATCCTCATGGAGACCCTATCCCAACGCATGAAGGAGACGTATTGGATATAGAAGGAGAATCTTTGGCAGATTTGGAAGTAGATACCGTTGGTAAAATTGTTCATATCGAAGATGAACCTGATGTGATTTACCGGCAGATTTTAGCAGAAAACATACATATAGGTTCACAAATTAGGGTGGTTGAAAATAGCAAGCAACGGGTGTTGTTCTATTCAGAGGGCGAAGAGTTTGTCTTAGCTCCAGAAGTGGCAAAAAATATTACGATTCAAGTTTTTGAAACGGAAGTGGTATTTGAGGAAGATGCTGTTAGGTTGTCTTCCCTTAAGAAGGGGGAGGAGGCTGAAATTATAGGGATTTCCAAAGAATTTAGAGGTGATGGCAGACGACGACTTCTGGATTTAGGCTTTGTAAAAGGCACCCCTATAAAAATTGATTTGGTAAGCCCTTTAAGCAATCCAAAAGCGTATTTGGTTAAAGGAACCACCATTGCTTTGCGAGAAGATCAGGCGGCCAAAATACTTATTAAAAAACGGTAAAATGGAGAATAAGAAAATAACAAGTGCATGTGAGGCATGTCCGCAATTTAATCCACACGGATTAAAAAAATTGGGGGTCAATGCAGAAAATACCGATTTTGTTATTGCCTTGGCGGGTAATCCCAATACTGGAAAAAGTACCGTATTCAATGCCTTGACAGGGTTAAGGCAGCACACGGGTAATTGGCCAGGTAAAACGGTAACAAGAGCTGAAGGAGCGTATCAATACAATGATAAAAAATACAAACTGGTAGATTTACCAGGAACCTATTCTTTGCTTTCTACATCACAGGACGAAGAGGTTGCCAGAAACTTTATCCTTTTTGGAAAGCCAGATGTCACCGTAATTGTGGTAGATGCTGGAAGATTGGAGAGAAACCTGAATTTGGTACTTCAAATTTTGGAAATAACAGGTAAAGCAGTCTTATGTTTAAATCTGATGGATGAAGCCAAGAGAAATCACGTTGAGGTTAATGAGAGAGCATTGGCTAAGCGTTTGGGAATCCCCGTGGTTCCCACAAGTGCCAGGTTTAATAAAGGAATTCCAGAGCTTATTGATGTGGTAAGTCAAGTAGCTAACGGACAAATAGTTTGTCAACCACATAGAATTACCAATGTGCCCAAAAGCATTAATGAGGCGGTTCAAAAATTAAGTGAAAAAATAAAAAAACAATTCCCATCCATTCCCAATAGTCGTTGGATTGCTTTCAGACTTTTAGAGGGAGATGAAAGGGTCGTTGAGGCCTTAAGAAATGGTGAATTTGAGATGCAGTAAGATGAAGAATGAAGTTGAAAATATCATAGGGTTGTCAAATGAGCTTCGATGGAAACTAGGAGGTGAATTTCATGATCACATTAGTGAAAGTATTTATGCGGATGCCTCTGAGATTGTAGAAGAAACGGTTAACACAGCCGGCAAAAGGGGAAGAAATGCTATCGATGTCAAAATTGACCAGATAGTTACTAGCAGGAAGTGGGGATTCCCAATCATGTTTTTGATTTTAGGTGTTATTTTATGGATTACCATTATCGGCGCAAACTATCCTTCTAGTCTGCTTGCAGAATTATTGTTGGATACCATTCACCCAGCACTGAAATCTGGTGCCAATAGTATAGGGATGCCTTGGTGGTTAAGTGGCTTTTTAATAGATGGAGTGTATTTGGCTTTGGCCTGGGTTATTGCCGTAATGTTACCTCCTATGGCCATTTTCTTTCCGCTTTTTACGCTATTGGAGGACTTCGGATACTTGCCAAGGGTGGCTTTTAACTTGGATTATTTGTTTAAAAAAGCAGGCGCCCATGGAAAACAAGCATTGACCATGAGTATGGGATTTGGGTGTAACGCTGCTGGAGTTGTAGCTACGAGAATTATTGATAGTCCACGAGAACGCTTAATAGCTATTATAACCAATAACTTTTCCTTATGTAATGGGAGATGGCCAACACAAATTTTGATTGCCTCCATTTTTGTTGGTGCGATAGTTCCCGAAGCTTTATCTGGTACAGCTTCTGTATTTGCCGTTATAGGTATTGCCATTCTGGGAATGGCCTTTATGTTTACCAGTTCTTGGTTGTTAAGTAAAACGGTTTTAAAGGGACAGGTTTCTACATTCAACTTGGAATTACCTCCCTATCGTCCACCAAGGTTTTGGAAGACACTATACACTTCTTTGATTGATAGAACACTCATTGTTCTATGGCGTGCCATCGTTTTTGCTGCCCCAGCTGGAGCTGTCATCTGGTTGATATCCAATATTATGATTGGAGACCACAGTATTGCCTATTGGATGATTGATTCTCTCAATGGATTTGGGTGGTTGATAGGTCTCAATGGAGTCATTCTAGTGGCTTATATTGTGGCGATTCCGGCTAATGAAATTGTAATTCCTACGGTTTTGATGCTTACGGTTTTGGTTACTGGGATGGCTGGTGGAGCAGGTGCTGGGGTAATGTTTGAGTTGGATTCAGCCAATGCTACGGCCGAAATTTTAAAAGCAGGAGGGTGGACATTATTAACGGCCATCAACCTTATGTTGTTCAGTTTGCTTCACAATCCGTGTAGTACGACCATTTATACTATTTACAAAGAAACCAAAAGTGTAAAATGGACCGCGGTCGCCACATTGATGCCTTTGGCTATGGGATTTGTAGTTACTTTTTTAGTGGCACAGATTTGGTATATGTTTTCTTAAATTTGAAAAGATGCATGCAATCAAGTATTTTTTTGTTGTTTTAGCGATATCCTTTTTAGGGCAATTAGGGTATGCCCAAGACCAAATAAAATTGGAAGGGGATCCTCCCCAGATTCTTCTTAATTTAAAATTTGGTGAAACCATGGAATGGAAAGGTTATCAATTGCAATTCATGGAGGTCAAACAAGATTCACGTTGTCCTAAAGGGGTGAACTGCATTAGTCCAGGCGAAGCCATTGTGGTAGTGAAAATTTTTAAAGAAGGGGTCCTTTTAGAAGAAAAGAGCTTAATGATTTCCTATAGGCACTTTCAAGATGACATGACTCAAATTTTGGATGTAGATGGCGAATCCCTTCATGTACAGAACTTAAAGCCATATCCAGTTGATGGAGTTACCCTAAAAGACAGTGATAGGTGTCTTCAGGTTATTACAATAATGGAGTAGTTTTAGTGGCAGCCACAATCATCTTTGCCACAGGAATTGGCAGCTTTTTTACTATTTGGAAAGAAAAACTTCCGAACAAGAAAGCCTGCGGCTAATATCACTGCCGAAAAAACTAATATGGTTTGGATGATATCATTTTCCATTTCTAAAAGATACAAATTATTTTAAAATTTGGAAAGCCGCCAAGGCTACCAAATAAGCAAAACTACTCATAACAACGAGTTGTAAGGCGGGCCATTTCCAACTGTTTGTTTCGCGTTTTACAATAGCTAACGTACTCATACATTGCATTGCAAAGGCATAAAAAAGTAATAGTGAAATCCCGGAGGCAAAGTTGAACAATGGCGTTCCTAAAATTGGGTTAACCTCTCCTGCCATTCTATTTTTGATGGTGTCTTCTTCCTCACTTCCCACACTATAAATCGTAGCAAGGGTGCCCACGAAAACCTCTCTGGCTGCAAAAGAACTCACAATGGCAATACCAATTTTCCAATCATAGCCTAATGGTTGGATGGCAGGTTCAATGCTTTTTCCAAGACGGCCTATAAAACTATGTTCTAATTTATAAGAGGCAATATGGTGATTTAAATCTTCTTCAGATAGGTCTTGGTCCTTAAATTGTTCTGTAACAATTTCTTCGGCATTATTGAAATTATCTCCTGGTCCATAGGACGCTAAAAACCACAAAACAATGGATATGGCAAGTATGATTTTACCAGCGCCAAAAATGAAACTTTTGGTCTTTTCAATAACCGTAAGAGCCACGTTTTTAAACAGAGGCAATTTGTAGTTAGGCATTTCAACTACAAAAAAACTACGGCTTTTTATTTTTAGAACTTGATGGAGTATAAAAGCCGAACAAATAGCGGCGCCAAATCCTAATAAATATAATAACATAAGGGTAAGGGCCTGATAGCTTAATCCTAAGAAACGCCCTTCAGGAATGACCAACGCAATGATTATAAGATAAACAGGCAATCTAGCCGAACAAGTAGTGAATGGGGTTACTAAAATAGTGATAAGGCGCTCTTTCCAACTTTCAATGTTTCTTGTGGCCATAACCGCCGGAATAGCACAGGCTGTCCCAGAAATTAAAGGGACCACACTTTTTCCGCTTAGTCCAAATCTTCTCATGATACGGTCCATTAGGAATACCACCCGACTCATGTAACCACTTTCCTCTAGAATGGAAATGAATAGAAATAGAAAGGCAATTTGAGGAATGAATATCACGATACCTCCCAGTCCGGGAATAACACCTTCTGCTATCAAATCGGTGAACTGTCCTTGAGGAAGATGGGTACTGGTCCACTCACTTAGAGAGGCAAAAATACCATCAATAAAGTCCATAGGCACACTAGACCAATCATATATTGCTTGAAAGATGGTCAATAAGATAAAGAAGAAAATAAGATAACCCCATACTTTATGGGTTAAAATACGATCTAATTTGATTCTTAAATCCTTGGCCGTGGCTAAATCAATGGTTTGTCCTTTTTTAAGGGCATCATTAATAAATTGGTACCTTTTTATGGTTTCTCTTTGCTGT
Organism: Mangrovimonas sp. CR14; assembly: GCF_011764015.1. Taxonomy (NCBI): domain Bacteria; kingdom Pseudomonadati; phylum Bacteroidota; class Flavobacteriia; order Flavobacteriales; family Flavobacteriaceae; genus Mangrovimonas; species Mangrovimonas sp. CR14. The sequence continues at coordinate 306,093 of NZ_JAAFZY010000001.1, read as the reverse complement.
AAGCGTTTTAAATCTGCCTTCGGTTTGGTTTTAAAATCATCCAAAACCTCGATTTCATTCCTTGAAATCTTGCCAAAGTTGACATCTTGGGTAATTACCAACCAAAGTTTATACAACAACTGATTAGGGAATGCTTTTCTTAATCCGTCAAAATACTGAGGGTCTATTTCAGAAGCATTGAGACATGGCTCTGTAGAAAGCTCCTTGTAATTGGCAATAAGTTCTTTTAAAACATCAACACCTTGTTTTTTTCTTGTACTAACTAAGGCTATTTTGGTGTTTAATTTTTTCTCAAGATAATCTATATCTAAACTGATACCCTTATAAGCCATTCTATCAGCCATATTGATGACTAAAATGGTTGGGATTTCCAAATCCTTGATTTGCGTAAATAAAAGCAGGTTTCTCTTTAGGTTTTCTACATCACTCACTACGACTGCTACATCGGGAAAATCCTTATCGGTTTTATTCAGCAAGAGCTCTATAACCACATTCTCATCAAGAGAAGACGCATTTAAACTATAGGTTCCTGGCAAATCAATGATATGGGCTTTAACACCTCTAGGTAATTTACAAATGCCTTCTTTTTTCTCAACCGTTATGCCAGGATAGTTACCTACTTTCTGGTTTAAACCGGTTAGGGCATTGAAAACAGAGGTTTTTCCCGTGTTTGGATTTCCAATTAATGCAACATTAATCTGCTTACTCATTTTCTAAATCGATTATTATGTGGCTAGCAGTTTCTTTTCTAATAGCTAAATGAGAACCGTTAATGTTGAGGTACAGGGGATCTGAAAACGGAGCAACTTGAACTAGTTCTACAAAATTACCTGGCAAGCAACCCATTTCCAGTAGTTTAAGTGGAATATGGATGGAGGAAACATCCTTTATGATGCCTCTTTGTCCCTTTTTTAATTGTGCCAGTGTCAGGTTCAAGCTTATTTAGATTGATTTTAAAAAAGCAAAAGTAAGTGATTTTTCCACGCCAAAAAAACCGATGGCTTGAAAACTACTCATATTCTTTTTCAAGTGTTTTAATATCGTTTAATAGACGTTCCATATCTTCTTGGTTGGTGCCATCATAAAAGCCTCTTATTTGCTTCTTTTTGTCGATCAGCATAAAGTTTTCAGTATGAATCATATCAAACGGACCGCCGTCACCATCTGTTTTTACAGCCAGATAGCTTTTCCTTGCCAACTCATAAATTTGTTTCTTGTCACCAGTAACCAGATTCCACTTAGAATCTATGACCCCTTTTTTCAGGGCGTATTTTTTAAGTTGTGGTACACTATCAATTTCAGGAGTCACTGAATGTGAAAGTAACATCACTTGGTTGTCATCTTTTAGCTTTTCTTGAAGTTGCGCCATGTTATCGGTCATGATAGGACAAATAGTTTGACAGGTTGTAAAGAAAAAATCAGCTATATAAATTTTATCCTTATATAGTTCTTGCGTTATGGTATCCCCATTTTGATTAACCAATTTAAAATCTGAAATCTTATGGTATTTCTTTTGGTAATGCAAGGTGCTATCAACCAATTCAGAGTTGACCATGGTGGGCTGGTATATGGGCAAAGGCTGGTAAACATTTAAAACGTTATAAATGATAATAACAATGATTACTGAAATAACGGCCAAAGAAATACCAATGTATTTGTAACCCTTAAAGAAGTTCAACATAAGTAAGAGGATTAGTCTTGAACAGTCAGAATTATTGACAAAAATACAATTCATTATCAATAAAATGGGTAATTTTAACAAGCTAATTAAATGAGTTATGAAAAGAAGCATGTTCCTTTTTTTATGTCTATTACCATTTCAAATTTTTGCTCAGGATTTGAATGGCACTGTAGAAAAAATAAGTGAAGCAGAGGCCAAAGCTGCCCTTAATAGATTGGCCGTTATAATGAATGAAAATACTGGTAATTACGATTTAAAATATCACAGACTGGAATTAGATGTGAATCCGGAAATGGCTTTTATCTCAGGCGATGTGACTTCCTATTTTGAGGCCAAAGAAGATCTCACTCAGGTTGTTTTTGAACTAACTGGAAATATGACTGTTTCCAATGTGACCCAAAATGGGACTTCATTGGAATTCGATCAAAACGATAATGATGAGGTGGTAATTACGTTGCCAGAAACTCAACTCATGGGGACACTGGATTCTTTGACCATTTCATATTCCGGAAACCCTGTAAGTTCTGGTTTTGGTTCTTTTGAGCAATCAACCCATAATGGAAATCCCATTATTTGGACGCTTTCAGAACCTTATGGAGCAAAAGGTTGGTGGCCTTGTAAGCAGGATTTAATTGATAAGATAGATTCGGTAGATGTCTATTTAACCACACCGACATTCAATCCAAATTCTCTAGAAAATATTGCAGTCGCCAATGGGTTGGAAATTAGTCAAGAAATCAATGGAGACGAAAAAACAACCAGATTTAAGCATAAATACCCCATACCAGCCTATCTTATTGCTATTGCTGTGACCAATTATGAGGTTTATAACCATACGGTTGAAAACAATGGGAGTCCCTTTGAGATTGTGAATTATGTCTATCCAGAAAACCTAGCTACGGCACAAGCACAAACCCCGGTCACGGTAGATATTATGAATCTGTTTACAGATTTATTTGAAGAATATCCTTTTGCAAACGAAAAATATGGACATGCTCAATTTGGGTGGGGCGGAGGTATGGAACATACCACGGTTTCTTTTATGGGTGGATTCAACAGAGGATTGATAGCCCATGAGTTGGCTCATCAATGGTATGGTGATAAAGTAACCTGCGGAAGTTGGAAGGATATTTGGTTAAATGAGGGTTTTGCAACCTATTTGGCAGGATTGGTAATTGAAGATTTTGATGGTAATTCACCTTTCATAACCTGGAAGCAGAACCGTGTAAATTCGATCACTTCACTACCAGATGGTGCGGTCTACATTCCAGACGCTGATACTTTGAGTGTCAATAGGGTTTTTAGTAGTAGATTAAGTTATAATAAGGGAGCTATGGTCCTTCACATGCTAAGAAAAAAACTGGGAGAGACCGATTTTTATCAGGGCATGCAAGATTTTCTAGTCGATGATGATTTGGCTTACGGCTATGCTAAAACTCCAGATTTTCAGAATATCATGGAAGCCACTTCAGGGGAGGATTTAACAGAGTTTTTTAATGATTGGATTTACAATGAGGGTTATCCCACATATAATATTTCAGTGGATCAAATATCACCTACTGTTGTTGAAATCAATATTGGGCAAACCCAAAGTCATGAATCCGTCTCATTTTTTGAGGCTCCAGTTCCCATTCGTTTGGTGGGTGCCGAAGGTGAGATATTGGATGTTGTACTAGATAATTCAGAAAACAACCAAACCTTTACTGAAAGCATCACTTTTAATGTTACAGATGTCTTTTTTGACCCAGAATCAGATTTAATTTCCAAAAACAATACCATTTCTTTGGGCATTGAAGAATCCTTGCAAAGTGCCTTCCAACTATATCCCAATCCAAGTAAAAACACCATTTATCTTAAAAAGCCTGAATCTTTACAAGTAGATGAAATTAAAGTGTATAATGCTTTAGGACAGCATGTTTTGAGTTCGAATTGGAGCGAGTCGCTTGATATTTCAAAATTATCGGCAGGTGTTTTATTTATAAAAATTCACTCAAATAGGGGCGTTATTACTAAGACCGTGTTAAAAAACTAGATAACTTGACGTTAAATTTTCTAAATGTCTTTAAAAAGTTATTTTTGTGCCCAGTAATTTTTGCTAGCATATGGAGTTTGTTATAAAAATATCTCAATTTCTATTGAGTTTGTCCCTTTTGATCATTTTGCATGAAATGGGGCATTTTATTCCCGCCAAGGCGTTTAAAACCAGAGTAGAAAAGTTCTACCTGTTCTTCGATATTAAGTTCTCTCTTTTCAAGAAAAAAATTGGTGAAACCGTTTACGGTATCGGATGGTTACCTCTAGGAGGTTATGTGAAAATTTCCGGGATGATTGATGAGAGCATGGATACCGAGCAAATGTCCCAAGAACCACAACCATGGGAGTTCAGGTCAAAACCAGCTTGGCAGCGGTTGATTATTATGTTGGGAGGAGTTACAGTTAATTTTCTTTTGGCCATAGTGATCTATATTGGGATGAGCTATTATTATGGAGATAAGTTCTTACCTAATGATAACATTTCAGATGGGTATGTGATTGAAAGTACTGTTGCCAATAAAGCAGGTTTGAAAACTGGTGATAAAATCATTGCGGTTGATGGGGAGAAGATTGAAAACTTTGCCGAGGTTCCAGAAAAAGTATTGTTTGGGAAAGACATTACCATTTTAAGAAATGGTGAACAGTCAACTATTACTTTGCCTCAAGATTTTTTAGCCCAATTAATTGATGCCAAAGAAAAAGGATTCATTGATTTAAGAATGCCTTTTATTATTGCCCAAGTTCCAGATACATCGGCTAATGCTCAAAGTGGAATTAGAAAAGGAGACGTGATTGTTGGTTTTAATGATACAGATACCAAATACATTGACCAAGTAGTTTCAAGTTTAGACTCCTATAAAGGGCAACAAGTAACGGCGCATATCTTAAGAGATCATGAAAAGCTTAATGTACCACTTAAAATATCTGATGATGGAAAATTAGGTCTTGTATACGCTACGAGAGCCACCCCAGAAACTTTGGAAGAATTAGGATATTATGAGTATGATGTTAAAAAATATGGTTTCTTAGAATCTATACCAGTTGGATTTAGTAAAACCAAAGAGCGTTTGGTTTCTTATGTTAAGCAGGTTAAAGCTATTTTTACACCAAGTACAGGTGCCTACAAGGGAGTGGGTGGTTTTAAAGCCATCTATGATATTTTCCCAACCGTATGGAGCTGGCAATATTTCTGGGGTATTACGGCCTTCTTATCTATCATGTTAGGATTTTTAAACCTATTGCCTATTCCGGCTTTAGATGGTGGCCATGTAATGTTCCTATTGTATGAAATGGTTTCTGGAAGAAAACCTGGGGATAAATTTTTGGAGTATGCGCAGATGGTTGGCTTCGTGATTTTGATTGCTTTAGTCCTATTTGCAAACGGCAATGATCTTTTTAAAGCAATTTTTGATTAAAATTTTGTAGAGATTAAAAAATAAGTATATATTTGCACTCGCAAAAAGAAAAAACACTCCTCCTTAGCTCAGTTGGTTAGAGCATTTGACTGTTAATCAAAGGGTCCTTGGTTCGAGCCCAAGAGGGGGAGCAAACTTAGAGAAAGCCATCAGAAATGATGGCTTTTTTTATGTTTAATTCTTGGGAAGCTGGTTAACTCTGGTTAAAAGCTCAAAAGCAATATTTCTACTTTTGGTTCGACATCCATTTTTTGACAAAATCAATTTTTTAGGGAATAATTAACCAATTAAACCAGTTTTTGTTAATCTGTTTATTCTATTTACGTTACGTACAGGTTTTGAGCTTTTTTAATGATTTTTATCATTTTTTAAATCTTAACTTTTTAATAATTTATATATCAAAATCTATATGTCATGAAAAATTTATATTTTATTTTGATAGTTGTATTTTGTTTTACAATTGCTACGTCATGTTCAAATGATGACGGTGACACCAATCCTGTTGTTGAAAGAACTTTTTTAGAACAATATCAAGGAACTGTTTGGCATATTGCGGTTAATGAATTTAACAGCGAATTTTTAATGTTTCATAATGACGAGTCTGTTCCTTTTGAGCAGTGGTTATTGATATATGGACAGGGATGTTATGAAAATTTTGATTATAAGATTAGTGAATTTAATGCAATAATCACCGAAAATTCTGAAGAGTATTTGGAGATTACATTTGATAATGAGCATGTTTGGATTATTGCAGTGGAAGAGAATTTGCTTCACTGGATTGACGTGAGTGAAGAAGGAGTGATGGATTATATTTATGACAGACAAAGTCCAGGAGTAACAGATGATTTAGAGATTTGTCCTTAGTAGATTAATCTTATGTTTCGTCAGTATGTTTTCAGCCACGCTTTCGATTACAGACAATCTTAATTAGTAAATAACGATATTCCTACTAAAGTGGTTTAATTTGTGGGAGCTTTCAAAGAAAAGCCTTGAGAAATCAAGGCTTTTTTGTTTTTAGATCGTTAGGAACTATTTCTGGTAGGTTAAAATCTGATTCGCTTCCAGTAGAGCCCCTTTTAAAGCGTTATAATTGACTTTTTGAACTGTTGTCTTATTCTTGAGGGCAAGGTCAGCTAATTGAGAAGCAGATTCTCCTAACAGCATAAAAACAGGTTCCATCCGAATACTTCCATAGGCGATATGTGAACTCGATAAACAAACAGGTACAATTAAATTAGTGCATTCATTTTCTTTTGGTATTATAGACCTCATAGAAATACTATAAGGGTGTGGTGGATTTACCCCAATATCGCCTTCATTTTCTACATGATGAAAAAAGGTAACAAATCGTTGTACATTGTGAGAATCTAAACTGTAGGAACCCATCCCTATTGGGTCCTTTATTTTTTTCTTCCCCATGACATCATGCTCAGTCATGACATAGGAGCCAATCATTCTGCGTGCTTCTCTGATATACAATTGATGTGGAAACCCGTTATTGTCCTTGAATTCATCCTTTGCATAACCCCATTTAGCCATGGCTAATCTTGTGGAATCAGGGACTCTAGGATCGGTCTTAATAAAGTAAAGCAAACCCTGTTGATAGGCTTGGTGCTCTTTTTCTATTTCTTTCCGTTTTTTATAAGACGCCTCAGGATATTCATAATTCATTCCTATGTTATCATGACTAAAGGGGCCGTGATTATTGACATCGGTTTTACCATTTGGAATCGCATCAAATTTGACAAAAGTTTGGTCCCAACCAGCCTCATAGATTCGGCCTAATAGTTCATAATTTTTGGGGTTGTAGCCATCTGGTTTTGTTATAGGTATGAAATTATCCCTAACTTGAGTTAAACATAATCGGTAGCAATAGGCCTCAACACGATGATCTCCATCACCATTTTTGCCAGGAGTATCCTCAGATATTTTTGGCAATAGACCAGACTTTTTGCTATTATGCTCCCAATAGGCATTGATTTTTAAATCTTTAAAATTATGATCATGTTGGAATACTCCTTTTTGAATCCCATTGTAATTTTCATTATAAACTGAGTTGGATTCGCGTCCTACATGATAGGAGACCCCAGTTAAAGCCATTAAATCTCCTTCATAAGAAGCATCAATAAATATCTTTCCTTCTATGCGTTTACCAGAAAGGGTATAAAAGGCGATAATTTGCCGAGCTTCTTTATCTAATGGTCGTTCTCGATCTAACCACTCATTTTTTAAGATTTGTATGGGATATTCTTTTAACCAGTCATCAAAAATTTGTTCTGCTACATGGGGTTCAAAAGTCCACATCGTTTGGGTCTTATCATCTATACTTGGGGCATCTTGACCTTTATTTTTAAACTTGTTTCTGGAAACCCAATTCCAAGTCGTTTCTTCTGAATAATATTGATAAACCCTATGGTAAAATTCCTTGGCTAACCCGCCAATGTATTCTTTATGACCACTATCTGTGAATCCCAAACCATTGGTGGTCATACCTCCTAAATGGGTGTCGGGAGAAATAATTATTACACTTCGGCCCAAGGAAGCTGCTTTAATTCCCGATATAATCGCAGATGACGTACCTCCATAAATAATAATATCTGCTTTATAGTTTTCCTTTTGAAGAGTATTTTGACTAAATGCGATGGAAGTCAAAAAAATAAGAATAATAATCAAATTGCTCCTTATCATAATGGATTATTTAAAATTGTCAAATTCATAAATCAAGGGTTCTTCTTGGGACCAAAGTATCTTAAAACCAAATAACCGATAACTCCAGATAGAGTAGACCCGATTAGAATACCAAATTTGGAGTCCTCAATAAGTTTTTGGCTATCAGCATAGGCCAGATTGGCTATAAAAATAGACATGGTAAATCCGATTCCGGCCAAAAAGCCAATACCAATAATTTGTTGGTATTTTATGTTTAAAGGCAATTCAGAAAGCCCAAACTTGGCACTCAAAAAGGAAAACAAAGAAATCCCCAGACTTTTTCCAACGATAAGAGCGATGGCTAGATTGGTCACTAGGGATAAATCAATACTCTCTGTATTACTAGTAAAATTGATGCCTGCATTGACTAGGGCAAAAATGGGAATTATAAAAAAAGCAACCCATCCGTGCAGCCCATTTTCTTGTAATTGAAGTGGTGATTGTACTTTATTGGTCCAATCTTCAATATCATCTATAGCATAAATTTGCTCTTTGGTAAGTATTGGTTTATTTGAAGCTTTGGCTTTAGCTAATTTTCTCACAGTTTGTTCCAATTGCGCAATAGAGCTTCTTACCGTAAAAGTCTGACTCAGGGGCAGGGTAAAAGCAACCAAAATTCCAGATATGGTTGGATGAATCCCTGATTTTAAAAAGAGCATCCAAATGATACAACCCAAAATAACCGAAACGTATTTGCTGTATTTTTTTAAGAATAAAAGTAAAACCAAAATGGCATAAGGGATCATGGCCATAGCTAAGAGCATCCATTCAATTTTAGAACTGTAGAATATGGCAATGGTCATTACCGCTAAAATATCATCAACGATGGCCAAAGCCGTTAGGAATATTTTTAGACCGATGGGTACTCGTTTACCTAAAACTGTGAGAATAGCCAAAGAGAATGCAATATCTGTAGCCATTGGTATTCCCCAACCTTTGGTTGTTTCAGGGTTGTCATTTAGAAAAATAAAAATCAAGACAGGTAAAATCACACCGCCTAAAGCAGCATAAATGGGAAGTGATGCTTTTTTTAAGGTATTGAGTTCTCCAATTAAAATTTCTCGTTTCACTTCCAATCCAATCAGGAAAAAGAAGATAGACATGAGTCCGTCATTTACCCATAATAGGACCGGTTTGATTAACTCAAAATTTCCAAATCTGAATCCCAAAGGGTAGTTCTTGAAAGCTTCATATGAGTCTGACCATGGTGAATTAGCCCAAATAAGAGCTACTATGGTGGCAAAAAATAAAATGAAACCACTGGAGCTGGCTATGTTTACAAACTTTTCAAATGGCGTAAGAATGAGTCGTTTTATTGGAAATAGAGTACGCAATGGAAAGGATTTAAATTTTCTAAAAATTACTAATATTTATAATAATCTCAAAGTCGAGAGCGTCTTTCCACATGAACCATGTGTAAAATTTATACGGATTTCATGGTGCATTTCACATCATTACACAGATTCCTTTTCTCAATAATTGTTCAAAATAACTTTAAGTATTAGAAAAACAGATGATTATATTGTTTCAAGTGATTTAAATGCTATCTGGCATGTTTGTTTCAATAGATATCATAAATCAAATAATAACAAATAAACTTAGTATTATGAGAAAAGTAATTTTAACCGTCGCGATATTGGCGGGAGGATTGTCAGCCTTCGCCACCACTAATAATTCATGTGAAACCCAAAATATGATAGTAGTTATGGTGGATGATTTCAAAGAAATCGCCATCAATAAATTGCCTACCGCGGTAACCAATGCCGTAAAAGACGATTTCGAAACAGCTACCATTAATAAGGCCTATATCAATAATAAAGGTCAGTACAAACTAGATTTGATGGTAGAGGGAACAACCAAAACCGTTTTTGCTTCCAAAGATGGAAAATGGATAGATAAAGACGATTTAAATGAAATTGATGATTAATAGCTAAGAATAAATTTTATCCTGAAAACTCGAATTTTTTCTTGTTAAAGGGGCGTTTTAGTAAAGACGTCCCTTTTTTTATGTTTTTTTTAAAGGAATTGGTGAAGCTTCCTTAATACTTTTGTAAAAAAGGAGATTACTTGTATGAAATCCATATTGTTGGTAGAAGATGACATCACATTTTCTGAGATGCTTAAACTGTTCTTAGAGCGCCATGACTATAAGGTTCAAGTGGCCTTTAATATGGAAAAGGCTGTTTTGAAGCTAAAATCTGAATCCTACGATTTGGTTTTTACAGATTTGAGGTTGCCTGATGGCGATGGAATTTCATTGCTGAAGAAAATTAAGACACATTATTACCAAGTGCCTGTCGTGTTGATGACTAGCTACGCTGAAGTTTCTACCGCTGTTCAAGCTATGAAACAGGGAGCTTTTGATTATATCTCCAAACCTTTCAATCCAGATGAAGTTTTAGAAGTCATTCACAATGCCTTGGAAGATCAATTACCAGAAGAAATAGAAATCCTGGAAAATAACTTATCCGAGAATAAATCAACTCCGGATACTGTTGCTGGAATCAGTGGAGCATCAAAAACATTGAATGATTACATTGGGCTGGTAGCACCAACAAATATGACTGTTCTAATAAGTGGAGAGAGTGGAACGGGGAAGGAGGTTGTTGCTAGAATGATCCATAACCAAAGTAATAGAAAGCACCAACCTTTTGTTGCCGTAGACTGTGGTGCTATTCCAAAAGAGTTGGCATCTAGTGAATTCTTTGGTCATAAAAAAGGTTCTTTTACAGGGGCCATAAGTGATAAAACGGGACACTTTGAGGCAGCCAATGGTGGAACACTCTTTTTAGACGAGGTAGGGAATCTAAGTTATGATAATCAAATTCAATTGCTTCGAGCGCTACAGGAAAGAAAGGTCAAGCCCATAGGTAGTAATGAAGAAATAAAAGTGGATATCAGACTCATTACAGCTACCAACGAGAATTTATTTGAGGCGGTTGGGAATGGAGACTTTAGGGAAGATTTGTTTCATAGGCTTAATGAATTTTCTATCAAAGTTCCAAGCTTGAAGGATCGTATGGATGATTTCGTGCTATTTGCAGACTTTTTCCTTGATATGGCCAATGAACAATTGAATAAGTCGATAGTAGGGTTCTCAAAAGAGGTGATGACTTTGTTTCAGCAATATTCTTGGCCTGGAAATCTGCGTGAGTTGTCCAATGTCATAAAGAGAGCTGTTCTTTTGACTCAGGATCAGGTGATTGAAAAACATTCGCTTCCTGAAGAATTTGGAAAAGAGCAATCCAGCCAAATTCCTACTAAAACTTTTTCGACCAAAGAAAATGAAAAGGAATTAATAGTGAGTGCACTAAAAGAGGTAGGAAACAATAAGACCCAAGCAGCTAAATTGCTTAACATCACTAGAAAAACGCTTTATAACAAATTAAAGGAGTACAATTTGTCTTAGCCGAGATACGATTTTAAAGAGGCTAAAAATACTTCCATATTATCCTGAAATGCTTCAAATTCTTCTTCGGAAATGGTTGATGCCGTTTCAAATTTTTCGAGATACGGTAATAGCTGCTCCACCTCTAGTTGTCGATACATGCTCAACATCTTATGGCTTACTTGGTTTATAGCCTCAATATTTTTATTCTGAAAAGCTTGCGTCAAATGGAAATAGTTTTGTTCGTTGTCTTCAGAAAACAAGCGAAGCGTATTTTTTATGGCCTCGGGATCATGATTCATAAAAGATCCCAAAGATTTTACGCTGAATCCTTCAGGTTCTGATGATTCAACAGAAGATGAGTTTATTTCGGCCTCAAAAGAACGACTCTTAAAATACTGAGTCAATAATTTTTGTAGCTCATTTGGGTGAAAGGGTTTGATCAATACTTCAGCAAAGCCACTTTCTTTGTAATCTTCTACGGAAAGATTTGCCCGACCTGTCATGGCAAAAATGGGTTGGTTACTATAGGTTGGCTCCTGTTTTAGACGCTCCATAAATTGAATACCGTTCATTTTTGGCAACTGTATATCCGTGAGCACAAAATCATAGGTAAGTCCGTGCAATTGTTCTAATGCCGCTTGCCCATTGGAATATAAATGAGGCCTCACACCATATTGGACTAACAATTCATTCAGTAATTGTCTTAAGGAGGGATCATCTTCAATAATCAAAGCGGTAAGATTCCATTGGTTTTCCAAAGGAGCCTGAGTGTCCAATACTATTTGCTGTTTTGAAAAAGTAACAGGAATTCTTAGGGTAAAAGTACTGCCTACGCCCAAATCACTTTCAAGGGTCAAGGTGCCTCCCAGCAATTCCGCTAATTTTTTGGAAATAGTCAAGCCTAAACCAAACCCATTTTGCTTAGTCTCCTCACTGGAATCGGCCTGCGTAAAGGCCTTAAATATAGTTTCTTGCTGGTCTTTGCTAATACCAATTCCTGTATCGCTTACGGAAATTTTTAAAAAGTCATGAGATCCTTCAGATTCTAAAGTGCTTCTAACTTTTATACTGCCCGTTTTGGTAAATTTATAGGCGTTTACAATCAGGTTGTAGAGGATTTGTTTGATTCGAAAGGGATCGCTAACAATAGGCCATGATATTTGTTCGTCATGTTCTACTATGAGTTCTACGGGCTTGTTTTTATAAATGTTTTGCGCACCTTGAGCAATGTCATCGATATTCTGTCTTATATTGAATGGTACTGATTCAATAGCTATTTTCCCATCTTCCAATTTTGAAAACTCCAAAAGATCCTCCACCAATTGTCCCATGTAGGATGAAGCATTCCTAATATGCTCTAGATAATTTTTTTCTTTAACTGAAGTGGTATTTTTTTGAAGCAATTCACTGTAGCCCGTCACAGTACTTAACGGCGTTCTTAAGTCATGACTTACCATAGAAATTAATTGCTCGCGACTCTTTAAAAGGGAAGACGTGGTTTTATTGGCAGCTTCCAATTGTTTTCTGTATTCCTGACTTTTCCAAAAGTCATTTAAAATGATAAAGGAAAAAATAACTATCAATATAAAACTGATAACAGATGCTATAATGATAATTTGTCGGCTATGATTTAAGGTTTGTGCCCGTTGCTTATTTAAATTGTTTGAATAAAGAATGATATCACTTTCCAATGCTTTTAAGAGCTCTCTTAATTTACGGGAAGTAGTAAGGTCGTTTTCAATCAATTCTCGTTCTGTTTCCAAGAGGGAGGCTCTTTGTCTGGTATTGTCACGTTGTAAATCCCTAAGCATACTTTTGGAAATGGTCACTATGGAATCAATTTCCTTCTGGCTTATAGTGTTTATAGAATCTTGCGGGTTGTATTTATTGATGAGGTCTACATATTCTTGAAGATTTGTTTTAGTCTTCCTATCCAAGGCATTTGGGTTTTCTACAAAGTCTTCTACCGTGATTTTTCCTAAAATAGATTCAATAGAGCCTAACTTCTTGATAGCCTGTTCGATTGAACGATCTGAATTGTCATTTAGTTTCAACTCCTTAAGGTCTGTAATGTTTTGAAGTTTTTTATTAAAAACAACCTTAATACTATCCAAAATGAGCTTTTGATAGTCATTATCTACCATGAAGTTAAGGGAATCTATTTTTTTAAGTAATGCTTCGTTTTCCTCAACATAAACATCAAACTTTTCAGAAGAACTTAGTTGAATAGCAGCCCGAGCCAAACTTTCATTTTCATAAATATCGGCAATTAATCCACCTGTTTTAATGATCTTGTTGCGATCAGAAATATCTTGGTTTTGGAATTGGGTAAAAGTTTTGATTTCAGATAATACCAAATAACCCGAAATGACTGCGAGGATACCTAAAATAATGTAGCCAATAATGACTTTGAGGGTAATTCTGTGCTTTGGTAGCTTCATAGATCAAAATGAAATGACAAGGTAATCAAATAATTGAAAATTTGTACCAGCAGCTCCTATACCCAGACTAAAAAGGCATGCTATTTTCTTTTGTCTATTACAAGAATGGGCTTTCGGCTCATGGAAGGAAAGCGTATGGTTTCAATTTCCTTTTTGTCATGGAATTCTATTTTAGGAGTAACCCTTAGTTTGGCTCTGAAATGATCCTTGATATTGTGCATGAATTTATCTGATTTATTATGGCTCGCAATTTTTATACAGATTTCATCAGTACCAATATTATTATGATAAATTTCTATAACATAACATTCTACCTCATTAAAATCATTCAATATATTCTCCATGGCAGGAGGGTATAAGGTAGTTCCTTTGTATTTAATCATTTGCTTCTTTCTCCCCACCACAGGCCCCAATCTCATGGTATGACGACCACACTCACAGGGTTCTTCATGGGCTGTAACCATATCTCCCGTTTTAAATCTTAATAGAGGCATACCCTCAACACCCAAGGTGGTAATGGTCAATTCGCCCACTTTTCCAGAAGGTACGGGGAGGTTGTGTTCATCGAGTATTTCAGCTATAATTAATTCCGGATGATGATGTCCCCCTTTTTGAAATTCACATTCGGTAAAGGCGGTATTCATCTCTGTCGACGCATAGGTAGAGAATAATTGAATGTCCCACTGAGAGGTGATTTTTTCAGCTAAAGTATTTAAGGTGAAATCTTGATTCCTCAAGGATTCACCAATGCAGATAGCACCTTTAACACCAGATTCTTCTAAATTAATATCATGCGACTTCGCATATTCTATCAATTTAAGAAGGAAAGAAGGAACAACAATTAAATAGGTTGGTCGGAATTTTAGAATAGAATCCCATTGCAGTTCTGGTATACCAGCACCAACTCTAATGATACCTGCTCCCAATTTTCTTACACCCAGAAAATAGGCTAATCCTGCCATAAATCGGCGGTCTATGGTGGTCATCAGTTGTAGTACATCTTCGCCAGTCACACCAGCACAGGCAAATGAAATAGCCTCATTATAGGCCAAACGATCAAGGTCTTTATCTGTTAGAGCAAAAGTTACCGGATCCCCTAAAGTGCCAGAGGTCGTTACATAATCAATGATTTTGTTTTTGGGTACACAAAGAAAGTCGTCATTATATCTTTGAAGGTCATCCTTGGTGGTCACTGGAATTTGAACCAAATCTTCTAAAGTTTTGATTTGCTCTATATCAATATTTTGACCTGCAAACAGCCGTTGGTAAAAGGTGGAATGTTCCTTTAAATACGATAATAATTCTTGCAGTTTGGCTTCTTGGAAAGCCTTTATATTTTGTACGGATGCTTTTTCTATTTCAGGAATCATTCGTCTAATTTCCGATGTGTTTTTTTAATATAAGTTTCGACCTCTTGTTTACTCGGTATCGTAGTAATTTCTTTGGTCAGTGCTTTTTCAAAATTAAGCAAAGCCTCATTGTATTCTCTTTTTTCGTAGTAATATTTACCAACTAAATAATGAACTTGCCAGAAGTTTGGGTTTAGCGCTTTAAAATGGTTTAGAAATGCTGTTTCCAAGGAGGTGTCTTCCTCTATAGCTTGAACTATCTTCCGACTATCAATACGATAAGTTTCATAATTTTTATAAGCCTCGGTATAAAGGAAAGGATCTTTTTCAATGGTTAACCGTGTTTCCTGTAATGAGATTTCGGGTGAAGCGTTGATGGAACTGTCAAAAATTTTATTCAAGTCATAGGCTACAAATGCTCCTAACTGGTAAGGATTGGAAGAAACCCAGACCAATCCCTGCTCTGGTTTGAAAACAATACCGTGATGGGCTAGTAATTGATTTAAGGCTTTTTCGTTCCCATAACCTATAGCCTCGTCATGAAGACCTTCTTTATTCCTCAAAATGTCAATGGCTTTCTTAGGAGTAAGTTTTTCAGTTTGGTTCAGCAGTTCCTCTATACGCTCATAGCGGTATTGGGAATGACTTTCGGCTATATGCTTTAAATTTCTTTCATCATCTTTGTAAGCATCACTCTGGAAGTGGTTGGAGCAAATCAATTCATTGGAGTTCGTAACTTCATAAACACCAAAGTTCTTTGGAGACACCTCGATGGTTACAGCCCTCTTATCATTTGCACTACCCACAAAAATAGATTCTGAAACAAATACCTGACGTTTCTTGGCTATGGCGATTGCTTCTTCAATATTTGATGCATACTGCAAAATTTCTCTTGTCACCAAGGAAATAGGCGTTTTTGCAGCCCAAGGTATTTTTGATTTGCCAGCATTGATGGTTACTGTAAGTCCTTGGGTATTCATTCCTGAAACAACACCTATCATTCCCGGCCAAGTAACAGACATAAAAGCGTAACCATCTTGGGGTTCAACAAAAGCGATGATTTTATTTTTTGAAAAGTCATCACCAGCATAGAAATCAAAGTTTCTGGCAACAATCAAGCTGCCATCTTCTGTTTTGTTTCCCCAGGCGGCAAAGGAAGAACAACCGACCAAAGCCAAATCTTGAAAAGCATGTCCAATATCATGGGCGCCATGAAAGTAAAGAATGCGAAGATAATCATCGGCAACATAGTCGTATTTAT
Source organism: Mangrovimonas sp. CR14 (assembly GCF_011764015.1). Taxonomy (NCBI): domain Bacteria; kingdom Pseudomonadati; phylum Bacteroidota; class Flavobacteriia; order Flavobacteriales; family Flavobacteriaceae; genus Mangrovimonas; species Mangrovimonas sp. CR14. The sequence goes on along the minus strand of NZ_JAAFZY010000001.1, from coordinate 289,812 downwards.
CACCAGCATATTTTGATAACCCGTAGATTTCTGATTTGTATTCTTCAGGAATGTGTAGGTACATTTTTCGGTTGTACCAGGCTAATATTTTTCTAAGTAGTTTCTGTTTGAATTTCGATGGGACCATGTCCTCCACCTTTCCCAAAAAGGCAGCTTCTTGTTTCACAAAGAGTTCCTGGGTCAAAAGTCCCGTTTTCATTCCGATTTCGAGAGGATCGCCAGAAACCATAAGTTCCCATTGCCCTTGTTCGTTTTTGGTAAGATGGCTTGAATTAAGCACAAAGGTGGAATCATTGATTTGGGTTCTTTCGGGAATGTTATGATTGTAATTACTTACCTCTGGAGCATCTTTAATGGACTTAGAAACACCACAAGACCAAAGATTGATAACCAAAAGACCAATAATAAGCCAAGAAGGAGCCAAGGATTTTATGATAGAAGTTTGGGCGTTATTCACTGAGATTCTTATGGGTGTTTTTGATGGTGATTTCGTTTTTATAATCAATCCATTTCTGACCACACAATTTACGCATACCGTTTTCAAAATGCCGCATAAAAAAAACATTATATAACATTTTAGCAAAGGTCTTTGGTTTCTTGGTGAAAGCTCTAAGAGTCATGGAAAAACCACCATTGAGATATTTAATATAATGCCAATAACCACTGGGCATATACAAAGCATCACCATGATTCATGACTACTTCATAACCTTGTAATTTCTTTAAGGCAGGGTAGGTTTCAAAATCGGGATTGTCTAAATCTATTTCTTCTAAATTGTGTACCGAAAAGGGAATTCTATAAAGGTATTGAGTTTGATCTGGAGCAAATAGCATAACACTTTTTTTTCCATGAAAATGAAAATGAACCAAATCGGATAAATCCATATCATAATGCGGAAGTACTTTTGAACCTTCACTTCCGAAGAACATAGCAGGCAATCTTTTGAAAAATTTTAGACCGATATCGGGGTATTCAAAATCCGAAATCAGTTTTGGCATGTTATCTAGAATGTTATAGAAAAAAATCCTCAGGTCAGTGGGTTTCGTCTTTAAAATCTCTATGTAATCATAGAGTTTCATTTTCATAACGGGTTCAGCCGAATATTGTTTTCCTTTGGTGGGTTCATTATTGTAAAGAGGCACTTCTTGATCTCCAGATAGACTTTGAATATAATCCAAATTCCATTTTTTGTAGGCCGGCCATTCTTTTGTCAAACCTTCAATTAAAACAGGTTTTTGAGGTTTATAGTACCTTTCAATAAACGCTTCTTTTGAAATGTCTTTTACTCTCTCAATTGGTTTGGTTTGAATCCTTTCCATAGGTTAGGTTATTTCTTGAGTTTGATTTGCTTCATTGATGGCATCTACCAAATAGGCTTTTCCTAATATTTCTGAACAGGTTAAGACGGCTCCTATTGTTACTCCAAGAATTCCATGCATGTTGAGACTTTGTCCTGTAAACAAGAGATTGTCTATTTTGGTTTTAGGCGAAAGGATAGCTTGCATAGGTTTTTCGGCATCTTTTAGAAAGCCGTACATAGACCCTCCAAGGCTTCCTATGTAATCTCTGTAAGATAAAGGGGTAGAAGTGTAGGTCTCTAAAATACAAGAGCGTATGGCTGGAAATTGTTTTTCCAATTCCAACAGGATTTGTTCTGTTTTTTCAGCTTTGAATTCCTCATAGGTTTGACCCCGTTCGTTTTTGTATTTAACCGTATGAAACGTATGGGCCCAAGGAAGCACCTCTTCATATCTCATGTAGGACATGATTGTCATGTTTTCGGCATAGTCATCCATGTTTTTTTTCACTCCTAAGGATACCATATAACTTTCAGGCCAATTTTGGATGTCGTAGTCTTGAGAGGTCCATACTTTTTCTGGAGTTTTGAAATGGTAAATATTGTGATTGAAATATTTGAAGGTATCGGGTTTAAATACAATATAGAGACTAAAAGCCGCTACGGTTTTTTTAATGTTTTTGATCCTATTGATGTATGGTTTTTTCAACGGACTTTCACCAAACATGTTTAATGTTGTTTGAGGCTCGATATTTGAAATAACCCAATTAGCGGTAAATTCGGTGCCATTTAAACAGGAAACCTTTGATATTTTATCATTCTTGAGATCCATTTTTACAACCTCTTGATGTTTTAAGGCAACACCCCCCAAACTCTTCAGTTTTCTTATCAATAATTTGGTGATTTGACTGCCTCCATTAATACATCTATATGAACTTTCAATATAGGAATTGACTGAGAGGGCATGAACATAAAAAGGTGTGGATTTCAAACCGGCATAAAGGTAGTTAGACCCCATTAAAACCGCTTGTAACTTTTTATTTTGAGTGAGCGCATTCACGACTTCCCAAGTAGACTCTTGAAACACACTCAAATCATAAGGAGATCCTTTCTGTAGAGAATAAAGAGGAAACTTGGAACAAGTTTCTTTCATTTTTTTGGAATAAGCCATTATGGCTTCAGACTCGGTCGGGAATTTCTTAATAAGTTCCTCTTCAAACTTGGCATAGCCTTGGGCATGAGGGTACCATTGTGGGTCATTCCCAAAAGTAATCCTATCATAGGCCAACTCATCCATCTTTTTTAGGTTGAGGTCATGTGCTATTCCTAGATAATTAAAATATTTAAAAAGATTTTGCCCTTCACTAAGTCCTCCTAAATAATGGACACCTGTATCAAATATGGTTTTATTTCTGGTGAAGGTTTGAAGGTTTCCTCCAAATTGCTGGTTTTTTTCTAAAACACATACGCTATAGCCTTCTTTAGCAAGAATAATGGCTGAGACCAAACCTCCCAGGCCACTTCCTACAATGACAACATCGTAATGGTTTTGCATATTATTTTTTTTGAAGCTTTAAGATAATAAGTTTTTCGTTTTCAATCGTGGGGGTTAGTTGGTAATTTTCCAAAAGTTTGTTTTTTAGGGATATACCATCTTTAATCAGCACAACTTTTTTAAGTTTTGGCAGGGAATTTAAAGTTAAAATATCAAAATTAAAGGCAGCGTCTATGACGACTACTTCAAGCTGATCATGGATTGTTGAAGAAATTGTTTCATTAAAATGTAGATTGTAATGAGGACTATTGGTTAAGAAACTATTTTTTAAAATAGTTCTTATGTCTAAATTTTCAATGAAAACACTGATTTTCCTCTCTGGTTTATCCAGAGCCATTAAGAAATCAAAAGCGCCAAAATCTTTAGATAAATGAGCAACTTGTGTATATTCAGTCAGTTCATCAAGAATTTGGTGGTACGTATCTTCATTATTGAAAATATCTTTTTTTACTGTTTGGTAAAGTGTATCACCTTTATAACGATATTCCTCCAAAAGTACGCGATGAAAATAACGACCGTCTTCAATTTCTCTTCTGAAATTGAAAAATTCGTTTTTAAAATGAGCGCTTATTTGTTTCGTTTTTTCTCGGGTTGTTGTGCCAAAAGAAGGGTCCTGAGGTGAAATACGTTCCAATACTTTTAAGGTAATACTGCCGTCCCTGATGACAAAACTACCTTTAGGGATTACCTCAGAATTTCCATGGATTAGAACTGGAAGGATATCCAATTGAAACTCTTCTGCCAAATGAAAAGCGCCTTTGTGAAAGCGTTTCATCTTGTGCGTGTAAGATCTGGTGCCTTCAGGGAAAACCACTATGGAATAGCCTTGTTCTATTTTTTCTTTTAAATGATCCATCCCTTTGTCAATTCCTTCACTTACAGGGTAGTAACCTGTAAATTTCATGGCATATCCAAAAATGGGAGACTTGTATACCCAATCGTTGACCAAAAAAATGATTTTTGGGTAAAGCATTTCTAAGGCAAGTGTGTCTAAGAAAGACGTGTGGTTTGAAATAATTATGGCAGGTTTTTCAAATGTTTCACCTACCTCATTAATAACTTTTTTCTTGACAAAAGGATTGGAGTATAATACCGAAGTCATAAAGTTGGAAGCCAATTTATGAAACCACGGCATGCTTTTTTTTCGGCTTATGGGAAGTATTTTTACAAATAAGGTTCCAATTATCGGAATTATTACAGTTCCCAAACCATAATAAGAGAATGAAATAATGGCAAAAACCAAGTATCTAAAACTGATGGGTCGCTTTTTATTGCTTCCAATAAAAAGTTGAAATAACAAGGGTTGCACTGTAAACGCATTGACCATGGCTGATAAAATGCCAATTATGGACACAAGGGAAATGGTATATAGTGCCGGATGTTTGGCAAAAATCATCACCCCAACTCCAAGAATGGTAGTGATTACCGACAGGATGATTGAGGTTTTGTGGGTCGGTAAAACCACTTCTCCAGTTCGGTATTCGTGCAACAAGCCATTGGTAATAAAAATGCTGTAGTCTATACCCAATCCGAAAATAAATGTGGATATGATGATGTTAAAAATATTAAACTCTATCCCAAAGAGCCCCATTAAACCAATGGTGAAGAACCAAGTTAAACCAATGGGTATACTGGTAACTAATGTTAAGGAAAAGCTTCTATAAAAGGCCAATAATATGAACAGTACGGCCAATAGAGAATAAAGAACCAAATCGTTAAAGTCATTTTTCAAATTCCCTAAGAATGTCTCATTCATCCCTTGTCGATCAATCAAAAATATATGTGGATTGGAATCAAACTTTTCATGGATGTTTTTGACTTCATTTGAGTCAAGTTTCACCAAAGATGTGACGGTAGAAAAACCGTCTTTGGTAGACACGTAGTCTTCAATTTGGATGGCGTCAATGGCTTGGTAACTTTCTACCGAAAGTGAATTGAATTCCTTGTCCAATAGACTATAAAAATCTTCATGTGTTTTGGGCTTAAAGCCAAACTTCTCTCCACTTAAAATGAGATTCTTTTTCAAGTCATTTTTGGTGGATTCATCCCAAAATGATTGCCATTCAGCAATGCGTTCATTTTGGATTTTCATCGACTTGACTAAACCTCCAATGGAACTGAAATCAGTGATTTCCTTGTTGGATTCCATTTTTTTAAGCGTTGAGTAAACGGAATCATTCGTTTGCAGTGCTTTTTGCAGTTCTGTGTTAAATGCTGCTACATAAACTGATTTTGATCCAATATTTGTGATCTGTTCCAAGCGGTTTTGAGCTTCCATTAACTTTGGGGGCTCATAATTTAACTTGGTAATATCTTTATTGAAAGAGACATGATGGAACTTGAATAGACTTATAAGTATGAGTCCTCCTAAAATCACAAACATGACCTTTTTCTTGTGAAATGGAATTTCAGCAAAGCGGTCAATTAAACTTTTCCTATCAGTTAGTTTTATAGAATCTTTATAGGCTTGTGGGATGAAAACCAAAGCAAAGAAGGAAGCGCCAATAACGCTAGTGGCGGCAAATATCCCCAAATCCTGTAATGCTTGGGATTCTAAAAACAACAAACATAAAAAAGCCAGTGCTGTAGTTAGGCTGCTCATTAAAATAGGTTTGGTGATTTCCTCAAACAAGGCTTTCATGTTGTTGCTGGCTCTGATGTGGGTAAGCACATGTAAGGAATAATCCAGGGTTACTCCCAGAAGCACAGAGCCTATTCCTAAGGAAACGGCTGATATTTTTTCTCTAATAAAAAACAGAAGTGTCAGGGCGAGCAATCCGCCAAAAAGAGTGGGAACAAAAAGTATGATAGGGAGCAAAAGCTTTTTGTAAAAGAGTATCAAGATCAACAGCAAAACGGTCATGGCAATACCTACCGTAAACTGTATATCATGTTTAATTTGTTTGGCATTTTCGACGGCTACCAAGGCGCCTCCAAAATATTCGCAACTTGCCTTTCCTTTAAATTCTGCATTTAGTTGCTTGTTTATTTGATACAAAAGATCAGCAAACTTGGCATTTTCACCTGTTTCACTAGAAGGGAAAGTGGGGGATATAAAAAGTAAAATATGGTTTTTATCCTCACTTACCAAAAAGCCATCGTGAAGACTAATTTTGTCTCCAAAAGATAGACTTTGAAGTTTTTTTAATCCTATTAAACCAAGTCCCAAAGGATCCTTTACAATTTGTTTTTTGGTAACGAATCCCGATGGAGAAACCAACGTTTTGTAGTTAGCTTCAGTTATACGTTCAATGCTGTCAAGATTTAGTTTTTGTTTGATGGTCTCATAATCTTGTCCATCTAAGAATAAAGGAAGATTGTCATAAACAAAATTTAGGGTATTTAAAACTTCCTCGTCTTCGACTTTCCCTTGAACAGAAGCTACATATGAAGGAGTCTTTGCATATAAACTGTCTAAGAATTGTGAGGCATACTTGGATAGGTCATTTAAGGTTCCTGATTCCGATTTAGAAATATTGACAATGATTTTATCAGCAAAATCGACTGTTTTGAAAATTTTTCCCGCATTTTCATTTTTGTCATTGACAGGTATTAGTTTAGTAATGTCTTCTTCAAATTGGATATTAAATGACACATAGAACAAACCTAAAATAGCAAAGAGCATCCCAACGAAACTAAGAGTCTTCCTTTTTTTGATTTGTTGGTATATGTTGAAGAAGATTTTAGCCATTATTTAAAACCATTTTCCTTTTTTCAAAAACAGTGAAGAAGAAATAGGCCAAAATACCCAAAATTAGGGCAGAGAAAGCGGCTAATGTAAAGCTTCCGACGATATAAGTTTCTAAATGTTTGACAATTTCAAAATTGTTAACAAGGTCATCCAAAGTGAAGGGGTAATTAACATTTAAAACCCATTGTCCCACCTTGGAACTGGCATACAAAATAAAGGGTATGAATGGTGGCAAACTCACATTTGAAAATGCAAAGGCGATAGCTTTGTTTAAGTTGAAAAAAATGGCTAGAAAAATAACAATAACGGTATGGAATCCCCAAAATGGAGATAACCCTATAAAAACCCCTAGGGCAATAGATAATGCCTTTTTTCTGGGAGAATCATAACTGCCTAAAAAATCTTCAACAAAAAATCGTTTAACCCCTTTTTTTTTAAGACTCCTAAAAATATTTCTAGGTTTGATAAAAAATAAAGTCAAAAATACCAGCCAGGTATTCAGAATACTAATTCTAGTAAAGTCTTTAAATGGACGAAAGTGTGATACTCTTTCAGAATGATCATAAAGTATTTGAATGGGAATGTTTTTGACTTCGACGTCTTTCCATGCCGACTTAACAATGACTTCAATTTCAAACTCAAATTTGGTAGTAAAAAACTTTAGATTTTTAATGATGTGCAGTGGATACATGCGATATCCAGATTGGGTGTCTTCAAGTTTGATGCCAGTCTCGAACCAAAACCAAAAGTTAGAAAAGTTGTTTCCAAAACTACTTTTTGAGGGAACCCCCTCTTGTCTCATATTACGGGCACCAATTAATAATAAATCCCGATTCTTGCTAAGTTCCAATTCATTAATGAAAAGGGGAATATCACTTGGGAAATGTTGTCCGTCAGAATCAATTGTAATGGCAAATTCATAACCTTGTTCCAAAGCCACTTCAAAACCTTTTCTTAATGCCATCCCTTTACCTTGGTTTTTTTCAAAATGAATAACCGTAAGATTGGGGTAGTCAGATAACAACGATGGAGTGGAATCTGTAGATCCATCATTGATTATAATGATTTGCTCTGTATAGTTTAAAACGCCATCTATAACACGTTTTAAAGTGCGTTCGTTATTATAAGTTGGAATAACAACACAAACTTTTAACTGATCTATTTTTTTTGTGATTTGATTTGAATTCACCCGCTACAAATCTTAGTTCTTAATTACGCACCAAATCTTTTTCTTCAGGAGTAAAAAGAGTTGATTGTAAGATATAATCTTTAATGTGATTTTTCAAGTTGATGGAAGAAATACTTGAATATTGTTTCAATAAAAACAACTTGTCTTTATCTATGTCCTCTTTGTAACCCAATAATTTGGGTGTGTTTTCTTGAATCCCTAATCTTATAAAACGGGGTTCGATAGCATTGGGCTCCTTTTGTATGGCATATTCCAAGAGAGTGGCTCCTTCTACAAATCCTTCCTTTTTTTCCTTAATGGTTTTAGCACCTCTAGCTTTTAATGCTATGGAAGCTCCTTTGTAGGCTACCAGTGTAACTGCATCTTCCTTTTTTACTGGAGACAAGGCAACATAAAATGCTTCTACCTTGGATTTGTCGTGTGCAGCATCTCTATACATATCTCTAACCTCTTTCAAATCTAAAGATTGATTTGTAAAGGCAAATAAAGTTATGATAAGGTATAGAAATTTCATTTTAAATGGTTTTGAATCCCATGCTAAGTTTTAATGCCACAGTTTCTCCAAACTTCGTCGTGTTTTTTACCTTATAGTGCTGGTCTTCTTCAACGATATCCAAGGTTAATTCCAAATCTGGAGTTTTTTCAGGATTGATGATGGCCATAAACTTCACATTACTTGAAGATTCCATAAAAAGAGATTTACCAACAATTTGTTCGGTAAGTTCTTTAATGATTTGCATCATACAAACACCTGGAGTCACAGGATTTCCAGGGAAATGCCCCTTAAACACCTCATGGTTTTTATTGATAGTGATATGGGCATTAGCTGAGTTTTCAACTACGCTCAAATCATTTAGGGTATAAAAGTCTTTGATTAGCATGAGTTTAAAAGTTGAACTTATAAGCCACCCCTAATTGAATGACTGAATTAAGTTGATTGTTTTCTTCATTATGGTAATATCCATTTGAATCATAATAGCTATCATCCCAAAAATCCAGATCAATAAATCCTTGTTTGTATCTAGCTTCAATTGCTAGTCCAAACGGGAATTCATAACCTATACCAGCAAACAAGGAAAAATCAAATGGGGTGATGTCACTATCACTATCATCATTTATGAGATTAATCCAATTGTCATCAAAGTTAAAATCTAAACTTGGTCCAGCAATGAGATGTAATCCTAATCCTTTAACTGGGAAAAATTTATTTGCTACTGCAACAGATACATAATGAATGTCGTAGTTATCCTCGATACCGCCTATAAAATTTCTTTCGGCACCTTGGTTGCTGTATACTATTTCAGGCTGTAAGGTATAGAATTCGGTCAGTTTTAGGGCTCCAAAAATGGCCGCATTCAATCCCATTTTGGAATCTGTTCTTGTGTTTGAAATACTTGAATAATTCGCCCCGATTCTTACTCCTGGTCGAAATGAGACCTGGGAAAAAGAAGTAAATGAGACCAAAGTAAGGGCTAAAATAAATAGGTTTTTTTTCATAGGGTTTAAATAGATTTTAACTGAATAATCAGTTTGATAGATTGATGCTTGATTGTAATTTGGTCTGCAATATTATCATTTATTTCTTGAAACAGAAAGGAGGTTTTTTCTTTTCCTCCTTTGGTTTTTATAATTTTTTCCAATCCTTCGTTTTGAATGAAATAAAAGTAGGGTTGGTTTAAAATATGAGTTTTATAAACCGTATAATTTCCTTTTTGATAGGAACCGGTTACAGTCAGCTGTTCTTTTATTAAAGCTGAAAAATCTTCTTTTAGGATGTTTATAAACATTTTCTTATTTAAATCATCCATGATGTAATTCACCTTGAAGTTATCACCGTTAAATGAAAAGTCAAATAACTTGTTTCCCATTTCTGTTGTGAAGGCTACGCGGTGATGGTTTTCTCCTATTTTTTTTATAATAAATAAGCCACCAAAAGATTTGCCGTAAACTTCAATTTGAGCTTTATAGACATAGTCTTTAGTAAGATCTGAAAAGTAGGAATTAGAAACTGTATTAACCTGAAGATCGGTTGGTGTAAGGTCAGCTTTTTTTGGATAAGAACCACATGCTAATGTGAGCAGGCATAAACTAAGGATTAAAAATCGCATCATCCAATCTTGAATTAAGAGTCCTTTGTTTAAATTCTATTTTGGTATAGTCCCCAGAGGGCTCTAACATTTTGACTTGTTCTACATCCCCTTTGGCACTGAAAATTATTTGAAAACTGCTAATGTATTCTAGAAGTTTGGAATCCTGGGGAGAGAAATGAACTTCGCTACCGTTAGGCAACGCATAATAAGCAATATTAAATTCTTGCTCATCAAACATATCTCCTTTGACACTTTTAATGATCAATTGATTTAATTGTTTAAACATTTTATTTGACCCTAAATCAACTTGACTTTTTTTACCTTCATCATCTACAAATAAGGTTTCATTCTTAAAAATAACTGAGTATTCAAAAGGTTCAGTATAGGCCCATTTCACCAAATTTGGTGACTTAAAGTGCAGTTCTCCTTTTGTAATTATATCATTTGATAAAAAATCTAAATGTTTGTATTGAATAAAATCACTCTTTATTGTTTTGGTGGTTTCAGCTTGTTCTTTAACCAAATTTCTTAATGCTTGAGCTTGTGAGCTATTCATTATGGTTTGGCCATAAACCGAAAACATCATGAAAAAGAAAAGAAAGTATAGGTTACGCATAAGCTTCCAATTGACATAAGGAGTCTATAGTGACAGATTCCAAATTTTGTTGTTGTAAAAATAACAATAACTGTTCCAAAACACGAAGGGTTTTTGCGCTGCTGTCATGAAGTAAAATAATGTCACCTTTTTTTAGGTCTTTGGTTATGCGCTTCAGAATGGTTACATCACTCAAATTGGTAGTATCAAAAGAACGTTGATTCCATCCTATGGAAGTCAATCCCAATGCTTTTATAGCCTTTTTAATGTTTGGGTTAGTTACACCAAATGCAGGTCGGTATAATTTGCAATGCAGTCCTCCATGTTTTTTAATAGACTGATTGGTCTCTTGAAGTTCTGTTAATACCTTGGTAAATCCAAAAAAACCAAAGGTATTGGAATGGGAGTAGGTGTGATTTCCTATCGTGTGACCGTCTTCAATTATTGTCTTGAAAAGGTCTGGATGCTGATCTATATTTTTTCCAATACAAAAAAAAGTGGCTTTTGCATGAAAGCTTTTTAAAAGAGCTAACACCTGTGGCGTAAATTCTGGGTTTGGGCCATCATCAAATGTAATAGCAACTTGGTGTTTTTGAGTATTTGGATTGGAATTAACAGATTTAAAATGATAATTCCAGCCTATTAAACCCGATCCCAATGCTGTTAGAATAAGCCAAATGGTAATTATTGGGAAGATTAACCAAAATGGATTCCAATTTAAAACATAACCAAGAAGTAATATTATAAGTAATAAAACAGTGATGATATTAACTGTTTTAAAAGTTAGCATTTTTTAAGTAAAGTGAAACTATGATTTTCCCCACGATACTGATTATACAATAAGACGTTGTCAAATTGAACTGTCTGAGTATGATTTAATTTTATGACTTCAGGAACCGACTGATGTTTTAAAATGTTTGACGCTAGCCAAAACCCAAAGGAAGATACGGTGTTAAACTCCCCACTTAAATGTTTGAAATAAACTTGTTGTGTTTGGGTGAATAGATCTTGGGCAAGTGCATTGTAGTAATCATCAAAATCAACATCCCCATTGTTTCCTAAAACTAGTAAATCAATATCTTTGGCTTCCATGTTGTTCGCCTTTAGAAAGATATTTAACTCTGATTGCAGCTGATCTTTTTCTAAGGTATTAAATGTTTTAGTGTCGAGAACTTCAGCATACGAAGTTTCACCTTTTTCACTGGAGAGCACAAAAAAATTAGCACCTTCACCAAATACAGCACCCGATGTTTTAGAAGCTAATAGTTGGGAAGATTTTACTTTTTCAGCTTTGATATGCTTGATAATCTGATGTATTTTTACGGTATGATCTCCTAATTCATCAACTCCTCCTATAAGGATATGATTAGCTTCCTCCTCTTGAATTTGCATCAAAGCATCTAACAAAGCTGATTCAAATGAAATGGCAGCATGTACATAAGTGAAGTTGTAACCTTTACATTGAATTTCTAAAGCTATTTGACCGCCAACGGTATTGTGTGTCGATTGAATGAATGGTGTGGGCGTTAAAAACTGTTCGTCATTGTCAATAATAGCACTAACAAATTTCTCAGAATCTCTTACACATCCCATTCCTGTTCCTGTAATAATGGCATCCACATTATGGATACCAGCCTCGGTAAGGGCTATTTTGGAAGCCACAATTCCCATTTTGATACCTTTCGCCATTCTTCTGGCTGCAGCCGGTGGGATGTAATCCTTATAAACAGGATCCAAGGCATGGATTACATGATCTTCATGATCAATAACATCTTCCAAAAAACTGCCGTCAAAGGTCTTTTGGGTAGAAATAGAACCAACACTATTTACATATACTTGCTTCATGATTATGGTTCTTTTGAAAATATAACGGTAGAACAATTCCCTCCAAATCCTAAAGAATTGGAAAGTACTGTCTTGATTTCTTTTTGTTTAATGCTCAATTCGGGAGTAATGTCAAACTCCTTCATGGGTGTTTCAAAATTGAGATTGGGATAAATCACATTATTTTGTAATGCCAAAACAGAATATACTGCTTCAATTCCTCCAGCAGCAGCTAGGGTATGTCCGGTATATGCTTTGGTAGAACTAAAATCGGGTACACGATCTCCAAAAACCCTTAGTATGGCTCTTCCTTCTGAAAGATCATTGTTGCCAGTAGCTGTCCCGTGTGCATTTATGTAGTCAATATCTTCAGGATGTAGACCCGCTATTTTAAGGGCTTGTTCCATGGCTAGGGTAGCACCATCTCCATCGTCTGAAGAGGCGGTTTGGTGAAATGCGTCATTGGCATTCCCATAACCTTTTACATAGGCAAGGACGGTTTTGTTTTCGGCTTGAACAACTTCGTCAGATTCCAATACCAAAAACGCAGCAGCCTCCCCTAAATTCAAGCCTTTACGATTTTCGTCAAAAGGTGTATTGTAGGTGTCTGAAAGAATCATCAACGTTTTGAATCCGTTGATGGTAAATTTTGATAAACAATCAGACCCGCCCACCACAACGCGATCCAAACGGCCTGTTTTAATTAAACGGGCACCCAACATTATGGCGTTTGCAGCAGAAGAACACGCCGTACTAATAGTAGTAACCAAACTGCCATCTATACCAAGTTGTTCTGCTATTTTTTGAGTAGAATCTCCCGCATGATGACCATCAATATATTTCTGGACTTCAGGATTCTCTAAATACTCATAAAAATACCTTTCAGTCATATCCATACCACCAACACTGGTGGCTGAAACCAAACCAGTTTTGTACTGAGTTATATCAGAAATTCCAGCATTTTTAATAGCCTCTTTCGCGGCTATGACACCTAGTAAAGCGGTTCTCGAATAATTATTAGTAGCGGGTAATTGCAATTGTTCAATAAAAACATCATTGGTGAAATCAATTTCTCCTACCATAATGTCATTGACATGGTTTGTTTGGATTTTTTTGACTCTTCCAATGCCCTTTTTTTTATCGATTAAGGACTGAAAATTTTCTTCCACATTGTTTCCAATGGCAGAAATAATTCCCATCCCAGTAATAGCAACACCTTTCCCCATAAATGAATTACTTGGTTCTGTGTTCTGAAATATAAGTGGCCATAGTATTAATGGACTCAAAGATGGAACGCCCTTCTTTTGGATCAGTTAATTTGATACCATAATTTTTGTCTAACATGACAATCAATTCCAAAGCGTCTATGGAATCCAATCCTAAACCATCGCCAAAAAGCATATCATCATCTGCGATATCTGCTGGAGACATATCCTCTAAATTCAACTGCTCAATAATGTTCTCCTTCAATTCTTGTTTTAATGCGTCCATAGTTATTTCTTGTATAATTTGTTAATCTCGTTTATTGTGTGTTCGTGGCTTCCATTTTTGGAAACCAAATATAAAAATGCTTCATAAGTGTCATTATCAACATCAACCCAACCACACAAAACTTTTTCTGCTTGTTTGGATTGTATTAAACTTTGACTGTAATGATACAGATGTTCAGCATTAAAGTTGTCAAAGATAAAAAAACTATTTTCAGAATAGAGTTTATATTTAATGCTGATCTCACCCAAACAAATATTGGGTAAAGTATAGACAAATACAGCCGGACTTGGGTAGTAATTGTCTTTATTTTGAATAGATTCTTGGTGGCTTCTATCGGTATTTAAACTAGAGGCCTTGTTTGAAAAAATAAGAGCAATATTTTCTTCATTCTCGGGTTGGACACCTTCATGTTTTAAAAGGATGTCTGCCGCAACCAATGCCAATTTGCTTAAATCATCCATTTTAAAAAACTTAGGATAGGCAACACCACATTGTTTGTACCCCAATTTTATAAATTCTGAAAAGGGGCCGTCTTGAGAAAATAAATTTTCCCCGTTAAGTTTAATTTGATTGTCCTTAATCTGGACATATGATGATATGGCTAAGCTCCCTTTTGTCATTTAAGAGGATTTCTTGCAAATATACATGGTGTGATATTCTCCTAAAGGTAAATCTTTATAGATCTCCAATCCAGCTTGCTCAGCTAATTCCAAAATGTCTGTTGACTTGTACATTTTACTATTGCCGTTGGCCATCACCGTAAAGTAAAGCGAGGTGGCTTCTAACACATACTTGGAGCTGTCAAAACGTTGTCTGTCTGTATAGGTTTCCACAATCACCAATTGAGTATGATCATCCATAGAAGCCACACAAGTGGATAGAATTTTTAAAATTTCTTCCTTTGAAAAGCAGTCTAAAAATTGGCAGAGCCAAATGGTGTCAGCTCCTGTAGGTATTTTAGGATTATCCTTTAACCAATCTATTTCATACCCTGTTATACGCTCTTCAAATCCCTTTTCTTGAGCGTTTTTGAGAGCCATTTCAAGTTGACCTGGTAAATCAATCATTGTTACTTCAACCTGTTCATCTTCTTCACAACATGCTATTGAGAACTTGCCAGTATTGGCTCCTATATCAAAGATTTTTCTGGGTTTGTTTTTAAGAACCTGCTGAAGCGCCAATCTAAAAATATCATCACTGTAATGATGGTCAAACTCAAACCAAGATTTTTGAACATCAGAAGGAAGCTTAGATAGGCCTTCATAAATGGTAGGCCAAGACCCCAATTCTTTTAACCCTTCAGGTTGCCCATTTTTTATCGCATCTTCTAAATGAAACAGCCCTTTATAGCATACATCTTGAGTGAAATTCACATTAACATTGACCGTTGGATGATAGGCGAGGAAATAACCCGTTTTTGTCAATTCAAAATGGCCTAATTCATTTTTTTCCACAATATCTGAACTTTCTGCCATTTCCAAAAGCACACCCAATCCATACTCACTTAAAGATAAAGTTTCAGCTATCTCGGCCATTTTAGCGCCTCCTTTTTTACGATGCTTGAATATTTCATCAAAAACTCCCAAATTTCTTAGGCAGACGACAGATTGAAATAAGAATGGAGCCAAAGCAATTTTATGGGCTTCATTTAAGGCATCTAAAGCTTTTACGGCGGTTTTTGTCATAGTGCATGTTTTTTGAAAACAACAGCTGTATTGCAACCTCCAAAACCTGAGGCTGTTTTAAGCATGGTTCGTAACGGTGTTTTTTGTGTAGAAGTTATAAGATTAATGGGTTTTGAAACACCAAGGGTATCAAAACCTAAAGATTTATAAAGTGTATCATTTTTTAATGAATGAACCCCAACAATGGCTTCAAGCAAACCAGAAGCACCAAGGGTATGTCCGAAATAACCTTTAAGACTATGGGTTGGTACGTTTTCCAATCCAGATCTGTTAAAGGCAATGGCTTCCATTTCATCATTATATAGGGTCGCCGTTCCATGGGCAGAAATAAAATCGATGTCTTTGGCCGAAATTTGTGACTGTTCCAAGGCCGACTGAATGCTTCTGAATAGACCTTCACCCGTTCGGGAAGGTCCTGAAATATGATTGGCATCGTTGCAGGAAGCTTCTCCTATAATCGCAACAGCATCTTCTGATAATAATTCTATGTTATTTGTAACCAATGCGCTAGCGGTTACTTCTCCGATATTGATTCCTTTGCGATCTTTATCATAAGGTTTGCAAAGTTCGTCACTAAGGGCTTGAAAGGAATTAAAACCTGACAAAATAAATTCGGTAACCAAATCACCACCAACTACCAATATATGGTCATACATGCCTTGTTGGATGTACCTTTTGGCAGTAGCCAACGCTAAAATCCCTGAAACGCATGCGTTGGAAATAACGATGGGAGTCCTAGTTATTCCAAAGAAATTTGAAATGGAATTTGCCAAAGAGCTCAAATAGGCTCTTTCTTCAGGAAATGAATTGTCTGCATCAAGGGCATCTACATTTCCTTTTGTAGTTGAGACAATCAATCCAACACGATCGTTTATAGATAGATTTGATTGGGTGATAACGTCCTTTAGAGAAAGAATCATCATTCTTTCTAATTTGGTATAGTCTTGTGGGTTCCCCAAAGATTCAAAGGCCTCATTTAAAAGGTTGTTATCTATCAGTGACGAATAAAAAGGTTGTGGAAGATAAGTTTTGTCTTTAATTAAAGATAAACCAGAAACTTCCTTTTGAATTTGTTCAACAACGACTTCACTTGAAAATCCCAAAGAAGAAATAATATTGTTATATGAAAGAAATACCTTATTCATCTAGCAATCCTACACTTTTCTTCCATGCAATAAAAAAATCTGGAGGCGTGAGCCAAAGCTCTCCTTCCCCAATTTGGTCTACAAAAACTTGAACGGTTTCTCCAGTACAAACAAGCTCATCATCTTGATTAAATACTTCATAACGAAATACCATTTTGGCTGCCGGACTATCTATAAAAATGGTTTTTATGGTCGCAATATCACCATAGCGTAACGGTCTTTTATGATCGGTACTTGATTTTATGATCGGAGTGGCAAAGCCATATTTTTTTTGATCTAAGTAGGAAATACCGTGATGTCTTCCAAAATCTTCCCTTCCATCTTCAAAGTATTGAATATAGTTTCCATGCCAAACAATTCCCAATGGATCGGTCTCTACAAATCGGATACGTACTTTACTGGTATGTGAAATGATAGGTTTAGACGGCATTTTTTCTTTCATTATAAACAATAGCAATTAAAGTTGTCACCAAAAAAAAGATAAGTAAGGTGAAAATTTCAGGTAAAATATCCAAAAATGAAGCATTACGCAAGAAAACATCATAAAAAGCATTAAGCCCCCAATTCATAGGGGAAATATGAGATAGTGTCTGCATAAATTTAGGCATTACAAACACTGGAACCCATACACCTCCCAAAGCTGCCAAAATTACCACAAAGGTAGCTCCAAATGGCGCTGATTGTTCTTGGGTCTTAGCAATGGTTCCTAATAAAAGCCCCAGACCTATGGCTCCTAACCCAGCAAACAATGCCACGACAAACAATAGTGGTATACGTCCAGATACATCCAAGGTTGGTAAACCTATTTTTGGGAAAAGAAACACCCCAATCATCAACATAAGCATGAACTGAATCAGGCAAACCAATAAATAAACCAATGTTTTTCCTCCCAATACGGTAGCATAAGACACAGGATTGGTTCGGAGTCTAACGAACGTTCCTTGATTTTTTTCCTTTACCAAATTGATGGATAAAGGTACAATGATGAAAAAAATGGCAAATAGAGACCAAGCCGGAACATTATGTTGCACCGAATTAGGAATCATTTCTTTTTCGTCTTTTTCTGGGAGAACTTCTTTAAAGCTAATTAAGCTTTTTGTATCAAAAATGACTTCTTCAGGGTCATTTGATATTTGTTCTTGAAAAGCTTTATAAATGGATTCGGTTTCAATTTTAGAGATCATCTTGTCAATCCCGTTCTTCACCGATGTCTTAAAGGTAATTTGAGTGGCAGGATCAAAATAAAGACGAACTTCTTTTATTGCAATCTGTTTTTTGGGAGTGGTATCTGTGCTATCAGAATCCATAGAAAATTTAGCCATGATCCCTTCCACATTTTGATCTACTTGGGCCTGTAGTTCCTCAGAAAGCTCTTTTGGAATGACAATAGCCATTTGATATTTTCCCTTAAAAACCAAATCCTTGGCTTCATCTTCAGAGGTTTTGGAATGGATTTCAAATGCGTCGGATTCTTTTAGGCCATCCAATATTGTTTTAGAAACATCACCTTGGTCGTTGTCAACTACCAAAATGGGAATGTCAATATTTTCGATGGTTTTGAAAGAGCTATCCTGAATTAATGTAATGGTTACAATTAGTACCAAAGGCATGATAAATAAGATAGCAATACCCCCAATGTCTCTGGTAAGCAACAAAAATTCTTTATATGCAGATGCCCATAATTTACGCATGATCCCTAAGTGCTTTACCTGTTAAGCTTAAAAAGACATCTTCCAGATTGTGAGTTCCTTCATGGTTAGAAATAAGGTCTTTTGGTTTTCCTTGGATAATAATTTTTCCGTGGTCAATGATAGCCACTTCAGTACAAAAATTTTCGGCCTCATTTAAATGATGGGAGGTGTAAATGATAGTGGTCCCATTTTGATTCAGTTCTTGTAAAAATTGAATAATCGCATTCTTGGATTGGACATCCACACCAACGGTGGGTTCATCAAGAAATAATACTTTAGGATGATGAAGAATGCTGGCAATCAGGTTGACTCGGCGTTTCATTCCTCCTGAAAACGTTCGTATTTTTTTATGTGCAAAGGGGAGCAAACCCAATCGCTCTAAGGCAACATTAATTTTGTTGGATAAATCCTTTCCCTTCAAACCATACATACTTCCAAAGTACTGCAAGTTTTCAAAGGCTGTTAGAGCAGGGTATAAGGCGTATTCTTGCGGAACAATACCTATGAGTTGTTTTAATCGGTTTTTATCACGTTGATAATCCAATCCATCAATTTTGAAAGTCCCAGAAGTGGGTTTAATCAAGGAGCACAAAATAGAAATGAGAGTTGTTTTTCCAGCGCCATTTGGTCCCAATAGACCAAAAATTTCCTTTTCATTGACGTGCAGGCTCAAATTGGATACCGAATAATAATCGGCGTCCTTATATTTTTTTGATACCTGGTCAATTTGAATCATAACTACTAGATAGCTTTTCTTAATTTCTTAAAGAATTGTTCTTCCCTATCTGCTATGACGTCCAACATATCGGCCACTTGATTGTAGGCATCTGTTTTCGGACTTCTATTTTTATATATGCGGGAAGCCTCCAGTGCGAAATCCCTCCAAGCATCACCGATGCTAGTCATTTCTTTTGAAAGTTCGGAAAGTTTTTGGTTGCCCAAAATTTTACTGGATTCTTGTAAAAAAGCTGCAAAGATGTATCTAAAGCCACCGCCGCCAGTTCCAATCTCTTCCTGCATTCTTACGACCTGTCCCAAATAGTGGTTGGCCACTTTGGTCCCTTTCTTTTTGGGCCATTTTCTTATCAGTTTGGCTATCATTCGAATGCCCTTGACTCCTACAATGGGTACAGGGGCCAACATATCCTTACAGGTTTGTTTGATGCCTTTTATGATGGCTTTTTCCAAGTGTAATTCCTTGGGGAAGGCAATAGGGTAGTACATATGTCCTTTAGGTGCAAAAGCACCTTTTGCAAACCGTACTTTCTCCAATTGTTTATCGGTAAGTGTTGTGACCGTTTCCATAACGGGATCACTAATAAGATATGTGTCTCCTTCCTTGCCATAAACTACCATATTGTGGGCGTTGAAATGAAAGCGATATTCATCTGGAAAATAAAGTAGGTTATAAACACCTACTTGCAATCCAACAGGATTATTTTTTTCAAGATTTTCATCCAATCGAGCCTTGGCCTTGGCTGGGTCTTTAAATTTTTCTCTTTTAATTTTAATACCCACACGATTGGCAAATCGCTTAAAAATAAATCCTGGCATCGCGCGATATGTAATGGCAGGTGCATGATTGACCATCAACAATGGAACATAGCAGAAAAGCAATCCAGATCCAATTCCAAAAACCATGGGTTCACTTACTTCAAATCCATTGTGCTTCATTAAATTGGATACCACACCATTTTCACAATGTGCCGATTGATGGTGCGTAAAATCAATTTTCATGCAATTCGATATTTTTTAATTGCTCAATGCTCACATCAAAAGCATCAGCATATTTTTTTAGAGTTTTGGTAGATAGCCTTTTAAAAACATTAGGTTTAAAATGACGTTTTACGCGCCATTGCCACATACCAACATAACTGGATAAGATACCTAAATCCATTTTATGGTATTCCATGTAGTACTCAATAGGGCTAACATCGTTATTCAAGACCCTATTTTTGGCTGCTGCAACACGTTCATTAATATCTTCAATGGCTTGATTAAGAGCGATGGTTTTAGGGGTCCAACCACTACTATTTACCGTGGTATACTCCCCATTCTCATCCACAGCATAGCACAATTCTTTAAAATTGGCAGATTCTAAATTACTTTTATCTTGAGGTACTTCATTCTTCTTCATTTGCTCCTATGTTAATTCTTGAATCACTAAATTCAATTCACAAGATACTAATTCTTTGTGGTCTTGGACAATTTTACATTGTAACGTACAGATGCTAAATTCTTCTGTGTCAAAACGGGAAATTAACTTGGCATTGGTAACTATAGTAGAGTTAACTTTTGGTAAAGAAAGAATGGAAACTTTTTTAATTGCGCTAATATATCCAATGAGTTTGATGTCATTGGCATCGTTGCCATCAAAATAGGTTTTTCCGACAATTGAAGAACAAGTCTGGGCAGCATTTTCTACTAGCCCAACTTCATTAAAAAAACCATTTTCAGTAAAAAGACAATTTTCGGTTACATGAAAAGAGGTCGATACATGTTGATCATCAATTGAAAGTACATGATCAACCATTAAAAAAGGTTCACGATGCGGTAGAAATTTGGTGATATCAAGATTGTGAATCTTATCCATTATCAGCAATAACAGTTTTCATTTCGCCTGAGGCAATTTCCTCTTGGTCAACGTTTAATACAGTTACGTTAACCATAGTTACTCCCATTATTTCGTGTAAAATACTAACTTTTGTAGTTATGGTCTCTTTGATGGATGGAAGTTTTTTTACAGCTATTTTTTTTATGGATCCAATATATCCTGTGGGTGCATCTTCTCCTTTTAGAAAATAGGCATATCCAGTATGAAGCGCCACCGTCTGGGCCATGTTCTCCACCAATCCAGGTTCTTGTAATTGACCGTTTTCAACAAAAATGTTGTTTTCTGTAATCGTAAAGGTGGAAACAACTTCTGTTTCAGAGAAATGTTCCAAAGAATTCACCATCACAAAAGGTGATTTTTGCGGAATAAGATTTGAAATATCAGTAATTGGGAGTTTTGACATCTAAACCACTGTTACTAATGCGACAGAATATGCAAATCGGGCACTTTCAGGAACAGATAAGAGTATTTTATCTCCTTTTTTCAACTTTCCAGAAGCTACTAATTCTTCAAGCATGATGTAAATGGAACCAGCACCTACGTTTCCAACACGTTCCAAATTCATGAACCAGTTTTCCCATGGAATTTCTACACCACCTTCTTTCATCTCTTTATAAAGTTGCTCTTTGAAATAGTAAGAGGAGATATGAGGTAAATAATAGTCAATTTCTGATGAAGACATTTGGTGTTTTTCAAAAAGCATTTGAAGGGTTTCAACCGCTTTCTTCAAAATAAATTTACCAAGAAGCTTAACATCTTGCTTCATAGCAAATAGCGATTTTTTGCTCCATTCGTTAGAAGGGTACTCGCTCCAAGGTTTTAAAAAGCCGTCTTCCAATTTATCACCGCCAGCATACATACATGCTTCAATCTCATGGGCAAATGAAGTGCCCTCCATCCATTCAATTTTTAAAGGGCAATCCCCTTTGGGCTCGCTTTCCAATAAAAAGGCTCCAGCACCATCTGATAACATCCAGCGAAGAAAATCTTTGTTGAAAGCTAATATGGGGTTGTCTTCTAGGTTTTCTAAATGCTTGAGTTCGTCTTCAAAAACATCGGATTTCATCCAAGAAGACGTTCTTTCAGATCCAGTTACAACAGCATTTTGAGTTTGTCCACATTTCACCGAAAGGTATCCAAATTTCATGGCGTTCATGCCAGAACAACACGCTCCTGAAGGAGAGTTGATTTCAATATTACCATTTTTCAGAAAGCCATGTACCATGGCTGCGTGTGAAGGTAAAATTTGGTCTGGGCTTGACGTACCGCAGGAAAGCAATTCGATGTCTGTGGTTTTGAAGTTGTCATCACACAATCTTTCTACAGCCTCTTTAGTCAATTGGGCATTGTTATGGGTAATGTTCCCATTGTCGTCAATCGCGTAATATCTCGTTTTGATTTGATTGTTACGCAATACAATACGTCTTCCCTTTGAGTGTTGGCCGTTTATTAAACCTAATTTGTCTTCCATTTCATCGTTAGAAATAGGGCGATTAGGTAAAAATTTAGATATGCGTGTTATATAGACTTCCTTCATTGTTTATTCTCCATTTAAGGCGACTGATGAATAATAGCTTTTTTGTTTACTATACCTCTTTCGCAAAGGTAAATAAGTCAACAAAAATAAAATAAAAACTATTGGGGATATGACCCAAATTGCAAATAAAAGGTAAATACTGAACATTTTTACCAATAATCTTCTTTTTGATGTATTTTCCTTACTATTTCTTAGAATTATTTGGGACCATTTTGAGAAAATCTTATTTCCTTTTTGATCGGTTAAAATTAAAAAGGATTTAAGCGAAACAGCACCTTGTTTTAATAAACTGGGTTGTAAATTGGAAAAGTCCCCACTCAATAAATGGTTTAAAATCGTTTTACTAAATCTTACGGAATGGTCAATGTCCTTTTGTTGTACACCAGGTTTAGGAAAGATGCCTAAATACTTTTTCTTTTCACCAGAAAACATCCATTGGGCAATAGTGATCACACTGATATGATTTAGGTGATGGTCTACCAATGCAATGTTGCCAACTAACTGGGCTTTCAAACTAGTAAAATGAACTTTCATCTTTTCCTGGGCCATCATCCATAAATTTCGACACCCAATAACAGTAACTACTGGGGTGTTTTTGAAAAGCTTCTTGGCGTCATCTGTTGCTAGAAAAGATATGGTGGGTAGAGAAGGGGTTAAATACCAAATTTGATATCCCAAAATAATCAGGTCATATGAGGTATTCAATATGGTTTCAGAAACAGGTTTTACGGCTCTTGGTTTCTGACTATAGGTGTCAGGAAAAGCTCCATAGAAGGCTTCTCGGGACCAAGGAAAAGGGAAGGGGTCTTCCATTTCAATTTGGTGATAATCTATTTGAACTTGATCATGGTTCTTGAGATCCGTAACCACGTTATTGACTATTTCTGTTAATTGTCCAGATTGGGAAAAATGGATGACTAAAACGTGTTTCATTAGTTTTTGAGGTCTTTATTTGCACCCCAAAAATCAAAATAGTTAAACCACTGCAAGGGGTATTTTTTCAGCATCCAAGTGACACTTTGTGTGTATTCTTCAAGAAGGCCTAAAGCATCTCTATGTTTGGTGTGCGATTTTCTGGTGTAAAGGTGATAATGGGTATTGGTTTCTTTCATGACATACACAAACAAAACAGGAACATTTAATCGGGATGCAAGCAAAAAAGGTCCGGCAGGAAATTTAGCCTTTTTACCCAATAATTCATGTTCTAAAAATTTTGAATTTTCAATATAGCGATCTCCGGTCATACAAACAATTTCATTCCTTGCTAAAGCGGCATTAATTTCAAAAATGTGTGATAAATCTTCTTGAATAAGAATGAAATTGATATTGGATTTTTTGGTCACGCTTTCCAAATAATCTTTGATAGCGGAATGTTCTACATCTGTGGTGAGAAGGCTTATGGATGCGTCTTCTTCAAGATCTCCAAAAAAATGTTCAGCTATTTCAAAATTGCCAACATGAGCGCTAATAAGAACCCCTCCTTTTTTGGCTCTTAAAGTTTCTTCAATGAGGTGCATGCCGTCAAATTCATAAGTGAATTTTTCCCGAAGTCCTGAAGAAATCGCCACTTTATCAATGATGGTTTGCCCAAAAACGTAGTAGCTTTTAAAAATGCTAATTAGACTTTTGAATTTGGAATATCCTAAGCGTTTGTGAAAGTAATAATAGATAGCCTTAGAACCATCTAGTGCAAAGAAAACAAAATATGTAGCTACAAAATTAAGGACGAAATAGGCAGACCCCAATCCTAGGTTTTTCATACAAAATACAAATATTTTGTAACCCAAAACCGTTCCGCGGGATTTACCTTTCCACTCAGTAGCCATACATTATTTTAGGGGCTGTATTTAGCTTAATTTTCTTTCTATAAGGTTATAAAAGTCTTCAAGGGATTTAACCCCTACAAAGTCTTCTCCTACCAATTTAACACCAAAATTAGATTCAACAGCTACCACCAAATCTACAAAATCTAGACTGTCAAGTTCCAAAGTGTCCTTTAAATTGGCTTCAGGTGAAATATCTTCACTTTCAACCTCAAATTCATCTATAAGAAAGTCGTTTATTTTCTCAATAATAACTTCTTTATCCATTGCTACACCAACATTTTTTTAATAATTAAGGCGGAATTTGTCCCGCCAAATCCAAATGAATTGGACAAAAATACATCAAATTTTTTATCTAGCGTTTTGCTCACCAAATTTAATTTTGAAGCGGCTTCATCTGGAGTTTCTAGGTTTATGTTGGGAGCGATAAAATCGTTTTGCATCATTAGCATGGAATAGATAACCTCACTGGCACCTGCCATCCAGCATTCATGACCTGTCATGGATTTGGTGGAACTCACATAAGGTCCATTTTCACCAAATACTTCAAAAATAGCTCGTGCTTCATTGGCATCTCCTACAGGAGTAGAGGTGGCGTGGGCATTCACATATTCAATATCTGAAGCTTTAATGTTTGACTGTTTCAAAGCCATTTCCATTGCTCTGCTTGGACCATTTACATTGGGAGTTGATATGTGGTCGCCATTAGAAGAAAAGCCATAACCCAATACTTCTCCCAAAATGGGGGCGCCTCTTTTTACGGCAGATTCATAAGATTCTAAAATAAGCGTTGCAGCTCCTCCACTAGGAACCAGTCCATCTCTGTTACTGTCAAAAGGCCTAGAGGCTTGCGCTGGGTTTTCTGTATTGGTTGAGAACACTCCTAATCCGTCAAAACTACCCATGGCAATGGGATTAATTTCTTGGGCTCCACCACAAATAATGCATTCTTGCAAACCTGCTTTTATAAGTTGGTAAGCCATTCCAATGGAATGGGATCCGCTGGCACAGGCTGCACTGATAGTAAAATTAACGCCAGTCAGTTTGAATATGGTGGAGAGGTTCATGGTGACTGAAGAATTCATACCTTGAAAAATGGCTCCAGAACCTACTAATGTTGTGTCTTTTTTATCTCTTATTTTGTCATTGGACTCTACCACAGATTTGGCTGTACTGTCATTGCCATAAAGGATACCTACCTCATGGTTGTCAATAAAGTCTTGGTCTATCCTAGAATTTTTTAAGGCTTCAATGGTAGCCATATAGGCAAATTCAGTTTCCTCACCCATACTTATCCTTTGTCTTCTAGATAGCATGCCTTTTAAATCGGGTCTATTGACCATTCCTGTAAGCGGTGATCGGTATCCAAAATCTATTCTTTGAGGATCTATGACAATACCAGATTTACCTTCATACAAAGACTTTTTTACTTCCTCCAAATTTTCACCTATACAAGAATAAATACCCATTCCTGTAATTACAACTCGCTTCATGTTCCCTTTATTTATGAGTAAATTCCACCATTAATATTAATGACTTCTCCAGTAATATACGATGCTTTTTTAGAAGCTAAAAAGGATACGACGTGGGCAACTTCTTCAGCCTCTCCAAATCGGTTCATTGGAATCATGTTTTTTAATTCTTTTTCATCCAGTTCTGCAGTCATATCAGATTTAATAAATCCGGGAGCTACTGCATTAACAGTGATTTTTCTTTTGGCTACTTCTTGTGCTAGTGCTTTGGTTGCGCCAATCAAGGCGCCTTTAGCGGCTGAATAATTTGCTTGACCAGCAGTTCCTTTCACACCAGAAACTGAGGCAATGTTGATAATTCTTCCGTATCTATTTCTAAGTAATTTCTGAATGAAGAAGTGGGTTACATTATAGAATCCATTGAGAGAGGTATTAATAACAGAATTCCAATCTTCTGATGGCATCCACATAAACAAACCATCTTTAGTGATTCCTGCATTGTTAACTATAACTTCTACCATAGCATCAGGATTATTGGTTTGCCAAGTGTCTAAGGTAGAGGTAACTAGTTCGGCATCAGAAACATTAAATTTTAAAATCTCACCAGAATTTCCTAAAGCTTCTACTTCTTTTAGGGTTTCTAATGCTGCTTGTTCGTTACTGTTGTAATTAATAAGAATATGATAGTCGGTATCTTTTGCCAGTTGGATGCAAATTGCTCGTCCAATGCCGCGAGAACCGCCTGTGATTAGGGCACATTTCATTTATAATAGTTCGTTTAGTTTCGTTTATTTAAATAATTCTAGGTTTTCAAACCATATATTACCTAGGACTTCACCGTTGGGTTTGATAAAAGCCCATTCTTTTTTCAGTTTGACTCTTGATAAGCCATCAATAAAGCCTTTGTCTTCTGTGGCACCAAAAAGGGCGCCAAAATTTACCGAGGAAATATCGTACTTATCCTCAATTACTAAGTTGCCTTTTTTATCAATAAATCCCCATAATTTAGATGGTTTAACTGGTGCTAATCCATCTTTGCTAAAAGTCTCAGCGTCCTTGAATTGATGGTCAATAATTACTTGACCATTGGTATCAACATACCCCCATTTTTTGTCTTTCATAACAGGGGCTAATCCATTGCTAAAATCTTTTACTTTGTCAAATTGGGGTTCAATAACCCAATTACCTTGAGTATCTATAAAGCCCAATTGACCATCTTTTTTTGCAAAGGCAAGACCTTCAGAAGAGGTGAAATCCCAAATTTTTTCAGCTCCTGGAATCTCTTTGAATTGACCGTCAATTATTAAGCCTTTAGAGGATCCCATTTCAGCAACAACAGGGCCATTGGAAACTTGACCTATTCCATCATATTCTGTTTTCACCAGATAGGCTCCAGTTTTGTCAATCAATCCCCATTTTCCACCTTCCAATACTTTAGAGTGACCATTTTGAAAAGGGAACGCCTTTTCAAACTTAGGCTGGACAACAACCGCTCCTTGGGTATTTATAAAACCTACCAAATCTCCATTTCTGATGATGGCCATTCCATCACTAAAATCATAGAATTTATCCGTTTGTACTTGAGCAAGTGTTTTATTTCCAGATTTGTCAATGTAAAACCAATCATCGCCATCGGTAGCTAAAGCAATTCCAGAGTGAAAAGCCTTAACATCTTTAAATTGTGGCTTAATCACCCATTCTCCTTTTCTATTGATGTATCCCCAAGATTTGTCATCATTCATGGCTTCAGCCAAATCATCTGAAAAACTTTTGGCGTCCTTAAATTGGGGTTTAATATGCCATTCTCCAGAAGTGTTGACAAAACCAAATTGACCGTCTGTTCTGGCAAGTGCTAACTCTTGGCCATGACTGCTGAAACCAGCAATCATGAAAATAAAAAAGAATACTCGAAACATGATTAATAGCTTTTAATGATTGATGAGGTACTCCTTAACTTTATTGACATAGGGGTACATCACAACGTCTTTGGTAAAGATAGGGACTATATTCCTTATCTCATCATATACTTTACGTGTTTTTGAAGAAACCTGATCTTTAACATTCAGATATTCAATAGCTTGAACGATAGTTATCAATTCAATAGCAACCACTTCAAATGCATTCTCTATGACTTTTTTTGTAATAAGAGCCGAGTTGGTTCCCATACTGACTATATCTTGATTGTCATTGTTGTTAGGAATACTGTGCACATACATTGGGTTTGACAGCATTTGGTTTTCTGCCGTTGTAGAGGTTGCTGTAAACTGCACTCCCTGCATACCAAAATTTAATCCAAGTTGCCCGAGATTAACAAATGGAGGTAGCATGTCATTTAAACGCGAATTTAACAAGTAGTTTAGCTGTCTTTCAGAAAGCATACTTAATTTGGCAACAACCATTTTAAGTTTATCCATTTCCAGAGACACATAATCACCATGAAAATTCCCGCCGTGGTAAACATGTTGTCTTTCTACATCCACGATAGGGTTGTCATTTGCAGAATTCACTTCCTCAATTAGAATTTTTTCCACACTGTTTAAGGTGTCTAGGACAGGACCTAAAATTTGGGGAACACATCTTAAGGAGTAATATTCCTGGACTTTTTCTTTGAAGACAGAAACATCTTCGTTTTTAGAATATAAATGATGTTCTCTTTTTCTGGTTAATTGGCTATCTTCTAAATGCTCACGCATTTTCTTAGCAATTTCTCTTTGACCGATATGCTTCTTAGAGTCATTTAACTCAAAGGATAAATGGTCGTCATATGCTTTCACTATTTCATTAATAGCAGCAGAAGAAGTGATGGCCCAATCCAGTAATCTTCTTGTGAAAACGGTATTGACCAATCCAATACCAGTCATCACTGACGTTCCGTTCATAAGTGCTAGCCCTTCTCTTAATTCTACAGAGATAGGTGTTAACTGTTCCTTTTCAAAAACCTCTTTGGTGGGTTGGTAACTTCCTTGATAGAAGACTTCACCTTCGCCTATTAACACTAAGGCCAAATGGGCCAATTGAACCAAATCACCACTAGCTCCAACACTTCCATGTTCAAATATTAAAGGGGTAATATCTCTATTGATCAACTCCGTCATCAACATAACAGCTGATTTATGAATTCCAGAATTACCCAGTGATAGGGTGTTTAATCTAGCAACCATAGCAGCTTTCACATAGATAGGAGGAATGGGGTTGCCAGTCCCAGAGGCATGACTGCGTATGAGATTGTACTGTAATTCATTACGCTCAGAATCCTTGATTTTGTATTGTGCCATAGGACCAAACCCTGTGTTTACCCCATATATGACCTTGTTTTCAGAAAATTCTTTAAGAAAATTAAAGCTCTTTTCTACAATCTCTAAAACAGAGTCATCCAATTGAAAATCTTGTTGTTCAAAAATGATTTGATAGAATTCCTTGATCCCTAGAGTCCCTTTAAGTGTCAGCATTAATATTTATTGGATTTTTTTGTGAAAAATTTAAATAACTTGAACTAAAAATAGTTAATTTGGATTGCAAATTTAATATAATAAATGAATTATATAGCTGATTGATTATGATGGATGTGCAAGTAGATGTGTTAATTATTGGTGCTGGTCCTTCTGGATGTGTGGCAGCCTCTTATTTATTTAACCAAGGCCATCGTGTGAAAGTGGTTGAAAAAAGCCATTTTCCGAGGTTTGTAATAGGTGAGAGCTTGCTCCCTAGGTGCATGGACCATTTTGAAGAAGTTGGTTTGCTAGATTGCTTAAAGGAACGAAATTATGAAGTTAAGGCGGGAGCCCGATTTCTTAGGGATGATGTGGTTTGTAATTTTGATTTTAGCCAAAAGCATACCGAAGGATGGGATTGGACTTGGCAAGTACCTAGAGCCGATTTTGATCACACCTTGACTCAAGAACTTATAAAACGAGGCGTAGATATTCAATTTGGTCATGAGGTATTGGATGTACAAATTCAGGAGGATGGAAGTTCGACAACCCAAATAAAGAATGACCAAGGAGAATCCTATCAGGTAAACGCTAAATTTATAGTCGATTCTAGTGGTTACGGTAGGGTGCTTCCTCGCTTGTTGGATTTGGATAAACCCTCTTCCATTCCAGAGCACTCCTCTATTTTTACTCATGTTAAAGATTTAAAGCGCCCAGAGGGAAGAGAAGGAACCCTAATTACCTTTGATGTATTGGATACAGATACTTGGTTTTGGGTTATCCCTTTTTCAAATGGTATCACCAGTATCGGTTTTGTTGGAAAAAATGAATTGATAGATTCATACAGCGGTTCTAATAGTGAACGACTGAAAGCCATGTTGAAGCTTACAGAGTATTACCATTCTAGGTTTGAAGGGTTGGAGTTTGAGTTTGAGCCCGTTTGTATTAGAAATTATTCTAAAGCCGTGAAAAAGTTCTATGGAAAGGGCTTTGTACTAACAGGTAATAGTGCCGAATTCTTGGATCCTGTGTTTTCTTCAGGGGTTACTTTTGCTACAGAATCTGCCTTACAATCGTCTAAATTGATTTCAAAAGAACTAAATGGCGAGACCGTAGATTGGGAAAAAGACTATGCCGATTACATTAAATATGGCGTTAATGTATTTGCTACTTATGTGAAGGAATGGTACACGGGTAATTTACAGACCTTGTTTTTCCATCGTCCTGAGAACTTAGAGGTTAAAAAACAAATATGTGCCGTATTGGCTGGTTATGTTTGGGATGAAACCAATCCATTTGTAAAGAAACATGATCGTATTGTAGCCAATTTGGCCCATGTGATCGATATGCAAAAAGAAATGAGCGAATAGATTTCTATTCGCTCATTACATCTTCTTTATCAAGTAAATTTTATTTGTTGTTTTTGTACATATGCTTTGTCAAGGCTCTTGCAAAAATGATATAGGCATCAGCAATTCTTTGTCCAGAATTGAAATCAAATCCTCCATTTCCTTGTCCTTCAATTTTTGTGTAATCAACTGAAAAAATCACATTATCAGGAGCATCATTTTTATAAACGCTTAAGGTCACTTCAAGTTTTGAATTATGTCTTACCACACCCACATTATAACCTGGGTAAATGAAGGTCGTATGAATTTTCATGGTGTATTCTGCATTGGGTAAGTCTTTCCCAACTTTTACAGTGCCATCTTTATATCTGTCGTTGAACGTATTAATGAAATTTGGCTCGTAAAATTCTTCTCTATCAGAAAACCAAGACTTTTTAAAAGCCTCTCCTGTTCCTGGTTCTTTTTCTTCTCTTTTTGCCATTTTGTCTTTTAAAAATTCTTCCTCAGAATCATATTTAGGAATGGTTAAATCAGAGTAATCAAATACCACATTATAGGCGGTAATACCTTTAAGGTTACTCCATTCTCCTTTGGTTACCTTGGCCTTTTGCGCAGTTAGGTTAGTTGTAATAAATAAACTTAGGGCAATAAATAATAGTTTTTTCATTATAGATGAATAGTTTAGATTAAGTCTCAAATCTAAACAAATACCATTATAGAAAACAAGTAGGAAATAGATTATTTGAAAGAAAAAATATGAAGATAACTCCTAAATTTTCATTGTATTTTTAACCTTTGAATTCAAGGTTGAATTTAAATGAAAATTAGTCATTCATTTTTCCTTCAATCTCGTTAGAATAGATTTGATGGTCGCCAAAACTAAATTTCACTCTAAACTTGGTATTATTGGTGCCCTTGTTTTGCCTTAAAGTAGAAATGGCAATTTCATTTGGAGGCAAGTAGAACTGGGTTAACCCGGTCCCGCAATCATACATCAGCGGACTTTCAATTTGCATCCAGTTCCCCAAAGAGTCTTGAGCCTCTGTTACGATAGGTAAAATCTCTCCAAACCCAATGCTCAAAGTATCATTGCTTTGGTTTCTAATAAATATAGGGTAGGATTTTTTATTGACTCTTCGTTCGGGTTCTTGCTCATATTCCCATACACCCATTGGGAAACCAATGGTTTGCGTGGTGTCAATATAGATCTCTAAGTCATCGGCTTCCGGACTTCGGTATTTGTTCCAATCTTCGACACGGTAACCAACCTTTGCAGTTTTGTAATAAGGTTGGATGGAGTCGTTCATTTTACCAATATAGACTGGTGAAAACTGTGCCTCACGACCCAATAATAGGGTGTCTAAAACCAGGGTGTTGTCAAAACGGTCATGAAGTACCAAATCTGAAAAGACTAAGTTTTTTGATCCTTCAATATCTTCAGATGATTGTTTCTTCTCGTTTTGGCAAGCGGTTAAAACAAGAAGCAGCACTATTATGGTTGCGACAAATTTCATTTTTTTGATGTCTTTCGTTTAGACACTAGTTGGGTTAACTAATTGCGTCAAGACGGGTTAAAGTTAATGATTTTTGGGTTAGTATTTAATTTGCCGCCGATATAAGCAATTCTCTATAGGTTCATGGACGTCTTGAGCATAGTTAAAAGAAAGGGTTTATCTTAATTTCTGGAACATATTACCCACTGGACTTAATTCGTTTGTATTCTGTCTTGGTTTTAGTCAGTTTAGATTTTTTATTAATGTAAAATTCAATTTTCTCCTCAGTGATTTTTACAATCCATTTATTGGGTCCTTTAGAATTGCATCCCATTTCTTTTAGAATGTATAAATCATTTGATTTGATAACATTACCACTGATGCTAATAATATTCTCACTCTGAGAATAATTTTTCCAATTATGTTTATGTACATTAAAACTTTTCCAATAAAAAGTTGAATCTGCTTTTATGATTAACTCTGAAACACCATATGGATAATTAACACCCTGGTTATTGCCATGTGTTATATAAACTTTATCATTTTCAATATTTTGAGACTTTAAATTAATTAGAAAGAATAACAATATAATTGGTAGCTGTCTCATTTTTTGACTAGTTTTCTTTTTAAAGTTTGATTAATAGGGTTATCTACCTTTTTTGTGAATAAAATGCTCAAATAGGAAAATCCAATTATCAAGATTATTGGTAATAAAAATGAATTGGGGAGAATAATTTGTCCTAAGGTATAAATTATAAATACACCAATGTTTTCATGGATTAAATATAGGAAATAAGAAGATTCTCCAATTTTTGTAATCTTTGGGTTTTCTAGAAAAGAGAGCCTTTGTGGGTAATAAATGAATATAAAAACAAGGCAGATCATTACTGCATAAAATAGTCTCACATAAAGGCGTACTCCAGAATAAATAATGAATAGGATAATAAAGAAAATACAAAGTTTTAAAAACAAGGGAACTTTTGTATTATTCATATTGTTCTGATACAAAACATAGGCTAATACCCCCAAACTAAAGAAAGGTAAATAAGATATTAAGTTAAAGCCATTGGTTATCCAGGTGTTATATACATTTAATGTGTAGTCAGAAATTTCAATATTTAAATTGTTCCCACCTTGCACATTTTGCATAACATAATTAATTGAAATTAGAAAAATGGACACAACCATAAAATTTGACATAAAGCGTGATTTATTTAAATAATAAATACAACTGGATAGAAAGTAAAATTGAATTTCTGGCCATAGACTCCAGTAAGAGCCATTTATATATTCAAATTTGGTGTTGAAAATTTCATTTAACAATGATGGTTTGATAAATGATATGCTTGGGATGAAATTTTCCGCAAAGTGACTATTTGGAAAGACATTGTTTTTGTCAAAAATTATAAAGAAAATAAAGGTTATTAAGGAAGCAACTACAATCGAAGGCATTAATCGAATCATTCTTTTTTTCCAAAATAATGTAAGGTTTTCTGTTTTTTCAAGAGTGAAATAGATTACAAAGCCACTTATGATAAAAAAAAACTGTACTCCTAGTTTCCCCCAATTAAAATAGTTGTAAAGGTTGCCATATGGATATAAAGAAAATTCATGGTTTGGTGTTGTCCACCTTGAAAAATAATGAAAAAGCATAACTGCTATGATAGCAATTGCTCTGAATCCATCTAAAGCTAAAATTCTAATTTTTCCTTTAGGCATATTAATATTCGTCATTGCCTAATTCACCGCAACTCAAGTGATATTAGTCGCATTAACAATTACGGTTTGTATATGATTTAATTATTTGTAAATCTGTGAGGATTTTCAAGTTATAAGACCAAGATAGTAAAACCGTTAGGATTTTCCTTACCGAAAATGAGAAGCAATAAATTATAGCCAATATTGCCAGGAGTATTTATTTTTTAATTA
The DNA here is from genome assembly GCF_011764015.1 of Mangrovimonas sp. CR14. Lineage (NCBI taxonomy): Bacteria > Pseudomonadati > Bacteroidota > Flavobacteriia > Flavobacteriales > Flavobacteriaceae > Mangrovimonas > Mangrovimonas sp. CR14. Next base: position 255,911 of record NZ_JAAFZY010000001.1, on the reverse strand, counting down.
CCACAATAGCTTTATTAACTATCAAACTTGGATTTTTTGTAGTTTTAAGAATCCCCTTAAAAGTATATTTTCCATCTTCTTTTATTTTTAACTCTTTATTTTTTCCAGTAAAACTCCATTTAGTCTTATTTCCAATTGTTGATTTGATTTCTCCAATAGTTATGTTTTTATTGGTTGGGTCAAATTCCAGAATTGCATAAGGTTCATCATTTTTGTAAACTCTGAATCTAAACAGAAAAGATTCTTCGCCGGAATATTCAAAATCCATTTCTGACCAAAAAGCAATTTTATCTCCTTTTTTTAAATTTAAAGAAGTCTCTTTTTCAAAATAATTTTCTTCGCTAGTACTTACTTTATTGATTGGTAACCTGGCAATTTCTTCTCCAGTTATTGAATCACACGAGGTTAAAAGTAAAAATGGAATTAAAAATAGTAAGATTTGTTTCATAGGTTATTTTTATATTACTGGAAACGGCTTGGGTAAGAATAGTTGCGCAAAAATCCTTAGCAATTTGGGTTATAAATGGTTGGCAATTGAATTTTATTCATAATTTCCAAATAATGGATAATTATCATTGTTGTATCCAAAAGATGTCGTTGTTTCAAATGTATAATATAATTGGAAAGTGCCATCGTCTAATCTATTATAAGAATTTATGGTATAACTACTAAAATTGTTTTCAGAAAATGAGCGATAGAATGCTCCAAGTAAATAGTGTTTTCCTTTAAATGGATTTGGGTTTGAATCATATTCCTGAAATAATATTTCTGTCCTGTTATATACTTCAAGATTCAAGTCATACCTAAATTTTTCAACTTTTGATATGTTATTGTTTTCCACATAGAATTTTTTAAGAACTAAACCGGATTCATTTTTCTCATAAATGAAATTGTTTTCATATTCATAGTTCAGAATTAAACCATCCCTTCGAGTGACTTGTTGTATTCCTTGATTGTTGATAATATATTCGACAGGGTTATCTGGATTATCCGCGAAATAATAAGGCACAGATGTTGGTAATGTATAAACTTTATAGGTTTCATTCAATTTAATTATTGAATCATACATATTGTTAGTTAACGTCTTATTTAAGAAAGATGAAAAAGGATCAAAAGGTATGAATCCTCCAATTACTTTAGATATATTTTGATTTTGGTATTCATAAACAATAGAATCTAATTGAAAAAAAACAAAATGATCGTCCGTAAATCTAATGCCATCATTAAATAAAAGGTATTTTACTTTAGTATCAAGTAGATTATTTGGTTGTACATTTTCAGAAATATCATCATTACTACAACTAACTAGTAGTAAGAAAGGGATGATGATTTTTAATAGACTTTTCATTTTTTTAATTTTGTTAGTCACAGTAATTTTTATTCCATTCCGAATTTTGCGTATAACTTCGGAAATCTATTTTTTAATTCATTTTCATCTTCTTCCCATTCTTCTCCAGTAATTTCAAAATTTTCTAGAATTCCTTGAGGCATATCATTTCCCGTCTTTTTTTCGTAAACGTCGGTTGGAATATAACTCAAACCTTCCCAATCTCCATCGTTTGTTTCTTTGAGTTCGGAAAGTGTTTCAATATTCTGAACTGCACTTTCAAATACTAATTTTCCTTGTCCAATTAACCAACCTCTAAAATCAGAGAAACAGTCATCTGAGCAACCTCTATTGATGATATATGCAGCAGCCCAAAAATCCCAAGTATAGATTTCCCCTTTTAATGTTCTAAATTTATTGTCGAATTCTAAAACTTCTTTTGCAGTTAGTTTTAATAATTCTCTTTCAAGTAGAGATTGTTGTTTTTCATAATCTCCAGAACTTTCAGATTTTGTAATCTCAATAATTCTCCAAAATTTTTCCGATTCCATAATTTCTTTAGAATCTTGAATTGATTCTGTGATTTCAGTATTTTGAAATTTGAAAAACTCTTTAAAACTTTTAGCAAAACCAAAATGATAAATTGCCATTGAATAAACAAAAACCATAACCAATAAAGGTGTTTTATTGATAAAAGGTGTGTCTAAAGTTGCTAAACCAACTAATGCTCCCAAAAGTGCTAAAGAAAATAAAATTATTGAAACAATTTTCGCCCAATTCTTCCCTTTATAAACCATTATTAATAGTCCAACTGTCAATGAAAATCTTATTATTTGTTGGATAAGTTTTTTTGACTCAATTTCTGGTCTCACAGAATGATAAAAATATATTGTGTGAATAGAAACTAATAAAATACTTATTGAAATCAGTATGGTTCTTTTCTTTCCAAGTTTAGTTAATTCGTTCATTTTTTGGTTTAATTATGGCTAACGGTGTGTATAAGAATAGTGCGGTTTTGTGTCCGAGGATTTTCAGTAGGAAAATCAGATGTGATTTTTTATATACGGTGTTGCCAGTATTTTTTTATTTTTCTTTCATTTGTTTATGATATAAAAGCATTTGGGGCAATAGGAATATCAACATAAAGAAACTTGCTGGTGGTATTTTGTCAAAGCCTTTGAATATTCCGAACGCTACAATTAGTCCTACAACTGAAACAATAACTACGGTATTGATTCTTAGTGCCCATTTTAGATATCCTTTCTCTTGCCAAACGTCCCAGCTGTCAATAATCCTTCCTCCATTCTGTTTGATAGTTGAATGTAACAACGCTATAAACTTCTGCGAGTCCTTCATTAGTAATTTCCCATTGCTAATATTAATTTCTCGGTCAGAAGTGATTATTTTTCTTAATAATTCGCCTTGGTCAATTACAACTGTCTTAATGTCCTTAACTGATATTGGTTCTATTGCATCGTAATTAAAAATGAGTTTCTTTTTCCAAGTGAATCGCAAAGTTTCATCATCAAAGTCAACGATTAAATCACCTTTGGCGAAATAGTATATCAGTCCTGATAATCCTGCAAACATAGGAATTGACACAATCCAAAAATAGCTTTTCTGCATAAGTTCTAATCCCGTAAATAAAGAACCCAATAGTATTATAGGAAGCAGAAAGACTATAGTTACAACCCTTGATTGATTAAATATTGTCAGTTTGTAGTTTTTCATTCAAATTGGTGGTAACGGTTTGTATATGGTCTAATTTCTTGTAAATATGTGAGGATTTTCAAGTCATGAAACTAAGATAGTAAAGTTGCGAGAATTTTTTGAGTAGGCTAGAACCAAGCAATTGTTTTAACACGGTGTTAGGTGCAGTTTATTTTCATTTCTTTAAATTCAATCCCATTTATATACTCCGAAATAGTACCTTTTACAGATGTTTTATGTAAAACAAGAACGTATTGGTCGCTATCAGTGTCGATAAAGCTTAAATCAAAATCCGATTTATTTAATGCTTTTTTATAATCGCAAAATACCTTGTCAAAAGAAACAGAAGCTCTTTCTGGATAATCTTTAGGACTTGGTAATTCAATTGTTTTATTAAAGTTCTTTTCAAATGCTGAATTTAATATCCAGTTTAAATCTGCAATTTCAGCTTTCCAGTCCAAAACCAGAAATAGAAAAATCTTTTTTTGATTCAAAAACTCCTTTACATAATTTAGAGTTGTTCCATATTTCCAATGTCCATTATAATTCTTTAGTGTTTTCACGAAAGATTGGAATTCAGAAAATTGTTCTTCATTCAAACAAGCTTGACCTAAATTCAAGTAATTTTCCTTTACCTTTTTTGAAATCGCTTTTGGTTTCGGTCTTGTTCTATTAATGTATTCAGTCCTGAATTCTACTCTTACCAAACTAAAATTATTGTCAAGCTTAACAATTGAGTCAGGAAATTCATCTCTTAATTTTGATATTTCTGAGATATAGTTTTTTAAAATCTGCTTTTTTCGTTTTCTCCCAAAAAGGCCAATGCTTTTGATTTTTTTAAATGCGTTAAAAAGAACTTTTTCATCCCATTTTCTGGATGTACTAACAATCAAGCCTAAATCATAAGATTTTCCAGAAGTCATTCCAATGAAGTTTGGTTTATTTTCGGCAATATTTGGCAGTAAAAATTCAGAAATACAATCTTTTCCGTGAATATCTCTGTTTGTATGGATAAACGTTCTGATGATGTCCATTTGGGTTTTTTATAATTGAACCTAACGGTTTGGCTATGGTTTCGTTGCGTGAAAATCCGCGAGGATTTTCCGCCGAAAACCGAAGATAGCAAATTTGCGAGGACTTTCCGTGAGGAAAGTCAGAAGCAATGAACTATAGCCGTTGTTGTACTGCGTTATTTTTTATCAAATTCGTTTATCAATTTATGCAATTTGTCATTTTCAGGTATTTTTTCAATCCACGTTCTGGCTGAAATTCCATGATTGTTTATTTTGTCCAAATCCGCACCACGATTTAAGAGTTCTTTTATAATTTCAAATCGTAATTGGTTGACTGCTTTTTGTTCTTCTCTCCAAGTCAAACCGTATTCTCTAATCGCTGTAAATATTAGATTATTTCCATGTTTTTCGGTTGAGTTAATGTCCGCTTTTCCAGTTTTTATTAAAATTAAAGCAATATTTGACATACTATGAAAAGATAATGCTATTTCCAATGCATTATAACCTTCCTTTGTTTTGAGATTAATATCTGCTCCTTTATCAATTATGTATTTAACAAGTTTTACATGATTTTCAGAACCTTTAAATTCAGAGTTACAGTCACTAATTACACTTATTAAAATACTTCTTGAATGTTCGTAATCAGCATATCCATTCACATCTATTTTTTGATTTTCAATTAGCTCAATTACTTTGTCGTAAGAGGCTTGATACAAATTTTGAAAAAATTGAATTCTGATTTTATCATCAATTTCGTATAGCTGTTTAGTCCGATTAATTTTAGATTCAGACTTTTTTGGAGAGAACAAACCTTTAAATAAATTCATTAGTTTCTTGGTTGGTCATAATGCAGTACAACATATGTATAAACACACTGGTGTGTTTATTTTTATTATACATACACCCAAATATAAAGAAATACTTACATGGAACTCTTTTCTATCCCTTCAGTAGCTAGATAAAAATTTCTATTTGAAAAAGAAGTACCTGTTTTGTGCCATTAAGAAATACGCACCCCATATTTTTCTCCCAATTTTTCAAGCATTTCAATCGTCATCTTTTCAATGTCAAAGGCATGTTGCCAGTGCCAGTCATTTCGGGCCGAAGAGTCATCAATACTTTTAGGCCAGGAGTCGGCGATTTTTTGTCTAAAGTCAGGGTTGAAGGTGATTGTAAAATCAGGAATGTGTTTTTTGATGGCTTCAAATAGGTCTTGAGGTGTAAAGCTCATAGCGGCCAAATTGTAGGAAGATCTAATTTTTACATCATCTTCTGGGGCTTCCATAAGGTTGATGGTCGCTTTTATGGCATCATCCATAAACATCATGGGCAAAGAGGTATCTGCACTTAAAAAGCACTCATAGGATTTTTCGGTAAGTGCTTTGTGATAAATGTCTATAGCATAATCTGTGGTTCCTCCACCAGGTAAGGTTTTCCAACTGATGATTCCTGGATACCTAATGCTTCTCACATCCACACCATAATTCTTAAAATAATATTCACACCAGCGTTCACCTACTTGCTTGGTTATACCGTAAACAGTAGAAGGCTCCATGATGGTATGTTGCGGTGTGTTTTCTTTGGGGGTATTGCTGCCAAATACAGCAATGCTTGAAGGCCAAAAGACTTTTTTAATCACCCCGTCCTTGGCTAAATTCAACACGTGAAATAAAGAATTCATATTTAAATCCCAGGCAGCCATTGGGTTTTTTTCTCCCGTTGCACTCAACATGGCCGCCATTAAATAAACAGTGTCTATGTCATGTTTGTCAATACAATTCTTGACCGAATTATAATCTTTGGCGTCTACGATTTCAAAAGGACCAGATTGAACAACTTCCATATTTCTGGAATCAATATCACTGGCAACCACATTGTCTTTACCGTGTTTGTTTCTAAGTGCCTGAGCTAGTTCAGATCCTATTTGCCCACAAGCACCAATGATTAAGATTTTTGAAGTCATTTTGGTCATTTAAAAAGTTGCACAAAATTAAGAAGATTTTGTGGTTTCAAATCATAAAAGCCACTTAAATCTTAAAGCTCTTTGGGAATGGTTTGAATTCAATATATTTGCTAATCTTATAGTAGTGCCCATGAGCAAGATAACATATGTTTTTATTCTTTTTATCCTTTTAAGTTGTGGTGAATCCCAACAAACAGAAGTAGTTCAAGAGGTTGAAAAAAGTTCGTCCATAACCAAAGAGGACATAGCCCAAATAAAATATACCGAGTATGTCGTTGATCCCAAAGTCGCTGTCTACACTGAAAACTGGAACAAATATACCGAACTGAATGATGTTATAGCTAAATTGAAATTAGGCGATTATTCCTATTTTCAAGACAACCAGGAAATCTTATCTACCTTGTTGACAGATCTTCAAAAAACCATACCTGCAGAGTTAAACTCGCCTTCGGTAATGGCGCGTTTGGTAGCTGTTGAAAATGCCTGTTTAAAATTGGAAAGCTTAGCTAATTTATCAAATATTGACAATGAAGAAATGGTTAGTGTTATTGGTGAGGTATTAATTGCTTTTAACAATATGAGCCTTCAAATGAACAAGAAATTGGAACGTGAATCCCAACAGATTTACAAACCCTAAATAGCTGTAATAATCCTTATTTATACAAATTACTCTCAACTAAATAATAGCAAATTTTAAAATTATAATTAAATATGAATCGTAAAATCATGAACGCTTCTGTTCTTGCCGCGGGTGTGCTAGTAGGCTTATCATCTTGTAAGGAAGAAAAGAAGGAAATGGCCGAAGTATATGTTGCTCCGGGTATTGAGCTCAAGAACATGGATACTTTGGTAAAACCAAGTGAAGATTTTTTTAAGTATGTCAATGGGACCTGGTTGGAAAACAACGAAATCCCAGCTGATAGAACCAGATGGGGAAGTTTTGACGAACTTCGTCAAATGACTGATGAAGATGCCTTAGGTATTTTAAAGTCGGCCATGGCATCAGACAACAAAGACATGGCACAAATAAAAGTTATGCCTGGATCTGATCAAGAAAAAGCCATTAAAATCTATGAAACCATCATGGATACTGTTGCAAGGGATAATCAAGGATTGGAACCTATTAAACCTTATTTAGCAGAAATAGATGGAATCAGCAATTTGGCCGATTTACAAGCTTATTTAATAAAAATGGAACCACAAGGTGGAGCTGGTTTTCTAGGTTTTGGAGTGGGATCTCACCCAAAGAATAGCGATATTAATGCAGCTTATTTAGGTAATGGGTCGCTTGGTTTAAGTAGAGATTATTATGTTGACCAAGACGAAGATACCAAGCAAAAAAGGGATCTTTACAAGGCGCATATTGCAACCATGATGAAATATCTAGGTGTCGATGATGCTACCGCTACCCAAAAGGCTGAAAACATATTGGCATTTGAAACACGATTGGCTGAACCAAGAATGACGAAGGAAGAGCGTAGAGATGCTAGAAAGCGCTATAATCCTAAAAGCTTGGAAGGATTGAAAGAAATGACGCCATCTATCGATTGGAACACTTATTTTCAAGGTATCGGCGTGCAATCTGTAGACACGGTTATTGTTTCAGATCCTGGTTATTTTAAAGCTTTGGACGGAATCCTAAAAGAAGGGAACGTTCAAGACTGGAAAGACTATTTGACTTGGACTTTACTTAATGGTGCTTCTGGAAAGCTAACGACTGAACTAGATAGAGTAAGTTGGGAGTTTTACGGAAGAGATTTAAAGGGTTCTAAAGAACAAAGAGAAAGAGACGAGCGTGCTTTGCAGACTATCAACTGGACTGTTGGAGAAGCTCTTGGAAAGCTATATGTGGAGCAAAAATTCCCTGCAGAGGCTAAAGCCAAAGCAGAAGCCATGATTAAAAATGTGATGCTCGCTTATGGTAATAGAATTAAAAATCTAGAATGGATGAGCCCAGAAACTAAAGAAAAGGCTATTGAAAAACTAGAAAAAATGACCGTTAAGATTGGTTATCCAGATAAGTGGAAAGACTACTCCCAAATGGAGGTGAAAACTTATGAAGAGGGTGGTTCTTACTATGATAATATGACTAATGTATCTAAATGGAGATTTAATAAGGATTTAGAAGATTTAGGAAAACCTGTGGATAAATCAGAGTGGGGGATGTCTCCTCAAACTGTGAATGCCTATTTTAACCCATCTTATAATGAGATTGTGTTTCCAGCAGCTATTTTACAACCTCCCTTTTACAACTATGAGGCAGATGAGGCTGTAAACTATGGTGGTATAGGAGCAGTTATAGGACATGAAATTTCACATTGTTTTGATGACTCCGGTTCTAGATATGATGCCAATGGTAATTTAAATAATTGGTGGACCGAAGAAGATTTGGAGCAATTTACCAAGCTGGGTAAAGAATTAGCGGGTCAATTTAGTAATGAAGAAGTGTTTCCAGGAGTTAATCTTAATGGTGAATTTACTCTAGGAGAAAACATTGGTGATCTAGGAGGTGTTAATGCCGCTTATGATGGATTACAAATGTATTTGGCAGAAAATGGAAACCCAGGGGAAATTGATGGGTTTACTCCAGAGCAACGTTTCTTTTTAAGTTGGGCAACCGTTTGGAGAACTAAGTATCGTGATGACGCTTTAAGAAACCAAATTAAAACAGATCCACATTCTCCAGGAATGTTCCGTGCTGTTATGCCATTAAAGAATGTTGATGCTTTTTATTCAGCTTTTGATGTAAAAGAGGGAGATGCCATGTACTTGGCGCCAGAAGATAGAGTCAGAATCTGGTAAGAGCTATTGAAATAATAATAAAAAAAGGGGCGTTTTAAACGCCCCTTTTTTATATGTTTTTAGTTTTTGGTTTCTGGTTGCGGTGGGTTTTTCTGTCCCTGTAACGCCTGTTTGGTTATATAAGCCAAATTAAAATTAGGTGCCAAGGCAATGGCTTCATCTAATGTGGTTATGGCCGTATCAATATTGGTCGCCTTGTTTTTATTAAAAGTAACCAATGCTTTTAAATATAAAAAACCAGCCTTGATAGGTACTTGATAAGGCTGTTGTGATTCGTAATAGGTTCTACCTACATCTGGCTTTGAGTTTTCTATTCCGTATTCAACATATTTGGTAGCTTGAAGTAATTGTTGGGTTTGCAAATACATTTCTGCAAGTTCATAAGCAACTCCTACTGTAGCTTCTCTTTTAAATAGTTCTTCAAAAAAGGGAATGGCTTTTTCTACTTGTTTCATCGCCTTTAGGGAAACAGCTTTTACTTCAACAGACATGTCAGAATCAGTAGGATTCAGTTCAATTCCAGAGGTATTCAGAGCTTGAAAGTACATGCCTTCACTCATGTAAACATAGGCTAAGGTATCTTGGCGCTGCGTAGATGGTTGTAAGACATTTAAATGAGTAAGTGCATTAATGACCCCTTGTGCATCTGCTTGCTTTTGCATTTGCTTATAATAGGCTTTATAATGGTTAATCAGTTCTTGATTGCTTTGGGCCTGAACAGCCACTCCAACCCATAAAAATAGGATTAAAATTCTTTTCATTTCTTCTTAATTTAATGAGCCAAATCTAGTAAAAATATTAACTTTTAAGTCAATATATAAATAAAAAGACCATCATAATGATGGCCTTTTTGCTTGAGAATAGAGCATGAATTGATTATTCAATGACCCATAAAAAGATGCAAATCGTTATTAAGAGATATAAAATAGCTAAAGCTACCTGTAGCCTGTATTTTATAAACTGTTTAAACATGACCTATTTTTTGATGATTTTTTTTGCAAACACTTGATTTCTTCCAACTAATTTTAGGAGATAGGTTCCTTTTGATAGTTGAGAAATGTCAATGGTATTTGAGGTTAGATCCCCTTTATTTACTAACTGACCTGTGATGGAATAGATTTCGAATTTATTAATTGGATTATTTCCAGAAATTCTAATTTCGTCAACAGCAGGATTAGGATAAAGAGTAAGTACCGTAGAACCATCGAATTCATCAATACTCAAAGAATTTAATTGAAAAACAGAAACATAAGAGTCTGCTTGTCCAGCTGATTTTGATTGGATATCTTCTCCTTCAAAAGGGTTGAAATCTACAGTTGCGCTTCTAAAAGTTCCAGTCAAAAATATGTTTAGATCTAATACATCTGCCCAAATCTTTTCTTCATCTCCTGTGCCACCTATTAGATAATGTTCAACATAATTTCCAGTCGCTTCCTCAATAACTAGCAAGAAGGCATCCTCAGAATTGTTGTTTGATGTTTCTGATACCACACCTTCTGTAGCAATATCGAAATCTGTTTCACCTTGAATAACTCCAGCGAAATAAAGATTGCTGCCATTTAAGCCCACTGAATAAATCATCTCACTGGTTCCACTTGCATCATTTCCATCAACTATATAAGTGCTTAAATAGGTGCCATCTTGATTAAATTTTGATGCAAATCCGGCAGTACCACCTAGAATGGATATAGTATTTTCTTCTTCGGTTGGGTCAAAATCTGTATTCCCCCAAACTTGACCTGTTACATAAACATTTTCATTGATGCAAATGACAGATTGTACATCATCAAGAGAGGCATTTCCAAAAGTGTGTCCCCAAACAAAATCACCATCATTGGTAAGTTTTACTATATAAGAATCAAAGCTTCCTACATTAACATGAAGGTCTTCAGATTCTGAGGAAGGATCTAAATCAATAGTTTGGTTAAAAGTTCCAGCTATGTAAAGGTTGTCTGCATCATCAATATCAATAGATTCAGCAGTTGTAGTACTCTGGTTGGTACCAAGACTTTTTAGTTGTTTGGCCCAAATAAAATCACCACTGGCATTCAATTTTACAATATAGGCATCTTGAGAAAGTGATTCACTGGTAGAAACACAATCAATTTGAGTTGTATAGGTGCCAGCTCCGTTATTAGCACAAAGCGCATATTCTGAAGAACCTGGATCAAAATCTGCAACAATAAACTCACCAATAGCATAAACATTACCTTCTGAGTCTACCTTAATACCTTTACCATTTTCATTGGCTGCACCGTAGGCATTGCTAAATTGTTTTGCCCATAAAAAATCACCATTACTATCTAATTTGATGATAAAAGCATCACGTGATAATAAAAAGGAAGTTTGTGCTAAAAAGTACTCAGTATTTGGATCTGGGTCTGCATCAAAAGCATTGGATCCAGCTCCTTGAAAAAAACCAGTGAGATAAATATTATCATTGTTGTCAATGGTAATATTTAATCCAGCATTATCTGCCCCGCCATTAAATGATTTCACCCAAACCGGGTTACCATTGGCATCTGTTTTTGTTAAAAAAACATCTTGATTCCCTCCGGCAAAGGTTGCCGTTGTATCTCCATAGGTAAATGATCCTTGATGGAAACCTACAGTATAATAATTATTTTGACTGTCATAAGCTCTTCCAAATGGGAAGGTAAGTCCTGCCTGACCAAAGGTGTTGGTCTGATTGTAGACTTGGGCACAAACGGATTGTCCCAAGAAAATAGCCATTAAAATTAAAAGGTTGAAGTGTTTCATGAAATTTAGTTTTAATTAAATATTATTTATTTGAAATTCTAAGCCCAATCCTCTTATACTTTTGATTTGAATGCTTTCGTCATCTTTAAAGTATTTTCTGATTTTACTTATATACACATCCATACTTCTGCCTGAAAAGAAGTCATTACTATTCCAAATTTTTGTTAGAATATCTTCTCTTCTAATTAATTGATTTTGTTGGCTGTATAGGAGGTAAATTAATTGCGCTTCTTTTTTAGTTAGGTTAAAGGATTCGTCTTTAGATTTAAGAAGTGAATTTTTAAAATCAAAAGCATAAGAGCCTATTTGTATGATATTTTTGTCTTCTATATCCTTTAAAACAAATTGCTGCTGTTCTGTTCTTTTAATAATATTTTTTATTCTTAATAAAAGTTCTTCAGCGTTAAATGGTTTGGTGATATAATCATCGGCACCCAATTTTAATCCTTTTATTTTATCCTCACCGGTTATTCGGGCTGTGACAAATAGAAAAGGGATTTCGGGGTTGATATAAACCATTTTTTTAGCCACATTAAACCCATCTAGTTTGGGCATCATCACATCCAAAATGCACAGATCGTAATTTTTTGTTGTGAATGCATCCAAAGTTTGATTTCCATCTTGAGCCCAATCCACCAAATATCCGTTTCCTTCTAGGTAATGCTTAAGCATGGTACCTAGATCGATATCATCTTCTGCTAGCAATATTTTTTTCATGGATGATGTAATTTAATGGTGAATGTGGTTCCTGTTCTTCTAGAGCTTTCTACTGAAATAGTCCCTTTATGTGCCGTGATAATTTGCTTTGCATAATATAGACCCAAGCCCAGGCCTTTGTAATTATGTTGGTCCTTCTCACTCACACGATAAAACTTCTGGAAAAGATTTGGTAAGTGTTTCTTGTCAATACCAATACCATTGTCATGAATATTCAATAAATAGGAATTGGTTGATGTATCTTTTGAAAAATGTATGTCGACAACCGTACCACCATATTTCACAGCATTGTTTAAAATATTTAAAATGGCAGTACTGATATAAAATCGGTCTAAAACCATAGTGGCAGACTTTAAATCAGAAAGGAATCTAATTTCAATATTATCTGGAAGAGGGATTTTAAAATCATCTATAAGCTCCTCCATGAAAGAGACGAATTCGATTTCCTCTTTTTCTAACTCAATTTCTTGATATCCCAGACTGCTATTCAACACCTGGTCAATCAATTTTTGTAACCTAATATTTTGTCTGTTAATGACGTTAATGATTTCTGCAGACATAGATTTGTCATCGTGATCAAAATTGTCTGTTAAGTTTTGAGTGGCTATGGATAAAGTTGATAGAGGCGTCTTTAATTCATGAGTCATGTTATTAATGAAATCTGTTTTGATTTCCGACAGTTTTTTTTGTTTCATTAGGCTCTTAATCGAGTAATAAAATAAACCCGTCATGAATAGAAATAGAAGACAAGATAAAAGCAGAAGAATGGTCATTTGCTTTGCAACAAACATTCTCCAGTTTTCCACACTCATATAGATTTGAGTTTTAAAGTCTAATAGAAAAGTTTGCGATTGACCATCTATTATAATTTCATGGTCTTTATTCCATGAGCTGTTGTTTACCAGGATAGATTCTTCGTCTGGTCCTAGCTTGTCTCCTAATAAAAATATGGGGGCATCGCTTTGAGATAAAAATGACGTGGTTTGATCTAAACTATCTTTTACAAATATGGATATGGCACTTTTATTGAACTTAACCGTAAATGGTAGGGCTTGGTCCTTTAATCCATTTTGGTAGGCTTCTCTAAAAACAGGATTAACTTCTTCAGTTTTAATTTCGAGGTTTTTTAAAACTTGATCTTTAGAAATTTTTCCTTGCTCAAATTGTTCAAGCTGAACTAGAAAATCATTTCTGTAAATCCACATAAGTGAATCGATTTTCTTTGTGGTATATACCTTCGCTAAAGAAATTCTGGCATTGTTTATAGCATCCTTCTTTTTTAATTTGTAGGTATTGAAGATAAGATAGGACTGTATGCCCGTTAGTGCTATTAAAGTAAACACAGACAGGAAAACTAGAAGGCGGGTATTTTTTATCATCTTCACGGCGTTAAAATTATTGTAACGGTTTATTTTACAGTAAAATAAACAATCCGTTTAACATTAAATTAACCGATAAAGAAAAATTAAAAATTCCCTTATTTCGCTATGGTAAGGGACTTAATTAATTTGAACGGTTTTTTTAATAATCACAGCATCGTTTAAAACAAATGGTTTTGGTATCATGTTGGATTTTCGTTGTGGTATTGTAATTTTTTTATTGGTTAATAAATCAAAAGTAGCTTCATAAAACTGTAAGGTTGTCGCTTGATTCTCGGGCACTGAAAAGGAAAGTTTCAAAGGTTCTTCATCAGATACATAGTAACTAAAAAGGCGATTGTTTTTCCTCTCAGAGAAATTATATCCTAAAGAGTCTGAAAACGCTAAGACTCCGTTAACTTTGGTGTTTTTGAAAACAGAAGTGGAGTCTGAGAATACTTCAATTCTCTCGGCAGATCTATTTGAAATCAAAATGAGTTCAATATTTCTAAAGCCATTTATTATCGTATCCTGAATGTACTCAATAGTAGGTTCTGGTAGCATTTTTACTGGAGCTTTGTGTGTATAAGTTAAACCCGTGCTGTATTTGCTCGCAAATACATTTTGGTTTTCTGATTGAACCTCCATTTTTTCTTGAGAGATGTAGTTTTGCGTCCAGTCATCGAGCAAATGGTCATAGGTGGCCCATTGGGCTGTATGTGTGTCGGAATCCAATAGATATACTAAACTATTGGGTTTAGGTCTATCTTCAGAAAAGTCAGAGTTAAAATGAGCCGAAAATAAAAACCATAGAGTTAGTACCCCAAACACGATTGTGAACCTGTTTTTATGTTTTATGGATCCCAGAACAGGAACAACCAACCCAAAAATCATGACGGTCAAAATACAGCTTACAAAAAGAATTTTTAAGCCTAAACCTACTGGGAACATTTTTACAAATGGTGACATAATCATGAGCACTGGAACGGTCAGTAACGTCAATAGTATGAGGTTTGGTTTTTGTTGCCTATGCATGATAAAGAGACTTAAAAGACCAAAATAAACAGGAATAATAAAGAAGCTTGCTCCCTCTAAGGCAAAGGCTGCTATAGTACATATTAAGAGCCAAAAAGTTAAGGGCGCGACGAACAAACTAGCTAATTTAGTTTCTGTATGAAACTTAGAGTAGATGAAGAAACTTATCATCATTGCCAAAGAAATAAATGCTGCAATATAGGTATAGCCGTTATAGGTAAACCCATGAAGGATTTCACCATATTGAGGGTAAATGGTTAGCAGAAGTTTCCAAAGAAAGAAACCGATTCCCCCAGATAGAATCAAACTTCCAAAAAATGCTAAAAACCCTTTTCCTAGCCATTTACCAGACAGTTTTTGATTCCTAAAGCCATAAATTAAAAGCCATAGAAAGAGCCCAAAGGCAATAATTAACATAGGGAAAATCCATGAGAAAGGGTAAGTAACAGTCTTCAAAAAGGGAACATTAAAATAAATGTGGTCGTCGTTACTTTTTAATTGGGTGAGATCTGCTTGAGAAAAATAGGATAAAAGCGGCATCAAATAACTGCCTTGGTGTTCTAAGGTATTTCTGTCCAGTCTTTCAAAATTGTCCAATGCAGTGTGATAGTCAAAATGGTCCCCTATAAATGCGAAATTGAAACCATCAATATTTCCATCTTCCCTAAACCGAGTTAAATCGGTGTCATTAGGAAGCATTTTATAAATACTGTATGCGAGGGAGTTTGCCACGGGATATTCTGGATGAGCTTCCACAAAACCTTTCATTAATAGACTATTTCCTTGATTAGTCTCTACCAGCATATAGCTAGGACCGCCACTACCTCGGGCCTCAAAATTGAGAACCAACCCTACATCTTTAGCCCATGGATGTTGGTTGACAAAAATATCGGCGCCATTTAATCCAAGCTCTTCTCCATCAGAAAAAAGAATAATAATATCGTTTTTTGGCTTTTTACCATCAGCCATGTAAGCTCGAATACCTTCCAGGATCGTTACAATTCCAGAACCGGCATCACTGGCCCCTAAGGAAGAGTGAGGGTTGCTATCGTAATGGCTTAACAACAACAATGCCTTGGTGTTTTGGGAGCCTTTTATCCTGGCTAGGATATTTTTTGCCTTTGCTAGATTGCCCCACTGGCTCATGGAATAGCCTTCCTGAATTTCTGGTTTTAAACCAAGGGCTCTCAACTCGTTCACTAAATAGTTTCTCACGCTTTCATGCTCTTTATTTCCTAAAAAGTGTGGCGCTAAACTCATGGGCTTTAACTTTTCTAAAGCTCGTGCCGTTGAAAATTGATTGGAAGCGGCCTCTTTTGTTGAAATGGTGTTAGGTAACAAAGCTTTAAAACTCCAATAGATAGCCAAAGCTATTAGAAGAACGGAAATGATTTTTCTTAACATGGGTGGAATGAAAGTTAGTTCTTATAAAAATAAGGAAATTATAGACAAAATGGCTGTTAATAATATTTCTTAGGAATGCTCAAAAAAAAAAGGTATATTTAAGAAACTCAAAATCAGACTTATGGGAATTAAAAGTTTTCAAGGGGCAAGAAGGCAAACCCAAAAAGAGCAACAAAACACGATGTTACAGGACCCTATCAAGGTGAGTGATTACATGACCAAAGAGCTTGTAACCTTCAGGCCAGAGCAATCTGTTGAGGAGGTTATTTCAGCATTAATTGTACATAAAATATCGGGGGGACCTGTAGTAAATGACAACAATGAATTGGTGGGAATTATTTCAGAAGGAGATTGTCTAAAACAGATAAGTGACAGCAGATATTATAACATGCCTATGATGCAGGATGATGTAGGAAGCAGAATGGTGACTGAAGTAGAAACCATTGATGCCAATATGGATGTTTTTGATGCTGCTAAAAAGTTTTTGGATTCTAAAGTAAGGCGATTCCCCATATTGGAAGGTGGAAAATTGGTTGGTCAAATTAGCCAAAAAGACATCCTTAAAGCCGCCATGAAATTAAGGGGGCATAATTGGAAATGATCTATTGTTTAGATAGTCGTTTTTTGTGCTTCGGGTAGATCGGTTATGATTATTTTTTGTTTGCCATCAGCTTCTAATTGCGCAATTTTTGAATAGGGATATTCTGGAATGGGCTCATTGAGTGTTTTCCAAGAAACTTTCCCCGCTACTGTAATGCGTTCTCCCACCGATATAATTCCTTCAGTATACCTTAGTGATTTATTGAAACCAAATAGCCCCGTGCTGCTTATGCCGTATTGAGATAGTAGCCTTTCAAATTCAGGGGTTGGGTCATTAAAAGTTCCAGAGTCTGTTTCTTTATCCGTAACTAAATAATTGATATAATTTAGAGGGTTTTTAGTGGGTTTTATAAGCAGTAATTCACCATTTTTTTCCACAAAAAAATCCTGATAGTGTTCTTCTTGCACCAAGGTCTTCCAATGGGAGTTTTTGCCACTGCCTTTTTTCTGCTCAATTTTAATACTATAAAAGACGCATTTCCTTTGGCTTAATGGTGCCAAAAGGGGCTCGTTGGCGTGGAGTGCTTTGCCGTGTATTTTTACAAATTCATTGGATTTAACACCATTAATTGATCTACTTGGAAGTCTTTTAAGGGTTCTTAAAATGACATTTTTGGCGCTAAATACTTGTGTTAAGATAATAGCAATAACGAAACCAGCGATTATGATTATAACAGGCCAAGGAGTTCCAGAAAGAAAGATTTTCATTGGTGGTATTTTTAGGATAAGTGATTGTTTTTGTCTATTTGTTACAATCTAATTTTCTCTTTTTACTAAGGCATAGTAATCATCTTCCAATGGCAAATATCCTTGATCGTATACAAAATAATAGGTTTTTCCAGCTTTGGTAGTATAGATGGTGGTAACGTAATTGAAATCAAATCCTTTTTCTATGAGTTTTGAGCGGGAGGCTTTTGATTTTTGATTGGGGTTCAAGGATTCCAAAATACGGTAGTTTTTTCTCAATCTGTTATTGACATTCCTGATGAGGTTTTTTGAGTCCTTGTTCAGTTTGTTGTTGTAGGCATTTCGGCAGGCATCACTACAAAATTTCTTGTCGATGCGTCCCACAATTTTTTCATCACATTCCAAACAGTTTTTTGCCATATTTAGTTAGATTTTACAATTCCAATCAATTGATTCATTAAGTCATGTAACCGGATTTTGGATTCAACATAGTCACAATTGCTTTGGATGGCAGCACCTATTTTCAATTCGGGGTAATACATAAAAATGGAATTGAATCCGGGCATAAATCCCGAGTGGCCATAAGCGATGCCATGAGGTGTGTTGAAGACAAAGCTTCCCATACTATAGACCATGGGTTTCCCATTCTTAAAATCCTCTGGAGAATAGTTTTGAATTCTTTTCAAAGCCAGGTCAGAAAATAATTTACCCGTATAATAGATGGTTGCCCATTGAGCTAAATCTGAAACGGTACTTGCAAATCCACCTCCTGTCCATTCAAATTGCGGATTAAAAATATAGAAACCATCGGTTACTGTTTTGTTGGGAACCATAAAACTTTTGGGCATTTTAGAATAGCCCACTGCCAAATTTGGCATGTCCCTTTGTAGTGATGGATAAGTGGAGCTTAATTCATAAGGTGTCAAAATGGTTTCTTGAATGAGTTCGTAATAGGGCTTGTTGGTTAACTTTTCAATAAGCATTCCTAATAAGATGTAATTGGTGTCTGAATAAGCGAATCCCTTTCCAGCTTCGTGAATAGGTTCCTTATCAAAAATGACTGATAAGCGATCTTCGTAGTTCCATACTTTATCAGGGTTTTCATGAAGTTGGTTCCATATTTCGGGAAGCAAAACATATCTTGGCAAACCACTGCTATGGGTAAGAAGCATCTCGATGGTAATCTCATCGATATTTGGTAGCTTAGATAACCAATCTATTTCAGGAAAATAGCTTTTAAACAACTGGTTGTATGCCAGTTTTTGTTCGTCAATCAATTGGAAAATGATGGTTGCTGCATAGGTTTTTCCAATGCTGCCAGAAAAAAAAGTGTTTTCAGTAGTTAATGGAATTTCTTTTTCAACGTCCGTCAAGCCTACTGAAAAATCATGATGCCATCCATCATCACTCACATAGGTGAAATTCATTCCAGGCAGCTTATTCTCTTTAACAATTCTTTCTAAGTATGAAGTAATAGAATCTGCCGTGGTTACTTTTGATTGCGAATTAACACTCAAATGAAACGTACACAAAAGAGCAAATAGAAGACCATATTTTTTCATGGAGGAAGCGCGTTTAGTTATTCAAGATAGCGAATTTTCCTAAACTATTTCTTCCCTAATATTAAAGTGTTTGTACCGTGAACTTTGGTTAACCATTGGCAATGGAAACCATTGGAATTTAAGATCTCTTCTATGGCTTTTAAATTCTTGGAATTTCCGTTCAAGGAGGCATTGAATAGTAATTGTCCCTGTTTTGAAAAACGATGGACTAGTTCTGACCAAAAGGGGCGTTCTAAAAATAGTTTCGGAACTTGATCATCGACAAAAATATCAACAATGATTAGGTCAAATTTTGAAGTTGCATTCGAAACAAATTCATGTGCATCCATGCAAATCAATTCCAAGAACTCATTTTCCTGCAACCCGTATTCTTCTTTCGTGATGGAAATCATGGTTGGGTCGATATCAACTGCTGTTATTTTATTTTGATAGTCAAAGTCTTTCCAAAGGGTTTCTATCACACAGCCGCCTCCCAAACCAAGTAATAAAATATGTTGGCAACCTTCTATGTTTAATTGCCGTAATCCGGTTTTTAAAATACGTTGCAAAGAGCCATAAGAGTAATTAGTGTTTTGGGTGTTGAGATGTTTTTTTCCATTATACCAAGTAATTTCCAATATACCATTATGAGAAGATGACACCTTTTTGGTAAAGGGAATAATATAGCTTAACCAGCGTTTCATGGGGCTAAAGTACAATTTTAGAACAATAACTTAATCGTTTACAAACGACTACAAACATTTACAAACGAATTTAAATAGGTAACTACCGAATAATCACTATCGATCAAATCATCTTTGCCTTGTCGAAACATAAGAACTCGATAGTATTAACTGTTTAACCGTAAAATGAAATTATTATGAACTCACTTAGAAACAAAGTACAGTTGATTGGAAGATTAGGGCAAGACCCAGAAATTATCACTTTTGGTGACGGAGCTAAAATGGCAAAATTTTCTTTGGCTACAGATGATAGCTACAAAGACAAAATGGGAAACAAAGTAGAACGCACCTATTGGCATAATGTGGTAGTTCGTAATGGACTCGTAAAAGTTGTTGAAAATTATGTAAACAAGGGACAGGAAATTGCTGTTGAAGGGAAATTAACCTCGAGAAGTTATGAAACGAAGGATGGCGAAACGAGGTATATTACAGAAATAATTTGCAATGAATTATTGATGCTTAGTAAATAGACGTATGTTATTTTTAAATGAAAGGGAGGTCTTAGGGCCTCCTTTTTTATTTCTAAGTCGGGTTTCGAAATCGTTGTAACGTTATTTTATACTTAAAATATTTAAATCGACTTGAGCCTTTGCCAAAGCTTTCTTAATTTTATGAAAAACCAAGCATATTTTATGTCTACACAACAACCAAAATTAACACGCTTTAAACAAAACGTCTTATCCAAATATCATATTTACAACAGTATTTTTATGACGCTGCCTTTTGATACCATTTCAAAAACTGGAGTCCTCTTACCGTTGTTTCATGAAACCTGTGAAAAAGGGTTTAAGAATGGAGATAATCCAACTACAATTGTTGAGACCTTCTTTAAAAAGTATCAAGGTAGAAGAAATGAAGAAAGCCAATTAAATTTACTTTTCAGATTCATTCAGTATATCGAAAGACAAGTGGTTTTGTTTGATGCCATTGAAGATGCTGCTTTTCCTATTGTAAATAACATGGATGGAATAGGTACCTTAAGAAGTTTAAAAGGATCTGCCCGTGCCGAAAACAAGTTGGAGGAACTTAAAAAATACCTTCGGGAGTTTAAGGTGCGTATTGTTTTAACAGCGCATCCAACGCAATTTTATCCTGGCGAGGTATTGGGAATTATCACAGATCTTTCTGAGGCTATTGAAGACAATGATCTTTTAAAAATAAATGACTTGTTGGCGCAGTTGGGTAAAACACCATTTTTTAAACACCACAAACCTACACCTTATGATGAGGCCGTAAGCTTGATGTGGTACTTACAGAATGTATTCTATCATTCCTTCGGAAAAATATATGACTACATCCAACAGAATATTTTTGAAGATGAGGTTTTAGAAAATGAAGTCATCAACATAGGGTTTTGGCCTGGGGGAGACCGAGATGGAAATCCATTTGTAACTCCTGAAATTACTTTAAAAGTCGCTCAAAGGCTTAAAGAGAGCATTTTAAGAAATTACTATAAAGATGTTCGTAGGTTAAAAAGACGCTTGACTTTTAGAGGTGTGGAAGATAAGGTGTCAGAACTGGAAAGTAAAATCATTCCTATGTGTGAGGGTAAGAACCCAAAAGCTATGGATGTACAGGAGTTTAAATCCATTCTACAAAACATCAAACAGACTTTAATCAAGGAGCATCAAAGCTTGTATATCGATCAGGTAAACAGTTTGATCAATAAAGTACATCTTTTCGGTTTCCATTTTGCCAATTTAGACATTCGCCAAGATAGTAGAGCACACGCAAAGGTATTCAACGATATGGTTGATAAACTTCTTGAAACAGGAAGTGATATTTTCCCGAAGAATTACCATGATTTAACTGAACAGGAACAAGTAAAAATTCTCTCCAATATCAAGGGAAAAATTGATTTGTCCATTTTTGAAGATGAAGATGTATTGAAAACATTGGAGACGATGAAGGTTATCAAAGCCATTCAAGAAGAAAATGGGGAAAGGGCAGCCAATAGATATATCATCAGTAACAACCAGACTACCCTGAATGTGATGCAACTTTGGGCTATGTTAAAATTGGTGGCTTTCCATGATGACCTCACAGTAGATATTGGACCTTTATTTGAAACAATCGAGGATTTGGAAAATGCGCCTGCAGTTATGGAGGAACTTTATACCAATCCGCAATATGCGGCACATTTAAAGAAAAGAGGCAATAAGCAAACTATTATGTTAGGTTTCTCTGACGGTACTAAAGACGGTGGATATCTTATGGCCAATTGGGGAATCTTTAAAGCTAAAGAACGTTTGACAGAGGTTTCAAGAAAGTATGATGTAACGGTGATTTTCTTTGATGGTCGTGGTGGACCACCAGCTCGTGGTGGAGGTAAAACCCATCAATTCTATGCTTCATTGGGGCCAACTATTGAGGACAAGGAAGTACAGTTAACCATTCAAGGACAAACCATCAGTTCCAATTTTGGAACTTTAGATTCATCCCAGTATAACTTGGAGCAATTAATCAGTTCTGGAATCCAGAATAAATTGCACGGTGAAAGTTTAGCTATGTCACAAGAACATATTGAAGTGATGGATGATTTGGCCAAAAGAAGCTATAAGGCATATTCAGACTTTAAAGGGCATCCAAAATTTGTACCTTATTTGGAGCGGATGAGTACACTTAAATATTATGCCAAAACAAATATAGGAAGTAGACCTTCCAAGCGAGGAAAGTCTTCTGAACTGGTATTTGAAGATTTACGGGCTATTCCATTTGTAGGTAGTTGGAGTCAGTTAAAACAAAATGTTCCCGGATTTTATGGAGTTGGAACAGCATTGAAACATTATGAAGATGCTGGTGAGTTTGATAAAGTCGTGGAATTATATAAGGGATCTAGCTTTTTCAAAACATTGATTGAAAACAGTATGATGTCTTTATCCAAATCCTTTTTTGATCTAACCAAATACATGGCTGATGATCCTGAGTTTGGGGAATTTTGGAAAATCATCTATGAGGAATCTGAAACCTCCAAGCGACTTATTTTGAAGTTGACAGGGTATTCTGAATTAATGCAGGAAGAACCTTCAGGGAAGGCTTCTATAGCCATAAGGGAATCCATTGTATTACCTCTTTTGACCATACAGCAATACGCCTTGAAAAAGATTCAAGAAATGCAGAAAGAGGGAGAGCCAGATAAAGAGAAAATAGAGGTTTTCGAAAAATTGGTGACCCGTTCCTTATTTGGGAATATCAATGCCAGTAGAAACTCAGCTTAGAAAGATAAATTTGTAAGTATCCTGATTTTTATGATATTTGCAGAACTAATGAGAGATTTAAGTATACATAAAGCAACTGGACCGCTGTATTTACAGCAGTGTGATTTTTGTGGGATTGAATCAAGTAATCCACAAAGAAAAGGGCGTTATGTATCTATTTCAAACTGATTTTTTTATTGACTTAAGTTAGAAACATATATAGATTTAGAAGCGTCCAAGGTATTGGGCGCTTTTTTTATGAAAAAATTTTTGAAGAATTTGGAACAAGATTTTAAAAAGTAAGAATACAGCAATTGAAGAGTAAGCAATTGAGAGACAGTATGTTGCCGGTAAGCTCTAAATATCTGCCATAAGCGGACAGGAATAACCATGTCTAAAAGCAATATAAAACATTGATAATCAGTAAATTAATATCAAAAAATTGTTTGGATTTTAAAAATTTGTTTTCATCTTTGCACCGCAGTTTTCAATAAACAAACTGTCAAAAGAAATAATATTTATAAAAACTTAAGAAGCCATGTTAAAGCTTATAGCAATTACAATACAAAAGGGTGATCATGGATCATTCAGTTGGCTTCGGTATTTTCTGTAGAACTTTCCACAAGAGATCCGAAGCAAATAGAATTACTGTTTCGGATTGATTTCCTACGCATTCATTTTAGGATACAACTATCCAAACAGTAAGTACCTTACAGTATTTGTACTGTAAGCTTGCAGAAGTATTTATTATTAAAACTAAAGAAAATGGAAACAAATTTAAATAACATGTATCTGTTTCGAGCCATAGAGAATTATCCCTATGAATTGGAGAAAGCAGTGGAGGCTTTAAATTATGCACTGTCCTATGATCCAGTAAATGTACGAGGGTTACACCTAATGGGTAAAGTTTACAGTGAGCAATTAAATGACTATGAGATAGCCAAAAGTTATTTTGAAAAGGCTATCGCAATCAATATAGAAACATCTTATGTATACCCTGATTACATCATGGTTTTAATTAACAACCATGATTATGATGTGGCTCAAAAAGTGATTGATTATGCTAAAGATGTTAAAGGTATTGATAGAGCATTAATAGCCTTGTATCAAGGCTATATCATGGAAGCTCAAGAAGACTATGTAGCTGCTCAAGATGCTTTGAAAGAAGCGAAGCAACTGAGCATGAATAATGATTTTTCTTACTATGTAGATGAAGTTTTAACACGTGTAGATAAAAAAAGAAAGGAGAGAAATAATAAAGAGCGTGTTAAAGAAAATGAAGAGAAAAAAGAGTTAGAAAAGGAAAAAGAAGCTTCAAACGGTTGGTTTAAAAATAGACTAAACGGCTTGTTGTAATCCCCAGCCTAAGTGCTGGGGAATTCTCGGGAATTCGTCAGCGTTGGAGAGCTGAAACTGTCTGAAATGCATTTATGCATTCAGCGAATCAATAATATTAAATATTGATTTTGAGTTAAAACTTGTTGCATTTTGCTTAGGAGGTTCGAAATGCAAAGCATTCATGAGCACGATTGGAAAATAGATAGAAGACTTGCGAACTAATCCTTCATTCCCACACTAAAAATAGGACTGTAGTTCAAAAGGTAGAGCACTCGGCTGTCTCTCGGAAAGTGGCGGGTTCAATTCCTGTATGTTCCTTAAATGAATAGTTAATTGAAAAACTTCCTGCCTACGCAGGAAATAATATCAAGCTGGTCTTGTTGGGTGTTTCTGTATGGCACTATTGTATAGAAGGTTGCGGTTTCGTATGACTCTTTTATATCCAACCAGACTTGGAGGTTTAGACTATTAACCAAAAAATAGTTGACACGCTATAGGTCGTGGGTTCGAATCCCACCGGAGCCACAAAGATATTTTAAAATGGCTCCGTAGTTCAGTCTGGTTAGAACATTAGCTCTTTAGAGGGTGCCGGTTCGAGTCCGGTCTTAAGCTTGGAGACATCCATGGCTTTTGTAGCTCAACGGCAGAGCACTACACTTTTAATGTAGTTTATGGACTTATAATCCATCAACACCAAAGCTTATCATCTTGTAAAACTGATAACCAAAAATGGTAGATGGCAAGTTGGCTTTAAAACTTTAGGGTTAACAAGCAATCTAGAATGTACTTTGAATAATTGGATAGGTTACTACGAGTAGTTGTTCCTTTAAGGTGTTCAGAAATTGAAACCATTCTTTTTGGAATGTTTGAAATTTCCCAATGCCGAAAAACGAACTACCAACCGTGTACCCACTTTTTATTCCGTGCCCGATAGATGATTTGCTATCTACTGTTTTTAAAAAAGAAAAAATGAATTGAAAATAAACTTCAACGTGAGATTGAAGTGGACAGCCTCCGTTACAGGATTTGTCAAAATCAGTTGTTTAATTTAAAAATGAATGAACATGAAACGAGTAAGAATCAATGCCGGTAAGGTAGGTTTGGTTTTTAAAAATGGTGATTATATTCGTGTAATCACTCAGGGAACCCATTGGGTAGGATTTAGACAGCAAGTGGTTGTATATAACCTGGCTAGTATCTTTTCTGCTCCAATAGCACTCGAAATCTTACTTAAAGACAAGACTTTGGAGGCGCTTTTGGAAGTAGTAGAAATTAAAGATGGCGAATTGGTGCTAGTTTATGAAAACGGAAATTTCAAAACCCTTCACGCAGCAGGACGTTATGTGTACTGGAAAGGTTTGATTGAACGTGAATTTGTACGTGCCGATTTGAGCAAGATCTATATCACAGAAAAGATAGACAAGGCTTTGTTCAGCAATTTAGAGGTAAACAAATACATTAGAACATTTGATGTAGCAGCCTACGAAAAAGCAGTGCTTTTGGTAGATGATGAATATGTAAAGACACTTGCAGGTGGTACTTATAGATTCTGGAGGAACGACACCTCAATCAAAATTGCCAAAGTCGATATGCGTCAATTACAATTGGAAGTTTCTGGTCAGGAATTGTTGACCAAAGACAAGGCAGCCATCCGTATTAACTTTTATACACAGTATAAAGTTAAAGATGTAGAAAAGGCCTTGTTGGAAAACAAAGATTATGAAAAGCAATTGTATGTGATTATGCAGTTGGCGTTGAGAGCTTATGTAGGTGCTTACACCTTGGATGAACTTTTAGAACGCAAAGAGAATATTGCGAAAGCTGTTTTTGAGAGTGTTAAGGCAGATGTGGCCAAACTAGGTGTTATCCTTTTGAACTGTGGCATCAGGGATGTGATTCTGACAGGTGATATGAAGGATATCATGAATCAAGTATTGGTTGCACAAAAGAAAGCACAGGCCAATGTTATTACAAGGCGTGAAGAAACTGCTGCAACCCGAAGCTTGCTCAACACAGCGAAATTGATGGAAGAGAATGAGATGTTGTTCAAGTTAAAGGAGATGGAATACGTTGAAAAGATTGCCGATAAGATTGGTGAAATCACAGTGTCTGCAAATGGAAATGTGGTTGCCCAGTTGAAGGAAATCTTTTCAGGAAAGTAGGTGTTCAAAGAAAAGAGCCTTGGAATTTTCTAAGGCTCTTTTAATTTATGCGACATTTTTTAAGAGATCAAAACAGGGGCATTTCGAGCACCTTTTCTTTTCTCCTTTTTTATATTTTTCACAACATTTGCTCTTTACTTTGTTGGCATTAATAATACCAGCTTCATGAAGTTTTTTGAGCGCTTTTTTCTGCTTTTTCTTCTCCTTCTTTTTCCCCACAATAATGCAAATGATTAATTCCGAGGCAAATCTAATTTATTTTGATTAAATCTAAATAAATTTAAATGTTAAATTTATTCAGGTGATGTGGAAGATGCTGAACTCACTGTTAATTGTTGGATATCTCGGTCAAATAAATACAAACCACCTTTATCATTTCCTATCATGTTGATCTTATCTAAAATAGTTCTCGCCATGGCTTCTTCCTCTATTTGTTCAGAAACATACCATTGTAAAAAGTTATGCGTGGAATAGTCTTTTTCCTGAAGGGTGATATGAACAAGTTCGTTAATGCTTTCAGATACAAAAACTTCATGTTCAAACAGTTTTTCAAACATTTCCTTAAAAGAATTAAAAGTTACGTTTGGAGCCTTTAAGGCAGAAATTTGTGCATGACCACCCCTTTCGTTAACAAACCTAACTAACTTAAGCATGTGTTCGCGCTCTTCATCAGATTGTTTATACATAAAACCAGCAACTCCTTCCAAACCTTTTACCTCGGCCCAACATGCCATGGCCAAATATATTTGCGAGGATTCTGCTTCAATTTTAATTTGATTGTTTAGGGCCTTTTCTATGTTTTTAGTAAGCATATCATCTTGTTTTAAGTAAAGTTACATAATTTTTATGCCCCAAATTGTTAGAATAAATTTAAATTAAAAGCTAAAAAAAGAGTTCTTGAGCTAACCTATAGGTGTTAGCGTGAGCTTCTACAATGATTTTAATATCAGGAGAATAACCGCCCCCCATACTACACATCACCGGAAGTTGATATTGTTTGCAGGTTTCCAAAACAAATCGATCTCTTGCTTTACAACCTTCAAGGCTTATGCCTAATTTGCCTAGTTTGTCGGAAGCTATAATATCGACTCCAGACAAGTAAAATATAAAATCAGGTTGATGGTTTTCAATGAGTTGGGGAAGGGTTTGCTTGAGTATGTTGAGGTACGCTTTATCACCTGTCTGATTCTCCAATTCAATATCCAAATCGCTCCGTTCTTTTTTAAATGGATAATTGTTTTTTCCATGCATGGAGAAGGTAAAGACCCTTGGTTCATTCTGGAATATTTCGGCTGTACCGTTACCTTGGTGTACATCCAAATCAACGATCAAAATCCGTTTTGCCAATTGATGATTCAATAAATATTGTGCGCCAATGGCTTGGTCGTTGAGTAAACAAAAGGCTTCTCCTCGATTGGAATAAGCATGATGTGTTCCTCCAGCAATATTCATGGCTATTCCATGATTTAAAGCAAATTGACTGGCCTTAATGGTGCCGTCCGCTATCATGATTTCCCTTTGGACCAAGGTTCGACTTAAAGGGAAGCCTATTTTTCTCGCAGCTCGTTGGTCTAAGGTAACATTCAATAAATCATAGAAATATTCGGCATCGTGAACCGCTAAAATTGGATTATGGTTTTCCAAGTCTGAGGGCTCAAAAAAATTGTTTGGGGTACATGTGCCTTCATGTAATAATTGCTCTGGAAGCCATTCATATTTCTCCATAGGAAACCGATGGCCTTTAGGTAAAGGATGTTTATAAATAGGATGATAAGCAATTTTTAACATGCCTTATTTATGCAATTTTAGTTGAATACGTTTTCTTGATTTATCAACCTCCAAAACCTTGACAATGACTTGTTGATGAAGGTGCACATATTCATTCACATCACTTACATACCCATCAGAAAGATTGGAAATATGAATAAGACCACTTTCCTTAATGCCGATATCCACAAAGGCACCAAAATTGGTTACATTATTAACAATTCCCAGTAGTAGCTGACCATCCTGTAGATCATCAATGGTTTTGATATTTTGATTAAAGGTAAAGACTTTAGCTTCTTCGCGGATGTCTAAACCTGGTTTTTCCAATTCTTTTACAATGTCTTCTAGGGTAGGTAAACCAATGTCTTTTTTGATGTAGTTCTTGAGTGTAATCTGTTTGATTAAGCCTGTGTTTCCTATCAAATCTTTGACAGTTTTATTTAAATCCTTGGCCATTTGTTCAACAATCCCATAACTTTCTGGGTGTACTGAAGAATCGTCCAGCGGATTATCACCATCCTTGATTCTTAAAAATCCAGCGCCTTGTTCAAAGGCTTTATTTCCCAATCGAGGGACATTCAAAATATCTCTTCTGCTTGAAAAGGCTCCTTTTTCAGAACGGTAATTCACAATGTTTTCAGCCATTTTTTCGCCAATTCCCGAGACATAACTCAATAAGGATTTACTGGCGGTATTGATATTTACCCCAACGGTGTTTACACAACTCTCTACTACGCGATCTAGTTCCTGTTTTAATTTGGTTTGATCCACATCATGTTGGTATTGACCAACGCCAATGCTTTTAGGCTCAATTTTAACCAATTCAGCCAATGGATCTTGAAGGCGACGACCAATGGAAACAGCTCCTCTTACGGTAACATCGTAATTTGGAAATTCGTCCCTTGCAATTTTTGATGCCGAATATATACTAGCTCCCGCTTCACTTACCACAAAAACTTGCATGTCATTTTTAAACCGAATTTTTCTAATAAGACTTTCGGTTTCTCGAGAAGCCGTACCATTTCCAATGGCAATGGCTTCAATCCTGTAAGCTTCAGAGAGTGTGCTTATTTTTTTGATGGCTCCTGTAAAATCGTTTTTGGGCGGATGGGGGTAAATAGTCTCGTTATGTTTCAAATTACCCTGTTCGTCCAAACACACAATTTTACATCCGGTCCTGAACCCAGGATCTATAGCCAAAACCCGTTTTTCACCTAGTGGTGACCCCAATAATAATTGCTTTAAGTTTTTGGCAAAGACGGTAATGGCAGCATCATCAGCTTTGGCTTTCGCATTTTGAAGTGCTTCATTTGATAACGATGGGAATAATAGGCGCTTGTAGGCGTCAGCAATGGCCAATTCAATTTGTTGCGAACAATCCCCTTTTGATTTGATCAATCGGCTTTCCATGTTATCCAAAACCCGCTCATCATCTATCTCAATTTTTATTCTAATAAAGCCTTCTGATTCTGCTCTTAAAATAGCCAGTAACCGATGGGATGGAATACGACTTAAGGACTCATTCCAATCAAAGTAATCTCTAAACTTCTGTGCGTTTTCGTCTTCTTTTTTAGATTTAATAACCTTGGTTGTAATGCTGGCAAACCGCTCTAATTGATACCGGATTTGATTTCTGAAATCGGTTCGTTCGTTCACCCACTCGGCAATAATATGTCGGGCACCTTCCAAGGCTTCTTCCACATTTTGGATATCTCCGTTTACAAATTTCTGAGCCGTATAGTCTAGATCATGGGTGTTTTGGGCCATAATCATTTTAGCTAGGGGCTCCAAACCGTTTTGTCTGGCTTTCTCAGCTTTGGTTTTTCTGCTTTTTTTATACGGAAGATAAAGGTCCTCCAGAGTGGTAAGGTCTTCAGATTGTTTAATTTTCTGCTCCAATTCAGGAGTCAGGACTTCTTGCTCTATTAGAGCTTTTAAAATGGTCTCCTTCCTTTTTTCTAAAGTCTCAAACTGCTCTTTGAATTTGACAATGTCAGCAATTTGGACTTCGTCTAAATTCCCTGTGCGTTCTTTCCTGTACCTTGATATAAAGGGAATCGTGCAATCTTCTTTTAAAAGGGAAATCGTATTTTTAACCGAAACTTCTGGAAGATTGGTTAATTGTGTAATGTATTTTAAAACAGACATTAGTTTCTTTGAAATAAGGTATAAATATAGGGGCGTTCAGCACCACTAGGTGTTATAAAGGTATGGTTAAAACTGGAAAGAAGTTGAAATTCACTTCCCAATTTTTCCTGTAGCATATGGGAATCATAGCGGTGTAATGGTAGGTTGCTACATGTGTCTGCTCCATCTAATGAGAAAACAGCAATGATGACAAAACCTTTTGACGCTACTAGGGTTTTGATCAGGTTAAAATAGGCATCTTGTTCTTCTGGTCGCAGGAAAAAATGTAAAACAGCACGGTCTATCCAAAGATTAACCGGTGCTATTTTAGTTAGTTTTTCAGGTGCCGTTAAATCGTCTACAATACATTCAAGATGGACCTGAAAAGTATCTAAAATATGCCTTTGAAGCTTGCTTAAAGCTGAATCGCTGAGGTCATTGGCAATGGTATTATCAAAACCATTTTCAATGAGTAAATCAATAAGTCTGGAAGTCCCTGCGCCAACATTTAAAATTCGGGCATGTTTGTCTAATTGGCAAGCTTCAATGAGTTTCCAGGTCATTTTTGGATCAGATTCAAACCAACCCAGTTCTTCATCTACTTTGTTGTTATAAACCTTATTCCAATGTGATTTGTAATCCATTTTTAACTGATCTGCAATCCATTTTCTACTTGATCCATATCTGGGTTGACAAATACCAATTTCCCTTCAGCATTTTCGGTCATTAAAATCATTCCTTGACTTTCAACGCCTCTTAAGGCACGTGGTGCTAAATTAACTAATACAGTCACTTTTTTTCCAACCACTTCTTCAGCAGTGAAACTTTCGGCTATTCCCGAAACAATGGTTCTCAAATCAATCCCAGTATCTACTTTTAAAACCAATAACTTTTTCGCCTTAGGCATTTTTTCTGCTTCAAGGATGGTTCCAACGCGTAAATCCAATTTGGTGAAATCATCAAAAGTGATCTCTTCCTTTTGAGGTTCTACTGTTTTATTAGCAGCCTCGTTAGCTTTCTTTGTGGCTTCCAATTTGTCTAACTGTTTTTGGATTTCGGCATCCTCAATTTTTCCAAAAAGCAATTCTGCTTCTCCAATTTGATGTCCAGCAGGAATTAAAATGTCTTTGTTAACGATCTCATCCCATAAGGTTTGAACGTCACCCGTTTCCACCTTTAATATTTTCTTTAATTTATCAGAGGTAAAAGGTAAGAAGGGTTCGCTAACTACAGCCAAAGCAGATGCAATTTGAAGTGCTACAAACATGATCGTTTTGGTACGTTCTTCATCTTCTTTGATTTTTTTCCAGGGCTCTTCATCTGCCAAGTATTTGTTTCCAAGACGGGCCAAATTCATCAATTCTTGACTTGCTTCTCTGAAACGGTAGCGTTCAATGGAGCTAGCAATAACTGCTGGGTAGGCTTTAACAGCAGCTAAAGTTTCCTCATCAATGGAAGTTAAATGTGCGGGTGTTGGTACCACACCTTGGTAATATTTGTTGGTTAAGACTACCACACGATTGATGAAATTTCCAAATATGGCTACCAATTCGTTATTGTTTCTTGCTTGGAAATCTTTCCAGGTAAAATCATTGTCTTTAGTTTCTGGTGCATTGGCGGTTAAGGCATACCTCAAAACATCCTGTTTGTCTGGGAACTCCTCTAGATATTCAGGTAACCAAACAGCCCAGTTTTTAGAAGTAGATAATTTATTCCCTTCTAGATTTAAAAACTCATTGGCTGGTACATTGTCGGGAAGAATATAACTTCCTTCGGCTTTCAACATACTTGGGAAAATAATGCAGTGAAAAACAATATTGTCTTTACCAATAAAATGAACCAATTTGGTGTCTTTGTCTTTCCAGTAAGGCTCCCAGTCTTTTCCTTCCCTTTGGGCCCATTCTTTGGTGGATGAAATGTATCCTATAGGAGCATCAAACCAAACATAAAGTACTTTTCCTTCGCCCCCTTCGACAGGAACTGGGATTCCCCAATCCAAATCTCTAGTCACGGCACGCGGACGTAAACCGTCGTCGATCCATGATTTTACTTGGCCATAAACGTTGGGCTTCCAATCTTTTTGATGACCTTTTAAAATCCACTCTTTTAAAAATGCTTCATGGCGATCTAGTGGTAAAAACCAGTGTTTGGTTTCTTTCAAAATAGGGGTGTTCCCTGTAATGGCCGATTTCGGATTGATTAAATCTGTGGCGTTGTGACTGGTTCCGCATTTCTCACATTGGTCTCCATAGCTTTCTTCATTTCCACACTTAGGACAGGTTCCTATCACAAATCGGTCTGCCAAAAACTGTTGCGCCTCTTCATCATATAACTGTTCAGTAACCTCTTCAATAAATTCATTTTTATCATATAAGGTTTTAAAGAATTCTTGTGCCGTTTCGTGATGGATTTGTGCTGAAGTACGTGAATAGTTGTCAAAAGAAATACCAAAGTCTTCAAAAGATTTTTTGATGATTGCATTGTATTTATCTACCACATCTTGAGGCGTGACACCTTCCTTCTTTGCTTTGATGGTGATAGGAACTCCATGCTCATCACTTCCACAAATAAAAGCAACATCATTACCTACCATACGTTGGTATCTTGCATAAATATCAGCAGGCACATATACACCGGCTAAATGCCCAATATGAATGGGTCCGTTGGTGTATGGTAAAGCTGCTGTAATGGTATATCGTTTTGACATATTCAATCGTTTTAAAGAAGAGCAAAAGTACGCATTTTGAGAGGGATTTAGAAAAAAAATGTACATTTACCATATGTCAAAAAAAGCCCTAATCTTAAGTGTGTTTTGTGTGGTATTTTCTTTTGGAATCCCTAAAGTTAAGGCACAAAGTACAACAAACTTAAAAACACAAACCTTGATAAAACCACCATATTTAAAAGTAGGGGACACCGTTGCTATTGTGGCCCCATCAGGAATATTAAAAAACCGGGAAGCTGAGATAAATAGAGCCAAGAAGCTACTTCAAAGTTGGGGACTTCAT
The DNA here is from genome assembly GCF_011764015.1 of Mangrovimonas sp. CR14. Classification (NCBI taxonomy): domain Bacteria; kingdom Pseudomonadati; phylum Bacteroidota; class Flavobacteriia; order Flavobacteriales; family Flavobacteriaceae; genus Mangrovimonas; species Mangrovimonas sp. CR14. Next base: position 222,652 of record NZ_JAAFZY010000001.1, on the reverse strand, counting down.
GCTGTGGTTGGTAAACATGTTTTTAGCCAAGCCAATCATTTTGCTGGTACCGATGATGAACGCTGTGAAGATTTACAGAAAGTTTTGGATGATCCATCCATAAGTGCTATCTGGTGTGCCAGAGGTGGATATGGCACTGTAAGGATTTTGGATAAATTAAACTTTTCTAAGTTTAAGGCCCATCCTAAATGGCTTATCGGTTATAGTGATATTACCGCCCTCCACAATGCTATACATAATTTGGGTGTAGAAAGTATTCACGCTATGATGTGTACCAGTCTCACAGGAGACAAGACAGATTTGGATCAAACCATTGAAACCTTCAAGAAAGCTTTGTTTGGGGAGTCATTAAGTTATCATTTGGATGCTTCCCAATACAATCAGGAGGGTGTGGTCATGGCTCCTTTGGTAGGAGGTAATTTAACCATGCTTCATACTATGTTGGGTTCTACAACAAGTATTGATACTTCAGGAAAAATTCTTTTTATTGAAGAAATAGGCGAGTATAAGTACCATATTGATCGAATGCTTCAAAGTCTCAAACGCGCTGGATATTTTGATCACTGTGTGGGTGTGGTTGTAGGAGATATGACCAAATTAAAAAAGAATACGACCGTTTGGGGAACCTCAATAGAACAATTAATTTTGGATGCTTTATCCGATTATGATTTCCCTATTGCCTTTAATATGCCTTCGGGCCACGAAGATGATAATAGGGCGCTTATCTTGGGAAGAACAGTTGAACTTACAGTGAGCAAAAACGGATCTACCTTAAACTTTAAAAGTGAATGAAAGTTAGTTGAAGTTTCTAAAACATTGTATTTTAACGATTTATAAAAGAAAAATCCTACACTAAACGTTATAATTAGTACGGTTCATCGAAAAAATTTTCATGACATCTATTGGGTTGTGTACCTTAGGCTTACAACCCAAAAATCTACTACCATGAAAAAAATTACTTTGATGTTAACTGCTATGTCTTTAAGCCTAGTCCTTGGTTGTTCCAATGAGTCCCTAGGTGATGAGAACATTGGAGGTTCCCAGAAGAAACCCAAAAAGGTGGAAACAACTCCTTTTGATGAGCCTGAGAACGATGGAGAACATTGTTTTATTACACACCTGATTGCTGGTCAAACCCATGTTGCTGGTTCGGTGACTATTGATGTTGATGGTGACCAACTGATCATTACTTATACGACTAACGAGGATTGGACCATCGGAACGACCCATTTAAGTATAGGTATTTGTGAATCAGATTGGGTGCCTTTAAATGGCGCAGGAAATCCGCAGATTGGTCAATTTGAATTTACTGAGCCTACCTCACAAACGTCAACCGAAGTGGTTTATATCATCCCGATTTCTGAAGTGGGAGATACCTACTGTTTTGCTGCCCATGCTGAGGTTGAAGGTCCTGCCGGTGGGGAAACTGCTTGGGCACTGGGAGACCAGTTTGACGGGAACAGTTGGGCCATGTATGAGGAGTTCAACTTGTCTGATTGTGAATCAGATGATGATGGCGAGGATGATGGTGACAACGGAGATAACGGTGGGCAAATTCCAACTTAATCTATTGAACCTAAAAATAAGAAAAGGTGCATGATTTCATGTACCTTTTTTGTTTTCAGGAAAAATGGTAATTTGTTGGTGATGGCAAAACATAACGAACTAGGAAAAAGGGGAGAGCAACTCGCCGTAGATTATCTGCTAGGGAAGGGTTATTCTATTGTAGAACGCAACTACCGTTTTGATCGAGCAGAGGTGGATATTATTGCCAGAAAGGAGAATGTTCTGGCTATTGTTGAGGTGAAATCGAGATCGACTACCGATTTTGGAAATCCCCAAGATTTTGTCAAACCCAAACAAATTAAAAACCTTGTAAAAGCGGTTGATGAATATGTTTCCGAAAATGGGTTGGATGTCGAAGTAAGGTTTGATATCATTGCTATAGTCAAGCAAGGATCAACCTTTGACTTGGAACATTTAAAGGATGCTTTTTATCATTTTTAATCTTCTTTGAAATATGATTTTACAGCCTCCAAATCATAAGGTTTGAAAAGTACCTTTTTATCTTGATCCAATACAAAATAAGTAGGGGTTGAACTGATGCCATATTCTATGGCAGTAGGATTTTCCCATCGTCCTAAACCAATGGCATGGAAAAAGTGCGGATAATTTTTGATTTCACTTTTCCAATCAGCATAGCCTTCTTCCAGACCAAAGGCCACCACTCCCACCTTGGGATGGCTTTCCATAAAGGCTTTTACCTGTGGTAACTCGGCCAAACAATGCCCGCAGCCACTGCTCCAAAATATTAATAAATAGGAATCGTAGCCCGATAAATCATGTAGCGTGGTTGTTACTGATTCACCATTTAATCCGTAGGAAATATTAAAATCTTTGGCAACTTTACCAACACTGGTATTTTTATAGGCAGACAACATTTTTAGAAGGTAAGTGTCTTTTTCCTGTTTGGCGATTGCCATCAAATATTGGTCTGAAATATAGTTGGCTACGTCATCTTGACTTTTTTCTGTCATACTTTGCCAGAGCATTTCTAATATGATTTTTTTGACCTCTTGATGGCTCCCAACTTTTCCAACTACTTCGTCAATAGCCTTTTTGTAGGCATCGGGATTTTCTGGGGTCATTTCCAAAACATAGGCCATAAGACGGTCCAACAGGAAATCGGAACTTTGAATCAACGGATTTTCAAAATCAATATGGTTTAGATATTCTGCCTTTAGATGCGTTCCATATTCTGAAATGGGCTCATATGTTTTTGGGACATACATTTTATTCCCCTTGATAAAAGCTTCCACCAATAACCCATTAGATTTATTTTCAAATGTTTCTTGAATATTTCTTTGCTCCTCAAATACCTCTTCAAGGGCTTTTTTATCTACAGGTTCTTTTGAATACAGAGCGCCGATATGCTGGTTAATAGCCATCATATGAGACATGTAATCAAGCCAAAGAATGTTGTTCTGAGACTGTGAAACGGTCAAGCCTTCTTCTAGATCGTAATGGACTACGATATCCTCTTTTCCATTGTAGATTAAGTTAAAGTTGTTCTCTTCCTGCGGAATGGCGTAGACAATTTTATAGATGCCTGGAGGTTGGTTGACATCCAGTTCTATAGAGAAAGCACCGTCATCTGATAACTTGGCTTGACCAATATAATCAGTTTTACTTGGGGTGGCTCGGTACAACAAAACATACGAGAATTCTTCAGCTGGGGAAAAACTACCAGAAATCGTATGTTGTCCAAGCATGAAAAACGGAAGCAATAAGCAGAGGTATGTTAATGGTCTCATAAGTCTTTTTTTAAGTTGATTCAATTATTGAGCCAAGATGGGTTTTAATACTGAAAGCCCTTGTTTGACGCTCTTGATATTTTCAAAAGTCAATAACAATCGCAATCCGGTTCTTGTTTGTTTTTCTTTCATTTTACAGGCTCTTGGATGGGTTTGCACAAATTGTAATAGTTTGGTAAATCCTTCACTTTGATAAAAGCCGCTTTTTTGGTCATTGATGAAGTAACCTACAAGTTTTCCATTTTTCATGATTACTTTTTCCAGTCCCAATTTGGCAGCTAACCATTTTAAACGCACGCTGTCAAACAAATCAGAAACGGAGGTCGGCATATCGCCAAATCTATCAATGATTTCCGTTTCAAATTTTTCTAACTCATCATCTGTTTTAATCTCATTGAGTTTGGTGTAAAGGTTTAACCTCTCGGTAATGTTATTGACATAGTCATCTGGGAACAACAGTTCAAAATCACTATCAATAGTGACTTCCTTTACATATTGTTTTGGTTTTTTGTCGTCTTGATAGAGGTCTTTGAATTCGTTGTCTTTTAACTCTTCAATGGCTTCGTTCAATATTTTTTGATAGGTATCAAAACCAATTTCATTTATAAAACCACTTTGCTCACCACCTAGCAAATCTCCAGCACCACGTATTTCCAAATCTTTCATTGCGATGTTGAAACCGCTTCCCAATTCAGTGAATTGTGCCAAGGCTGTGATTCGTTTTCGGGCGTCTTCGGTCATCACCGAATAATCTGGTGTGATGAAATAACAGAACGCTTTTTTATTGCTTCGTCCCACGCGACCTCTCATTTGATGCAGGTCACTTAGTCCAAAATTGTTGGCGTTATTAATAAATATGGTATTGGCATTAGGCACATCCAGACCACTTTCTACGATGGTGGTACTGACTAAAACGTCAAATTCACCATTCATAAAGGCAAGCATGAGGCTTTCCAATTTTTTACCATCCATTTGCCCGTGTCCAACACCTACTTTGGCATCAGGAACCAATCTTTGGATGAGGCCTGCCACTTCCTTGATATTTTCAATACGGTTGTGAATAAAAAACACTTGCCCACCACGTTCAATTTCATAACTAACAGCATCCCTTATGGTTTCTTCATTAAACCTGACAACGTGGCTTTCAATGGGGTATCTATTTGGTGGAGGTGTAGTAATTACCGATAAATCCCTAGCGGCCATCAAGCTAAATTGAAGGGTTCTTGGAATAGGGGTTGCGGTTAAGGTTAGCACATCAATGTTCTCCTTTAAGGTTCTTAATTTTTCCTTGACTGCGACTCCAAATTTTTGTTCTTCATCCACAATCAGCAAACCAAGATTTTTAAACTTTACGGTTTTGTTGGCCAGTTGATGGGTGCCGATAATGATATCTACTTCACCACTTTCTAACTTTTCTAGGGTGGTTCGTTTTTCTTTAGCTGTTCTAAACCTGTTTACATAATCTACCGTAACCGGGAAGTCTTTCAAGCGTTCCTTAAATGTTCTGTAATGTTGGTAGGCCAAGATGGTTGTGGGAACCAAAACGGCTACTTGTTTGCCATTATCCACAGCCTTAAACGCAGCTCGGATTGCTACTTCTGTTTTTCCAAATCCTACGTCACCACATACCAAACGGTCCATAGGTCTTTCGCTTTCCATGTCCATTTTAATATCGGCGGTGGCTTTACTTTGGTCTGGGGTATCCTCATAAAGGAACGAGGCCTCTAGCTCATGTTGCATGTAGCTATCTGGATTGTATTGGTGTCCTTTTTTAAGCTTTCGTTTAGCGTATAATTTTATCAGGTTAAAAGCAACTTCTTTTACCCTCGTTTTAGTTTTTTGTTTAAGATTTTTCCAAGCAGCACTACCTAATTTATAGATTTTAGGAGGCTTCCCATCCTTGCCATTAAATTTGGTAATCTTGTGAAGAGAGTGGATACTCAAATATAAAACATCCCGTTCCCCGTAAATTAATTTGATGGCTTCTTGTTTATTACCCTCTACATCAATTTTTTGAAGCCCTCCAAAGCGTCCAATTCCGTGGTCAATATGGGTAACATAATCGCCAATTTCCAGATTGGTTAATTCCTTTAATGTAATGGCTTGCTTTTTTGCATAGCCATTTTTGATGTGGAATTTATGATACCTCTCGAAGATTTGGTGGTCTGTGTAGCAGGTTATCTTATTGTCATGATCTATAAATCCCTGGTATAGAGAGAGTACAATGGTTTTGTAATGAATGTTTTGCTCTATCTCTTGGTTGTTTTGGGCACTGATGTCATCAAAAATATCATGAAATCGTTTGGCCTGTTGCTCACTGACGCAGGCAATATAATTGGTGTACCCTTTTTGATGGTATTCATCCAAATTCTCAATCAACAAATCAAATTGTTTGTTAAAGGAGGGTTGTGGTGACGTGTTGAATAGAATAGGGTCTGCTTGGTTTGAAAACAAAGATGATGTTCCAAATTCAACCAAATTAAAATCTAATAATTGCTGTTTCAGTAATTTGGAATGACAAAATAATTCCTCTGGTTGGGCATGTTTGATGTCCTTGGAAAGTTTATCAAAGGCTTCCTTGGCTTTTTCAAAAAGAGCATCGGTTCTTGAAAAAAGAAGGTCGGCATTATTGAGGAAAACCACCGTTTTTTGAGCCATATATTCGAGGAAGCTTTGCCTGGTTTCTTCCATGAATTTATTGGCCACATTAGGAATGATATTGATTTTTTTAATTTGATTTGTTGACAACTGAGTCTCCACATCAAAGGTTCTAATACTATCTACCTCATCTCCAAAGAACTCAATACGGTAGGGTTCGTCATTTGAAAATGAAAAGACATCTACGATTCCACCTCTTACGGAAAATTCCCCTGGTTCTGTCACAAAATCAACTCTTTTGAATTTGTACTCAAATAGAACCTCGTTGATAAAATCAATGGATAATTGTTCGCCTATAGCTACTTTTAGAGTGTTTTTCTCCAACTCCCTTCTAGTCACTACTTTCTCAAATAAAGCATCGGGATAGGTTATAATTATGGCAGGTTTCTTTCTGGAATTGATCCTGTTTAAAACCTCGGCCCTTAGCAGTACATTGGCGTTGTCTGTTTCTTCAATTTGATAGGGTCTGCGATAACTTCCAGGGTAAAAAAGAACGTCTTTGTCATTCAGCAGAATTTCCAAATCATTCAAGTGAAAAGCAGCTTCTTCTTTATCATTGAAAATAAGAAGAAACGGTTTTTCAGCATTTTTAAAGGTTTCGGCTAAAACTAGTGATAGCGAAGATCCTACCAGACCTTTCAGATGCGTTTTTCCTTGGGTTTGGGAAATAGCAGCTTGCAGATTTTGCGTTTGCGAAGTCTGTGTAAAGATTTGCGAGAGGGTATTGTGGCTCAAAGCAATTTATTTGATGCAAAGATAAAATTTTGTTGTAGAGTTTGTGTTTAAAAAACTATTAAGAGTAGTATATTTGCACGACTTTAAAAAATTAGTACACGATGTCTATTTCAGATTTATTTGATTTCGGTTTTAGAAAAAGAAATCAAGACCACTTTGCTGCCATTGTAAGAATTGCTATGAGCGATGGTGTTATTAATGATGCAGAGAAGAAGTTTCTTGATAGATTAGCTCATAACCTTCATATTAGTGAAGCCGATTACACGCAAATTTTAAAGGATTACCAAACACATCCTATTAACCCGCCACTTGCTTATGACGATCGTTTAGAACGTTTATATGATTTAGCACGAATGGTTTGGGCAGATCATATTGAAGGAGAAGATCAAGTAAGTATGTTAGAGAAATTATGTGTAGGTCTTGGTTTTCATCCTGAAAATGCTCAGTATATTACTGACAAAGCTTTAAAGCTGGTACACCTTGAGGTTGATTTGGACACGTTTATTGAAGAGATAAAACATATGAACAGATAAGAAACTTATCTAATATCATTATAAAAAAAGCGAGCTTTTAGCTCGCTTTTTTTATTCGTATTTTTTAATAAATTCTTCGACTTTAGAGACCATGTTTTTACTTCCGCAGAAAAAAGGAACCCGTTGGTGCAATTCAGTGGGTTTAATATCCATGATGCGTTGGGTACCATTACTAGCTTTACCATTTGCTTGCTCTGCTAAAAAGGCCATGGGATTGCATTCGTAAAGCAGTCTCAATTTTCCATTGGAACTGGTAGAGCTTTTGGGGTACATATAAATACCTCCTTTGATCATATTGCGATGAAAATCAGAAACCAAAGATCCAATATATCTACTGGTATAGGGGCGGTCACCTTCTTCCATTTGGCAATATTTAATGTAATCTTTCACACCTTGTGGAAAATGGATGTAGTTCCCTTCATTGACTGAATAGATTTTTCCATCTTCTGGGAATTGCATGTTGGGATGTGATAAGTAGAAAGTACCTATAGCAGGGTTCAGAGTGAAACCATTAACCCCGTCACCTGTAGTGTAAACCAACATGGTTGATGTCCCATAAACGACATAACCTGCGGCTACTTGTTGATCTCCTTTTTGTAGAAAATCTTCTATGGTCACTGGTGTGCCAATGGGGGTAACTCTTCGGTATACTGAAAAGATGGTTCCCACAGAGACATTAACGTCAATATTAGAAGAGCCATCCAAAGGATCTATCAATACCACGTATTTGTTTTGATGGTTTTCATCTTGACTGTTGATGGAAACAAAATCATCTTCTTCCTCGCTGGCAATACCGCATACAATATTTCTGTTTGTTAGGGTGTGGATGAATTTATTATTGGCATAAACATCCAATTTTTGTTGATCCTCACCCTGAATATTGTTCTCACCTGAACTCCCAATGATATCCACCAAGCCAGCCTTGTTGACTTCGTGATTTACAACTTTGGCTGCAAGTCTAATGGAATTGATTAATCTTGAAAGTTCTCCAGAACTATATTTGAAGGATGCTTGGTTCTCAATAATAAACTCACCGAGAGTTTGATTCTTTACTGACATGAAGATGAATTAAGTTTAGAACAAATATCGTGGTTTTTTATCCAACTACATCGTTTTCGTGGTAAGAAAATCTGATTAAATGGTTAAGTTTGGATTATCTTTGAAAATAAAGGAGAATTTATGAAGATTCACATCAGAAAGGCTGAAAAAAATGATATGTCTCAAATTTTGGAACGCATCAAAGAGTTGGCTGTTTTTGAAAAAGAACCCGATGCGGTGGAAATTACCGTTAGTGATTTGGAATATGATGGTTTTGGCCCGAAACCAAAATTTCAATGCTTTGTGGCTGAAAAGGACCAACGGATTGTAGGAATTGCATTGACTTATACAAGATATTCCACTTGGAAGGGTGAAGTACTTCATTTAGAAGATTTAATTGTAGAAGAATCAATGAGAGGACATGGTATAGGAACGCAGTTATTGGATAAAGTGGTGCAATATGGAAATGAATTAGGAGTAAAAAGGATTAGTTGGGAAGTGTTGGATTGGAATGAGCCTGCCATTTCCTTTTATCAAAGTAAAGGTGCCGATGTAAAGCGTGATTGGGATGTGGTTCACCTAGATCAAAACGGAATAAAAAATTATCTAGCCAAGTTGTAGTATGCAAGTTTTTAAATTTGGAGGGGCCTCTGTAAAGGATGCTGAAGGGGTCAAAAACATGGTCCGAGTTTTACAGGAAGTAGGTTACAAAAACACTTTGGTTGTTGTGTCTGCGATGGGGAAGACCACTAATGCTTTGGAAGAAGTGGTCAAAAATTATTTTCATAGTAAAAAGACATTGCAAAGTTCCATTCAGGAGGTGAAGAAATACCATAACAGTATTCTTTTAGACTTGTTTGAAAATGAACAGCATACTGTTTATAAAAAGGTAGCTCAATTATTTCAAGAATTAACCGATTTCTTTGGAAGAAATAAATCTCCAGATTACAATTTTGTGTATGATCAAGCAGTGAGTTTTGGGGAATTAATTTCAACTACTATAATAAGTGAATACTTGAATGAGATTGGGTTGAGAAATACTTGGGTAGATGTTAGAGAGTTTATCAAGACAGATAATTTTTACAGATATGCCAAAGTGAATTGGGACGTTACCCAGGCTAATATTTCCATGGGTTTAAAGAAAAATGTACTCAATATTACCCAAGGATTTTTGGGGAGTGATGCCAATAATTTCACAACTACTTTAGGACGAGAAGGAAGTGACTATACTGCTGCTATTTTTGCTTATTGTCTCAATGCTAGTAGTGTGACTATTTGGAAAGATGTGGAGGGTGTGTTGAATGCAGATCCACGGTATTTTGAGAACGCCAAGTTGTTACAGAGTATTTCTTACCGGGAAGCGATAGAATTAGCTTTTTATGGGGCTTCGGTAATTCACCCAAAAACGTTACAACCGCTGCAAAGAAAAGAAATCCCACTTTTTGTAAAATCCTTTATGAATCCCAAAAATAAAGGGACCGTAGTACAAAAAGGACAAGGGATTGAGCCCCATGTTCCTTGCTTTATTGTCAAGAAAAATTTGGTGTTAATTTCTCTATCTTCCTTAGATTTCTCCTATATTGTTGAGGAAAATATCAGTGACATTTTTAAGTTGTTGCATCACAAGAAAATGAAGGTGGATGTGATTCAAAACTCTGCCATTAGTTTTTCGGTGTGTGTGGATGATCTTTATAACAGTCTTGAAACGTTATTAAAGGAACTGAAGTCAAAGTTCAAGGTAAACTACCATGAAGGGGTGTCTTTATACACCATTAGGCATTATAATGATGCTGCGATAAATCAATTGGAGAATGGTAAAGAAGTGCTTTTAAAGCAGTTAACGCCAGAAACCGTGCAAATAGTTACTAAATAAACATTTTACTATTTTTGTTGTTATGAGCAAACAACTTAATTCAGGATTGGTATCCGCAAAAGAAGTGGCGAAAGCTATACAAATTGACAACTATGGTTTTGTAGGTACATTTTTTGGATGGACGCTCATGAAGGTCTTAAAAATATCTACCTTAAATAAAATTTACAAAAGGAATGCACATCTGGATTCCTTGGAATTTTTGGATAAAATTATTGATGAATTTCAAGTAAAATTTGAAATTCCAGAAGAGGACTTAAAACGATTACCCAAGGATGGCGCATACATCACGGTTTCCAATCACCCTTTGGGAGGTGTTGATGGTATTTTGCTTTTAAAATTGATGTTGACTCAAAGAACCGATTTTAGGATCATTGCCAATTTCCTTTTGCATCGTATTGAGCCTTTGAAACCTTTTATAATGCCAGTGAATCCTTTTGAGGAACGAAAGGATGCCAAATCCAGTGTTTCTGGTATTAAGCAAGCACTAAATCATCTGAGGGAGGGACATCCGCTTGGAATATTTCCTGCAGGAGAAGTTTCTACCTATAGAGACGGTAAATTAATGGTCGATAAACCATGGGAAGAGTCTGCCATGAAGTTGATTCAAAAGGCAGAGGTTCCAGTCGTGCCTATTTATTTTCACGCCAAGAATAGTAAACTTTTTTATAAGCTTTCCAAGATTAGTGATACACTAAGGACAGCCAAATTGCCCTCGGAATTGTTAACCCAAAAACGACGGGTTATTAAGGTTAGGATAGGTAGGCCTATTTCTGTTACAGATCAAAAGGAGCATCAAACATTAGACTCATTTACTGAATTTATCAGGAGGAAGACTTATATTTTGGCTAACTCTTTTGATGAAAAAGGAAGGTTCTTGTCCAATTTTTCATCCACACTTAAACTACCCAAGCCTCCAAAAAGGATTGCCACTCCCATAGATCCAGAGGTAATGGATAAAGAGGTTGAAGAGTTAAGGGAATTAGACCTGCGTTTGCTTCAAAGTAAAAATTATGAAGTCTTCTTAGCACCAGCCAAAAATATACCTAACATTTTACGTGAAATAGGAAGGCTGAGGGAAATAACTTTTAGGGAAGTAGGAGAAGGGACCAATGAATCGATTGATTTGGATAAGTTTGACGACTATTATCACCATATGTTCTTATGGGATTCAGATGCTAAATTGATTGCCGGGGCTTACCGTATGGGATTGGGGTCAAAAATTTATGCAGAGTATGGGATTAATGGTTTTTACCTTCAAGACCTGTTCAGGTTTGAGCCAGAGCTATATAAGATGATGAGCGAATCCATAGAAATGGGAAGGGCATTTATTATTAAGGAATACCAGCAAAAACCCATGCCATTGTTTTTGCTTTGGAAGGGGATTGTTCATACTACTTTACGCTTCCCAGAGCATAAATTCCTCATCGGTGGTGTAAGTATTAGTAATCAATTCTCCAATTTCTCAAAATCATTGATGATTGAGTTTATGAAGTCCCATTATTATGATCCTTATTTGGCACAATTTGTGAGACCAAAGAAAGAGTTTAAGGTGAGGTTAAAGGATGAGGATAAGGACTTTGTTTTTGATGAAACTGAGGCCGATTTAAATAAGTTTGATAAAATTATTGATGAGGTTGAGCCTGGAGCACTTAGGTTGCCTGTGCTTCTTAAAAAGTATATCAAGCAAAATGCCAAGTTGGTGGCCTTTAATGTTGATCCACTATTTAACAATTCCGTTGACGGATTGATGTATATCAAAATTGCTGACTTGCCAGAAAGTACGGTTAGACCAGTTATGGAAGAGTTTCAGGAAGAATTGGAACGCAAGTTATCTGAACAAAATGAGAATCAATAAACTATTTCTTCTTTTCTTTTTTTTACATCTTGTAGGTTTTTCTCAGGATATCAAAGGAGTTGTTTTTGATTCAGAAACCGGTGAGCCCTTAGAAGGTGCTAGTGTATATTTTGATAATACTACAATAGGCACTACTACTAATGAAAAGGGAGAGTTCTCCTTGAATATAGATGAATCGGTAAGATCAGCCTTGATCATTTCTTTTATTGGTTACGAAAAGGTAGTCATGGAAGAATACAAGCCAGGCTCTATTTTAAAAATTCAATTAACTGAAAATGTCGCTTCCTTGAACGAAGTCAATCTCAGTTTTAATGATGGTTGGACAAGAAAGCAAAAGCTTCAGGCTTTTAAAAGGTATTTTTTGGGAAACAGTGAAAATGCTCTTTCCTGTGAAATTAAGAATGAAGATGCTTTAATACTCAGATACCTTGGAAAAAGTAACCAGTTAGTGGCATCCTCCAAAGAACCATTGATTATCGAGAACAAAAGATTGAAATATAGGATATCTTATGATCTTCAGGATTTCAACATTCAGTATGAGAAAAATGATACCTTCGGGCAGGTATTTCCTATTTCAGTTTTTTACGCTGGGACATCCTATTATCAAACGGATGAAAACTGGGATGGTTCCAAGAAAATTATAAACCGAAGAAAAGAGGTCTATTTTGGTTCCTCATTACATTTCATGAGGTCCTTGGTAAAAGGGAAGCTTCATGAGGAAGGTTTCAGAATTTTCTATAAAAAAACAGAAATCGCTCAAACGGGCGTTTTTGCAGTTTCTGATACTGATAAAACGAATATCAAGGAAATAAAGATTTTTAAACAACCGCTTCTGATTGTTTACAACAATAATTTTAACAACCAATCATCCATAACCACTAAAGAGGATATTTTTTACGTGGATGAATTTGGAAACCATATGCCCGCAGACGCGGTCATGTTTACCGGATATTTTGCAAATCAAAGAATAGGGGATAGCCTTCCCTTAAATTTTGAAGCCGATAAATAATAAGTCTAAAACCAAGGTCTTTTTCCCACTTGATAGGTCATATAAAACTCTTCGTCACTTTTTGTTAGATAAATTATTCCTTCTATTAAGGTAAAAATCCAAACCAAAAAACTTAGAAAACCAAAGCTCATAATGGAAATCACCAAGGTGATCATCAAAAGGATGATGCCTTCTTTTACGTAACCTAATACAAATTTATGTGCGCCAAACCCTCCCAATAAGATAGCCAAGATTCCGGCGAGTACCTTTTTGTTGTTTCCAGTGGCTCGATCAAAAGCTTCATCTGCTGCATGTGCAAAGTCTTTTGCTTTTTCCTTGGCATCTTTAGAGAATTCGTCGGCTTTGTCAGAGGCTTTTTTAGCCCCTTCTTTAAAGTCGCCTATCAGATCATCCAATTCGTCTCTTAAATCTTTTTTATTATCCATTATTTAACTCTTTTGAGGTTGGTTCTATAAAGATAAATAAAAACTCTGTTGCTTATTTAAAGGCTTGGTCAATTGGCTCCCATAGCTCTATTTTATTTCCATCATTGTCCATAATCCATCCAAATTTGCCGTAGTCATATTCTTCCATTTCACCAACAATGGTAACGCCTTCGTCCTTTAAAGTTTCCAATAATTCCTTAAGGTTTTCCACTCGGTAGTTAAACATAAAATCCTTTTTAGAGGGTTGGTAATAGGATGTATCCTCCGCAAATGGACTCCATTGGGTGGAGCACTCTTTTCCTTCTTTGTCCTTCCACCAGAAAGTACAACCATAATCATCTGTGTTGAAGCCTAAATGTTTTCGGTACCATTCTTTTGTTGCTTTAGGGTCTTTCGTTTTAAAAAACATACCACCGATTCCTGTTACGCGTTTTTTCATTTTCTTTTTAGATTGGTTTCATAAATGTCTATCCACTGTTGTGGGGTTAACTTGGTGCATAAGTCACCTATAAGTTTAAAGGGAATATCATCTAGCTTCTTAAATCGAATGCAGCTTTTTCCCATGTCCAATTTAGTCTTGCAATGTTTGGAGTATTCTTTTACAAACCATTGATTTAATTCGGGTACAGCATAGATTCCACTATGGTATAAATTGATGGAATTCTTTTGGGAAGCAAAGCTCATAAACGGCAATGGTTCTTTAGGGTTGCAATGATATCCGCCAGGGTATAAGTCATGCGGCACATAGTATCCTATCATGTTGTATTGAATGCCTTCCTCAAACCCAGAAGGCAAATGCTCCGATATGGTAGCTCTTAACTTTTTTAAGGTATCCTGGCGTTCTATTGGAACTTGAGAAATGTATTCCTCGGGAGTTACTGCACTATATTTCATGGTTGAAAACTAAATTTACTGTCAGATTAAAAATAAGAATTCTAACGGATAAATAGAATGGGATTCCAAATGAATAAAAAAAAGGTGGCTTCCTAAACATGGAAACCACCTGGTATAAAAATTTGGTTGGTTAGCTAGCTATTAATTTGTATTGTTTTTTCTTCATCCCCTTTTTTGAGGGTGACCTTATAGGTAAGTTTTGTAATTTCTGAATTTTCATAGATTATTTTACAAGTGGTGGCATTGATGACCCAACCTGGATGGTTTTTGGAAATATTTTGACTTACAGAAAAAGGAAGCGGAATATTTTTGAACTCTTCTTTACTTGAAATCAAGGTGCCTGAATCATTATAGTTGGCTTCAATCATATAATTCCCTTCATCAAATTTCACGTTGTAATTTGCTGTTTCATGAGGTGTGTAAATGTCTAAACTTTTGATATCAAATGCAGCAACCATGGAGTGCATTTTTTCTACGACGACTGGTAATTTCTTATTTTCAAAGGTTTTCTCAAAAGCTGTTTTCTTTGCATAATTCATTTTTGAAGGACCACGGTCTAAAGTGTTAGACACCATGGCTATTTCATTCTGGGCAATTACTAGGTTGGTCATTCCTAATACTATTAAACCAAAGATTAAATGTTTCATAATAGAGGTTTTTAGTTAACAAAAAGGCTTGCTGGTAATAGTACTATTTAGGGAGAGAGTATTGTTTTTGACAACGATACTAAATTACAAAGAGGTTTTTGTAAAACACTGTATATGAGATAGACATGTGATGAACGACCAATAGACAAACAATAGACAAAAATGTTTATGACACTTAAAAAGTTACATACTTTGAATGAATTGATCTAGGTCAACATCTTCAGGCAGATGTAGTTTTTTACGCAGCCTATACCTACTCGTGTTTAGGGAAGCTAAGGTTATATTCTGAAGGGAAGCAATGCTTCGGCTATCAATTTTTAGTCTAATGAGGGAGCAAAGTCTAATTTCAGTTTTACTAAGGTTTGGAAATCTTTTAGTCAATTTGCTGTAAAACGAATCACTTAATTTATCCAGTCTTTCAAAGAAATCCTTGGTGTTACTATCAAAGGTTATTTTATTCTTAACCTCATTTTCCAATTCATCTATTAAGATACTTCGTTCTTTTGTTGGCGATTGTTTTAAGGTTTCAATTTTCTGAGCTAATAGTTCTGCCCATTCTTGGTTTTGGGATAAATTGAGAGCAAAATCTGTTAAATCACGCTCCTTAGATTTGATTTCGGAATTTAGTTTTTGAACTTTCAGAGAGGTGTTTTCCAGAGTCTTTTCAGCTAAAAGCTGTTTGTTTTTTGCATTAATTACATATTGTCTTCTCCTTAGAATTAGGGAAGTAAGTAGAATGATTCCTATAGAAAGAATTAGTGTGATGATCCACCATTTCAACCTTTGGTTTTTTAGTCTGTTTTCTTTTTGTAATCTCTCAATTTTGAAGTTTAAGGCCACCCTATCTAAGGTGACATTGTTTAGTTCATTCCTCCATTTGGTATCTGCTCGTTTGGATGCTGTCAAAATACTATCAGAAAGACTCCATACATTCTTTGAGGTGGCATAGGCCTCTTTTATTTTATTTTGTGATAGAAATAATAATTCTTCTGTTTTTAGAATTTCTAACTTCGAGCTATCACTCAAATTCAATTCGTTTTTCTTGGCTAATTCTCCTAATTGTAGAAATGCCTGTTCCGCCTGCTCAATTTGGTTCAACTTAAGATGGGAACGAACCAATTGCGCCCCCGCACTTATCAATCTGGGTAGGTCTATTTTTTGTGTTTTTTCATTAGGAGTTTTCTGATAAAAAGAGAAGTTGGATTGGTATAAGGGGAGTGCTTTAACCACGAGGCCTTGATCTGTATAAATATCGGCGATATTATCCCTAATACTTCCAATTAAGGTATGCTTGGGGAACGAATCTTGGGTAATTTCAAATGCTTTATTGAAATAAATTAAAGCATTTGACAAATCTTTTTTGTCCCAATAAAAGTATAAGCCATAATTGTTAAGCGCAGATGGATAATAAATACCTTTCAAGGTTTTTGAAAATTCTATGTTTTGAAGGTGTGTTATTTTTGCACTATCAAGCTTGTTGAGTTTGGCGTAGCTTTCTGCTAGGACAGAATAGGCATAGTTGCGCATTTCAATATATTTTTCCTTTTCTGAGGAAGTCAAATGGGATTCAAATTCCTTATATTTTTTAAAGAATTTTTGATAGGAATTAATGGTTTGTTGAGAGAAACCAATATTGTAAAACCAATTCCCTGAGTGTAAATAGGTGTCTAATTTTAAGGCGTAATTTCCTTTGATATGAGGTAAAAGGTCAAGACATTGAAAGTGTTTTGACAGATAAGATTGAAGTTGATTTTCTGAAAAGGACTTTCTTTGGTAAGTTTTAATATCATCTTCTGGAAATTCTAAGTTGATTTCAGATTGAAGTTTCTGGAACTGTATTAACGCCTCTTCGCTACTTAAGTTTTCATTCTGTGAAAACATAAATTGAAAGGGAAGGAAAAACCATAAAAGAACCATTCTTAGTCTCAAAGTCAACCAAAATTTTGATGAAGCTTATTGTAAATATAAGAAGATAGCTACAAATAAACTGTTTTTAATTTATTGGTTGTCTGAATATTGAATGGTGGAACTAGAAGTTATCTAGTTTTTCATTATGAATTTGGCTCTGATTTTATCTACGATAGTTTGGGCAAGTTTTTCTTTGCTCTCTATAGTCCATCCTGCTATATGTGGGGTTAAAAGAACATTTTTTGCCTGAATTAAATATTGAAAAGCAATGGGCATTTCGGTTTCAAAAAGAGATTCGAAGGAAGCTTTTTCGTATTCTAGGACATCCAATCCCGCACCAAGTATCTTTCCAGATTTTAAACCTTCTACTAAATCTTCGGTGATAACACTTTTACCTCTTGCTGTATTAATAAACCAAAACGGTTTTTTAATAGAGTCTATAAATGTTTTATCAATCATCTTCAGCGTAAGCGGCGTTTGAGGAGTGTGTAAACTGATCACGTCTACTTTTTCAGTAAATTCTGAAAGAGAAACCTGTCTGGCATTTTCATCATCAACGCCTTCCTTGATATCAAAACAAAGTACTTCAACGTCAAAGCCTTTTAGTTTCTTTGCAAAAGCCTTACCCATGTTTCCATACCCGATAATTCCAACTTTTTTACCATCTAATTCGACCCCTCGGTTTGCTTCTCTCAACCAAAGTCCAGACCTCACCTCACTATCAGCCTTATTTAAATGATTGAAAAGCGATAACAGCATACCTAGGGCTTGTTCTCCCACAGCATTTCTATTACCCTCTGGGGCAGATATGAGATAAACTCCTTTTTCTTGTGCGTAGTCACAATCAATATTTTCCAATCCGGCACCGACACGTCCAATAAATTTTAGATTGATTGCCGCGTTTAGAAAGGTTTGGTCAATGGTAAATCGACTTCGAATGATGATACCATCGTAGAGATGAATTTTCCTTTCAATATCTATTTTGGCAGAGGTATAATCTTCATCGTTTTGGAACCCTAAATCATTCAATTGGTCGATTAACAAAGGGTGGTTTGTGTCTAAATGCAGAATTTTCATTTCGAAAAGAAATTTTGTTTGGATAAAATACTAAAATCCGAGAATGACCTTGGCAATCAAAAAATAAATCAAAATCCCAAAAATATCATTGCTGGTTGTAATAAAGGGACCTGTTGCTACAGCTGGATCTACACCTTTTTTATCTAAAAATATAGGAATAAAGGTTCCTATTAAAGCGGCAATGACAATGACAGTAACTAGGGCAATACAGATGGTTGCAGAAACTAAATAAGGGGTTTCAAAAAGAAAATGACTCACAGGTAGCACGACCAATGCAATGGCAAGACCATTAACTAAACCCAGTAAAAACTCCTTGAATAAACGAGTCAAAATTTCACCTTTTATGGAGTCATTGGCTAAACCTTGTACCACAATGGCAGAAGATTGTACCCCTACATTTCCAGCTGTTGCCTGAATTAAAGGAACAAAAGAAAGTAATATCACATATTTTTCCATGACGGTTTGAAAACCTGTGATGATGGTAGCCGCCCCCAAGCCTCCAAACATCCCAATTAATAGCCAGGGGAGACGGGCACGTGTGAGTTCAAAAATGCTATCATCCGCTTCAACGTCATTGGTAATACCAGCAGCCAATTGGTAGTCTTTATCAGCTTCTTCTCTTAATACGTCAACAATGTCATCAATGGTAATTCTACCCAACAATGTTTTTTCATCATCCACTACTGGGATGGCCTCCAAGTCATATTTAGCCATAATTTTGGCTACTTCTTCTACATTTTCTTCTACATTCACATAATCTACACTAGAAATGTAGATGTCCGATATTTTTTGATCACTTTTGGCTACAATAAGATCTTTAAGAGATAATCGGCCAATCAGCTTTTCCTTTTTGGTCACTACATAAATGGAATGAACGCGGGTAACATCTTTTGCTTGTCCTCTTATTCTGCGTAAACAACCAGCTACGGTCCATGTTTCATATACTTTAACCAGCTCCTTAGCCATTAATCCCCCTGCAGTATCCTCGTCATAAGCCAATAGCTCTTTGATTTCTGCCCGGTGGTCTTCATCGTCAATATTTGAAATAACGGCATGACGTCGCTCTTCGGGTAATTCAGCAATGATATCGGCAGCATCATCGGTATCTAACTCTAAGATTTCATTGGCAATCTCTTTGGCAGATAAATTCTCGAGGACTTTTTCCCGGTTGTCCTCATCCATTTCCATTAAGACATCTGAAGTAGTTTCAGAATCCAAAAGCTTAATGATGTAGACAGCGTCTTCTTGGTCTAATTCATCCAGAATTTCGGCAATATCCGCATAGTGAAAATCATCTAAAAAAATTTTTAACTCCTTATCACTTTTTTGTTCGATTAGGAGTTCTACTTTTTCAAGAAGTTCGTCAGTTAATTCAAATTGGATATGTTCTAATTCTTCAGACAAATAGCAAGGTTTTTTTGGGTTATTCTAAATCATTTTCAATTAGTTGGGTGAGCTCAATAAATTGCTCTACACTCAGCTGTTCCGGTCTTTGGTCAAATATAACATTTGCTTTTAATTTATCTGATAAATTAAAGGTTTTTAAACTGTTACGAAGGGTTTTTCTTCTTTGTTGGAACCCTTGTTTGACTACTCTGAAAAACAGTTTTTCATCACAGTCTAAAGCAAAGTTTTCTTTTCGTGTGAGTAATAAAACACCAGAATCAACTTTTGGTGGCGGGTTGAAAACGGTAGGTGGGACTGTAAACAAATAGGTGGCGTCATAAAATGCTTGGGTTAAAACAGATAAAATACCATAGGTTTTACTACCCGATTTTTCACAAATTCGTTGAGCGACTTCCTTTTGAAACATACCAGAAAACTCTGGAACTTGATCACGCATTTCCAACATCTTAAAGACTATTTGAGAGGAAATGTTATAGGGGAAATTACCAATTATAGCAAAAGGTTCATCTTTAAAAACTTCTTTTAAATCATATTTTAGGAAGTCTTTTTCAATGACTCTATCGGCTAGATTTAGATAATGGGTTTTTAGGTATTCGACAGATTCTGTGTCTATTTCAATAACATGGGTTGTTGTTTCTTTTTCCAAAAGATATTTGGTTAAGACCCCCATACCCGGGCCAATTTCCAAAACGTGTTGATATCCTTTGTAAGAAAGGGTATCTGCAATTTTTTTTGCAATATTTTCATCAGTCAAAAAATGCTGACCTAAATGTTTTTTGGCTCTTACCGACATAGACTTAATTAAACGTTACAGAATACTCATCGAGAACTTCCAGTTCTGTTCTAAAGGCCAAAACTTTATCAGCAAATAGTTTGAGGCCTTCTTGCCTAAGAATAGGAGCGTCATTTTCGTAATAATTCTCTAAATGGGTTCTTGATTTGGCATGGTATTGAACAGAATATGTGACACCTCCCATTTCTTCATCCACTAAAACTTTTATCAGTTTTGCTGCAGTAAAGTGCCCAGTAGCCAAAACCTTTGGTATGTGATTTTTAATCCATAATAACCATTGATCGTGTACACTTTCATCCACATTGAGAGTCACATTATATATCAACATAAAAAATAATTAAAGGGTTAATTAATGTCATCACCTCGTAAGCGGCGATAGGCTTTTCTAGCGTCTACAAAGTAAATGCTATCTTGATGATTAAAGACTATGTTTTCGTATAAATCTTTAGCCTTTTCAGGTTGATCCAGCACCTGGTTGTATAATTGAGCTAGATGAAAATAGGCATCATCCGCCAGTATATCATCTGCATAATTGGTAATGATAGATTGATAATTGGCAACGGCCAAATCATATTGATTTGTTTTTTCATAAAGCTGCGCTTGTTTAAACAAAGCCTGGTCTTCAATACTTTTTCCCGTATGATTTTCAAGGATGATAGCCAAAAGCGCAATGGCTTCATTGGTCTTGTTTTGAAACGCCAACAAGTCTGCCTTTGCATAAAGTTTTAAGGCTGTTTGCGTTGAATCTTCATATTTGTTATCGCGTATTAATAGCATAAGATCCAAAGCGTCATTTGCAATTAACTGTGAGGTAGATGATTTTAAAATGGTAAGCTGTGATTCTGCCCATTTAAAATCTCCTTTGTAATAGCTTGTTTTGGCAACTTTATATCTGGCCTCTTGGGATAGCGTACTGTTTTTTAAGTTTCTTTGAATTTGGGTATAATAAATTAGGGCCTCATTGAATTTTTCTTCAAAAACTAAAATATCGGCCAGTTCCATTTTTATTTTGGCTTCTTGAAAACCCGATAAAGTCATATCTAGGCTTCCTTTTAATAAGGAAATAGCCTGTGTTGTGTCATGCAGATAAAAGGCAGTTAAATGAGCGTGTAGAATTTGGAGTTCTAAAGTTTGGGGAGACATGCCATAAAGGTCAAAAATTTGTTGAAATTGTTGTGAGATTTTGGTGTAGTCTGAAGGTTTTGAGTTTTCAATCTGAATTTTTAGCAGATAGTAATTGGCTTCTAATTTTGTCTCTAAGTCTTGGGCAGTTTCTGATATGTAAGTGAAAATTTCAATAGCTTTATCATGCTGTTTGTCTGCATCTGCTACTAGGGCCAATTCCTTTATTCTATGAAAGCTTTCTGGTTTTCTGTTAAAAATAGCACGTTCTTGTGCAAAAGCTTTATGATACTCTTTTTGCTGAACAAATAACCAACTTAACATTTCATTCCAAAGCAGGTTAGGCTCGGTTTGGATTTTTTTTAGAAGAATCTTTTTCAGGATTTGATTATTCTCAGAGTCAGAATCATCGGTGATAAATTCGCCAAAATTTCTTTTGATGGTATTGACATAGGAATCATTTTTCTCTACAAAATCCAAATAGCTATCAAACATTTTTTCAATATTACCTTGATCACCATAGATTCTAGCCAATTGGATATTGAAGTCAAGCCCAGGGTTTATTTGCATGCCTTTTTCGTAGGTGGCAATGGCCAGGTCTAAAAGGGCTTTATCCTCAAAAGATTTTCCCAGCGTATAAACATAGGATGGGGTTTGGTCAATAAAAGCCAAGGCTTCTTGGTAATATTTATTGGCATTTTCCATGTCATTTTTTAACTGGTAATTATACCCTAATTCAACTAAAAAGGCGGGATTTCTGGATCTGGAAAGTTGAAAAGTAAGTATCTCTTCCGCTTTATTATATTGCTCCAGTTGTTGGTAGGATTTAATAAGATATTGGATGTAATTATAATTGTTGGGCGATTTGTCATAAAGTTGTTTGTAGCTAACAAACGCTTTTTCAAAATCTCCATTTTTGAAATACTCTCTAGCCAGAGCATCTTCCTGAGAAAAGCCTGAAAAAGATAATAGCAAGAAAGCAACAATCAAAACCCGCATAACCTTACTTTGGGTAAATATAACAAATCCATTCTTGGGATATTGCCAATGGTAATATAAAAAAATGCCTATACGGCAAGTATAGGCATTTTGCCAACCAAAATAAATGTGCTATTAATCAATGCTTGAATTAAACATGATTCAAATACTTGATTGGGGCTTTATCTTTAAACCTCAGTTATTCTGTATATATGGCAGCAGATGATTGATTTGGGTGTTGATCCAGTTTCAAGAAGTCATCTCCTAGAAACTTGGCGGCAAGAACGACCATGGCTGCAATTAATAATATGCGAAGGATATTCTTCATTTATAAGTAGGTTTGATTTTTTATGGTATGCTAACTTGCTAAAAAAATCTTAAAAAAGCAAAAAAAAATGACAAAAAAATAGATTACAACTAATTTTTTTGTCATTTTATCGTCAAAATAGGAAAAAACCTACATGTTAATCAATCATTTCGAAACCAGTGTAAGGAATTAGTGCTTTTGGAATCATAATGCCATTATCTGTTTGGTTATTTTCCAATATACCCGCTAAAACTCTAGGTAAAGCTAATGAGCTTCCATTCAAGGTGTGAGCCAATTCATTTTTTCCTTCAGAATTTTTAAATCGAAGTTTTAGCCTGTTTGCTTGAAAGGTTTCAAAATTAGAAACTGATGATATCTCTAACCATTTTTCTTGAGCTGTAGAAAAGACTTCAAAGTCATAAGTCAATGCCGAGGTAAAGCCTAAATCTCCTCCACATAATCTAAGGATACGATAAGGCAGCTCTAATTCTTGTAAAATACCTTTTACGTGATTAACCATGTTGTCTAGGGCATCATACGATTTTGAAGGATGCTCGACCCTTAATATTTCCACTTTGTCAAATTGGTGTAACCTATTCAACCCTCTTACATGAGCTCCATAACTTCCGGCTTCCCTTCTGAAACAAGGGGTGTATCCAGTAATTCCAATAGGTAAGTCCGTTTCATTCAAGATGACATCCCTAAAAATATTGGTTCCAGGAACTTCAGCCGTAGGAATTAAGTACAGATTATCTTCTGTGACATGGTACATTTGTCCTTCTTTGTCAGGTAATTGGCCTGTGCCAAATCCAGAGGCTTCATTTACCAAATGTGGTAGCTGATATTCTGTATAACCTGCTTCGGTATTTTTATCAAGGAAATAGGCAATTAAAGCTCGTTGCAGTCTAGCACCTTTTCCCTTGTAAACAGGAAATCCAGCTCCAGTAATTTTATTTCCTAATTCGAAATCAATGATATCATATTTTTTAGCCAATTCCCAGTGAGGTAAGGCATTCTCACTCAATTGCGGAATATCCCCTTCTCTAAATACCTCTTCGTTGTCAGTATCAGAATTTCCTGCAGGGACAATGTCATTTGGAACGTTAGGTATTTTGTATAATAGATCATTGAGCTCTTGAACCTTTTGGTTGAGTTGGTCGTTGAGCTGTTTGGATGTCTCTTTTAACTCAGATGTTTTGGCTTTTAATTCGTTTGCTTTGTCAGCTTGTCCTGATTTAAATAATAAGCCAATTTCTTTCGAGATAGCATTCGAATCTGCTAAAATATTATCCAGGTTTGCCTGAAGACTTCTTCTTTCCTCATCGGCCGAAATTACATTTTCAATCATTTCACTGGCGTCAATATTTCTTTTGGCCAGTCGCTTAATAACCTCTTCTTTGTTTTCTCTAATAAAAGGTACTTGTAACATAGGATAATATTTAGTTGATGGGTATTACCATCTGAAATTGAAGCACAAAATTAAGAAGATTTTAGGTTGCAGGAAATAAAAGCGAGCCTATTTTGAGGGTAATAACCAATTGGCATGTTTATAGGGCTCCCATGGGGTATTAGCGAGGTCAATTTCTGGATTGGTCAGCTGTTGGTAAGGTTTTCCATTTACGCTTATTTTACAATCCACATAAACCTCAATTTCTTGTCCATTTTTCTCATATTGCTTTTTAAGATGCTGTGCAAATTGCCAAATGGCATCTGGTTTTGTCGTTGCCAAACGCATTTGTTTTCTTGTGAGAAAATCGTCTAATTTTACTATTTGCGATTGGTTTTTTTCTTGGTCTACGATTTTGTAGGTGGCAATCCCTTGTTTAGATCTTAACATCATGCGCCATGACATTCGGTGGCCTTCCTCAGTCCATAGAACGTCATCCTGTATGAGATGGTGCCTGAGTGGAAACCCAATTTGAAATAGAAAGTATAGGCCTAAGAGGGATAAATACAGCTTATGATATTTTGGAATTTCAATTTCTGAGCCTTCGTAAAAAGGTTTCTTCTTTAGAAACAAATTGTGAATAGTTTTGGGTTCAAAGAAAAATAGGGCAAATGCTAAGGATAAATAAGGGAAAATACCAACCTGAAAAACAAAGGAGTTAAAGAGGTGAAAAAATATAGATGCAAAAAAGGCCCATTTTCTCGTGGGTTTAAAAAGTAACAAGGGAATAATAAGTCCGTCAAAAATTATACCTCCATAGGTTAAAAAATAATGAACCGATCTATGTTGTAATAAATCTCCAACCAAATAATAATGTTGTTTCCCTTTCATGAGCAGTTCCATAACGGTTAGATCTAGCCAATCGGGATATATTTTATTGATGGATGCGTAGCTATATACAATAAACATCTGAAGTATAAAGACCCATCGACACCAATTAGGCATAGAAATTTTTTGCAAATTTGGGTTACGTTTAGCATCAAAGGAGGTATGCTTATGGGCGGGCATAATGACCATGATGGCACTCAAGAGGATGAGCAAGTAATAGTGGTTATTATAAGATGATTTTTGCATGAGATAACAACCCAACCACATGAGAGTAAACATCAAAGCTGAAAATCTGTATTTAAAACCAACCATAATGAACAACCCAAAGATTCCCATGAGCACATAATAAGCATACATGCCATAACCTGGCAACGGTTGAAGCCATTCAAACCCTATAAATGAAAAGGTGAAATCTGGATCAATAAAAGCCTTTTTTACCCAACCAGTAAAAATGGCGCCGACTGATTCCAAAAAACATAGCAATCCGAAAATAATTCGAAAGACGATAAGCGAACTGTTATCTATTTGTTTAAATAGGAATTTATTGATCATAGGTTTTTATAAAATCCAAAGAAAATGCTTTGTCTTTATCCAGCTGTTGCACCAAATCATCCAATCCATCAAATTTTTCTTCATCTCGAATTCTGGTCAAAAAATGTATGGTAAGTGATTTGTTATATAGGTCTTGGTTTAATTCAAAAAAATGAACTTCAATAGATTCCTTTTCATCATCCTTTACCGTAGGATTAAGTCCTATGTTCATCATGCCGAAATAGGTTTGGCCTTCAATAGTTGATTTGACGACATACGAACCTATTTTGGGAATCAATTTGTAAGCTTCAGGAATTTGTATGTTGGCGGTTGGATATTGAAGGCCTTTTCCAAGGCCTTTTCCTTTAACAACTTCTCCTGTAAGCATAAACTCATAGCCTAGATAGGTGTTTGCTGTTTGAACGTCACCTTCTTTTAAGGCATTTCTTATTTTGGTAGAACTTACGGCCACTTCATCGATGTCTTGCGCAGAAATTTCCTCAACCTCAAATCCGAATTCCTCTCCAAAAACTTTCAAATCTTCAATATTGGCATTTCTATTTCTCCCAAAATGGTGGTCGTATCCAATGATGACTTTTTTTGCATGTAGTTCTGCTACTAACACTTGAGACACAAATTCTTCGGCAGTCAATCTTGAAAAATCTAAATCAAATTTTTTGATGTAAAGGTAGTCTAACCCCAAACCTTCCATTAATTGAGCTCTTTCATTAATGGTATTGATTAGTTGGATTTTGGCATCTTTTTGAAGAACCATTCTAGGATGTGGAAAAAATGTAAGGGCAATGGATTTCAAATGATTGGATTTGGCCGAATCAACCAATTTCTCAATAATTTTTTGATGACCAATATGAACACCATCAAAAGTTCCAATAGTGACCACTGAAGGGTCTTCAAATTTTTTTGATGACGTGTTAATTATTTCCAAGAATGAGAATTTTTTCAAAAATAAAAAAGAGGATTGACATTTGTCAATCCTCTTTGTGAAAAATCATATGTAAACAAACTATTCTTTAATGAATGGAATAGAAATAGCTTGATCGTTTTTATTGATTTTAATGAAATACATACCATTGCTGAATTCTGATGTGTTGATCATTAAATCAGCATTTGATCTGATAGATTTACTAGAAACAACTTGACCTAATACATTATAGATGGTGTAGTTGTCTGGTAAATCACTCGTTGTTTTGATATTTAAAATTCCTTTTGAAGGATTCGGGTATATCGAAATAGTTTGATTTAGTTGGAATTCTTGAGTGCTTAAAGCATTGATTGTAAATGTAAATGATTCGCCATTTCCATAATCACAACTGTTAGCAAATTCTTCTCCGTTGGAGCTTAAAGCGTAGTATCCGTTTACATCAGGAACAGCGTCCCCACCAATACATATACCATCTCCAAACGAATCGTAGATTGAAAAAGTGTAGCAACCATCACCTAATGTGAAAGCTTGAGTATCTAATTCATCCATGTACGTAACGGTAACTTCTCCAGTCCAAGGGTTTTGAGTGAATTCACCATCTTCATATGGTCCACCACTGTATAAAACAGCTCCAGATTCATCAGTTAATTCCCATGTAATCTCGCTTCCATAGATGTCAGGTTGTACATTCAATACAATTTCTGAACCTGTTTCTAAATTGGTAGCTGAAACAAAATCTTCTGAGTCATTATCATTATTAACATTCATATCTGTGGCACCATTTGCATCAACAAGTGATACGTTAAAGGTGTGCTCTCCTTCACTAATTGACATCGCACTTAATGTAATAGTTTCAGAGTCCCCAAAATTAACTAGGTTTCCAGTCCAAGAATAAGAGTCAGAAGTCGCGCCATCTATATCAAATTCAATGGTTACAGAGGTTAGTGCATTATTCCCTTGGTTGATTAAGGTAATATCAGGTGAAATGGTGTATTCACAATTGTCAATGTTTAATGCATCAATTTTAACTCTACCGTCCAAATCATAAACCATGGCTGGCTCACAAGCTGTAGAAGTTAATAGTTCTAACCTTCTTGGGCTATTTTCCATAACGGTTGCAATTCTTGAACTTTGATCTGCTGTAAAAGTATCCATACATTCGTCATTGGTATAATCCATGTAATTCTCGATCATATCATTTAAAGAATCGGATGTACAAGAGTCTGTCGTTACACAGTCGAAGTTTGAATCTGCAGCAGCAGGTGTATCAGCACAGTAATCATCTACAGAGCAACCACCATCACCCCATATGTGTCTTAACCCTAACCAGTGACCAGCTTCATGCGTAAGTGTTCTACCAAAACCATAAATCCCACCATTAGGATTTGGAGTGTCCATAGAGCCTATTGCATAGTAAGTTACTGCAACACCGTCAGTATTGGCATCACCTCCATTTACATTTAGGCCAGATAATCCGGAATCACTAGGAAATTGAGCATAACCTAATATTCCTCCAGAAATGTCGGCTACCCAAATATTAAAATATTGATTGGGATCCCACTGAGTAGCAGGTTTTAAATTTGTTTCAACTTCTCCTGTTGAAAAAGGACCTTGTCCGAAATCTGTAATTCTATTAATTCCGATTTCATCCAGTTGATTACCTTCTTCATCTACTTGAGCTAAACAGAATTGTATTTCGGTATCAGCGGCTACATCAAATGAACTACCTGCTAAATTAGCATAGTCAATATTTAATTGTTCAATTTGAGCATTTATTAATGTTTCTGATACATTTTCTGAGCCTGATCCGTCTGTGAATATATGAAATATGACAGGTATGGTCATAACGGTATTTACATCTCGTTGAGTTTTGACCTTATTCTTTCTAGCCTCTAATTTAGGGGCTAACCAATTTTCAAATTCTGCTTCTGTTGATCTGTTAGGGAATTTTTCTTGAAGCGATAGTTCATATTCATCAGTCACACATTTGATGGTTCCATAATCCTGAAGACCTTTTAGGTTTTGAGGGGTGTAATTTTGATTAAAAACCTTATTTGATAAAGGTCTTTTTTCTTGGGAATGCATTGATTCTGTGATTAATACGCTGATAATGCATATTAAACTTAACAGAGTAGTTTTTTTCATATCTTAATCAGTTTAGGGTAAAATCGGCGCTAAATGTACAAAAAACTTAAGAAAAAGATTGATTTTGTGATAATATGTAAGTTTTATTTTGATTTAAAAGGAGAATATTTCAAAAATGGAATGGTATTTTGAATTTAAAGTGTGGGCAAAACAAGAATTCTCGGGGTATATTGTGAAAAAATATTTTGTTTTTAAAAGATCTAACTAGTTAAAAAATAGGCAATATAAAAAGTGGAATTGATAGTGGAGATTTTGACGTAAAATAGGCTTGTTCTCAAATTCTTTTTTGAACACGATAAAATTGTTTCATTAAATTCAAAAAATTATATTTGATAAACTCCTAAAAAACAATTTTTTATGAAAACAAAACTACATTTTGCCTTTTCTCTAATGGTTTTTTTGTTTGGCTACTCTTCATTCTCCCAAAGCAATGGTTGGAGCAAGTCAACGCTTACTAGTGAAAATGAAAGGTTGGCTATCTCTAAGTTTCATTTGAAAAATGATGAGGTAAGTATCTTTGACTTGAATGCTAATGCGTTTAGGCAAGGTTTGGTTTCTGCTCCTTTAAGAGGACAAGGAATCAGTTCAAATACGGTAATAGAAGTTCCAGGTGATAATGGAAATCTTGAATCCTTTCTTATTTATGAGGCTCCTGTATTTTCACCATCTTTGTCTTTGAAATTTCCTCAAATTAAATCTTATGTTGGATTTGGGGTGACAAATCGGGGCGCAAAACTTCGTATGAGTGTTAGTCCTCAAGGTGTCCAAACCATGATTACATATATGGACAGGGAAGCTTATTTTTTAATGCCTGTTTCGCATGGTTCTTCCAAGTACGTACTTTATAAGAAAAGCTCAAAAAATGATTTTGTAGATGAATTTGTTTGTTCTACCATTGATGAAATGGTCGAAGCCAATAAATTGTCTCAACAAAACAATCAATTTGACGCCAATGATCAAACTTTAAGGTCTTATCGTCTAGCTATGTCAGTTACTGGAGAATATACTGTTTATCACGGTGGAACGGTAGAAGGAGCCTTGGCGGCTATTAATGCTTCTATAACAAGAGTAAATGAAGTATATGAAACAGATATGGCTATAACCTTTTTAGTTGTAGATGCCCCAGAATTGATTTATACAAATCCTTTCAATGATCCATATTCTCCAGCATCTGGTATGGGAAGCTGGAATGGACAGCTTCAAAATACCTTAACGAATACTATAGGGGAAGCTGCCTATGATATTGGACATTTATTTGGTGCTACTGGAGGTGGAGGGAATGCAGGATGTATTGGTTGTGTGTGTGAAGATGGTTCTAAAGGAAGTGGAATTACTAGTCCAGCTGATGGCATTCCAGAAGGGGATAATTTTGATATTGATTATGTAGCTCATGAGTTGGGTCATCAAATGGGAGCAAATCATACCTTCGCTTTCAGCACGGAAGGAACAGGAGTGAACTCAGAACCTGGAAGTGGTTCTACTATTATGGCTTATGCTGGGATTGTATCTGGTCAAAATTTACAAATGCATAGTGATGCTTATTTTCACTATCACAGCATCAACCAAATTATGAATAATATAGCTACAGCCCCTAATAATTGTGCGGTAACAACTACTATTACCAACAATCCCCCTCTCGCAAACGCAGGAAATGACTATCACATCCCTAGGGGGACCGCTTATGTGCTAAAAGGAGAAGGAACAGATCCTGATGGAGGTGATGTTTTGTCTTATTGTTGGGAACAAACAGATAGCGGACAAGTTGTTGCATCCAATTTTGGACCGTCCCTATTTGCAGGGACAACAACCAGATCTTTAATGCCAACCGATACACCAGATAGATACATTCCGAAATTTAGCAGGGTTCTTGACGGAGAATTAACTGAAACTTTTCCTGGTTTAAATGGAGATTGGGAAACAGTTGTTAATGTTGCTAGGGATTTGAATTGGGCTCTTACTGTAAGGGATAGGGATGCCACGGCTGTTGGCCTTAATGGACAGTCTAGTTTTGATTTAATGACTATTACCGTGGAGGATGTAGCTCCATTTACTGTGGGCACACCGCCTACTTGGGAACCAAATTCTACGCAAACAGTTACTTGGAATGTCGGTTCTACTACAAATGCAAGTATCAATTGTCAAACGGTTAACATTTTATTGTCCTTAGATGGAGGAGCTACATTTACTGAAGTAGCATCAAATGTGACCAATGATGGTTCGGAAGAAATAAGTGTTCCAGATGTTATTGTAGATAACGATGCAAGGTTATTGGTTGAGGCAGCCGACAATATTTTTTATGCTGTTAGTGAGTCCTTTTCCATATCTAACGAACCAGATTTTGGAATATCATTAGTAAATTCACCGGCATTGGGGTGTTCTGAAGATGAGGTGACCTTAGACCTCTATTATCAGGTGACCAATGGGTTCAATGAAACTACAACGCTATCGGCAAGTGGGAATCCCGCAGGGACTACTTTAACTATCAGTCCAGAAACTTTAACTACTGATGGCGCCTTTACAGTTGGTTTGACTGGATTAAGCTCTGTAGATAGTGGGACCTATACAATTACTATTACAGGTACTTCAGCATCTTTAACCAAAGAAATTGAAATAGATTTAATACTTACCAATGGCGTTTGTACTTCGGTAGCTAATATGGATTGGGATACGAGTGTGACTAATTTAACATTTAATACCATTGATAATTCATCAGGGAAACCATCTGGATATAGTGATTACACTGATATAGGAACTGAGGTGAATAGAGATGAAGCTTATGACTTATCGGTAAGAGTAAATACCGATGGGAATTATGCTTTAGGAACCATGGTGTGGATAGATTGGAACCAGAATTGTGTTTTTGAAGCGAGTGAAGAGTATAATATGGGTATTGCTCAAAATGTTTCAGATGGAGAAACAAGTGAGTCGCCTTTATCTGTTATTGTGCCTAGTGATGCAGTGCTTGGAACCACCACTTTACGAGTGGTTACTCAATATGCTCAATTCCCTTTAGCTTGTGATAGCGATCATGACGCCGAAGTTGAGGACTATTCCGTTACTGTATTACCTTCCTTAAGTGTTGGAGAATTTGATTTGAATAGTTTTAGCGTTTTCCCTAACCCAAATAATGGAAGCTTTACGGTTCAATTCAATGGTGTTATGGGGGATGTCAATATCGATGTTTATGATATCAGAGGACGAAAGGTTTATAATAATTTAGTGAATAGCAACAATTCAGATTTCAGTACTACCATTGATTTAGGAAGTGTACAGTCTGGAATGTATCTATTAAATATTTCTACTGGAAACCAAAAGGTTACCAAAAAGGTTATTGTAAATTAATAGGAGCGCACGATAAGCTACAAATAAAAGAGGGAGCTAAATGCTCCCTTTTTTATTTTCCATTAAAAGTATTCATGGTATTTGAAACACCTGAGAGGCCAAATGATTTAATTAATTTGGAAGCGGTTTCAAGTCTTTCTTTTAATTTCACTTGTTCTTCTTCATTCCACTCTCCTAATACATAATCTACTTGTCTGCCCTGACCAAAATCATTGCTGATGCCAAACCGAAAGCGGTTGTATTTATTTGTGTTTAATTTATCTTGAATATCCTTCAAGCCATTATGTCCGCCATCACTGCCTTTAGTTTTTAATCTTAAAGTGCCAAATGGCAAATTGAGATCATCTGTTATAACCAAAAGGTTTTCTAAAGGGATCTTTTCTTTGGTCAACCAATATTGAACCGCTTTACCACTCAAATTCATATAGGTGCTTGGTTTAAGTAGGATGAAGTTTCTTCCTTTTAATTTGTAGGTGGTGACATCCCCTAATTTTTGTGTTTCAAAAGTTAGGTCTTCGGTACTTGCCAAATGATCTAAAACTTTAAAACCAATATTATGTCTGGTATTTTCATATTTCTCACCAATGTTGCCTAAACCAACGATCAAAAATTTTTTCATGGGATCAGTTTCTTCACAAATTTGTATGTCTTGTTGCTTGAATAAGTTCTTAAAGAAGGATAGCACGTTTCTCTTTTTTGTAAAAATAAAAAAGCATCCTTTATGTTAGGATGCTTTTTATATAAATAGGTAAAACCTAATCTATTCTTGTGCTTCTGATGTAGCTTCAGCTCCTTCTGCTGCTGCAGTTTCTTCTCCTTCAACTTCATCTTCATCATCTTCATCCATACCGGCCAATGCCATTGCAGCTCTTGCTCTCTTAATTTGGCAAACAACTGTATTTTCAGTATGCATGATTTTGTAATCGTCATTTTCTAAAGCGGTTACATAAAGTTTGTTACCTATTCTCATTGGAGTTACATCTACTTCAATGAAGTCTGGTAATAAGCTAGGGATAGCTCTAACTCTAAGTCTACGAGAGTTTTTACGTAACACACCACCAGCCTTAACACCTCTAGAGTTTCCTACAAAGTGAACAGGAACTTCCATAGTAATAGGTCTGTCTTCGTATAACTGATAGAAATCTATGTGTAAGATTCTGTCAGTTACAGGGTGAAACTGGATATCTTGCATAATTGCGTTGAAAGACTCTCCATTTTCTAGGTTAATTACAACTGTGTGAGCATTCGGGGTGTAAACCAGGTGTGAGAATGCAATTTCATCAGCTGCAAAATGTACTGGTTTGTCTCCTCCGTATAACACGCAAGGAACCTGGCCAGCATTACGTAAGGCTTTTGTTGACTTTTTGCCCACGCTTTCTCTTTGAGATCCGTTGATTGTAATTGATTTCATTTTTCGCGTTTATAATTAATTATTAAATTACATAACAAATTTAGAACTGATTGACTTGTTGTAATGTACATTGTACATCACATCGGCAAATAAATCGGCACAACTTAAAACTCTTACTTTCTTGCTTTCTTGTTTTAATGGAATAGAATCTGTGACGATTAATTCCTCAAGTTTGGAGTTTTCAAGTCTTTCATAAGCATTTCCAGATAAGATAGGGTGAGTACAAATAGCTCTTACGCTTTCAGCACCACGCTCCATCATTAAATCTGCTGCCTTGGTCAATGTTCCAGCGGTATCAACCATGTCATCTACTAATACCACATTTTTACCTGTAACGTCACCAATCAATTCCATATGCTCAATAACATTGGCTTTGGCACGTTGCTTGTAACAAATTACCACATCACTTCCTAAGGCCTTTGAATAGGCATAAGCTCTTTTAGAACCTCCCATATCAGGAGAAGCAATGGTCAAATTATCTAAATTCAAACTTTTTAGATAAGGTAAAAAGATGGTTGAAGCAAATAAATGGTCAACCGGTTTTTCAAAGAACCCTTGTATTTGGTCTGCGTGCAAATCCATTGTAATAATTCTGGTTGCTCCCGCAGCTTCCAACATTTTTGCTACCAATTTGGCGGCAATAGGTACTCTTGGCTTGTCTTTACGGTCTTGTCTTGCCCAACCAAAGTAAGGCATCACAGCCGTAATATGTCTAGCCGATGCTCGTTTTGCCGCATCTAGCATTAACAACATTTCCATTAAATTGCTAGGTCCAGGATGCGTGGAACCTATTACAAAAATTCTGGCGCCTCTAATAGATTCTTCATAGGATGGTTGAAATTCACCATCACTATAAGTAGAGGTTATAACGTTGCCTAAAGGCTCACCAAAGGCTTTTGCAATTTTTTCACCTAATACTTGACTTTGTGTACAAGCAAAAATTTTCGCTTCGGTTTTAACTCTGGGCATGGTTAATAGGTTGTTTAGTAACTATTTAATACGGTTTCTTTAAACGAGGTGCAAATTTATGAATTTATTTCAACAGAAAAACAATAAAAGCTGTAATTTTTGATTGTTGGTATAAATTTATTTTTTACTTTTGCAGTCCAAAATTGCTTGAGTGGCGGAATTGGTAGACGCGCTGGATTCAAAATCCAGTTCCGGTTTCGGAGTGTGGGTTCGATTCCCACCTCAAGTACATAAAGTCCTTACAATGATTTGTAAGGGCTTTTTTTATGCTTAATTGGATGGGAAATACTAGCTGAAGATTGTGTTTTTAGTGATTTTATTTAACCACTTTCTTTAGGGCTTGCAATTCAACTCCCAAAGACTGAAATAGGTTTATAATACTGCTTATTTTTAGTTCTTCCTCATTGTACTCTTGGGTGTTGATGCTACAAGTAAATTCCCATAATTCCAATACTTCATCAATGGGAACCGTATAAGGTTCGTAATGAGGGTTGTCTGAGACTAAAAGCAGATTATTCTGTGATTCAATTTGGTTAAATACTCTTTTGTATACCATCCCATCATTAAGGGTCAGCAATACATAGGTCTTTCCATTGGTGATGTCACTTCGATCTTCAATAAATTTTCCTACCACATAAGCACCATCTTTCATGGGGAGCATAGAGTCTCCTTTTATAGGAAATGCGCGGTGTTTCCCAGTGGGTAGAAAGGGCAGTTTTATTTTGTCTAACTGTTCTATATACTCTGGGTCATCATACCCGGCCAGATAGCCTGCAGAGGCTTTTGTGGGAACAATTTCAATAAGGTTTTCATTGGTTTCATCGACAGTTATCGGGAATAGAATCCGTTTGTTGCCCACTTCTATAAAGGAGGTGTCCTTGGCTTTGGTAAGGTCTTTTTTAATGAGAATGTCAATAGGAATTTTAAAATAATCTGAAAGTTTGATCAACATATCCACATTAGGAATGGACCTTCCTTCTTCATAAGAACTTATTCGTGACCTTGGCACTTTTAAGTCTTCGGCAAAGGCTTCTTGGGTGATTCCTTTTAAGTTTCTTAAGTGACGAATATTTTTTGTGATGTACTTCATTTGCTACAAATATAAGCAATAATTGCTTAAAAATGTAGCTAATTTTGTAGTCTATGAATCAGCAAATTTTACATCTGGATTTAGATACGTTTTTTGTCTCTTGCGAACGCTTAATTGATAGCCGGTTGCAGAAGCGACCTCTCATTGTAGGGGGAACGGGCGACAGAGGTGTAGTGGCGGCTTGTAGTTATGAAACGAGGCCTTTTGGGGTACACTCTGGAATGTCTATGAAAGTGGCTAGAAGGCTGTGTCCAGAGGCAGTAGTCATAAGAGGAAATGCTTCTATTTATACGAAGCATTCACAGGCTGTAACAGAGATCATCAAGGAGCAGGTTCCTGTTTTTGAAAAATCGAGTATCGATGAGTTTTATGCAGACTTGAGTGGCATGGATAAATTCTTTGGGAGCTATAGATATGCTTCTGAACTTAGACAGAAGATAATCAAGGAAACAGGATTGCCTATTTCTTTTGGTCTTTCTGGTAATAAGGTGGTTTCTAAAGTGGCTACAGGAGAAGCGAAGCCCAATAATCAATTGCGAATAGATATGGGCTTTGAAAAATCCTTTTTGGCACCGCTTTCTATCAGAAAAATTCCCTCTGTAGGTGAAAAGACGTATCAGGTTTTAAGAAATCTGGGAGTAGATAGGGTGCAAACGGTACAGCAAATGCCGTTGGAAATGATGGTGAGTGTCTTGGGAAAAAATGGAGCTACTATTTGGAAACGTGCCCATGGTATTGATAACACACCGCTTGTTCCATATTATGAAAGGAAATCCATTTCAACAGAACGCACTTTTAATAAAGATACCATTGATATGGTAAAACTACGAACGACCATCTTTGCTATGGCAGAGAATCTGGCTTTTCAATTGAGACGTGGCAACAAGTTGACTTCTTGTATCTCGGTTAAAATTAGATATTCTGATTTTAACACCTATACCAAGCAAATCAAGATTCCTTACACAAGTGCAGATCATGTAATTGTCCCTAAAATATTGGAGCTGTTTGAAAAGCTATATGAAAGGCGGTTGTTGATTCGTTTGGTCGGGGTTAAGTTTAGTGATTTGGTGAGTGGTAACTATCAAATCAATTTGTTTGATGATACTGAGGAAATGCTACGTCTGTATAATGCCATGGATCATATTCGGTTGCGATTTGGTGAGATGAGTGTCCAAAAGGCTGCGGCTATGGGGGCTAAAACCATAGGGAGATTTCACAATCCTTTTAATGGGGAACCACCCATTGTTTTAGCACATAGAAATCAATAATGTATTTGAATTGCCATACATATTATTCTTTAAGGTTTGGGACTTTTTCTGAAGTAGATCTCTTGGAATTGGCCCAAAAGAATGAGGTGTCTTGTTTGGCGCTTACAGATATTAATAACACCTCTGCCTGTTTGAATTTTGTTAGGAAGTCAAAATCCTTGGGAATTAAACCTGTTTTAGGAATTGATTTTAGGGATGGAGCAGAGCAGAGATTTGTGGGATTGGCTAAAAATAATGACGGATTTTATGAATTAAACAGGTTCTTGTCCCATCATTCACATCAAAAAAAAACGTTGCCAAAAACAACACCTCATTTTGAGCAGGCTTTTGTGGTGTATCCTTTTGAGCAAGTCATGCAATTGGAAAAGAAACAGTTTAAAGATTATGAGTTTATAGGGGTTTCTATACGTGATTTGAGAAAGCTTCCCTTTACCATTTATAAAGAGTACCGAGACAAGTTGGTGATACAGCAACAAGTTACGGTGAGGAGCAAGCGCGATTTTAATGCGCATCGTTTATTGAGAGCTATAGATAACAATACGTTGTTGAGTAAACTACCCAAATCTGAAGAATGTAGTGAGCAAGACGTGATGATTCCAGTAGGGGAGCTAGAGCAAGCTTTTCAATGGCATCCACATATTATTGAAAACACTAGGATTTTGTTAGAAGCATGTTCCATTGAATTTGCTTTTGATGGGGAACGCATTACCCAAAACCAAAGTGTGTATTCTACTTCTAAAGAAGCGGACTATGCCATGTTGGAGCAATTGTGTGTAGATCATATATCTAAGCGATATGCCAATCCGTCCAAACAGGTGATGGATAGATTGGCTAAAGAGCTTAAAACTATCAAGGAGATGGATTTTGTATCCTATTTCTTGATTAATTATGACATTGTCCATCATTCCAAACAAAAGGGATATGTACATGTGGGTAGGGGAAGTGGCGCCAATAGTATTGTAGCTTATATTATTGGAATAACTGATGTAGATCCCATTGAACTGGATTTATACTTTGAACGATTTATTAATCCTTATCGGGTTTCGCCTCCAGATTTTGATATTGATTTTTCATGGAAGGATCGGGATGATGTGACCCAATATATTTTTGATCGGTTTGAACATGTAGCCTTATTGGCAACCTACAATACATTTAAATATCGTGCGGTAGTAAGGGAACTAGGGAAGGTGTTTGGAATGCCTAAAGAAGAAATCGATAAAATAAGTGTTGGTAAATATGAGAAAAGAGAATTGGATGAGTTGGGGAACTTGGTAATTAAATATGGGGAACTCATTAAAGGTTTTCCAAATCATTTGAGTGTACACTCTTGTGGTATTTTGATTTTAGATAAGCCTATTCATTATTTTTCGGCTACAGATATGCCGCCCAAGGGGTTTCCTACGGTGCAATTTGATATGATCATCGCTGAAGATACTGGGATGTTTAAGTTTGATATTTTAGGTCAGAGAGGGCTGGCCAAAATTCAAGATACCTTAGAAATTATTAGGTATAACAGACCTGAGTTACCACCAATAGATATTACAGAGGTTGAAAAGTTTAAGAAAGACGTCCAGGTAAATACGCTGCTTAAGGAAGGAAAGGCAACCGGTGCTTATTATGTAGAGTCTCCTGCAATGCGAGGGCTTATGAGAAAATTAGAAACTCAAGATTATTTGGGATTGGTAGCTGCTAGTTCTATCATTCGACCTGGGGTTTCTGGTTCTGGCATGAAGCATGAATATATAAAACGGCACAGGCATCGCGAATTGAGAAAGCAAGCGCACCCTGTTTTATTGGATATTATGCCAGAAACATATGGGGTAATGGTCTATCAAGAAGATGTGCTCAAGGTAGCCCATTTGTTTGCAGGACTAAATTTAGGAGAGGCCGATGTGTTAAGGAGGGGTATGAGTGGTAAGTTTAGGTCAAGGGCAGAGTTTACTGCTGTTGAACAAAAGTTTATTGCTAATTGCCGGGAAAGAGGCTATGAAGACGCTCTCATTTTTGAGGTTTGGGAGCAGATCAAAAGCTTTGCAGGCTATGCTTTTGCAAAAGGTCACTCGGCGTCTTATGCAGTTGAAAGCTATCAAAGCTTGTATTTAAAATGCTATTTTCCGTTGGAATTCATGGTAGCCGTGTTGAACAACGGTGGCGGATTTTATAGCAAGGAACACTACATTCATGAGGCAAAAATGTTGGGGGGAATTGTTGAAGCTCCTTGTATTAATACGAGTGATCATCCAAATATTATTAAGGGGAAGCATCTTTTTTTAGGATTTGGAAATTTAAAGAACCTAGAGAGCTTTACCATTCAGAGATTGCTTAGTGAACGCCAATTAAATGGAGTTTTTAAGTCTTTGGATGACTTTGTGGATCGCGTGGTTATTGGGATTGAGCAATTAACTATTTTAATACGCATTGATGCTTTTCGGTTTATGGGGGTTTCAAAAAAAGAATTGCTTTGGCAGGCTATTTTTAAGTTGAATGCAACTAAATCTAGATCAGCTCAAAAGGCATTGTTTGTAGCGCCACAAAAACATTTTTCTTTGCCTCAACTTCAAACAACGTGGATTGAAGATGCCTATGACCAGATGGAACTGTTGGATTTTCCTTTGTGTGACTATTTTGATTTAATACAAGAGCCTTTAAAACCACATGTTAAGGCTCGTGATATGGAAATGTTTTTAAATAAGCCTGTTTTGCTCTATGGGAAATTGGTCAATACAAGATTTCATAAAGCATCAAATGGTAAGGTAATGCGCTTTTGCACTTTTGTTGATGTTGAGGGGCATTATTTTGATACGGTTCATTTTCATGATACGGTAGATCAATATCCCATTCATGGTATTGGTGTTTATGAATGCTTCGGAAAAGTCGTTGAGGACTTTGGGTTTTGTAGCATTGAAGTCATAAGAAGCAGAAAATTGGCCTTGAAACCAGACCCGCGAATGGCGGAACCTATTAAATAGTTATTTCTTGGTGAGTTCGAAAAGAAAATAAACCTCAACAGTTTCTGAAACCTTATTTCTTACAATTTTTGGTATGTCAATATTAAAGTCTGATGAGCGCACCTCAAATGTTCCCGAAAGAATCAATTGCTCCCCTTTTTGCGTGATCTGAACAGCGACTCCTTCTAAAGTTTTGGTTTTTCCGTGAAAATTTAACTCACCTGTGATGGTCCACGATTTGTTACTATTTAAATCATCCACAGAAAAATTTTTAAAACTACCCTTGAAAGTTGCTTTTGGATAGGTTTCAGACTCGGCATAATTTTCATTAAAATGTTCTTCCATCAACGCATTTTTAAAACGAAAACCTTTCACCAATGCCAAGGCAGCAAACTCGCCATTTTCAGAATTTAGAATAGCAGTAACTGCTTTGTTTTCGGCTTTTACTTCCTCAAAGGAAGGAACCGAGGCTTCAAATTTTAAATATCCAGTTTTGGTTAAATACTTGTTTTGCCCCAAAGTTTGTAATGAGACCAATACGACTAATAAAATGAGCTTTTTCATAACGATTTGTTTTTATTCTATTAAACCATCGTCTTCCCAGGCAATAACCAAGTCTATCAAATTTTGAGGTAAGCGTTGACCTCCTAATGGCATCAAAAAACTAGGATCTTGGGAAGATATTCTTCCTATCAGATTGTTGTTTTCAACCGCTGATTTTACTTGTGGATAAGTAGTCAGTGATAGCGAAGTGCCATTAATAGGGGGTGCGCCATGACAGCTAATGCAGTTAGAATCAATAATGGTTTTTATGTGGTTGTTATAGGTAATGGTTTCTGATTCGTCTATGGGTGTTTGGTCTATGAGGTCTTCTTCACTTGCATTTGTACAGGAAAGAATACACACCATAAGGAGTAAAAGTGGAAATACATTTTTCATAGTTTTCTTTTTATTTAAAATACCCTACTAAGATTAAATCCGAAATAAATATCACCATCGCTCCAGTCACCAGTAGCTTGCCCTAAAAACATGTTGGTGTTCATGGGTTGGGCATTGGTAAAATGCATCTGGAAAACATGTCCGCCCGTTTCCAAATCAATTCCAATAGAAAGCGGGTTTTTAAAAG
This sequence comes from Mangrovimonas sp. CR14, assembly GCF_011764015.1. Taxonomy (NCBI): domain Bacteria; kingdom Pseudomonadati; phylum Bacteroidota; class Flavobacteriia; order Flavobacteriales; family Flavobacteriaceae; genus Mangrovimonas; species Mangrovimonas sp. CR14. The sequence goes on along the minus strand of NZ_JAAFZY010000001.1, from coordinate 182,031 downwards.
GTGAATTATCTGCTCTATTCATATGCCAGCCATAGTCCATGTTTAAAGACCACCGGTTACCCAACTTGTACCGTCCTCCAAATCCCAAAGCAAACTGGGAGTTGTCTTGATCATTGACAACTACATAATTGTCATGAAAAAATGTAGGGGCAATTTCTAAAGAGAGATTTTTGTTCATTTTTCGAGCAATCAAAAATTGAACAGTATAACCTAAACGATGCTTAAACTCTAATTTTGGGAGGTTGTCTTTTTCTAAAGAGGTATTGACCAGTATAGATTGGTATCCCACTATAGTAAACGGAAATCCTTCGGTTTCCTGTTGCAGTAATCGATACTTAATGGCACCTTCATATATTTTTTGATAAGAGCTTCTGGAAACGCTGATGTTGAATGCGTCAGAGATACCATAAATGAAATTTAATCTGGTTACGGCATCATCCAATCCAAAAAAGGTGTCAAAACCATTTTTAATGCTCCCAAATCTATGGGCGACAACTAGAGTCAATTCATTTTTAGCTACCAATTTGGTGGATTCAAAGTTGACAATTTTTAGTCCTTTAAAAGTGGCTTGAACCACTTGATTTGAGTCAATGGAGGTATCGATTTCACTTAATAAATCATCTTCTTCCTGAGAAAATATAGCTAAAGGGAATAACAAAAGAAAAAAACAAAATAATCTCATATGGTCATTTTTAACTGCTTTCAGGAAGATTCCTGAAAGCAGATTTAAAAGCTTCTAATTAATTACAACACGTTTTATCGCGGTATTTTCTCCAGAATTGATTTTAACCAAATAAATTCCTTTTTTCCAGCTCTGAACTGGAATGGTAAGTTGGTTGGATTCTTGAATGGGCTCATCGATCATTTGTTTTCCAAGAAGATCAAAAACTTGAATGCTTCCAAGGATAATAGGATTTACCAAATTGATTTGAATTTCTTCAGAGGTTGGATTTGGTAAAATGCTGAAAGAGGTTTGATCAAATTCCTTGATACTTAAACTGGGAACAACTGTAATGGTTCCAAACATGTTGGAGTGTACACCGCAGATATAATCATTGACGCCTTCTACGGTAAAAGTGTATGAAAACGTTTGTCCCACACCTGTTAGAAAACCACTGTTGAAGTTTTCTACTGAGCTCCCAACGGCGTTCTGAACGGTATGAGGTAAATCATCCGTCCAAGTCCATATTACGGTATCTCCAATTTCAATGGTCAAATCAGCTTCAGGACTGTTAAATCCAGTTTCCCAGTCAAGGTTGTAAGTGGTCTGTGCTTGGAGCAGAGCTCCAGCAAATAGGGCAACGAAAAGTAATTTTAGTTTCATAATAAAAGGTTTTGATGTTAATTAATAATAATGCATTGATCTAATTTCAACTGTTCCAGTAAGTTGTCGTAACCTATAAAGCGTCCCTTTAAGGTAAGAATTTTATTTTTAGAAGGTAAATTTGGTGTGTTTTGGAACAAGCAGACAACGGTATGATCCAAAACTAATTCAAGCTCATTTGCTTCGGATATGGTTCCTGATACCTTAATGACTTGATTAAGGTATTTGGATTCAGCCTGATCTGGATTTATAGCAAATTGAGAGGCTAGCTCGTCAGCCGTAAACTGATAGGTGGCTTCTTCCTTTGCAATATTCCTATGGTTTTTTGAAACATAGAAATAGGATGCAATACCAATGACAACCAAGACAATAACTACAATTATTTTTTTCATAAGGTTTGGTTTTGTAAATACTGCTCCAGAAAAGACTACAAACTAGAGCAGTATTTGGTTTTCAGCTATTTACTTCAATGGTATTTTCTTTTTCAATTTTCATTTCTATAGTCTTGTAAAGGTCAAGGTGTCTGTTCCTCCATTTCCACCACTTACATCAATGAGGTTGATTGTGTTTTCATTGTATGAAGAAATGTCCCAATCATCGTTAAGGTCTTCAAAAGCACTGCTTTCATCAACTGGAAAGAAGATGTTGAAGTCCATATCATCATTGCTGTCGACATTACTGTTGCTGTTAGTAATAGACCATGAACCTGTTAAAGTGTTTGAGCCGTTGGTTGCTGTTAAATCCCCATTGTCTTCAAAGGTGAATGTGTACCCAGTAAAATGGTTGGTTTCATTTTGACCAGAGTCAATGAAACTGCTAATTTTCCATGTGCCAGACTGGGATACCATAACGGCATCTTGAACAGATGAGTTAGGCATGTTGTCATCATCATCTGAAGAACAGGTAGAAGACATAAGTGAAAAACATAAAAGGCTTAATAGGGCATAAAAAAAGGTGTGTTTGGTTTTCATAACGTATTTGTTTAAAGGGATTTAATTACAGTAATTTTCATATCTAATTCTATCATCTCCTAGTCTAAGGTCTACTTTAGTTTCACCTGGAGGAGCATCTAGTTCGTGTAGGATCCAATCGTTGTTACAGTATGGTAAGCTAGGTATATTTATGACGACTATAGTTGTGCCATTATTGTCTGCAGTACTCCAAGTGCCATAAATCGTATTAGAGCCATAAGTAACGGAAAGGGAATCGTCTGTATAGAAATTAAAGACATAACCAATATAAAGATCATCATAGTCATTGCCATTCCTTTCTAATTTATCAACGCTCCAATCACTACAATTAGTTAATATTTCTACAATCAAGTTGGGGTTGCAGCCGATACAGTCGTCATCATTATAATCATAATCATCATCTTCATCACATTCATTACCGTACGATAAAATGGCCGATTCCAATTCGTTGAGATTGTTAATAACCATTTGTGTGTTATCAAACAATTGAATGCTTATCGGGAACTGCATCTGCGCTATTATTTCAGGTGTTAAAGAAGCAATAAAAGTGTAAAGTTCACTGTCATCAAGGAGGGTTATGGCATAAAGAAGTTCGTTCTCCAAATTGAAAATGGAAAGATTTAGGGGATATACAAAATCGAGGCATTCTATGTCGTCGTCAATTTCATTTTCACCAGTACAAGTGGCTGCCAAATTGGTTAACTCGGTTTGATTGTTAATGACTGTGGTTGAATAATCGCTAAAGATGACCGTAATGGGGAAATAAATCTCAAGAAAATCAACATCGCTTATAGAATCATCAAAAATGGCTTCGATGGAACTATAATCATCTTCTGAAGCGATGATTAATTCGGTGCCGTTGGCTACCACGGTAACAGGTAAATCAACCGTCAAACAATTGGCTTGATCAATAATATTATCAGGAGAACCATCTTTCATGGCTATACGCTGCATGCTCATGGCTACACTTGAATTGGCTTCGATTGTGTCCTCTGGGCTCGTGTCTATAAATTCCATTTCCTCTTTTCTGCAGGATGAGAAGATGGTCAAGAGTAGTAATGCAATATGGAAAAATTTAATTTTCATAAGATTTAAAAGGATGTCTTTATTAATGAAACAACTGAGTCCTAAAATCTCCTGAAAAAATTTTAAAATATTTATATACCTTTAGAAACCAGAATGAATTCACTTGGCTAAAGAACTGCATAAAAATATTTGTGAAGAATCTGTGTTCTCAAGTATTTACAATAAATACTCCAAGGACTTATATGATTTTTTATATTATAAGTATGGAGAGAAATTTAATCCGGAAGATAAGGCTCAAGAAGCCTTTGTTACTCTTTGGAACCAATGTAAGCAGATAACTTTATCTAAAGCAAAATCCTATCTTTTCACGGTGGCAAACAACATGATGTTGAATGAAATTAAACATCAAAAAGTAGTCTTGAAACATGCCGAATTAAAACTTAGGCGCCAAAGTGTTGAAACGCCTCAATTCGTTTTGGAAGAAAAAGAATACCTCGAAAGATATCAGAAAGTGTTATCCAAGATTCCAGAAGATCAGCGCGTTGCTTTTATGTTGAGTAAGGTGGAAGGGAAGAAGCACACCGAAATTGCTGAAATGCTGGGGGTGACCAAAAAAGTGGTGGAATATCGAATTTATTCCGCTTTTGATACCTTAAAGAAGGAGTTGGAACACTTTAAAATAAAATAATCAGGATTTTTTAGCACTCAGTTGTTATATCAATAAATAGGTCAAATATGAATAAGGAAGAGTTAGTGAGAAAATGGTTGAATGATGATCTTAATGCTGAGGAGCTCAAAATGTTTCAGTCGCTAGAAGAATATGCCGATTTCAAGAAAATTTTGGATACTGCAACTTATTTTAAATCGGATGCGGACAATCAGATGCCTTCATTTGAAGTATTTGAATCCCAGTATAAAGCAAAAAATCAGGTAGTTTCTAAAAAGAAGAAAAACTGGATTTGGAAAGTTGCTGCGATATTGGTGATCGGTTTTGGACTTTTTGCAGCTTTTATGTTTAATAGTCAAACAGTTGTTACAACGGTGGCAAGTGAGCAAAGAGAAATAAAGCTGCCCGACCTGTCTTTGGTGACTTTAAACGCGGCATCTAAAATTTCTTTTGATGAATCTAATTGGGATCAATCCAGGACGGTTAAGTTAAAGGGTGAGGCTTATTTTAAAGTTGAAAAAGGGAAAACTTTTGATGTTGTTACGCAAAGCGGAACGGTTACCGTAGTGGGGACACAATTTAATGTAAAGCAACGTCACGATTACTTTGAAGTCGTTTGTTTTGAAGGGAAGGTTCAGGTTGTTGCGGATACATTGAAGCGATTTTTGACTCCAGGAAAGGCTATTAGAATATTAAATAGTAAATTAGAAGAAGGAAATGTGAACTTTGGTAGACCCACTTGGATGGATAACCAAAGTGTGTTTGAAAATGTGCCTTTCAAAGAAGTTTTGGCTGAAATAGAAAGGCAATTTGGAGTTGAGGTGGACTTTGAGAATGTCGATGTTCACCGCTCATTTACTGGAGGATTTTCGCATGATGACCTTGGTAAGGCCTTACAGGCAATCACTGCACCGATGAACATGAGTTTTTCAATAGAAACTAATAATCATATTCTTATACATGCCAATTAAAAGGCAAACTTTTGGGGCTTTCTTATGTTTTTTGCTTTTTTTCATTCCTTCGAGTTTCTCACAAGAAATTCACGGGGATAAGGAACTTCATGATATTCTGCAAGAAGTTCAAAAGCAATATCAAGTTCAATTTAATTATGCCAATGATGTTGTTTCAAAGATTAGGCTTGCACCTCCTCCCTCAAACCAGTCACTAGATGAAGTTTTGGCTTATCTGAAAAACCAAACAGGTCTATTGTTTGTCAAAACAGATGATTATTTTATTTCCATAAGGAAATTGGAGGGTATTATGATTTGTGGATACTTACTTGACGCCAATACAATGGAGGCCATTGAAAGCGCAACCATAAAATCAGAAATAGATTATGCAGTAAGTGATGAAAACGGTTTTTTTCAGCTCATGGTCAAGAATCAATTTGGAAGGATTGCTTTAAGGCATTTGGGTTATACTTCTTCGGTTAGATTTGTAAAAGATATGGTTAAAGGAGATTGCCTCAATTATTTACTTCAACCAAATTTACAAGCATTAAACGAAGTGGTAATTTCCAATTTTATGGCACAGGGGGTCAATAAGGTTAGTGATGGGTCTTTTCAAATAAATTACACAGATTTTGACATCCTTCCTGGAATTGTAGATGCCGATGTACTTCACTCATTACAGGCTTTTCCGGGTGTTCAAAGTGTTAATGAAACAGTCTCCAATATCAATATAAGAGGTGGGACTCATGATCAGAATCTTATATTGTGGGATGGAATAAAAATGTATCAATCAGGGCATTTTTTCGGATTGATTTCTATGTATAATCCACAAATTACAGAGGAAGTATCCTTATTAAAAAATGCGGCTGACGCTTCTTATACAGATGGTGTTTCTGGAACAATTTTAATGAAAACCGATCGTAATATTACGCCTGTTCTTGAAGCCAATTTTGGGTTGAGTTTGATAGATGCCAATGCATTTCTGGACGTGCCTGTAGGTAAAAATTCCTCGGTACAAATAGCAGGTAGAAAATCGATTAGTGATTTTATAAAAACACCTACGTATAATGAGTTTTTTGATCGCATTTCTCAAGACACCGAAATTGAAGAAAGTGGTTTGGTAACCAACTCTGATAAACAGTTTAATTTTTATGATGCGTCGTTGAGGTGGCTGTGGCAGGTAACAGAAAAGGATCATCTTCGATTCAATTTTTTAAATGTCAATAATGCACTGCTTTTTAATGAAAATGCAGTAGTTAATGATCAAAATGAGTCAAGGGAAAGTAAATTGACCCAGAATAGTTTTGCTGGAGGCTTACTATATACAAGAAATTGGTCGCACTCCTTGCGCTCTGAGATTGAAATTTATGAAACCGATTATAAGTTGAAATCGACTAATGCTAATATATTGGATTCTCAACGTTTTTTACAAGAAAATTCAGTTTCAGAATCTAGCTTCAAACTAAAACTCAATAAATCTTTTAAAGAGTTGTTTAATGTGATGAGCGGTTATCATTTTGTTGAAACTAAAGTTCGCAATTTAGATGATGTTGATAACCCAACCTATAAGCTATTGGTGGCTGAGGTATTAAGAAGTCATGGTGCATTCTTGCAAGGGGGCTATCGATCAAAAAATAGAATGTTGAATTTGGCCGTGGGAGGGAGGTATGAGTATTTGGAAAAATTCAAATCCTATTATTTAGAACCTCGGCTCAATGTTTCTTATCAGATTGTCAATGGCTTGACCTTAGAGATTTTAGGAGAAATGAAGCACCAAAGTACCTCACAGATAGTGAATTTTCAAAATGATTTCTTGGGGATAGAAAAGAGAAGGTGGCAGCTAGCAAATAATGAGGATATTCCCATAATGGAAAGTCAACAAGGATCAATAGGACTAACTTTTGAAAGGCATAAATGGCTTATTAGTATAGAGGGCTATTCAAAAAAAGTGGAAGGGATTACAGCACAGAGTCAGGGATTTCAAAACCAATATGAATATATAAGTTCAAGTGGCGATTATGAGGTTTTGGGAGTCGATGTTTTACTTCGAAAGGCATTTGAAAAAATCAATCTTTGGACAAGCTATTCTTACATGGACAATGTCTATCATTTTGATAGTTTGGAAAGTGGGTCTTTTCCTAGTAATTATGATATCACCCATGCTGTAACTCTAGGATGTACTTATTCCAATAAAGGATTTATGCTTTCAGCAGGAGCTAATTGGCATACAGGCAGGCCTATTTCCCAACCTCTTTCAGAATCATCTATTTCAGATGGCCAAGTTGTTTTTGGAGAAACCAATGCCAATCGGTTGGATGATTATTTAAGGATTGATCTTTCAGGGTCCTATGATTTTCATTTGCATCGGAAGGCTCGGGCTAAAATAGGTTTTTCCATTTGGAATTTATTAAACCACAACAATGAATTAAACCGGTTTTATCAAGTAAACGACAACCAAATAAATGAGGTGGTTCAGCAGGCATTGGGCTTTACCCCTAATGTGTTTCTACGAGCATATTTCTAAAGTTGCGTTAAAACTCATGTTATCCATTTTGAAATTGTACTTTTGAGGCAACCTAAAATTGGAGTCTATGTGGGACGATTTTTTATTTAACGTGGAATACGGAATCCATCATGTTTTGGATATTAATGCATATGACCACGTACTTTTTTTAATGGCTTTGACGGTGCCTTATGTTTTTAAAGATTGGAAACGGGTATTGCTTTTGGTTTCTATGTTCACGTTAGGTCATACCTTGTCATTAGTTCTAGCTTCTTATGATGTGGTTAAAGTTAATGGAGCCTTAGTAGAATTTTTAATTCCTGTAAGCATCATGGTTGTAGCCTTGTTTAATGTGTTTACAGCAGGTAAAGGAGCTCAAAAGGAAAAAGTGGGTGTCTTGTTTTTAACTACCTTATTTTTTGGGTTAATTCACGGTTTGGGATTTGCCAGGGAATTTAAGATGTTGGTAGGAGGTAGTGATAATAAGTTATTAACCCTGGTTGAATTTGCTGTGGGAATTGAAATTGCTCAAGTTATCATTGTATTTATCGTATTGTTTTTGGGATATCTCACCCAAACCTTATTCCGATTTAACAAGAGAGATTGGGTCATGGTCCTCTCCTCTATAGTGGTAGGGTTAACAATTCCAATGATTCTGAACAGCGATTGGTTATCTTAAACTAACTATAAATTTTTCATAAACTTTAATCAACTCGTTGTAATTCAGTTTGCAACCGAGTATCTTAGTTAATCATAAATTTTAATGAAAGAACATAAACAGCTTAAGTACGACAAAGCCTATTTAAGAATGGCCAAAGAGTGGGGGAAATTGTCGTATTGTCAAAGAAAGCAGGTAGGAGCTATTATTGTAAAAGATAGAATGATCATTTCTGATGGATACAATGGAACCCCGACTGGTTTTGAAAATTTTTGTGAAGATGAAGCGGGTTATACCAAATGGTATGTACTGCATGCTGAAGCCAATGCCATATTAAAAGTAGCATCCTCTACACAATCTTGTAAGGGAGCTACGTTATATATAACACTATCGCCTTGTAAGGAATGTAGCAAACTCATTCATCAGGCTGGAATTACTAGGGTAGTTTATGAAAAACCCTATAAGGATGATTCAGGTTTGCAGTTCATGAAAAAGGCTGGTATTGAGCTAAAGTTATTAGAAGATTTAGAAGAAGACATTTGAAATTCAACAAAACATATATCCCTTTATTTCTAGGAATCGCTATAGCGTTTGGAATTTATATTGGAGGCAATTTAGACTATGCTGATGCCAACGATAGATTATTCTCAAGCAATAGTAAAAAAGACAAGCTAAACAGGTTGATAGATTACATCGATTATGAGTATGTAGATGATGTCAATACCGATAGCATTGTGGACGTTACTGTTAATGGAATTCTTGAAAATCTAGATCCGCATTCTGTTTATATTCCAAAGGAGGAAATGGAACGGGTCACAGATAACATGAAAGGTGATTTTGTGGGGATTGGAATTAATTTTTATACGTTTAGAGATACCATAACGGTCATTCGCTCAGTGGAAGGAGGTCCAAGTGATCGTGCCGGTATAAAGGGGGGGGATAGAATTATTATGGCTGATGGAGATACCTTATATGGTAAGGACATTGAAAATGATGATATTATTCGAAAACTCAAAGGTCCAGTTAATTCAACCGTTCGTTTAACAGTTTACAGAAAAGATGAAGACCGCCTCTTAAATTTTAAAATCAAAAGAGATCATATCCCTATTGCAAGCGTTGATGCCGCTTATAAACTAACAGAGAGTTTGGGATATATTAAAATCAACAGGTTTGCAGAATCCACCTATAAGGAATTTAAAAAGCAACTTACCAAGCTCCAAGATCAAGGTATTACTGAATTGGTTTTGGATTTGAGAGAAAATCCAGGAGGATTTTTAGGGGTGGCAGAGCAAATTGTTGATGAATTTTTAGAAGATGACAAGCTCATTCTTTTCACCAAAAACAAGCGAGGGGATATTGAAAAGAGTTATGCTACTAAAAAAGGAGATTTTGAAGATGGTGAAGTTTATGTATTAATAGATGAAAATTCGGCTTCTGCCAGTGAGATTGTGGCAGGTGCGCTTCAGGACAATGACAGAGGAACGATTGTGGGAAGACGATCGTATGGAAAGGGATTGGTGCAGCGAGAAATGGATCTTGGAGATGGAAGTGCCGTAAGATTAACGGTTTCTAGGTATTATACACCAACAGGAAGATCCATTCAACGATCTTACACTAACGGCAATCAGGATTATTATGATGAATACTATGAGCGTTTGGAGCGTGGTGAATTACTGGATGGTAGTAAAATAGAGGTTCATGACTCTTTAAAATTCACAACGCCTAAAGGAAAGGTTGTTTATGGCGGGGGTGGTATCATACCAGATGTTTTTGTGCCATTAGATATGGGTATGCAAAATGAAACCCTTACTTATCTTCAAAGACGCGGTTTTATCAGCAATTTTGTTTTTGAGTATCTAGAGGCAGATAGGCATGCTTATGATGCTTATGACCGTGATACGTTTATTGATTCCTTTGTTACAGATGATGATTTAGTCTTGGAGTTTCAAAATTATCTAAATGATAAAACCAGGGCCAATATCACTTTCATAGCTTATAATGATGAGGTTAAGCAATACATAAAGGCTAATCTCGCTGATCAATTATACGGTAAAGGCGCCTATGAAGAAATTCTCAATCAAAATGACATCATGATTGATGAAGTCATTCAATTAAGTCAAGATAAACCTTAAATTTTGTCGTGAACTTGGGAGTGTTCTCCGTTGTTCCATTTGGTTAAAATATCGGTAGCTACTTGAGCCCCACTACCTGCTGCAATTGAAAATTGACTTCGCCATCCTGCTAGGGACCCGCAAACAAATAGCCCATTTTTGATGAGATGATTTTCATTTCTGAGCCAAATTCTATTTTTCTCTTCTTTGGCTCTTGGATGTGGCGCTACGAATTCTTCCAATCCTTTAATGGAGAACAAGTTTGTATATCCCACAGCTATGACCACATTTTTGGCTTGATAGGTGTTTTTATTTGTTTTAATGATATAGAAATGACTCTCTTCATTGATGGAGAGCACTTTTTCTTTTTCAATCTGCTCCACATGTGGGTATAGCGCCTTTAATTGTGCTTTACCTTCATGCAGAATAGATTCCCCAGTAGTTCCTGGGGCCAAACCCAAAACATTATTGAAAAGAGCGGTTTGAAGATGGGACGTTTTTTGATGCATAATGATGCCTACCTTTTTGTTCTCTGCATAAGGTTTGCTTCCTGCAGAACCTAAAATTAGGGCACAAGACATTCCAGAGGCACCACCTCCTATGATTAATGCATCAAAAACCATCTTATTTTCCAATTTGTTTTTCGATCTTTTTGGAAATTCTTAAAATTTGTAGCAAAACCAGGGCGCACAAACTTGCCAAAATGGTTATCAAGGCGATAATACTTTGGCCTTCAAAAGGATGGTCAAAGTCGATTTGAGTTATATTGAAGGCCATTAAAATGAGGGCCAACACAGATAAAATGATGATTAAAATTCTCATGTTAAACGAACAATTCCTTAATATTATGTGCAAATAATTTCACAGCAATAGCCAATAGGATTACTCCAAAAACCTTTCTGATAATACTGATGCCACTTGCACCTATTAACTTTTCAATTTTTGAAGAAGTTTTCAGAACAATATAAATCACCACTACGTTCATAATAACGGCAATGATGATATTCTCGATATGAAATTCAGCCCTTAAAGATAATAAAGTTGTTAAACTTCCGGGGCCTGCAATTAATGGAAATGCAAGTGGAAATACAGTTGCTGTCATGGAGCTGTGCTCGTCTTCTTTATATAAAGTAATCCCTAAAATCATTTCTAGGGCTATGAAAAAAAGAATAAAGGAACCAGCCACGGCAAAACTATTAACCCCAATACCAATTAGTGATAAAATATTTTTACCCAGAAACAAGAATAAAATCATGATGATTCCCGCTATAACAGATGCCTTTTCACTTTGAATATGACCTGCTTTTTTTCTAAGGTCGATAACTATAGGAATATTTCCTATAATATCTATTACGGCAAATAGTACCATAAATGCCGTAAATATTTCTTTTGCATTTAGTTCCATGAGGTTTTTGAAATTTTTTGCAAAAGTAGATGTTTATATCTGATTTACAATGTTATTTACAAGTTAAACTTTACCTATTTTTGCAGCATGTTTCAATTAGGAAAAACCATAATATCGGAAGAAATCATTGAAAATGATTTTGTTTGCAATTTGTCGGCATGTAAAGGGGCTTGTTGTGTTGAGGGGGATGCTGGTGCGCCCTTAGAGGAGAATGAGACTCAAATTTTAAAGGAGATCTACCCTAAGGTGAAACCCTTTTTAAGAGAGGAAGGAATTAAGGTGATTGAGGAACAAGGAACATTTATAACAACCGATTTAGGTGAGCTAGAGACGCCATTGATTGATGGGGCAGATTGTGCTTATGTGATCTTTGACAATAAAGGTACGGCGCTTTGTGGTATTGAAGAGGCTTACAATAAAGGTGTCATTGATTGGAAGAAACCAGTTTCTTGCCATTTGTATCCAGTTAGAGTTAAGGATTATTCTGAATTTTCTGCAGTAAATTACAATAAGTGGCACATTTGCGACCCAGCTTGTAGCTTAGGTGAAGAACTTCAGGTGCCGGTTTACAAGTTTGTTAAGGAGGCTTTAATTAGGAAATTTGGAGAGGATTGGTATGAGGAATTGGAAAAGGTAGCTCAGGATTATTAAGTTAAGCTGTTTTTAAGACCATTGATTTTACCGGGATGTCAATCGTGACTCGTGTCCCCGAAGCTTTTCCGTTTTCAACCAAATCCTCTATTTTGAGTTGGTAACTGGAGGTGTAGGATTTAGAGAAATTTTCCAAGCGGGCTTTTGTAAGGTCGATTCCCACAGATTTTCTTTTTAGTTTTTTCTGGCTTTTAATTTTTTGTGAAGCTTCCCTACCTATGCCATTATCTGTGATGGTTATTGCTATATGATCAAAGCTTTTCTTTTTCACAAAGACATCAATTTGTTTCACGCCTTCTTTGTTAGATAATCCATGCCAAAGAGCGTTCTCCAAGAATGGTTGGAGTAGAAGTGAAGGTACTTTAATCAGCAGTGGATTGACTCCAGGTTCTACATCAACACGATAATCAATTTCATTTGAGAATCGCATGTTTTCAATATTCATATAGAGTTGCATTGTATCCAATTCATCCTGAAGTGAAATTTCTTTTTCAGTGGATGCTATTAAAATGCGACGCATCAATTTTGAAAATTTATTTAAATAATAAACAGCATTTTCTTTTTCGTTATTGACTATGTAAAGTTTGATGGAGTTTAAAGAGTTGAAAATAAAGTGCGGATTCATTTGGTTTCTTAACATCTCTTGTTCTAAAGAAAAAATTCTTTTTTCGTTCTTAAGCTTACGCTGTCTATAAAGGACAAGTAAAATTCCAATAAGTAATAATCCTCCAAGAAGACTTAATAATCCTATTTGTTTATTTTGTTTAAGTTTGAGTTTTACAATTTCATTTTCGTCTGCCAATGCACGAATTTGATTATTCTTTTTCTCACTTTCATATTCAAGAATAAGGTCATTAACATACTGGATGTTTTTACGATGCGTTATAGCTTTATCCAGCTCTACATACTTTTTATGATAGTCTAATGAGGTTTTAAAGTTGCCTTTTTGTTCGTGTAGTTCAGAAAGGTAGCTATAGGCTTCAGATTCGTAAGATGTGTAGTTGAATTCTTTACATAGATCTACGCTTTTGAGGAGATTGCCCTCTGCTTTTTGATAATCCTTTAATTTAAGTTGGGTAAGACCAAGGTTGAGATAGCTGGTGGCAATATAGTATTGGTCGCTTATCTTTAAAGCCTTTTCAAGAGCTTCTTCAATCATTGGGAGCGCTTTTTCATAGTCTCCTTTTTTTATTTCTATTTTAGCAATGCTGTTGTAACAAATTACGCGACCAACCTCAGAATCAATAATATTGTTGTATTTAAGTGATTTGTTGTAATTTACCAAGGCTGAGTCAATAAGGCCTTTTTCTTCTAAGGCATATCCAATGTTTTGGTAATTGATTGCTAGTCCCAAACTATTTTTTGTGTCAGATTCTATTTTTAAAGACTTTTTGAATTGACTTATGGCTAAATCGTATTGTTGTAGCAATAGGTAAATATTACCCATGCTATTTTGTGATACCGCAATACTTTTGATGAGTTCATCTGAGGGGTTTTCTGTATTTTCTGAAATCTCTAAAGCTCTTTTATGGTAGTCTAATGCAGCCCTTACGTTATCTTGTCTGCGATATACAACTCCTAACATATTTAGGCTGATGACTTGAAGCTCTTTATTATTTGCTTTAATAGCAATTTCATTGGCTTTCTCGTGCATTTCAATAGACTTGGAATAGGAAGAAAGGTTTCTATAAACAATTCCTAAAGCATTCAGGGTATAGCTTTGTCCTTCTAAATAATTGGCCTTTTTGGATTGCTCCAAAAAGTATTTCATTTTTAGGGTGTCTCTATTCTGTTTAGATAATTGGTCGTTAATGCTTGCGTAATCTTTGGTTTTTGTAGAAATGATTTTCTCAATAGTTGCCACAAATTCATCAGTCAATATAGGTTCTTGACCCCAAATGGAAGTTTTCAGACAAAAGAAAAGGATCAAAAATGAAATGATTTTTACAAAACGCTTTATGTGATATGGACGAGTCATTAAAATTTATTCAAGAAATCTGATTTTCGTTTTCTGGCCACAGGGATTTTATCGTTACTAGTCATCACAACATAACCATCATTTTTCACAAATTCCTTGATTTTGTTTAGGTTGATGATATATGAGTTGTGGATCCTAAAAAACACACTCTCCGGTAGTAGGGCGTTAATATCCTTTAGTTTTTTTGTCACTACCATTTTTTGATGGTTATTCAGGTGAATGGTGCTATAATTTCCATCAGATTCAATGTACAAAACATCATCAATATCCAAAAAAATAAGTTTACCATCCGTATTTAAGGTCAGTTTTTGATGTTTTAGTTTGGTATTAAAATTTAAAAGGACTTCTTCTACCCTTGAAAGCGAAAGAGCACTTGTCATGTGTTTCTTTACTTTCTTGATAGTGTCCTTTAAATCATCAGAATCAATGGGTTTGAGTAGATAGTCAATCGCCTCATTTTTTAAAGCTTTTAGAGCATATTCATTATAAGCCGTGGTGATGATGATGGCAAAATCCTTATGGGTTAGTTTTTCCAAAAATTGAAAGCCATCCATTGAGGGCATGTTGATGTCTAAGAACAAGCAGTCGGTAGGGGATTCATCCAGGTAATCAAGAGCAAGTTCAGGAGAAGTAAATGACTTCACAACTTTAATTTCATCCTTGAAATTTTCCAGTTCCCAAGTTAGGCTTTGAATGGCCTTTGGTTCGTCGTCAACAATTACTGCTTTTATCATAATAACCAAAGATAATAATATATTAATTGTAAAAATGTACGGTTGTATAAATGGTAATTATTTATGTGTGAAACGCACATTTTATCGTATTTTTAGATTGGAAGGCGTAAAAAATTACCATTTATACAAAATTTCATACCAACTATACAATTGTGGGACTAAAAACCTGAAAGATTTTTGATATTTGTCTCAGCTATTAATTAAAAGGGAAAAAGCATTCAATCAAATTGGTATGCTATTAATCAATCAGAAAGCCAGTTTTATAACTGGCTTTTTTGATTTTACCTTTTTTATTAACAATTACTTTCCTCTTACAGCTTCTGAAAAAATGCTTGGTTCTGTGAGGTATCACGCGTGCTAAAGGTCTTTTTGGTAGGGTAAATCTTATCAATTTGAAATTTGCTGCGTCTGCATACTATCTGTCACATTATCAGTGTGTTTGGTTCTGTTTTCTGATTTTTAACTGAAAAATATTCCTTAAAGCCATGTTAAAAACTTGTTGAAAACGTTTGGTTTAAAATCTTTCATTTTCAAACACAATTGGTAATATTTGTTAGACCAAATCACCACAAAAATTTTCGTCTAAATAATTTAAAAACAACCGATTCTAATGTCTCAAGCCGTAGAACCCATCCTTCAAGAAAACAAAGATAGATTTGTTATTTTTCCTATTCAACACCATGATATATGGGAATGGTACAAAAAATCGGAGGCAAGTTTTTGGACGGCAGAAGAAATTGACCTTCATCAAGACCTTACCGATTGGAATACTAAATTGAATGATGACGAAAAGTACTTCATAAAGCACATTTTGGCATTTTTTGCCGCTAGTGATGGTATTGTGAATGAAAATCTTGCCGAGAACTTTGTTAATGAAGTTCAGTATAGTGAAGCCAAATTCTTCTATGGGTTTCAAATAATGATGGAGAACATCCATAGTGAAACTTATTCGCTTCTGATTGATACTTACGTGAAGGACGAAAAGGAAAAGGATGTTTTGTTTAAGGCAATAGAAAATTTTCCTGCTATTAAAAAGAAAGCCGATTGGGCTTTAAAATGGATTGAGTCACCTAGTTTTGCCGAACGCTTAATCGCCTTTGCAGCGGTTGAAGGTATTTTCTTTTCTGGAGCCTTTTGTTCTTTGTTTTGGTTGAAAAAACGCGGCTTAATGCCAGGGTTGACTTTTTCAAATGAGTTGATTTCTAGAGATGAAGGCGTACACTGTGATTTTGCAGTGCATCTTCATAACCACCATTTGGTGAATAAAGTTCCAAAAGAACGTATCAAAGATATTTTGACGAATGCATTAGATATAGAAAGAGAGTTCATTACCGAGTCACTTCCTGTAAGTTTGATTGGTATGAATGCTAATCTAATGACCCAATATTTGGAGTTCGTTACCGATAGACTTTTGACTGAGCTAGACTGTGAAAAGGTATACAACACCACTAATCCTTTCGACTTTATGGACATGATTTCTTTACAAGGAAAAACTAATTTCTTTGAAAAGCGCGTGTCTGAATATCAAAAGGCAGGCGTCCTAAATAAGGAGGAGGAAGAAGATAAATTCAAATTTGATGCTGATTTCTAGTCGGTATTAATTTCCAAACATATAAATATCGGGGTGTTGAAACTTGTGTTCTGTATCCCAAATTCTTTAAATAAACCCGCTGGATTTTAAATTCTTGAAATTCGGACAGTAGCTAATTAACCCTTTTTCTGAAGGCGTATCAGAAAAATAAAAACAAACTAAATTATGTATGTAGTAAAAAGAGACGGTCGTAAAGAGCCGGTGATGTTTGATAAAATCACCGCTAGAGTAAGAAAGTTATGCTACGGATTAAACGAGCTCGTTGATCCGGTTAAAGTAGCCATGAGAGTTATTGAAGGTTTGTATGATGGTGTTACCACCAGCGAATTGGATAATTTGGCAGCAGAAATTGCAGCTACATTAACTACGGCACATCCAGATTATGCGCGTTTAGCGGCTAGAATCTCAGTTTCTAACTTACATAAGAATACTAAAAAGACCTTTAGTGAGGTCATGCATGATTTATATACCTATGTAAACCCAAGAACTGGAAAGGAAGCTCCTTTGTTATCTGATGAGGTTTATAAAGTGATCATGGATAATCGTGAAGTTCTCGATTCAACTATTATTTATAATAGAGATTTTGGATATGACTATTTTGGTTTTAAAACCTTGGAGAGATCTTATCTTTTAAAAATAAATGGACAGATAGCAGAGCGTCCGCAGCATATGTTGATGCGTGTAGCCGTGGGAATTCATATGGATGATTTGGAAGCTGCTGTTGAAACTTATGAGTTGATGTCCAAAAAATACTTTACGCATGCTACACCAACGTTATTTAATTCGGGTACGCCAAAACCACAAATGTCTTCTTGTTTTTTATTAACCGTTAAGGAAGATAGTATTGATGGTATTTATGATACGTTAAAGCAGACAGCCAAAATTTCCCAATCTGCTGGAGGTATTGGGTTGTCTATTCATGATGTGAGA
This sequence comes from Mangrovimonas sp. CR14, assembly GCF_011764015.1. Lineage (NCBI taxonomy): Bacteria > Pseudomonadati > Bacteroidota > Flavobacteriia > Flavobacteriales > Flavobacteriaceae > Mangrovimonas > Mangrovimonas sp. CR14. The sequence continues at coordinate 164,532 of NZ_JAAFZY010000001.1, read as the reverse complement.
GCTACAGGTAGTTACATTGCGGGAACCAACGGTACTAGTAATGGAATCGTACCTATGTTGCGGGTTTTCAATGATACCGCACGTTATGTAGATCAAGGAGGAGGAAAGCGTAAAGGTAGTTTTGCGATTTATATGGAGCCATGGCATGCCGATATTTTTGACTTTCTGGATTTAAAAAAGAACCATGGTAAGGAAGAAATGCGTGCGCGTGACTTGTTTTACGCCATGTGGATTCCAGATTTGTTTATGAAAAGAGTTCAAGAAGATGGTCCTTGGACTTTGATGTGTCCAAATGAATGTCCTGGTTTGCCTGATACTCATAGTGAAGAATTTGAAGCTCTATACCTAAGGTATGAGGAAGAAGGAAAGGGAAGAAAGACCGTGAAGGCTCGTGAACTTTGGGAGAAGATTTTGGAATCTCAAATTGAAACCGGAACACCTTATATGTTATATAAGGATGCAGCCAACCGCAAGTCAAACCAAAAGAATTTAGGAACCATTCGTTCTTCTAATTTATGTACTGAAATTTTGGAGTACACAGCGCCTGATGAAGTAGCCGTTTGTAATTTGGCGTCTATTGCATTGCCTATGTTTGTGAAGGATGGCAAATTTGACCATAAAGAGTTGTTTAGGATTACTAAGCGAGTTACAAAAAATTTAAATCGTGTCATCGATAGAAATTACTACCCGGTAGAAGAAGCTAAAAATTCAAACTTCCGTCACAGACCAGTTGGGTTAGGAGTGCAGGGATTGGCAGATACCTTTATTAAATTGAGGATGCCTTTTACCAGTGATGAGGCCAAAAAATTGAATCAAGATATTTTTGAAACGCTTTATTACGCAGCCGTTACTGCTAGTATGGAAGAAGCTAAAGTGGATGGCGCCTATCAAACCTATGAAGGGTCTCCTATTAGTCAAGGAGAATTCCAACACAATCTTTGGGGAATTAAAGATGATGAATTGAGCGGAAATTGGGATTGGGAGAAATTGAGAAAAGAGGTCAAAAAACATGGTGTAAGAAACTCTTTATTAGTAGCGCCTATGCCAACTGCCTCAACGTCTCAAATTTTAGGTAACAACGAATGTTTTGAGCCTTATACTTCAAATATATACACACGTAGAGTTTTGTCAGGTGAATTTATAGTTGTTAATAAGCACCTATTGGAAGATTTGGTTGAGTTAGGTCTATGGAATGAAGGCTTGAAACAAGAAATCATGAGAGCCAATGGTTCAATTCAAGATATTGACATTATTCCACAAAACATTAAGGAGCTTTACAAGACAGTTTGGGAGTTAAGTATGAAGGATATTATTGATATGTCCCGCCATAGAGGATACTTCATTGATCAATCCCAATCTTTAAACTTGTTTATGGAAGGTGCTACCATGGCAAAACTAACCTCTATGCATTTCTATGCCTGGAAAAGTGGTTTGAAAACGGGAATGTACTATTTAAGAACGAAGAGTGCTGTAGATGCTATTAAGTTTACTTTGGATAATACCAAAAAAGAGCAAAAAACGGAAGCGCCGATTATAGATGAAAAGGTAGTAGCTCAACAGAAAGATAAGGCGGCTAAAACAGCTGCGAAATTTGCCCAAGAAACCACCGAAGTGGAGCCAATGTCACCAGAAGAGTTAAAAGCTCTTATATCTCAAGCAAAGGAGTCAGAAGGTGATGATTGCTTAATGTGTGGATCTTAATTTTTTAAAAAGTGTTAATAAAAAAAGCATCTCAATTCGAGATGCTTTTTTTTGTATTAGAAGAAAGAAGATTTTACTCTTCCTCATTTGTAGCTCTTGGCTTAGCAGGTTTTACTGAATCATCATGAGAATGATAATACTCCTCCATTAAATTCATGGTTGCAGTCAAGAGGTCCTTAGTTTCTAGAAGGATGCTAAAGTATAAGGTGGTATTTTTTGGACTTGATTCTTCAGATCTTGTTCTTTCTACTTGATGCTGAATTTTCTCCTTTACCAAGGCGTATACCTCATTTTTACTACTTAATATAGCTCCAATTTTTTCAAATGACCCCGAGTCAAAGGCATCTTTGGTATCATTGAATAAAATTTCAAATTTATCATCAACCTCCTTAAGTTCTTTTATTTGGCTGAATTTTAGTTTTTTATGATTGTTGTTGATATGCTTATGACTCACTTTTGAAATATATTCCAATGATTGAGCCATGTCTTGCAAATAACCTAGAACATGAATGTAGAAATTGCTTGCTCCAATGCTAGATTCATCTAAGTTTTTAATAAAGTAAAAAATATTGTCTCGAAGTTCATCAATCTCATTAGATAATTTCAAAACTTGCTTTCTATTCTTTTTAAGTAAAGCCAAATCTTGTTTAGCGAGACCATTTATAGCATTGCTATAAATTTTATTTCCTCTCTTAACGACATTTGCAATGTTTTTTGCACTTTCGTGAATAACACCCTGGATAGAGCTATTTTCAGAATAAGTCAAGCTATCTTCGGCCTTAGTTTCAGAACTTTGTCTTCTATGAGTAATGTAATTTCTAGCAATTAAAATAAGCGCTAGTAAAAGAAGTACCGGAACCATTACTTTAACATTCCAATTGATCAAATAGGCAATCAAGCCTGCGGCAATAAACGCCATGAATGCGGTGAAGAACCATCCTCCAATGACGTTAAGAACTCCAGCAACCCTATAAACGGCACTTTCGCTTCCCCAAGCTCTATCTGCTAAAGACGTTCCCATGGCAACCATGAAGGTTACATAGGTAGTTGAAAGAGGTAATTTCATGGATGTTGCTAATGAAATTAATGCGGCAGCTACTGTTAAGTTAATGGCTGCTCTAACCATGTCAAAAGCCGGTTGATCTTCTGCTTTGTATTTAGAAACGGCGGCAGTAGGTTTGGTAAATTGTTTTTCGATTTTTTCTTGCCAAGAACCTGGTAACAAATAGCTAGAAAATTGAGACATCGCTATAGCCGATCTTACAAAACCACGTGATAAGAAATTTGGTTGGAATCGTTCCTTGCCATCACCTTCTCTTGATAAGTTGATTTCTGTTTCGGTAACTTTTTTTGCTTTTGAAGACAACCATAAGGTTGCTACCATTATCAATCCTGAGATAACTAGCATTATAGTAGGTGTTGGCACTTTTTCAGCCAAGACACCCATACTGAAAGCATCAGCTGAAACTCCAGAGCTTACCCAAGCGTTGTAGGATTGGTAACCAGCTATAGGAACACCAATAAAATTAACCAAGTCGTTTCCTGCAAAAGCCAAAGCCAAAGCAAAGGTTCCAACTGTAATGATTAATTTATAGATATTGGTTTTAAAAATGATCATTAAAGCATAGGATATTAAAGTCCAAAGAACAAAACTTAAAGCGACAATGATCAGTACTTTTTCTTCAAGAAATTTACTGATTTTCATTCCACCTAGAATATCCAATTCTTGACCTGCAAAAGCAGTCCCTTTAATACCTTTTAAGAAGATAAAATAGGTAATAGACGCTAATGCAAATCCTCCAAATACTGCACCTACCCATTTTGATTTGTTTAAAAAATTGTAGGATAACAATAATCTGGTTACCCATTGAATGATAGCCCCTACTGAAAAGGCTACAACCACCGAGAGTAATATCCCAAAAATAATTGAGGTTGCTTTGGAGGTATTGATGTAATTTACAACATCAGAAAAATCTCCGTTTTGATGGGCAATTTTAATAAGAGCCATTGCAACAGAAGCACCTAATAGTTCAAATACAATAGAAACCGTAGTTGAAGTAGGCATCCCGACCGTGTTGAAAAAATCAAGAAGTAAGATGTCGGTTATCATGACAGCCATGAAAATAATCATGATCTCGTCAAACATAAACTCATGAGGGTTAAAAATCCCTTTTCGAGCAACCTCCATCATACCGCTGGAGAATATGGCTCCCACCGCGATACCAATACTGGCAACAATCATAATGGTTTTAAAGGAGATTGCTTTAGAACCAATTGCTGAATTTAAAAAGTTTACAGCATCATTACTAACCCCAACTACCAAGTCAATAACTGCTAAGGTAGCTAAGGCAATAACCATTAATAAATAAATATTATCCATGTGTTTTAAGAAATAGAGGCAAATATCTATAGTGTATTATTTAGACATGTTACCTTATTGTTATTTTTTATTTTAAAAGTGAATTTCTACCTGTAATCTGGCTAGAACACTATCATTTGATTCGGAATTCAAATATGAGAAATCCGTCTGTAACTTTAATTTATGTCCAACAAAATATTTTGATATTCCTAAGGTATAAGAATTCATTCTATCTGCATCGGTAATTTCTTCAAATTCATTGTTTGAATAACGACCAGAAAACTCCCAATTGTTTTTTAATAAATAGCCCGACTGAATGTTGTACCCCTTTCCTATTAAAACAATATCCCCGGTTTCTGTGCCATCAGAATTTTTAGCGATTGGGTCATCGGCATTTCTTTTGGCATATTCCCCCATGATAGATAAACCTTTATACTTAAACATGAAGTCGGCAAAGATTGTAGAGATGTTGGTTTGATATAAACCTAAATCATTTTCCATATATGAGCCCATATTACTTCGAGTTCTTACCGCATCTTGATTGTAATCATAGGTGACTGCTAGCGATAGTTTTGGGGTTTGAGTTCTTAACAAGTCGCTCCCCATGTAATCTTCTTTTTTATCAAATTCACCAAATGGAAAGACCTCTAATCGGCCCGTGTATTGATAGCCTCCTTGATTCCCTGTGGTTACATTTCTTCCTTCTCCTTGTGAAATAGATACAATTTCCTTCATGACAAGAGAATTTCCTATGGCTGTTTTATGGTGTAATTGTAATCCAATATCTCTATCAATGTTAAATCGAGAATTTAAAATGGAGCGGTCTACAAATTGAAGGTTGGCAGAGGAAATAACCCTTTCCCTGTTTCCCGGTAATTTGGTTTGTCCGAACCAAAGTACAAAATTCTCATAGAATTTCCATTTTAGAACGGCATCCATTACATATCGAGGCGTATTGCCCGTGTATTTTGAACCTCCTGAGATGTCTCTGTTAGACAAGCCTATTTCAAGCTTATAAACTAGTTTTGGCGAAAAGGCGTATCCATCAAACTTTAACCTTGATCTTCTAATAAGCGTGCTGGTGGTTTGGTCCGAAAGTTTTTGATCGGAATAATCCCATGAGGACGAGGAAAGCACTTGAAATCTTGCTCCAAGTTTCATGGTCCATGAGCTATCTTTTGCTTTTAGATTTAAAAGGCCTTTGCCAAAGGTAGAAGTTTCTATTGTTTGGCTACTAGAAAAGTTTATTGCAAAAAGCATTGCCGCTAATGCGATTATTTTCTTGTTCATTATTATGTATTAGTTTTTGTCGCTGCAAAGAACTTACTCTAATGTTAACTTAATGTTTCCTTAATATTAAGTTTGAGTATAAAAAAACTGCCTCTTTTGAGGCAGTTTCCATAGAACATACTATTGGTAGTCGACAAAAACTAATATTTCATATGAACTATTCGTAGTGTTTATAACAACGTTGCAAATATCCTTTAGAATGTTAACTTCTATGTAATCATAATATTAATTTAATATTAAGAATGTTAAATTCTTCGCAATTTAAAAACTTAACATTGGGTAAGTAATTGAAAAACAGATAAATACGAGTTTAATGTTATCTAAGTGTTAAGAAAAGGTTTCCTGAAAGTAAATTATTAACTATATTTGAGTAAGAAACAAAATAATAAACCCAAACAGACATGAAAAAATTAGTGATTTTAGTGATGATGTTGGCTGGAGTTACATCATTTGCACAAAGTAAATTAGGGTCTAAGATAGAAAAGTCAAATAAATTGTATGAGGCGACGTATTACCATGATAATGGTGTAGTGAGTCAAACAGGATATTTTAACCAAGCGGGCAAATTACAAGGCACTTGGACGAGCTTTGATCTTCAAGGAAACAAACTTGCTCAAGGTAAATATGATAATGGCCAAAAAGTAGGCAAGTGGTTTTTCTGGACAGAAACATCTTTAAAGGAAGTAGATTACAGCAATAATACCATTGCTAGTGTTAGCGAATGGACGAATAAAGCTCATATAGCTTCTAGAGATTAGGTTTCTAAAAGAATCTTCTGATAAAATAAAAAAGCACCCTGTTTAGGGTGCTTTTTTATTTATAGTTCAATTTCTAATTATTCATGAGTCCATCCTGCTCCCCAAGAAGTATAATCAGTTCCAGTACCATTACCATCACCAGTGATGATGTCACCTTCAGTAAAGGTTACGCCAGTATCATTTTTAACTTTAGTTGTAACATCGTTAAAAGTAACATCGGTTATATGTAAGTCACCACTAATTACACCAGCTCCTGTTGGATTGTCTCCTGAGTCACCGTCTAAATCAAAACCTTCATCAAAACCTTCAATAAGAACATTGTTAAAGATACCTTGAGTACCAGCTCTTAAACGAACAGCTTCATTTCCAGTTTCAGATCCTAATCCTACAATGTGAAGATTATTGATAGTTGGCTTGGAATAGTAGCCAGCAGCGTTGCTATAATCAGTATTGTAACCATCAGCTTCAATACCTTTATCATGGTCTCCCATATGCTCAATGTAAACATCGGTTAAAGTACCAGAAAATCCTTCAGTCCAATCAACTGAATCATCTTCCATACCAATCATAGAAATGTGACTTGCATTTACAGTTCCACCAAAAAACTCAATACCGTCATCTTTTCCAACATAACCTTGAATGTAATTAACAGTTGTACCATTACCTACACCATAAAAAGAAAATCCATTGTTTTCAGATTGACCATCTGCAGCACCACCACCATATTCAACACGAACATATTGTAATGATCCAGAGTTATCAGCTTCATTGGTTCCACCGTAAGGTAAACTTGCAATTTCAGAAGTTGAAGTTGCAGATCCAGTAACTGAATTGATAGGAGCTCTTCCTAATAAGATTAGTCCTCCCCAATCTCCAGCTGCAGGGTTAGTTGCATTTGAAGTAAACACAATTGGGCAATCTGCCGTCCCGTTAGCATCAATTTGAGCGCCTTGGGCAATCGCAACATATACATTAGCTCCAGCAGCTAAAGCTTCAATAGTCATACATGGAGGAATAGTTAAAGTTGTTCCAGAAGCCATGATAAGTGGACCATTAATTACATAATTGTTATTAATGTCTAAAGTTAAATCTGAAGTATAAGTACCAGATAAGTAAACAGTTTCACCAGTGTTTCCGCCGTTACCACCTTCAATTGTGGTGCTGTTGTCACTGTTATCATTGATCACGATATCCGCAGTGTCGTCTGTCGTACATGAGAATAGCATTGAAATAATTGCTAATCCTAAAATAAAATTATTTTTCATCTTTTTCGAGTTTAATTATTTTTCTATTGTTAAAATTATGGGTTGTTAAAAATTGTATTTAAGTTGTAATCCTACATTCATACCTCGTTTATAGTCTGAAACACCTTTCCCATTTACCGAGTTAACAGTAATATCTCCTAAAGTTGTTTCTCTGAAGTATCCGATGTTAGGATTTAAAAGATTGGTTGCGCTAAGATTGATTTCAAAATTTTTATTAATGGTGTTTTTCCAGATAAAGTCTAAAGTAGGAACACCTTTTTCGATAACATTTCCTAATTGACCAGATCCTAAGGCATCAATTCTATCAGAAAAATATGAGAATACTAAATTGGCAACCGGTTTATAACTTGCGCTGAAATTAGGTGAAAAACTGATGTCTGCATTAATAATGAATGGAGAGGCTCCTTGTAGTTCGTCTTCAGTACGGTTTGAGAATCCAACATTATAGGTGTCGCCGTCAATTTCAGAATACAAATCTTGTTGTGTATGCATGTAGGTGGCATTCATTCCCATAGATAGAATGGATTCATCATCAGCATCTGCGATTAAATTTTTCTTCACCTCTAATTCAACACCATATACGCGGGCCTTATCACCAGTTCTAAAGTAACGTTGAGTACCTGTCGCGTCTGCACCAACCACTAAGTTGATGGGGTCGTTGATTTCTTTGGCAAAACCTGCCATAGAAAAGATTTCACTTTTACTGAAAAACCATTCGTACTTTAAGTCGATGTTATAAACTTTTGAATAACCTACTTCTAAAAGATCTGGGTTACCACCAACTCTCGTTGATACATCCTCATAAACGAATGGAGCAACTTCTTTAAATTCTGGTAAGGATATGGTTTGACTTCCTGTAAGTCTAAGGTTCATATCATCATTTAAAGCATATTTAATATTTAAACTAGGTAGAAAGAAATTATCATAAAATGATTTTGTGTCTTCCCCATTTGAACCTAAGTTGATCACATCGTATTCAATACTTTGATCAATAGATTCTAGTCTTACACCTGGAACAAATAACCACTTTCCAGCCTTGATTTCTGCATTTAAATAACCAGATTGAATATTCAATAGACCCTTATAAGTGTTTTCTGGTAAACCTGGTCTGTTGGTGTTTGATAATCCTGGGTAAGGATTTAAAACATTGATATCGTATATGCCTTCCTCAGAAGCAGGATTAATTCTCAAGTTATCTAAGGTGAAAATGGCATTGAAATTATTTACATTGGTAATTTGATAATTACTATCTAGAATGTCATATCCGTAGCGTATGTTATTAAATGTTCTTGTTTTGCTTCTTCCATTGTACCCAAAGTTTAATTTGAATTCGTCAGAGATGTTGTAAGCAAGGTTTAATCGACCATTGTACTCTTCATCTTCAATGTTTTGGAAGTAGCGTTGGTTGTCAAAGGCAACGTTGCTATAGAAGATGGGATTAGTAGTTGGATCATTGTCCAAAGCATAATCATAGTTTTCTAAACTGATACGTTTTCTATCTGGCTGTTTGGCATAAACAACATTATAGCCCAATCCCCAATCTAAATCAACTTTTCCTGAGGTGTGCTCTCCTAAGATTTGATTTACAAAAATTTGATTTTGGTCAAATTGAACGTTCATTTGATAAAATCCTTTATCTGTATCAGCAATACCATCACGGTTTCTTCCTAAACCATCTATACCGTAGTATCCAACAACATCTGAAGAACTGTTGATAAATAAAGAGTTATAGGATAATTTATTGTTGTCATCAATACGGTAATTAAGGTTTGCCATAGCAGTAGTGTTTGTGGTATATTCATACTCTTCTGCACTATCTTCAAAGGCTTTTTTCTCTGTTAGGGTATAATCAATGTTAGAACCTTTACGGTATTCAAAATTGTTTCCAAAAGAACCGGTAACAAACAAGCTCAAGCGTGAACCGTTTTTAAAGTCGAATGATTTACCTCCCGAAGCACCATAGGTAACATTAATTGGGGTTCCTGCATCTACTGGGTCGATACCATGAGAAAGAATAATGGCGAATGGATTGTGTTCGTATCTTCCGTAGTATCCAAAATATCCTGTTCCTTCACTTCTAACAAAGCTTTTATCGATAGCATTAGAATTGAATCCACTTCCCACAAATACTTCCAGCATACCATCACCTTTGTAATTTTTAGAAGTAACATCTACATTACCTGCAGAGAAGTCACCGTAATACTTGCTTGAATAAGCTTTACTAATGGATACATTTTCAATAATATCTGAAGAAAAAAGATCTAGATTGATATTTTTCTTGTTAACATCATTTGATGGTAATGCTAAACCATTCATCGTGGTGTTTTGGTACCTGTCGCCTAGACCACGCACATAAACGTTACTTGAACCTTCTTGCTTAGAAATACCAGATATTTTAGCAACAGCCGCAGCGGCATCGCTCACCCCTTTTCTTGAAAGTTCTTCGGCTCCTATACTTTGTTTAATCTCAACAGCTTTCTTTTGCTCTAAAAGTAAGGCAACCTCACTTTCTCGTTTTGTTGTTGTAGTGATTACAATTTCGTCTAAGGCAGCAGCATTTGCTCCCATAGGTACATTTAGTTCTGTTACTTTTCCAGGTTCAACAGTTACAGTGATTTCTTGTGATTCATAACCAACAAAACTAAATACCAAGGTGTATGTTCCAGGATCTATGTTTTCTAAAGCATATAAACCATCAAAATCAGTAGTTGTTCCTTTAATGGTCCCTTTAATTAATACATTGGCAAAAACCAATGGCTCATCATTAGCTTCTTTATCAGTCAATTTACCAACGATAGAACCTGATTCTTGAGCGTAGGTAAATATGGAAGTTAATAAGGTAAATACGAATATAAGTCGTTTCATTTCTCGGTTTAATTTCATGGGGCAAAGAAACCTCGATTATGTAAAGTTTAAGTTAATCACAGGTTAAACATCCTTCATTAAAATGTTACCTAAAGGTTAGGTAAAACCTATATTTTTTAAATTTCGAAACAATTTTTTAACATGGTAATGGCTATATTGCGATGCATTAAATCTTTAATATGAACTGGGAGCAATTACTTTCTTTAAAACGTTTTGGAGACACAAATAAAAGGCTCAGGAATGAGCAGGATGAAACCCGATTGGGATTTGAAGTGGATTATGATCGTATTATATTTTCATCAGAGTTCAGAAGTCTTCAGGATAAAACCCAAGTGATACCATTGTCACAAACAGATTTTGTTCATACCAGATTGACTCATAGTTTGGAGGTAAGTGTGGTAGGAAGAACCCTGGGTAGGAGAGTTGGAGCAAAGATTATAGAAAAGTACCCCCATCTTACTACTATATATGGATATCAAGCGAATGACTTTGGTGCTATTGTGGCAGCTGCCGCTTTGGCTCATGATATTGGGAATCCACCATTTGGACACTCGGGTGAAAAGGCTATCGGGGAATTTTTTAAAACTGGTAAGGGATTTCGATTTAAAGAGGTATTAAGTGATAAGGAGTTTCAAGATTTATGTGATTTTGAAGGAAATGCCAATGGTTTCAAGATTCTAACTGAAAGTAGAGCCGGTAGGGAAGGAGGCCTTCGGTTGAGTTATGCTACTTTGGGTGCATTTATGAAGTACCCAAAAGAATCTCTACCTAAAAGGCCTACTAAGCATATCGCAGATAAAAAGTTTGGTTTTTTCCAGAGTGAAAAGGACGCCTTTATGGATGTGGCAAGTGATTTAGGTTTGATTGAAACTAGAACTGGTTCCACAGTTAGTTTTGGACGCCACCCATTAACATATTTGGTTGAGGCAGCCGATGATATTTGCTATACTATAATTGATTTTGAAGATGGAATAAATATGGGGCTTATTCAAGAAGAATATGCTTTGGAATATTTGATTAATTTGGTCAGGGATTCCATAAATGCTAATAAGTACCACCAATTAACCAATACCAAGGATCGTGTTAGTTATTTAAGAGCGTTAGCAATTAATACACTTATCAATGAGGCCGTGGATGTCTTTGTGAAAAACGAGGAAAGCATATTAAAAAATGAGTTCGGTGTTTCCCTGTTGGATAAATGTCAATATGAAGCCCAAATTTCCGACATTATTAAATTAAGTGTAAAACAAGTTTATCAATCCGAGGAAGTTATTGGGAAGGAGATAGCAGGGTATGAAGTTTTGAATGATCTTTTAACTGTCTACACCAAGGCGTTAGATAACTTTATGAAAGGGGAAACATCCAATTATGATAAACTTATCCTAAAGACTTTAGAAAAACATCTTTCATTACATGAGAACATGACAACTTATGAAATGTTGATGATGGTTTGTAATTATGTAGCAAAACTATCAGATAGTAATGCCATTCTGACTCACAAAAAGATAAAAGGAACTTATTTGTAATTTAGTTCTTTCAAGATGCAGTTTTTAATGGATTCAGTATCAATACCACATATTTTTTGGAGTTCTGGAATCGTTCCTTGTTCAATAAATTGATCTGGAACTCCCAAAATTTTTATACGATTAGTATAGTCATGTTCATTTGCAAATTCTAAAATGGCACTACCAAATCCTCCAGTTATAATGCCGTCCTCAACAGTGATAATGGATTGAAATTTATTGAATATTTCATGTAAAAGGTCTGTGTCCAAAGGCTTTATAAAACGCATATCATAATGAGCGATATTCAAATTCCTTAAATCAGAAAGGGCATCCGCAACATTGTATGCCATAGTTCCTAAAGATATGATAGCTAGTTTTTCTCCTTGCTTTAAGCAAATTCCTTTTCCTATTTCAATGGATTGGAAGGGGCTTTCCCAATTAATATTTCTTCCTCTTCCTCTAGGATACCTTATGGCGATGGGAGCTATTAACTCCAACTGGACCGTGAAAAGGATATTGCGTAGTTCTTCTTCATTTCTAGGAGCAAAAAATATTAAATTCGGAATGCTTCTTAGATAAGCTATGTCAAAAATACCATGGTGGGTTGCTCCATCTTCTCCTACCAGTCCAGCTCTATCCAAGCAAAATATTACTGGAAGATTTTGTAAGGCAACATCGTGAATGACTTGATCGTATCCTCGCTGTAAAAATGTTGAATAAATATTGCAATAGGGTATGAAACCATCTGCTGCTAAACCAGCGGAAAAGGTGACCGCATGTTGTTCAGCAATCCCTACATCAAAGGCTCTTTCAGGAATTTCAGCCATCATATATTTTAGAGAACTGCCTGAAGGCATTGCTGGGGTGATTCCAATAATCTTTTCATTAGTTTTGGCGAGTTCTAATAGAGTATAACCAAAAACATCTTGAAATTTGGGGGGTGTTGGAAGGTCTGACTTTTGAAATAATTCACCGGTGACCGAGTCAAATTTTCCTGGAGCATGATAAGTTACTTGGTCTAATTCAGCTTGCTTTAGGCCTTTTCCTTTTACAGTTTTGACATGTAATAATTTAGGGCCTGGAATATTTTTTAAATCTTCCAGCGCCGTCATTAATACAGGTAGGTCATGACCATCAATTGGCCCAGTGTAAAATAACCCAAGTGCTTTGAAAATGTTTTGATCGGAGTTTGGGGATAAGTTTTTAAAATGCTCTTTTAGAGCACCTACACTCCAGTCAATCCCAATGCCATTGTCATTCAAAATAATTAGTACATTGGCTCCAGACACACTAGCATGATTTAAAGCCTCAAATGCCATTCCACTGACAATGGAAGCATCTCCAATGACAGCGATATGTTGTCTATTCTCATTTCTTAGTTGGGCTGCTTTTGCCATTCCAAGAATGGCAGATATAGAAGTTGATGAATGGCCTGTTCCAAAAGCGTCAAAGGGACTTTCTGATATTTTAGGAAAACCACTGATACCATGTAGTTGCCTGTTGGTATCAAATACATTTTTTCTTCCAGTTAGTATTTTATGTCCGTAAGCCTGGTGGCCTACATCCCATATTAATTTATCCTTAGGTGTTTTAAACAGGTAATGGATAGCTATGGTTAACTCAACTACTCCTAAGCTAGCACCCAAATGGCCTGCCTTGGTGGCAACTGCATGTATAATATATTGTCTGAGCTCCTTGGCTAAGGTAGGAAGTTCATCTTTTGAAAGATTCCTTAAATCTTCAATATTATGAAGTTGATTTAAAATCATTTGGTGTCAATGGATAATTGTAAATGCAAATTTAGGGGAAGTCTAATAAAAGGATTAAAGTTAAATTTGAATATTTTTTGTTAAGAAATTATAAAATTAGATACATCATCCCTTATATTTGCTCATTCTCAACTAAAAAAGGAACAAAACAAAATTAAAAATGAAAAAAAGTTACTTAAGATTCTTTTCTTTTTTGTTGATATGCCTCAGTTTTAATCTGACATTTGGACAAAAGAGATTAGCGGATTCCCGTTACAATGCGGTTGTAAATTCTTACCTAGAAAATATTAAGGGAGAATATGGATTTACAGCCAATGATTTTTCTGATTTATACATCAATCATGAGGTATATTCTAAAAAATCTAATTTAACGCATTTATATCTTAATCAAAGATATCAGGGAATTGAAATTTTTAATGCCATTTCTAGTGTCGCATTAAGAGATAATTCGGTTTTTTATTATGCAAACAATTTAATTGGGGACATTGCTCAAAAAATTAATACACAATATCCAAGCATTAATGCTCAGGCAGCTTTGCAAAAAGTAGCTATGGAATTTAACCTTGGGAATTTACAAGGACTTGAAGAGATAGGAGCATTTGAAAATGAGATTACTTTCAATAATGCAGGAATTTCTAGATCTAACATTCCAGTGAAATTGGTATACTTCTACAATCAAGAAGCAAATGAGTTAAAGTTGGCTTGGGATGTAAGTGTTGAAGCTTTGGACGGTAATCACTGGTGGAGTATTCGTGTAGATGCACAAGATGGAAGTATTTTGGATACTGCTGATTGGGTTTTAAGCTGTAATTTTGGAGAGCATGTAAATCACAGTGCCGCTGCTCATGGAAAAGGAACAAACGAAAAGGCTTTCTCATTATTTAAGGCAGCAACTTTAACTGCAGATGGATCTGAATATAATGTTTATCCTTATCCTGTTGAAAGCCCTAATCATGGTTCAAGAAGTTTATTGTCTGAGCCCTCTAATGATATTGCATCTCCTTATGGATGGCATGATACTGATGGTGTTGCTGGTGCAGAATACACAATTACTAGAGGAAACAATGTTTGGGCCCAAGAGGATCAAGATGGTAATAATGGAACGGGATATGCTCCTGATGGATTGGAAACCTTATCTTTTGATTTTCCACTTGATTTTGAGCAACAACCTGCAGGATATGTAGACGCTGCAATTACCAATTTGTTTTACGCCAATAATATGATGCACGATGTTTGGTATCATTATGGCTTTGATGAAGCAAGTGGAAACTTCCAAAGTAACAACTACGGAAATGGAGGAGCAGGTAATGATTATGTTTTTGCAGATGGTCAAGATGGTTCTGGAATGAACAATGCTACATTTGGAACACCTCCAGATGGATCCAATCCTTCTATGAGAATGTTTTTATGGGATAGTGCAGATAATGCTATTCCCCAACCACTTACTATTAATACCGGTGATTTAGCTGGAGGTTACATTGCTGCTTTACCAGCTACGGGACCAGGAAACAACATTACAGGACCAAGTTCTATTCCAGTTACAGCCGACCTTGTAGTTGTTGATGATGGTACTGGGGCTCCTACAGAGGGATGTAATGCCTTAGTAAATGGAGCTGATGTTACAGGTAAAATTGCGGTGATCAAAAGAGGTAACTGTACGTTTGTTGATAAAATTCAAAACGCTCAAGATGCTGGTGCGGTTGCCGTGATTATGGTAAATCATAACAATCCAACTAATGATCCAGATTATGTAGAATATGTGACAATGGCTGGACAGTCTGTTCCTGCGTTCACAATTCCTTCAATTTTTGTTAACAATGCAGATGGTCAGCCAATTATTGATGCCTTGTTAGGAGGAGAAACTATCAATGCTACAATCGTATTGGATGAGGTATTTAATATTGACGGTAGCTTTGATAATGGCGTTATGGCACACGAATACGGTCATGGAATCTCAAATAGACTTACAGGTGGAGCTAATAACACAGGTTGTTTAGGTAATGCGGAACAAATGGGTGAAGGATGGTCTGACTGGGTAGCTTTGATGATGACAATGACGTCAACAGATCAACCAACAGACGCAAAGGCTATTGCTACTTTTGTTTTGGCTCAAGATACGGATGGTAGTGGTTTGAGGCCAGCTCCATACAGTACAGATTTTGCTATTAATGACTTTACCTATGGCGCTACTAATGATGATACAGTTCTTGGTACCATTAACGGAGAAGAAGTGTCCTGGAATGAGATTGTTCATAATATAGGTTTTGTATGGGCTACGATGCTATGGGATTTAACATGGGCATATGTGGACAAGTATGGATTTGATCCTGACCTAATGAATGGTGATGGTGGAAATAATAAAGTGATGCAAGTAGTAATGGATGGAATGAAATTACAGCCTTGTAATCCTGGATTTGTTACTGGAAGAAATGCTATTTTACAAGCTGATATGGCTCTTACTGGAGGTGAAGATCAATGTTTGATTTGGGAAGTGTTTGCTAATAGAGGATTGGGAGCAGGAGCTTCACAAGGGCTACCTTTCTTGATGACAGATCAAGTTGAAGATTTCTCAATGCCTGATGAAAATGATGAAACGCTTCAAAACTGTACTTCTTTAAGTGTAGAGGATTTCAACTTTAATCAATTTAATGTGTATCCTAATCCAACAAATGGTATGCTTTACATTAAAACTGCTACAAGCGTAGGTAATGTAACCCTTACCTTAACAGATATGAATGGTAGATCAGTTTTGACGCAACAAGCTAATTTAGTAGATGCAGCTCATATGGATATGAGTCAATTACAATCTGGAATTTATATATTGAATATAAAAGGTACTTCTTTAAATGTAAATAAGAAGATCGTTAAAAAGTAAATTGAACTTTAGATTTATAAAAAAGGCAGCTTATTCTTAGCTGCCTTTTTTTATTTTTATCCTATGGAAGGTTTGTTTGATCATCAATATTTCATGAAGAAAGCACTTCAAGAAGCTGAAGTCGCCTTTGAAAAAGGTGAAATACCTGTGGGAGCGGTTATTGTAATAGAGAATAGAATTATTGCTAGAGCCCACAATTTAACTGAGTTATTAAATGACGTGACTGCCCATGCAGAAATGCAGGCCATCACATCAGCATCAAATTTCCTTGGAGGTAAATATCTTCACAATTGCACGTTATATGTGACCCTTGAGCCATGTCAAATGTGTGCAGGAGCTCTTTATTGGAGCCAAATAGGTCATATTGTCTTTGGTGCTCGGGATGAAGAAAGAGGGTGTATCAATCTAAAAACGAAATTACATCCTAAAACCAAAATGGAAGGAGGTATTCTGGCTGATGAAGCGGCAAAATTGATGAAGCGGTTTTTTATAGAAAAAAGAAATTTGAATTAGTGTTTATTTCTTCTTTGCGATTCCCGCATTTTGTCAATATTTTCTTTGGTCAGCATATAGTCTTTCATATTCTTGTCCTTCCATCTGTAATAAGAGAAGAGTGGAAAGACAATAAAAAACAACCCAAGGCATCCAAATCCAATTAATTTT
This sequence comes from Mangrovimonas sp. CR14, assembly GCF_011764015.1. Lineage (NCBI taxonomy): Bacteria > Pseudomonadati > Bacteroidota > Flavobacteriia > Flavobacteriales > Flavobacteriaceae > Mangrovimonas > Mangrovimonas sp. CR14. The sequence goes on along the minus strand of NZ_JAAFZY010000001.1, from coordinate 147,482 downwards.
TGGGAAAAATCCACATCTAGTATAAAGCCACATAGAATGCTTGTCAAGGAGGCTACAAAAAAGATAAAAGTGATGATTTTAATGGGTTTCATTTAATGGGTAATATCAATTAGTTTTCTTCGGTAAACAGTAAGTAATTTCGACTTGGAAATAAAGCCAATGTATTCGCCATCTTTTGTGACAGGGAGATTCCATGCATTACTGTCTTGAAACTTTTTCATAATGGATATCATCTTGTCTTTATTCAGGTCAATAACTTCTGGAGGAATCTGCATGATGTCCTTAGCAATCACCTCTTCATAAAGTGATCGATCAAACATGATTGGGCGTATGTCATCCAAGAGGATGATGCCTTTTAATTTTTTAGTGTCCCTGTGAATCACAGGGAAAATATTACGGTTAGATTTAATAACAGCTTCGTGAACTATTTGTCCTAAGGTCATGTCGCCCGTAACTGGGATAAAGTTTGTTTCTACTACTTTATCAATGTCCATCAAACTCAATACTGCATGATCCTTGTCGTGAGTTATTAACTCTCCTTTTCTGCCTAATTCCATGGTGTAAACAGAATGTGGATAGAAGTATTTGGTCAAGGCAAAAGAAATCGTTGAAGTAAGCATCAAGGGGATGAATAACTCATATCCTCCAGTGACTTCAGCAATTAAGAATATAGCGGTAAGTGGCGCGTGTAAGACACCAGCCATCAGTCCTGCCATTCCTACCAATGTGAAATTGGTTTCTGATACTTGTAATCCGAAAATCTCAAATTTGTTAATAATACGCGCTATGCAATTTCCCATAATACTTCCCATAAATAGGGTAGGGGCAAAAATTCCACCAACACCTCCAGCTCCAAATGTTACCGCTGAAGCAATAATTTTAAACATAACCAATCCAGCCATTAGGAAAATAACAACCCAAAATTCAGTCAGGTCCAGGCCTAAAAAATTGTTTTGAAGTGCTTTTTCTGGATCACCAGCAATTAAATTGTTCATCACGTCGAAACCTTCACCATAAAGTGGCGGTATGAAGTAAACTAAAACTCCAATAATCACCCCCCCAATGATGAGCCTCATAACATTAGAGTTAATCTGATCAAAGAGCTTCTGTATTCGGTCATATACTTCTGTAAAATACATGGAAACCAAAGCGCTTATTATACCTAAGATTAGGAAAAAGGGTATGTCTTTCAAATCAAAGTTTTCAGTAATTCTAAACGGTAACAAAACATCATTGCCAAAAAAGAAATAGGACGTTAAAATGGCTGACAAGGATGCTAATAGTAATGGAAGTAAAGAGGTAATGGTTAAATCAAGACTAAAAACTTCAATCGCAAATATGATGGCAGCAATAGGGGCCTTGAAAATGGAAGAGAGTGCTCCAGCTGCGGCACAACCAATTAGCAAATTCCTAGCATTTTGGTTCATGTGAAATAATCTGGAAATGTTGGAGCTAATAGCTGCTCCAGTGGCAACAGTGGGGCCTTCTAATCCCACCGATCCACCAAACCCTACTGTTATTGGAGCTGTAAGAAGGGAGCCAAACATCTGGTATTGCTTCATAATACCTTTTCTCTTTGCAATAGCATAAAGGGTTGAAGGAATACCATGACTTACCCGATTTCTAATCACGTAAGTTATGATAAGGTAAACCAATGTGAACCCAATGATTGGAAACAAGAAATAAAAGGCATGATGGTAATATTGAATGATATTACTTTCTAATATATGTTGTATAAAGTGGGTGAAGTTCTTCAATAAGACGGCACCTACTCCTGAGGTAAACCCCACCAGCATGCTTAAAAGGTATATGAACTGTTTGTTAGAGATATGCTTGATTCTCCAAAACAAAAAGGTTGTCAAGGTTTTTTTAAAGAATTGTGCCATATTTAAATCACTAGTCTTACGCCTCCTAATTCTTCAACCTTATAACTGAATTTGTCTCCAGGAGAACCAATAAACATAAAGTTGACTGGGATTTTCCAGCGCTTTGATAATTCTTGAATGAGTTCAGGGTTAAATTCTCCTTCTTCAATGATTAGTTCCAATTTGATTTTAGGATATTCCCTATCTAAAAAGTCAATTTCAACGGCCAAGTTTTCTGGAACTTGATGTCCCGGTTTCACTACATGAACAATTTTGATTTTTCGGGTGTGCTCATTTTTTGTAATGTAAAGCATGACTTTGTTTAAAGCGGCAATGTTATCTCCCCTGGTAAAAAAGACAAATTCCTGCTGGTTTATTTTGTCTATGAAGTTGAGAATATTTCTATCCATTTTGTAGACGCCTCTTCTAATTGGGTCAAACATGTAGTGGATAAATTTAAGTAGCAATTTTAAAACTAAGGTTCTATTCAACATGAAGATGATGAATATCATGAAGGGTATAAAATAGCTTAAAAATACGTTTACGTTGCTTGGATTTCCTTCCTTTGGATTCATTAAAATGTTCCCAAGTAAGGCTATTAGAACACCTAAAATGGCAATGAATACCGCCGGCCATCGAGCCTTCTCTGGCCTAGGAAGGGATTCTCTTTTAACCTTTAATAAAATATTTCCAATCCCGAATAGGGCCATAACCGATAAAAAGGAAATGGTGTAAACACCGGCTAAAAGACTTACTTCACCTTGGGTTATCATTAAAACCGAAACGGTAAGTAGAAAGAACATAATAATGATTCGGTAAGAACTTCCTTTTTTATTCTTTTTGAGGAAGAACTGAGGCATGATTCTGTCTAGGGTCATACGCTCCAACAATCCAGAAACACCCACAAAACTTGTAAGAACAGCTCCACTCAAAACTAAAAAGGCATCAATAGAAATGAGAATGGCGACCCAATTCCCTCCAACTAAATTAGCCATTTCAACTAATAAGGTATTTTGATAATCATCACCTCTCAAAACAGGGATTGTAAACAATGCTAAGGCAAACAAAGCCATAAGAGGATTGATAATGCTAACAATACCCCACATGTTTCTTAAAGTTTTAGGAAAGACTCCTTTTTGTTGTTCTTCAACAAAGTTTGCAGAACTTTCAAACCCTGAAACGCCCAACATGGATGCGGAAAATCCAAGGAAAATAGCAATCCAAATACTGCCTCCGGCTAATTCAAAATTCCAATTTTCAAAAAATATGGAAATGCCATTTTGAAATAAATAGAAAGCTATAAAACCTGTCAGAATCAGTAAAGAAATCAAATGAAAAAGAAAGATGCCAATAGCAACCTTGGAAGATTCTGTAATTCCACCAATAGTTAATAATGCAAAGACTCCCAACAAAGCCACGGTTGATAGTATAATGGGCATTGCGGGAACCAAATGGTGCAAATAATGTATGGCTTCGTTTGCAGAAATAACGGCTGTAGCCATATATGAAAGTATGGTGAGCGTTGCTGCAAAAGATGCCATGAATTTACTAGTGGTGTTCAAAAGGGCATTGTAAGCTCCTCCGTTTAAAGGAAGGGCTCCAACGACTTCACCATATATTCGGCGGAATAAAAATAGGACCAACGAAACAATAAGCAAGGTAATCCAGGCATATTGTCCAGCATAAGCAATGGCTAAAGCAGATACATATAAAACAGATGAGCTAATATCGTTTCCACAAATGGCTGTTGATTCTAGCTCATTTAGTTTTTTATGTACCTTATTTTTCATGATGTTTAACTTTTAGACTTAGTTCCTCTAGTTGCATGTTGTCAATAGGAGCAGGAGCATCAATCATTACGTCTCTACCGGCATTGTTTTTAGGGAATGCGATAAAGTCTCTAATTGTTTCTTGTCCCCCTAAGATAGCAACTAATCTGTCTAATCCAAAAGCTAAACCTCCATGAGGTGGTGCGCCATATTCAAAAGCATTCATTAAAAAGCCAAATTGAGCCTTGGCTTCTTCTTCAGTGAATCCCAGATAATCAAACATTAGGGACTGTGTTTTCTTATCATGGATTCTGATGGATCCTCCTCCTATTTCGTTTCCATTTAAAACGAGGTCGTAGGCATTGGCCTTTACTTCTCCAGGTTTTGTCTTCAATAATTCCAATTGTCCTGGTTTTGGAGATGTAAATGGGTGGTGCATTGCATGGAATCTTTCGGTTTCTTCATCCCATTCCAATAGCGGAAAATCAACAACCCACAATGGAGCAAATTCCTTTGGATTCCTTAATCCAAGTTGTTCTGCTAATTCCATTCTTAGGGCACTCATTTGCGCTCTTACTTTATTTTTGTCACCAGATAGAATACAGATTAGGTCGCCTGGTTTGGCTCCCGTTAATTGAGCCCATTGCTCGAAATCTGTTTCATCGTAAAATTTATCGACTGACGATTTAAAAGTCCCGTCTTCATTGTAACGGCAGTAAACCATTCCTAGGGCTCCAATCTGTGGTCGTTTTACCCAATCGATAAGTTTATCGATTTCCTTGCGGGTATAGCTATTGCCATTTGGAACTGCAATCCCTACTACCAATTCAGCTTGGTTAAAAACATTGAAATCTTTGTGTTGGGAAACTTCATTCAGCTCTCCAAACTCCATTCCAAATCGAATATCTGGTTTGTCGTTTCCATATTTTTTCATGGCTTCGTCATAAGTCATTCTTGGGAACTTACTTATTTCAATACCATGAATTTCCTTAAGTAGGTGTCTAGTCAAACCTTCAAAAGCATCTAAAATGTCTTCTTGCTCCACAAAAGCCATTTCACAGTCTATTTGGGTGAATTCTGGCTGTCTATCGGCTCGTAGGTCTTCATCTCTAAAACACTTTACAATTTGAAAGTACTTGTCCATGCCACCAACCATTAACAATTGTTTGAAGGTTTGTGGTGATTGAGGTAAAGCATAAAACTCACCAGGATTCATTCTTGACGGAACAACAAAGTCTCTGGCGCCTTCTGGAGTAGATTTAATAAGATATGGCGTTTCAACTTCAATAAAACCTTCTTTAGAAAGATAATTTCTAACTTCCTGTGTTACTTTATGTCTAAAAATCAAGCTATTCTTGACGGGATTTCTACGAATATCTAAATAACGATATTTCATTCGTAATTCCTCACCACCATCCGTTTCATCCTCAATAGTAAATGGAGGAAGATTTGCTTGATTTAATATGGCTAATTCTTTAACTAAAATTTCAATGTCACCAGTAGCCAGATTTGGATTTTTTGAGCTTCGTTCGATAACGGTCCCCGTTACTTGGATAACAAATTCCCTACCCAATTTTTGAGCCTTTTCCATAATGGATTCAGGAGTTCGTTCTTCGTCAAGAATCAATTGGGTGATGCCATAGCGGTCTCTTAAATCTACCCAAACCATAAATCCTTTATCTCTGACTTTTTGGACCCATCCAGATAGGGTCACTTCTGTATTAATATGTGATGCTCTTAATTCACCACAAGTATGACTTCTAAACATTGAAAAAAATTTGATGTGCAAAATTAAATAATTATTTGAACAAACAAGAGAGAATAAGGGGTTTATAAGGGAGAGGATTATTAGTTTTACGAAGAATTTTCAATTGATTTTTTTTAAATTGAACATATATATAAATTCATTCCATTCTTTAATAATATCCTTGTGAAATGTTAGCAATGACATCAAATTATAAAATGAACTTTAGATTGTGCCTGGTGACTTTTAGTTTGTTTTTGGTTTCCATTTTTTCTCATGCTCAGTATACGCCATACTTTAAAAACTATTCCATTTCAGACTATCGTGCTGGTAATCAAAATTGGGGTGTGGCAAAAGGTAATAGTGGTAAACTTTATGTAGCAAATAATGAAGGGTTGTTGGAGTTTGATGGAATGGTTTGGAAATTTTATGAGATGCCCAATAAAACCATTATAAGGTCTGTTCATGTTGCTGATGGTAAAATTTTCACTGGATCGTATGAGGAATTCGGTTATTGGGAAAAGAATGAATTTGGAGTGTTGGCCTATACTTCCTTAAGTTCTTCCTTGGAAGAGGAAACTTATAAAGATCAGGAATTTTGGAAGATTTTGTCGATTAATGGTCAGGTGCTATTTCAATCCTTTACCAACATATATATCTATAATGATGGTGAATTAATTAAGGTTGATAAGAAAAATGCTAGTTCCACTCTAATATCAATGGATATTGTGGAGGGTCAAGTTTATGTTTCAACGTTAAAAAGAGGCGTTTTTATATTGGATAATAATGTTCTGGTGCCTGAAATTTTTGACCCTTTGTTGGTTGATACCAAAGTGATTTCCATTTTAAAGAAAGGGGCTTCATTATATCTATTTACTGGACTCAAAGGTTGTTTCATTTATTCCAACGGAGCTCTTAAACCATGGAATTCAGAAATCAATGATTTATTGGAGCAACATCAGTTAAATGTATTTACGGAAGATACCAACGGTCAAATGATTTTTGGTACAATAAAAAATGGCCTTTATATAACCGATGATAGGGGAAACGTGCTTTTTCATATTAATAAAGAAAATGGGTTTATTAATAATACCGTTTTAAGCTTGGATTATGATGGTAGCTTCGGTTTGTGGTGTGGGTTGGATAATGGATTGTCTTATGTTGAACTTAATGCCAATGCTTATTTTTATAAGGATATAACTGGAAAACTTGGTGCTGTATACGATGTCATTGAGCATGAGGGCGTAATATATGTAGGTAGTAATACAGGGCTATTTTATTTAGATGAGAAAGGGGAATTGGTATTTATTGAAGATTCCCAAGGTCAAGTTTGGGATCTTGTAGAAATTGAAGGTCAGTTGTTTTGTGGTCATAATAATGGGACTTTTTTAGTAGACAATAAGACTATTATTCCCTTATCAAATCATACTGGGGGGTGGGTAATTAAAAAGGTACCTGAAAAAAATGATTTATATATACAAGGTACTTATACGGGCCTAGTCCGTTATAGAAGACTTGGTGATGAAAAATGGGATGTGAAGAATTTAGGAAGGACCACGATTCCTTCGAGGTTCCTTGTATTTGAAAATTCAAACAGTGCTTGGGTCGCTCATGCCTATAAAGGACTATATAAGGTCCAATTTGATAGTGCTTTTGATACCATAGAAAATATAACGGATTATAGTAAGAAAGGATTACTCTCTGATTACAATGTTAGGATCTATAGGATTAAGAATGATATCTTTTTTAAGACCAATCGTGGTTGGCAGAAGTATGAACCTTTGTTGGACTCTATTGTTCCCTACAAGGTTTTGGAGGATAAATTGGGTCAAGATGCCTATATAATTTCTGAGGATGATCAAGAGGATTTGGTTATCAAAGATGGAAGGGAAGTCATTCATTTTAAATCTATTTTAGGAGAAGCAAATCAACTTTCTATTACCAGTTCTTTTTTGAGAAATCGATTAATTGTTGGATATGAGAAAATTTCAAGAATAAATGACTCCATTTCCGCTCTTAATTTGAATGATGGATTTTTAATGATAAATGAGCAACAATTTAGAGCCAATCATGATGTTGAAAAACCACAATTAGAAACACTTAGCGTCAACAGGGAACTAGTTGATATTGATAAGGGGAATTTTGATTTTCCGTTTAAGTCCAATATTTCCTTGGCATTTACCTCTCCACGTTCAAAGGATTATTTCTTCGCTTATAAATGGGTAAACAATGATGAAAATCAATGGTACGAATTGGAAAATCAGCTTTTGGAGTTTTCAAGTTTACCAGATGGGAAGCATACCGTTCTTGTGAAAGCGGTAAATAGTTTTGGAGATGAATCGGAACCTGTTGAAGTCGCCTTTGTGATACTTCCTCCTTGGTATAAGAGTTCTTTAGGGTTTGGATTGTACGTCATTCTCATTTTAGTCATAATTGGGTTTATCATTTTTTTCCATCGTCGAAAAGTCTCGAAGGAACAGAGATTAATGCAGGAAAAGTTTGAATTGGAACAAGAGCAGCTGTTAAAGGAGAAGGCTTTAGAAAATGAAAAGAACTTGGTAGAGTTAAAAAATCAAACATTGAAGAATGAAGTTAAATTGAAAAGCAAACAATTAGCAAATACTGCAATGGCCTTGGTCAAGAAAAATGAAACACTCCAAGATCTTAAAAAGGAGTTAGGGGCTAATAAAAAGGAATTTGGAAATGTCTTTGCGTATAAAAAGTTAGTGAAGCGTATTGACGGATCCATAGGTCATGATGATGAGTGGGAAATTTTTGAATATAATTTCAATCAAGTGCATGAAGAATTCTTTAAAGAATTGAAAAGGATGCATCCGGTACTTACGCAAAAAGATCTCAAGATTTGTGCCTACATTAAGATGAATTTAACTACTAAAGAAATAGCGCCATTAATGAACATTTCTGTAAGAGGCGTAGAAACACATAGATACAGGCTTAAAAAGAAGCTTGATTTAGATAATGACAAATCCTTGACTGATTATTTGATGAATATTCAGTAAACACTTCGCTTTTATGTTAAAATCGTAGTTTTTACTACGTCAAAAATACGTCATCTAACGTTTTCGTAACGAGTTAGAAGCATTTTTATGTATATTTAAAGTACGTCATGCTTCACTTTTGGGTACTTTTTTGGAAAATGGCGTAATTAAAATGTAATTGATTATTTCACTCAGTTTCAAATACATCTTAATTTAGATTCGACTAATTATTTTCAAAATTCAAACTACGTATGAAAACAAGATTTAGGCTAATTTTAATGTTGCTTATGATATCTTCAATCGGCTTTGCTCAAGAAATACAAGTGAGTGGAACCGTGACGGGCAATGAAGATAATATGCCTCTACCAGGGGTAAGTGTAATTATTAGCGGAACAGCTCGAGGAACAAGTACAGATTTTGATGGGAACTACACTTTAAAAGCTAATCAGGGAGATGTCCTTGAGTTTAGTTTTGTAGGTTTTAAAAGCGCATCGGTCACTGTAGGGAGTAGCTCTACAATTGATGTGGTTTTGGAAACGGATGTAGCGGCATTAGATGAAGTGGTTGTAGTTGGGTATGGAACCCAAAAGAAAGCAGATTTAACAGGGTCAATAGCAACTGTTAAAGCTGAAGAAATTGAAAAAACACCTGCAGCCAACGTTATGCAGTCCATGCAAGGTAAAGTGGCAGGGGTGCAAATTGTAAGCGCTGGTACTCCAGGGGATTCTCCTACAGTTAGGATTAGAGGTCTTGGGACTTTTGGGTCTGGGACTAATGTACTATATGTAGTAGATGGAATGTTTTATGATAACATCGATTTCTTAAACTCAAAAGATATTGAATCAATTAATGTCCTTAAGGATGCCTCTTCTTCCGCAATATACGGAGTTCGAGCTGCCAATGGGGTGGTGTTGATTACTACCAAAACTGGTAGAAAAAATTCAAAACCAGTTTTTGAATATGATGGTTACTCTGGAGTTCAATTTGCTCAAAATGTGGTTCAAATGGCCAATGCTGAGCAATTTGTGACCATGGCCTACGAATCGGGATCTGAAGCAGATATCCAATTTGTATTGAACGCTATGCAACGTTTTGGGCGTAGTAGAGTAAATCCAAATGTTCCTAATGTAAATACCGATTGGTATGATGAGATAATGAGAGAGGGATTGATATCTAACCATAGTATCAGTGCTAGTGGTGGAGGAGAGAATGTGGCTTATTCTGTTGGGGCCAATTATCTTTCTCAAGAGGGTATCTTGGATATGAAAAATGAGTACGAAAGATTTAACATCCGTACTAAAGTGGATGTGGATTTGTCAGATCGATTCAAAATTGGTTCAAACTTGGTTTTTAGTAATGCCACTAAATACCTGCCAGAGAATTCTGCTTGGTTCAAAGCGTATTTTGCAGTGCCTATTTTGCCTGTTTATGATTTTCAAAATACAGATGCGACTCCAACTCCTTTTGCAAATGCAAGAGCAATTGGGTATAGAAGTTCTCAAAACCCTTTTCCAGATTTGAGATATAATAATAACAGACAGAAAATTAGAAAAGTTCAGACTAATTTTTATGTGCAAACTGAAATTATTCCTGAAAAATTAACCTTTAAAACGGTATATAACGCCAATCTAGCTGCTATTGAACAAAGAAACGTTAACCTCCCATTCAATATAGGTTATGGAGATCAACGAATCTCAAGTATTTCAAGATCTGACAATACCTATTTCAATCAAATTTGGGATAACACGCTTACTTATGAAGATAATTTTGGGGATCACAACATTACTTTGTTGGGAGGAGCCTCTTTTAGAGATGAAGCATACAATGGTTTGTCAGGTTCTGGAGGTGATATCAGAGGTATTCAATTAGAGTCTTCGTGGTATTTGGATTTCTCAGATCCAGATCCAGAAACTCGTACTGTATCTGAGAACGGAAGACGTTATTATGGGATGTCCTATTTTGCTAGAGCGGCCTATAACTACAAAGGAAAGTATTTGTTATATGGTACGATTAGAGCCGATGGTTCATCTAAATTTACTCAAGATCCATGGGGATATTTTCCTTCAGTTGGAGCCGGTTGGGTGATTTCAGAAGAAGGGTTTATGCAAAATAATGGCATTTTCGATTTCTTAAAATTAAGAGCTGCTTGGGGTAAATTAGGTAATGATAATGTGGCTCCAAGTTCTGGTGCCAATACCACAAGCGAAGTAATTATCGCTGCTGGTAACGATCCATTATCTGGAGTTACGGCTACAAGTACTTTTACCAATAATACATGGGAAGTCGTTGAAGAAAAGAATTTTGGTTTAAACATGATAACCTTAAATAACAGGCTGTCAATTGATGCGGATTACTACATCAGAGATACTCATGATGCTATTATGCCTGTTTACATTCCAATTGCTAATGTGACTTTGCAGAGAAACTCAGGTCAAATTAGAAATTCAGGTTTAGAATTGGTCCTTAACTGGAATGAATCCGTAAATGAGGATTTCAGTTATAGTATTGGTGCCAATTTTACCACTTTGAAAAATGAAACTATAAGCATTGAAGATTCAAGAGGATATATTGATTCTGGATCAGCTGAATTCCGTCAAAGAACGATGGAAGGAGAACCTATCTTGGCTTTCTTCGGTTATGAAAGAATTGGAGTTTATCAAAATCAAGCTCAAATTGATGCCGATCCTACGGCTCAGGCAGCTATCGATGCAGGACAAAATATCCAACCAGGGGATTTAATTTATAGAGACCAGAATGGTGATGGGCAAATTACAGATGAGGATAGAGTTGTTCTTGGCTCTTTCTTACCTAAGTTTACCTATGGTGGAAATATTGGAGTCAATTATAAAAATTGGGGATTCTCTGCTAGTTTCTATGGTCAATCAGGAAACAAAATCCTAAACCGTAAAAGAGGAGAAATCATCTTTACCAATGATACCAATATGGATGCTGATTTAGCAAAAAATAGATGGCACGGGGAAGGTACAAGTAATGAATATCCGTCATCTGCTGGGTTGAGAAAATCATGGAACCAAAGATTAAGTGATTTTTGGATTGAAGATGGGGACTTCTTCAGAATTCAAAATATTCAATTGTCTTATACTATCAAGGGAAGTAAATTACTTAATGGGAAATTTCCAGAAACTCGTTTGACATTAACTGCAGATCGTCCATTTACATTCTTCAAGTACAATGGATTTGATCCTGAAGTTCCAAACGGTGTGGATAGACAAACCTATCCAATTCCAGCAGTATATACGGTAGGTATCAATGTGAAAATATAAAAAAAGAGATATGAAAAGAATAGAAAAATTAATAAACAAAACCATTTGGGCCATTCTTTTGTCCCTTGGAATGGTATCCTGTTCGGATAAGATTAATGAACAAGAGGGGCAGTTAAATGCCGACGATTTAGATTATACAAATACCGAAGATATGATTGATCCACTTGTGGGAGCCTATCAGATATTTGGTACCAGAGGATGGGAGGAACCACTCTTGTTATCTGTGCGTGGAGATGATGTAAACTCTGGAGGGTTGGGAGACCAACAACCATTCTGGGATACAGACCAATTTATCTACAACAAAGATTATTGGATGTACAATTCTCTATTTGCTTTACACTATTCTGATATAGTAGGTCTAAATACAGCAATGGAATTGATCAATCAATACCGAAGCTATGCAGACCCTAGTTATTATGACGAAGCTGACCAATATTTGGCAGAAATTAAAGTCATGAGAGCGTGGTTGCATTTTAATTTAGCCAGAAACTGGGGAAATGTATTTATTATAAACACCACAGAGCCTGATACAGAATATATCAATGGAACCGTTAGTAAAGATGGTGTCATGGAATATGTGATTTCAGAGATGAACGAAGCAATACCAAACCTTTTGGATGCTCGTCCTAATGAGAGAATGGACATTTATGGAGGTATTACCAAATATGCTGCAATGGCTTTACAGGCAATGGCCTATCAAGAATTGGAGAATTATCAAGAGGTGGCCAATGTCACTGGTGAGATTATCAATTCAGACAAGTTTATGCTTTATCCTGATTATTATAATTTGTTTAAAACAGATGGCGAAGTAAGCAATGAAAACCTTTGGGAAATTCAGTTCTCCGATTTCGGAAATGCTACTGGAGATACCTTCTATCATTTATATGCACCTTTTGGACCTACGGCTTATGTGCCAGCGAGACCAGATGCTTCTGGTGGTTGGGGATTCTTTGAGCCTAGTATGAAGTATATCAAGTTTATGTTGGATAGAGGGGAAACTGTAAGACTTGAAACGAGCGTGTTGTTTACTCCTGATGGAATCAATGAAATTCAAAGTGATCCAAATTATGCTGACCTTCCAGGGTTTGTTACTAATACCACTCCAGATGGAGATGTTATTAATAATTCTCCTCGTGCTGATTTCTTTAGTGGTAAACATTATTTACCATCCAATCAAATTATTCAAGGAAGAAATAATTATGGAGCTGGTAAAAATTATATTGTTTTTAGATATGCAGAAATTCTTTTAATGTATGCTGAGGCCTTAACTCATGGGGCTAGCGGTAATGGAATGTCAGCTGATCAAGCTGTAAATATGGTGAGATCTAGAGCCGGTTTAGGAAATGTTTCTGGTGTTACCACTGAGACAGTTATGGATGAAAAACTAGCTGAGTTAGCAATGGAATGGGGTGTGCGTTATTTCGATATGATCAGGTTAGACTGGTATGATGAATTGAGTTATGATGGTAGAACCTTTACTGCAGATAAGGAATTATTGCCTTATCCGCAAGGACAGGTAGATGCGTTACCTCTAGAAAATTAATAGAATAAAACTTACAGTGATATGAAAAAAATATTAAGATATACTACAGTTCTTTTTGTTGGAATCCTCATGTATTCCTGTTATGATGGAATAGATCCGATTACGGCAGTAGATCCAGGTCAAGATGAGGGAGCGCCAATTGTTACCATTGTTAAGCCAACAGAAGGATTGGCTATTTCAGATCCAAATCCAACATCTTCAGTTGATATTGAGTTAGAGGCAGAAGATGACATTGAACTTGCATTAGTAACCGTTTCGGTTGACGGAAATCAAATTGCTAGTTATGATGAGTTTACCGATTATCGTATTGTAACTAGAGAATTAACATATGACAATGTAACTATTGGAGACCATGTTGTTTCAGTTTCTGCAACAGACATTGTTGGAAATACAACAACTGTTACGGCAAATTTCACAAAAGAGCCGCCATATGTGCCTTTATATGAAGGTGAAATGTTATATATGCCTTTTGATGGAGACTATACTAACCTAGTGAACTCTATGCCTGCCACAACAGTGGGGTCTCCAGGTTTTGCAGGTGAATCTTATGCAGGGAATAATGCCTATGCCGGAGCTACTGATTCTTATTTGACGGTTCCCACTGAAGGCTTATTAAGTAGCCAGTTTACTGCTTCTTTTTGGTATAAAGTAGATGCAAATCCAAACAGAGCTGGTATCCTTACAGTTGGACCTCCAGATGAGGATAATCCAGATGCCCAAAATAATAGAACAAGCGGATTCAGATTCTTCAGAGAAGATGCTGGAGGTATGCAACGTTTTAAATTGAATGTAGGTACTGGTGATGGTGAATCTTGGTTTGATGGTGGTTCAGCCGCTGATGTGGATCCAACCACAAATGAATGGATTCATTTAGCTTTTACCATTTCTGAATCAGAAGCAGTTGTTTACATTAATGGAAATGTAGTAAGCCAAAACTCCTTCGCTGGAGTTGACTGGACAGGATGTGATATTTTATCAATCATGTCAGGAGCTCCAAGATTTACAGGTTGGAACCATTTATCTGACCTAAGTTATATGGATGAATTAAGAATTTTCAATGTGGCTTTAAGTCAATCTGAAATTGTGGAGCAAATGGCATACAGCAGCCAAATTCTATATATGCCTTTCAATGGGAGCTACACTGATATTGTAAATGATGTGGATGCAACTGAAGAAGGAACTCCTGGATTTACTGGTTCAGCAGATGCCTATATGGGTAATAACGCTTATGCAGGTGCAACAGATTCTTATTTGACTGTTCCAACAGATATGCTAAACTTAGGAAGCGACTTGAGTGCAACATTTTGGATGAATATCAATGCAGATCCAGATCGTGCTGGAATACTAGTTATTGGTCCGCCTGATGAAGATAATCCAGATGCTCAAAATAACAGAACAAGCGGTTTTAGATTCTTCCGTGAAAATGCTGGAGGTATGCAAAGATTTAAATTGAATGTTGGTAATGGCGATGCTGATTCTTGGTTTGATGGAGGTACAGCAGCTGATGTAGACCCTAGCACAACAGATTGGGTGCATTTTGCCTTTACAATTTCAGATTCAGCAGTTGTTGTTTATATCAATGGAAACATAGTAAGTCAAGGTTCTGTTTCTGGAGGTGTTGATTGGACAGGTTGTGATATTTTATCCATCATGTCTGGTGCTCCTAGATTTACAGGGTGGAATCACTGGTCTGACCTGAGCTATATGGACGAGTTAAGACTTTATAATAAAGCATTATCTCAAGAAGAGGTGCAAAGTATGCTTTAATATGCACAATTTACCTTCACATAAGTGATTGTAATTATTTGAATTAGCCTTATTTGATTTTTAGCTGTATTTCCTTTAAACCGAAATGCAGCTAAATTTCTTAAAATCGAATCGAATTTAAAATGAGACGCTTAAATCCTAAATTTTTCTTTTCCTTTTTTTTGGTTTTATTTCTGTTGGGATGTAAATCAGAAGGTAAGAAAGCAGACCACAAAATTTCAGAAACAAAGACCGACCAGGTTGATTTAACTGATGACCAATTATTAGACACTGTTCAAAAACAAACCTTTGATTATTTCTGGGATGGTGCAGAACCCAATTCTGGTTTGGCAAGGGAAAGATTACATATGGATGATGAATATCCAACTTCTCCAAAGAATACAGTAACCACTGGAGGAAGTGGTTTTGGTCTTATGGCTATTTTAGTTGGGGTAGAACGTGGCTTTATAACGAGACAGCAAGCACTAGAAAGATATGAGCAAATTGTTGATTTTCTCGAGAAAGCAGATCGATTTCATGGAGCCTGGCCACACTGGTTAAATGGAGAGACAGGAAAGGTTGTACCATTTGGTAAAAAGGACAATGGAGGAGATTTGGTTGAAACGGCTTTTTTAGTTCAAGGGCTACTAACCGTTTCAGAGTACTTTAAGGGAGGTGATGAAAGAGAAGAAGCTTTGGTTACCAGGATAGATGAATTGTGGAGAGATGTTGAGTGGGATTGGTATACTCAGGGAGGTAAAGATGTACTCTACTGGCATTGGTCTCCTAATTATGGTTGGGAAATGAACTTTCCTGTAGGGGGGTATAATGAATGCTTGATCATGTATGTTCTAGCCGCAGCCTCACCAACACATTCAATTTCCAAAAGTGTTTATGAAAAGGGATGGGCTAGGAACGGAAAAATTGTGTCCAATGATTCACTTTATGGAAAAGCTTTAGTACTTGATTATTACGAGCATAATGATGCTGCCGTAGGTCCATTATTTTGGGCACACTACTCTTATTTAGGGTTGAACCCCAAAGGTTTAAAAGATCAGTATGCAGATTATTGGAAATTGGTAAAAAACCATGCCATTATCCATCATGAATATGCACAAGAAAATCCTAAACATTTTAAAGGTTATGGTGATAGCCTGTGGGGCTTGACTTCCAGTTATTCCATGAAAGGATATGCAGGACATAGACCAGGTAATGATTTAGGGGTTATTTCTCCAACAGCTGCTTTGTCTTCATTCCCCTATACTCCAGAAGCTAGTATGAAAATGCTGAGGTATATGTATAAAAATGAAGATTCCTTGATAGGAAAATACGGTCCCTATGATGCATTTAGTTTAGAATATAAATGGTATTTACCTCGCTATCTAGCTATTGATCAAGGACCCATACCTGTAATGATTGAGAATTATAGAACGGGATTGTTGTGGGATTTATTTATGAAAAATAAGGATGTAAAAGAAGGACTGGATAAGTTAGGTTTTACAAATGAGTAAGATTAAGAGTTACATACTACTAATTTGCTTCTTGTTTGTTAGCACCTCATATTCTCAAGAGAGTCCATATTTAAAGGTTTTGTTTGAAGATAGCCCGATGCCTGATGCCTATTTCTTTTCGAATGTGGAATTTACGGGAGAGAGCTGGGTGAAAAATATAGATGGAAAACTTCTAGTCAACAATCATATTTCCTTTACACCAAAAAATGCTTTGTTTGTCCAATATCATTCTGCGGTATCTGGAAATTGGACTGCCGAAATATTGTATGATAAAATTCGTGGAATAGATTATTTTGTACCAGCAGATGTTTTGTCCTTTTGGATGTTTCTTCCCAATAAGGACGCCATAGCTTCGCTACCCAATTTAAGCTTGGGCTATAATGGCCAAAGCAAATCGGTGTCTTTGAAAGACGTATTTCAAAATCGTCCAATAAAACAATGGGTGCAAATTAAGATCCCATTAGATCAATTTGGCGAGAATATAGTAATCAATGGGATTTCGGGTTTGAAGTTATCTCAAGCTGCTACAAGTATTTCCAACCATAGTTTTTTAATCGATCAGATTGAGTTTATTTCAGAGGAACCTGCAACATTTATAACACAGAAACCCAACTTAATTTCTGTGAAGGGATTTGAAAAGCACATTGATTTAACCTGGGAAAAACCAACAGACATGAATGTGAAATACATTCAAATTTATAGAAAATCTGGCAAGGATTCCGATTTTAAATATATAGGAATTCAACATCCTTGGATATCTGGATATACAGATTTTGTTGGGGACTCTAAGGAGACTTACACTTACCAAATTTCCTATTTAAATAAAGATTATTTAAAAACCACGCCTTCCAATGTGTTGAGTACTCAAACTAGGGAAATGACTGATGACGAACTTTTGGACATGGTTCAAGAGTCCCACCTAAGATATTACTGGGATGGTGCAGAATCTAATTCTGGACTTGCCTTGGAAAATATTCCGGGAAGAACAACTATGATTGCCACAGGTGCTTCTGGGTTTGGAATGATGGCTATAATTGCTGGCGTCCATAGAAAGTTTATTTCTAGGGGGGAAGCGGTGGAACGATTCTTAAAAATGACCAGATATTTAATGAAAGCTGATCGTTTTCATGGGGCTTTTCCACATTTTTTGAATGGGGAAACAGGAAAAGTAGTTCCTTTCTTTGGAAAACGCGATAATGGAGCAGATTTAGTTGAAACATCCTTTTTAATGCAAGGACTATTAACAGCAAAATCCTTTTTTGATAAGAACGATCCTAAAGAAATTGAAATAAGAAATAATATAACAAAACTTTGGGAAGAAGTTGAATGGGATTGGTTTAGTCAAGAATCGAGTAAAGACTTTTTAACTTGGCATTGGTCACCAGATCAATCATGGACCATCGATCATCAATTGATTGGGTGGAATGAAACAATGATTACCTATTTTTTAGCAATTGCATCACCAACCCATAATATTCCGGCTTCTATGTATTACACTGGTTGGGCAAGTCCATCAAAAAAAGCTCAAGAATATAGGACTAATTGGGGAAAGACTAAGGATGGCTCTATGTATAAAAATGGACATACTTATGAGGGAATAGAACTGCCTGTTGGCGTATCAAATGGAGGGCCATTATTTTTCATCCATTATTCCTATTTTGGATTAGATCCTCATCAGTTGACGGATGCCTATGTTAACTATTTCGAGAATAATAAGAGAATTGCAAAAATCAATCAAAATTACTGTATAACCAATCCGAAAAATCATCCCGGATATGGTTCTGATTATTGGGGTTTGACAGCTAGTGACGGCCCTTATAAATATTCAGCTGATGAACCTAATCCTATTAATGACCATGGTAAAATTACCCCTACTGGAGCCTTATCCAGTTTTCCATATACACCAGAGGCATCTATGAAAGCTCTAAAGAATTTTTATCGAAACTATGGAGAAAGATGGTATGGCTATTATGGGTTCTATGACGCTATGTCGTTGAAGGATCATTGGAGATCTCCATTATTTATGGGCTTAAATCAAGCTCCTATTGTTATCATGATTGAAAATCATAGATCAGGTTTGATTTGGGAGCTATTTATGAAAAATAAAGACATAAAAGAAGGGTTGAAAAATCTAAATATAGAAACTGAAAAAATAAATAAATGATGAAGAGATTAATTTTTGGGTGTTTGTTGCTTCTAATTACCAGTTGTAATAATGATGATGGACCAGGTTATCAACCC
This sequence comes from Mangrovimonas sp. CR14, assembly GCF_011764015.1. Taxonomy (NCBI): domain Bacteria; kingdom Pseudomonadati; phylum Bacteroidota; class Flavobacteriia; order Flavobacteriales; family Flavobacteriaceae; genus Mangrovimonas; species Mangrovimonas sp. CR14. The sequence continues at coordinate 128,780 of NZ_JAAFZY010000001.1, read as the reverse complement.
CCCTTTAACCCAAACCCAGACCCTGAAGAAAATCCTTTGACCAATGATGAAATCATGGACTTGGTTCAAGAGGAAACCTTTAAATACTTTTGGGATTATGCCGAATCTAATTCTGGTGCGGCTAAAGAAAGATATCACCCCAGTAATCCTACCCTAAATCAAAATGTTGTGACTTCAGGAGGATCAGGATTTGGATTAATGGCCATATTAGTGGGGATTGAGCGTGGTTTTATCACACGATCAGAAGGCGTAGCTAGACTTCAGCAAATTTTAAACTTTTATGAAGGTGCCGATAGATTTCATGGAGCTTGGTCTCATTGGATTGATGGACCAACAGGATTTGCTTTACCTTTCAGTAATCTGGATGATGGAGGGGATATCGTTGAAACAGCATTCTTTGTTCAAGGCTTGATTTGTGTCAAAGAGTATTTTAAAGAAGGTTCTACAGATGAAATCGCTCTTGCCGATCAAGCAGATATGCTTTGGAAAGGCGTGGAATGGGATTGGTATACCCAAGGTCAAAATAAATTATTCTGGCACTGGAGTCCAAATCATGAGTTCGCCATTAATTTGGAATTAAAGGGTTATAATGAAACCTTGATTGCCTTTATTCTTGGTGCTGCTTCTCCCGATCATCCAATTGCTCCCGAAGTTTATCATGAAGGATGGGCTAGTAACGGTGGTATTGTGTCTTCTGCCAATCAATATGGGTATCCTCTAGTTTTAGATCATGTCGGATCAGGAACAGGACCTTTATTTTGGGCACACTACTCATATTTAGGCTTAGACCCTAGAAATTTATCAGATCAATATGCCAATTATTGGGATTTAAATAGAAATCATACCCTAATTAATTATTCTTATTGTGTGGATAATCCTAATAATTACACGGATTATGGTCCTAATTGTTGGGGCCTAACAGCTAGTTACAGTAGAAATGGTGATGGATCTATAGGATATAGTGCCCATGAACCAGAGAATGATACGGGAGTCATTTCCCCGACAGCAGCGATAAGCTCCATTCCCTACACACCAGAGGAGTCCTTAAATGCGATGCACTTCTTCTACAGTAAAGAAAATGTACTCTTGGGGCCTGCAGGTTTTTACGATGCCTTTAGTCCTGCTTACAACTACTGGGTCGCTAATGCCTATTTAGCTATTGATCAAGGCCCTCAAATTGTGATGATTGAAAATTACAGAACAGGACTTTTATGGGACTTGTTTATGGCAAATGAAGATGTTCAAAACGGATTAAATATTTTAGGTTTTACATATTAAAAGATGGTGAGTATAAAGAAATATTTAGTGCTGACAATCCTATTGATTTACGGAATGGGACACGCACAAAAGGAATTATATCAAAAGGAAAATTTCATTAATGGAAATGATACGTTAATGTATCGCATTATGTTTCCCAAAGATTTTAAGGAGAGTAGGCAATACCCGCTAGTGTTGTTTTTACATGGCGCTGGGGAGCGAGGTAATGACAATCAATCACAATTAGTACATGGCAGTAGTTTATTTGCCTCTGAAAAGAATAGAGACTCCTTTCCTGCAATTGTGATTTTTCCACAATGTCCTAAGAATGACTATTGGGCCAATGCCAATGTAGATAGGAGTTCATACCCTTTAACATTAACATTCCCAAAGGATGCTGCGCCTACCAAGGCCATGGATTTGGTAATGAAATTACTTGAAGAAACCATAGCCAAACCTTACATTAAGAAAGATCAAATATACCTTGGAGGTCTCTCCATGGGAGGGATGGGGACCTTTGAGCTTTTATCAAGAAAACCTAATGTCTTTGCTGCTGCTTTTGCTATCTGCGGAGGCGGAAATCCAGAATTGGCAAAAAATTATGCGACCAAATTACCGATGTGGATTTTTCATGGAGCCAAAGATGATGTAGTTACACCTGAACATTCCATCCAAATGGTACAAGCCCTATTAAGTTATGGAGGAAAGCCAAATTTTAATTTATATGGAGACGCAAATCATAACAGTTGGGATTCAACATTTGCTGAACCCAATTTATTGCCCTGGCTTTTTTCAAAATCGAAAATATTAGAACAATGAGTACAATGACGAAACTAAAAACCCTTACTGCAGGATTGCTTATTTTTTCAATGATGTCCTGTAATCAAGAAGCTTCCAACAAAACAAAGTTGTCTAATTCCAATACCGAAAACCCATTTGAGGCTCAAGTGGATTCCATTTTGGGGTTGATGACTTTGGATGAGAAATTAGGCCAATTAAACTTACCATCTTCTGGAGATATAACTACGGGACAAGCGCAAAGCTCTAACATAGCCCAAAAGATAGAAGAAGGAAAAGTAGGGGGGTTATTCAATATAAAATCCGTAGAAAAAATTAAGGAAGTACAGCGAATAGCAGTTGAGAAAAGCCGTCTTAAAATCCCTTTACTTTTTGGTATGGATGTTATTCATGGCTATGAATCTACCTTTCCAATTCCCCTTGGTTTGTCTTGTACTTGGGACATGGAAATGATAAAGAGAACAGCACAAATTGCAGCTCAGGAAGCTACTGCCGATGGTATCAACTGGACCTTTTCACCTATGGTGGATATTTCAAGAGATCCACGCTGGGGTAGAATTTCAGAAGGAAATGGAGAAGATCCCTTTTTAGGTGGAGAAATAGCAAAAGCTATGGTAGAAGGTTATCAAGGTGATGACCTAACCCAAAACAATACCATGATGGCCTGTGTGAAGCATTTTGCCCTATATGGAGCGCCAGAAGCTGGTAGGGACTATAACACGGTAGATATGAGTAAATACCGAATGTTTAACGAATATTTATATCCTTATCAAGCTGCAGTTGAAGCGGGAGTAGGATCGGTAATGGCATCCTTTAATGAAGTAGATGGGATACCAGCAACTGGTAACAAGTGGCTGATGACTGATTTATTGAGAGATCAATGGGGATTTGATGGCTTTGTAGTTACAGATTACACCGGGATTCCTGAAATGATTGCTCATGGAATGGGTGATCTTCAAGACGTTTCTGCCTTAGCACTAAAGGCTGGGATTGATATGGATATGGTTGGTGAGGGTTTATCAGGCACTTTAAAAAAGTCATTGGACGAAGAGAAGGTGACAATGAATGATATTGATACAGCTGTTAAAAGAATTTTAACCGCCAAATACAAACTAGGCCTTTTTGATGACCCTTATAAATATTGTGATGTAGAGCGTGCCAAGACCGAGGTTTTCTCTGAAGAACATAGGGCTTTTGCTAGAAAAGTTGGAGCTGAATCTATGGTGTTGCTGAAAAATGAAAATCAACTGTTGCCTCTTAAAAAGTCAGGAACTATTGCTTTGGTTGGTCCTTTAGCAAATACAGCCGTTAATATGGCAGGAACCTGGAGTGTGGCTACTAAACAAGAAAAGTCTATTACTGTATTGGATGGTTTAAAACAAGCAGTAGGAGACCAAGTGAATATTCTTTATGCCAAAGGAAGTAATGTAGATTTTGATTTAGATTTTGAGAAACGAATCACCATGTTTGGTAAGGAAATACCAAGGGATGATAAAAGTGATAAACAATTAATAGATGAGGCCTTGATGGTTGCTTCTAAATCTGATGTTATTGTGGCTGCGATAGGAGAAACAGCCGAGTTAAGTGGAGAAAGTAGCAGCGTTTCCAAACTTCAAATTCCGCAAGCCCAAAAGGATTTATTAAGCGCCTTGTTGGAGACTGGGAAACCAGTGGTGGTAGTTTTATTTACAGGAAGACCTTTGGCTATTGTAGAAGAAAATAAAAAGGTACCTGCTATTTTAAATGTTTGGTTCCCTGGTAGCGAAGCAGGTTTGTCCATAGCTGATGTCTTGTTTGGAGATGTAAATCCATCTGGAAAATTGACATCCACTTTCCCTATGAATGTGGGACAAGTTCCTATTTTTTATAATCATAAGAGTACAGGTAGACCTCTTTCGAATAAGGAAGGAAGGTTTGAAAAATTCAGAAGTAATTATTTAGATGTTAGAAATGAACCTCTATATCCATTTGGATATGGTTTAAGCTACACCAAGTTTGATTATTCCAATTACAGTCTGAGTGCAGATTCCATGAATGCCGATGGAAACATTGAAGTTGCAGTTGATGTAACCAATGTGGGGAATTATGACGGTAAGGAAGTGGTCCAGCTCTACATCAGGGATGTTGTAGGTTCTGTTACCAGACCAGTTAAAGAGTTGAAGGGATTCAAGAAAATAGACCTTAAAAAAGGAGAAACTAAAAGGGTGACCTTTGATATAACAGAAGAGGATCTAAAATTCTATAATTACGATTTGAATTTTGTTGCAGAACCAGGTGCTTTCCAAGTTTTTGTTGGCACCGATTCAGCGACTGAAATGATGAGAGAATTTGAATTAGAAAACTAAAAACTTAAGACAAATAATGACTTAATAAATTCATGGCTGCATGAAGATTTTGTCATTGGTGTTTAAAGAAAATGTATAAGCATGAATAGGATCAAGTTTTTATTGTTTATTCTAATAGTAACGGTATCTATTCCGATTAAGTTGGTCTCTCAGACCAACGGGAAAACGGAGTGGTTTGATCCTAATATTCCTGCAACAACTTATTGTAACCCAATAAATATTGGCTACAATTATGTGACTGAAAATCATAATAATATTCCTGTGTCTCGCAGATCAAGCGCAGACCCTGTCATTATTACCTATAAAGGTGATTATTATTTATTTGCTACCAATCAAGCGGGATTTTTTTGGAGTAAAGATATGTCTGATTGGAATTTCGTTTATGGCAGTTTTCAAAGAAATCCTAGAGAAGATGACCAATGTGCTCCTGCGGCTTGGGTGGTGAATGATACGTTGTTTTACGTTGGTTCCACTTGGAAAAGAGACCACCCAATCTGGAAAACGGCCGATCCAAAATCTGGACGATGGACCAGACATGTTAATACAGCAATGCTTCCCACTTGGGATCCGGCTATTTTTCAGGATGACGATGGTAAAGTTTATATGTATTATGGTTCAAGCGGAAAATTGCCACTTGTGGGTGTTGAAGTAGATTATAATACGTGGTTGCCAAAAGGAGATCAAGCAGATTATGAAACCTTATATCAAGCGACCGAAGTTGATGATATTCAGAAAGCATACGGGGAAATTAGGGAAGTTGTCGGTCTAGAGCCTTCAGAACATGGCTGGGAACGTTTTGGCCCCAATAATGATATGGAGCCTGCACCTTGGGGTAATTTTATTGAAGGTGCTTGGATGAATAAGCACAACGGTAAATATTATATGCAATATGGTGCTCCAGGAACTGAATTTAAGGGGTATGCCAACGGTGTTCATGTTGGAGATCATCCATTAGGACCGTTTGAGTATCAAAAACACAATCCCATGTCCTATAAGCCAGGGGGCTTTGTAGTTGGAGCAGGTCACGGAAATACTTTTGCTGATAACTACGGTAACTATTGGAATACGGGAACCTGTAAGATTTCTGTAAAAGATCGTTTTGAAAGAAGAATTGATATGTTTCCTGCTGGTTTTGATAAAGATGATGTGATGTATTCTATTACGTCTTATGGTGATTTTCCTATTCTGCTTCCGACTTCAAGCAGAGATCATTCAAAGGGAGCTTCCTCAGGCTGGATGTTACTATCCTATAAAAAACCTGTGACTGTTTCTTCATTTGAAGCATGTCAGGATGTGGAGACAAACAGAATGGATCATGGAGGAGAAAAGGTTTATGAAAGAATCTGTTATGGAGCTTCAAATCTAACAGATGAAAACATTCAAACCTACTGGTCAGCAAAAACAGGAGATAAAGGTGAGTGGCTTCAGGTTGATTTGGGCAAAATCATGGAAATAAAGGCGCTTCAAATTAACTACGCAGACCATAAGGCAACGCAATTCAATAAAGCGATGGATATCTATTACCAATATCAAATATTCATGTCAAATGATGCTGAAAATTGGACTTTGGTAGTTGATAAATCTAGGAATGATAAAGATGTGCCACATGATTATGTGCAACTAACAAAATCTAAACAAGCACGTTATATCAAGATGGTAAATATTCATAATGCTTCTGGATTATTTGCAGTGTCCGATTTTAGAGTTTTTGGAAAAGGGTTATCAGAAAAGCCAAAATCAGTTTCTGGTTTTAAGGTTGATAGAAGCCAGCAAGATTCGCGAAATGCTATGATTACTTGGAAAAAGCAAGGACAAGCAATAGGGTATAACATCTATTATGGAATTGCTCCCGATAAGTTATATAACAGCATCATGGTTTATGAAGAGGATTTTTACGATTTCCGAGGTATGGATAAAGATACTGAGTATTATTTCACTATCGAAGCTTTTAATGAAAGCGGCATCTCAGAACGAACCAAAATAATTAAAGCAAAATAGATTGATATGAATCAGCTTAAGCATACGACCTTTTTAATTTGTTTTCTGACGGGAATTATCTCTTGGTCCCAAAACTATGAAGCAAAAGTCGATTCCTTAATGAAGCTTATGACCCTTCAGGAAAAGATTGGTCAGACGGTAATGTATAGTGGAAGTTGGGATCAAACGGGGCCTATCGTAGGAACAGACAATGGTAGATACATCCGTGAAGGCAATTTGGGTGCAATGCTGAATGCATTTACGGTCAAAGGCACAAGAGACTTACAGAAAATCGCTATTGAAGAATCCAGACTTGGTATTCCGTTGTTGTTTGGTTATGATGTGATTCATGGTCACCGAACCATTTTTCCTATCAATTTAGGAATGTCATGTAGTTGGGATTTGAATATGGTTGAAGAAAGTTCGCGTATTGCTGCCGAAGAAGCCTCTGCAGAGGGTTTGCATTGGACCTTTGCGCCCATGGTGGATATTTCTAGAGAACCACGCTGGGGGCGCATTTCAGAAGGTGCAGGGGAAGATGTGTACCTAGGTAGTCAAATAGCAAAAGCGTATGTTAAAGGATTTCAGGGTGACGACTTATCGCAGCCTAATACGATTTTGGCCTGTGCTAAACATTATGTTGCGTATGGAGCAGCTCAAGCAGGCCGCGATTATCACACGGTCAATATGGGTGAAGGGGAATTACGAAATGTGTATTTGCCCCCTTTCAAGGCTACGGTAGATGCTGGAGTGGAAACATTCATGTCTGCATTTAATGAGTTAAATGGGGTGCCGACGTCTGGGAATAAATTCACCTTACGAGATATCCTGCGTGATGAATGGAATTTTAAAGGATTCGTAGTTTCAGATTATACATCTATTAATGAGCTAGTTCCTCACGGGTTTGCCAAGGATAGTATTGACGCCGCTAGAATAGGTATGAATGCAGGGGTAGATATGGATATGGTGGGTAAATTATACCATCATTTTTTAAAAGATCTTGTCGAGGAAGGCCAAGTTCCTGAGCGTTATGTAGATGATGCCTGTAAAAGAATTCTATTAGCTAAATACAAATTGGGTTTATTTGAAAATCCCTACAGATACATTAATGAAGAACGAGAAAACACCACTAAATATAAACCGGAGTTTTTAGCTAAAGCCAGAGAGATCGCAGCGGCATCTTCGGTATTACTGCAAAACAATAGGGAAGCCTTACCGCTTTCAAAAAGCACAAAAAAAATAGCTTTTATTGGACCCCTTGTCAAGGATGAATATGATATTCTAGGAAATTGGGCAGCCAAAGGTGATAGGCAGGGAAAGGCAGTCAGTGTCTTTGAGGGCGTTTCAGAATACCTCAAGTCCAATCAAATTTTTTATGCCAAAGGTTGTGATATTTTAAAGGATGATGAATCAGGTTTTGCTGAAGCTATTTCAGTTTCAAAACAAGCAGAAGAAATTGTTCTGGTAATGGGTGAAGGGCATCATATGAGTGGGGAAGCGGCTTCAAGAACCAACTTGAAAATACCTGGATTACAACCTAAGCTTATTAAGAAAATTAGAGAAGCCAATCCTGATAAAAAAATCACCTTGGTGATCATGAATGGACGTCCATTGAATCTTTCTGAAGAAGTAGGTTTGGTTGACGCCATATTAGAAGTTTGGTTTCCAGGTACCATGGGTGGAGCAGCAACTGCAGATTTATTATTTGGTGAAGTGAACCCCTCTGGTAAACTATCAGTGACATTCCCTAGAAATGTGGGGCAAGTGCCTATTTATTACAACATGAAAAATACGGGAAGGCCAATTCCTGAGACTAATCCTAAGGAAGATTATAAAAGTAATTATATCGATGTGCCAAATTCACCTTTATTCTCATTTGGATATGGGTTGAGTTACACTCAATTTACGTATTCGAATCTCACATTGTCTTCCAAGACCTTAAATGCTAATGGCACTTTGAAGGCTTCAGTAACCATTACTAATTCAGGAAATATGGATGGGCATGAAATCGTGCAGTTATACATTCATGACAAATTAGGAAGTGTCACCCGACCTGTGAAAGAATTAAAAGGTTTTGAAAAAATATTCTTGAAAAAGGGTGAAAGTAAAAAGGTTTCCTTTTCAATTTCTATTGAGGATTTGAAATTTTATAACAGCGACATGATTTTTGGTGTGGAACCGGGAGAATTTGAAATTGCAATTGCCCCTAACTCAGAATTTAAGTTTGAACACGAATTTACCCTAATTGATTAATAGTGAATAGAATGCCACATACTATAAAAAATAGACTAGTTTGGTTTCTAGTTTGGTATGTGGCTATTTCTTCCAGTTTGTTTGCACAAAACGTAATCATAAACTCTGGCTGGCAATTTTCAGAGGATCACAATACTTGGGAAACCATTAACTTGCCACACACATGGAATCTTGAAGATGCTTTTGATGATTACCCTGGTTATAGGAGAGGTCAAGGATATTATAAAAAACAAATTTATATTCCTGTAGAGGAAAAGGATCAAATTCAATTTCTAAAATTCAATGCCGTCAATCAAGAGGCTACCGTTTACGTAAATGGAGCGTTAATTGGTAATCACGAAGGAGGATATACAGCATTTAATTTTAATATCACACCATTCATTAGATTTGGGGAATATAATCTCATTGAAGTTACAGTTGACAACTCTCATAATGAGAACATCCCACCTTTAAATGCCGATTTTACCTTTTATGGAGGGATTTATCGGGAGGTTGAACTCATTTCTTTACCAAAGCAACATTTTAGTCTCAATGATTTTGCTTCGGAAGGGTTCTATGTCGATTATTATGAAGTATCAAATGAAAAGGCTGGGGTTGAAGTTTCTTCTATATTAGATAATACTTCCAATACAAATTCTCAGGTATCTCTGTATATGGAATTATTGGATGCCAATGGTGAATTAGTAAAAAGTCGCACAGAATCTTTCAAATTACCGGCAGAATCATCCAATGAATTTAAAGTAAAATTGCCTTTGGTTTATCAGCCAATGTTGTGGTCGCCAGAACAACCCTATTTATATGACCTTGTTCTAAAATTAAAAGATGCTCGAGGGAAAGTGTTAGAAACAAAACATTCTCATGTAGGTTTTAGATGGACATCTGTGGACCCTGATAAAGGATTCTTTTTAAATGGGAAGCCGATTAAATTAATAGGAGTCAATAGACATCAAGATTTTCAAGGTTTAGGTAATGCGGTTCCTATTGAGCTTCAGGAAAAGGACATTTATCTCATTAAAAATATGGGAGGGAATGTTATACGGTTTGCTCACTACCCCCATCATCGGGATTTGTATAAGCTATGTGATGAGCTGGGAATTTTAGTCTGGACTGAAATCCCCATCGTTAATAAAGTAACAGACTCTCCTGAGTTTTTTGATGTATGTATCAACATGCAAAAGGAGCATATTAAACAATATTATAATTATCCTTCGGTGGTGATGTTTGGGTATATGAATGAAATTTTCATTCGTATGGTATTTGATAAATACACTGAAGAGGAACGAACTGCACTCAAATCAACCACACTTAAATTAGCCAATCAATTGGAGAATTTGACTCGTGAGTTGGCGCCAAATAGATTAACCGTTATGGCTTGCCATTTAAATGAAATCTATAATGAAACAGGCATTGCAGATCTACCAATGGTTTTAGGTTGGAACCTGTATTTTGGATGGTACGATGCTGAGATAAAGGACTTAGGTTCATTTTTAGATGAACAGCACCAACGGTTTCCAAAACGTTCCATGTTACTTTCTGAATACGGTCCGGGAGCCGATGTTCGCATTTTTACAAAAACCCCCAAAAAGTTTGATTTCTCAACAGATTACCAATTTAAGTTGCATCAATCTTATGTAGAACAGATTCAGGAGCGACCTTTTATGACAGGAATGACAGCGTGGAATTTTGCAGATTTTGGTTCAGAATTTCGAGGAGACGCCATACCGCACGTCAATCAAAAAGGATTAGTGCAATACGATAGAACTCCAAAGGATATTTATTTCTGGTATAAATCAGTTTTAGATAAAAGAGAACCTTTTGTATATGTCGCAACAAATTTCTTGTCGGGACTAACCTTGTTTCAAGATGAAACTTATCCTATTCAGGTGTATTCAAATCAACCTAAAGGGATGGTTTATGTAAATGGAATTAACTTGGGTGAAATTTCATTTGAAAATGGGGCAGCAAGCGTGGAAGTTCCTTTTCGAGATGGTGAAAACATATTGAGGTTAGAGGCCGGTAATTCTTCTGTAGAAAAAGTGGTTTCAGTTCATAAATTAGAGACCTTAGATTTTAAAAACTTTGATCAGTTTGGGATTAATGTTGGGGGACATTTTTATTTTCATGATCAAGAACGAAATCTCACATTTGTACCAGACCAGACATATCAAACCCCTGGATATGGTTATCTAAGTGGAGCCCCTTATGGTATGACCAAGGATAAAAATCAAGGCGTTCCGTTTAATGTTAGAAACACTACATCAGACCCCTTGTTTCAAACCATGTTAGAAGGATGTGCCGATTATAAGGTAGATATACCTAGCGGTGAATATCAAGTAAGATTGTTTTTTGTTGAACCAAAAATGAAACCCACTCAAAACATTTATAATTTGACCCAATCTGCTGAGGTTGTTGAAGTAACAAACCGTCGCATATTTGATATATATCTTAATGGGCATTTGGTTCAGAAAAATGTCAACTTGGCTTCAGAATATCCAGAAAAATATGGAGTTAATATCATATCAAATATCCTTATTCCGAAGAATGAAGGTCTTAAGATTACTTTAAAACCAGTAGAAGGTAAACCTGTCCTAAGTGGCATTTTAATAAAAAAAATTAATTAAATGAGAGTTTTAACTATTGCACTTTTCTTATTTCTTGGTGTATATGCGACCGCACAAACCAAAACAACTTATACCTATTCTATTAAAGGAAAGGATACTTTAAAACTGGATGTTTATACTCCAGAGAATATTAAGGCAGGGGATAAACTACCAACATTGTTATGGATGCATGGGGGTGGATTTTCTGTGGGTTCTAGAGATTTTAAAGATGATGCAGAACTTTGCCAATATGCGGCACAGCATGGATATGTCGGTATTTCTATTTCTTATAGATTACTTAGAAAAGGTATCAAAACAGGATTCGGTTGCGATTGTACTAAAGAGGATAAACTGGAGGTTTTTAAACAAGCAGCTATTGATTATTTAGATGCAGCAGCCTTTGTGGTTTCCAATTCTAATCAATTGCATGTCGACACCAAGCTCCTTATTGCAGGAGGAAGTAGTGCTGGGGCAGAGGGCACTTTGAACGCGGTGTTTATGAAAGAGCATTTTGCAGATGATTTAGAGAAATATAAGCAAGTTGAATTTGCTGGCATTTTTTCATGTGCTGGGGCTATTGTAAATGCTGAATACATAACAAAAGAGAATGCTATACCTAGTGTCTTTTATCATGGCACAGAAGACAACTTAGTGCCATTTGCATCGGCGCCACATCACTTTTGTGACCCAGAGAAGCCTGGTTATCTATTTCTGGATGGAGCTAAGGTGATTGTAGATAAGTTAGAAGACTTTGAAACCTCATATTATTTTAACATTGTTAAAGGAGGGAAGCATGAAATTTCACGAATTCCTTATGAGGAGTTGGATAAGGTCTTCAATTTTTTTCAAAGAACGATTATTAATGATGAGGTTATTCAAACAACCATTATTAAAACTAAATCCTAATGAAACATATTGTATACCTAATTTGTTTAATACTTATAGGTCAAAGTTGTAAACAAAAAGAAGACGAAAAGCCTGAGCAGAAAGTAGCCAAAAGACCTAATATCGTTTACATTATGGCAGATGACCATGCCGAACAAGCTATCAGTGCATATGGTCATCCTATTGGACAGTTGGCTCCCACGCCAAATATTGACCGAATTGCAGATGAAGGCGTGTTGTTTAAAAATAATTTTTGTACCAATTCGTTGTGTGGACCAAGTAGAGCGGTAGTTTTAACAGGTAAGTTTAGCCACATCAATGGGTTTAGGATGAATGGAGAAAGTTTTGACGGTAGCCAACCGACCTTTCCAAAAATGCTTCAAAAAGAGGGTTATAAAACGGGGTTAGTTGGAAAATGGCACTTAAATGGATTGCCGCAAGGATTTGACTATTGGAACATTCTTGAAGATCAAGGACACTATTACAATCCCACCTTTATCAAACAAGGAGAACAAGGTAAAACGGCTGATACTTTGGATATTCCTGGCTATGCAACAGACATTATTACCAATCAAGCCCTAGATTTTATGAAGACTGCTAAGGATGAGGGGCAACCGTTTATGCTAATGGTTCAACATAAAGCGCCTCATAGAAATTGGATGCCAGCTATTCGTCATTTAAACAAATACGATTCCATTAAGTTCCCTCTTCCAGACACTTATTTTACGAATCATGAGGGATCCTTGGGTTCTCAGGAACAACTTCAAACCATTTATAAGGACACCTATGAGGGCCATGATTTAAAATTAACTAAAGAAAAGGGAAACCATGAATTGGCTTGGAATCCCTGGACTAATGATTTTGATAGAATGACTGTTGAGCAACGAAAAATTTGGAATTCAGCATATGCTGCCAAAAATGATGCGTTTCATGATGCTAATTTGACGGGTAGGGAATTGGCAGAATATAAAGGACAGCGATTTTTACAAGAGTACTTGGCTACGATTGCTTCAGTTGATGAAGGTGTTGGGGAAATTTTGGATTATCTTAAAGAAAATGGGTTAGAGGAAAATACCATAGTAGTTTATACAACAGATCAAGGATTTTATTTAGGAGAAAAGGGGTGGTTTGATAAGCGCTACATGTATGAAGAATCTTTGGCAATGCCTTTGATGATAAAGTACCCAGGCCATATCAAAGCAGGTTCTGAAGTGATAGCTCTGACTCAAAATATAGATTTTGCCGAAACATTTTTGGATTATGCAGGGGCTGAAATTCCAAATGATATGCAAGGTAAATCCTTAAGGCCCTTAATGGAAAACACCATGGAAGATGAAGATTTTAGGGATGCCGTGTATTACCATTATTATGATTATCCTGCATTTCACATGGTGAAAAAGCATTATGGGGTAAGGACCAATCGCTATAAGCTCATGCATTTTTATGATGATATTGATACCTGGGAGTTATATGATTTAGAAGAAGACCCAAAGGAAATTCATAATCAGATTGATAATCCAGAGTATGATGCCATTGAAGCTGAATTAAGAAAAAAGCTGGCAGAACTTGAAGAGCAATATCAAGTCACAGAAAAAGAGTTGGAACAAGCTCCGAAGGAAAAAGTAGAGAGGGCTTACAAACAATTTGAAAAATTAAGAGGTCATACTGGAACAGCTTATGACCCTATAAAAGATAAAGATTACACACCATGAGAGTTTTAACTATTATATCGCTAATCTTTTTTATTGGTTTTACTTCCTGTAAAGAGGAATCTGAATCAAAGCAAATGACAAAATCTGACTCTGGAAAAAAAGAGCAGTTAAATAAGGAAAGTGAGACCTATTGTAATCCATTAGATATTGACTATACCTATATGGTTTACAATTCAAGTAGGAATATATCCTATCGTTCGGGAGCCGATCCTGCAGTTATTGAGTTTAAAGGCGAATATTATATGTTCGTAACCCGATCATTTGGGTATTGGCATTCAACCGATTTGGTAAATTGGAAGTTTATTAAACCACAACAATGGTTCTTTGAGGGTTGCAATGCTCCTACAGCTTTTAACTATAAAGATTCCTTAGTGTATTTTGCGGGAGACCCAGCAGGCTATGGTAGTATCCTTTATACTGATGATCCTAAAGGTGGAAAATGGACACCTACTCCTTCCATTTCCAATAATATTCAAGATTCCGAATTATTCATAGATGATGATGGAAAAGCATATTTGTATTGGGGCTCATCAAATGTGCACCCCATTCAGGTGAAAATGCTGAATCGAGATGATCGTTTTTTAGAAACGGGAGTCAGGAAAGAATTAATCAACTTAGCTGAAGATGAACATGGCTGGGAGCGATTTGGAGAAAATAATTTTCATCCTACTTTGAAAGAAGGTTATATGGAAGGAGCTTCCATGACCAAACACAACGGGAAATACTATTTACAATATGCAGCTCCTGGAACCCAGTTTAATGTGTATGCTGATGGAGTTTATGTGGGTGAAACACCACTCGGGCCTTTTAAATACATGAAAAACAACCCTATGAGTTTCAAACCTGGAGGTTTTACTAATGGGGCGGGACACGGTATTACCGTAAAACAAACCAATGGACAATATTGGCATTTTGCAACAATGGCCTTGGCTTCAAATTCACAATGGGAACGCCGTTTATGTATGTTTCCTACCTTTTTTGATGCCGATGGTTTGATGTACTCTAATACGTCCTATGGCGATTATCCTAGATATGCCCCCAGTCATCCTACAAAAGCAGGAGAGCATAACGGATGGATGTTACTATCCTATAAAGGGGATGCTACGGTGTCATCCTCTTTAAAACAAATCATGAAATTTACTTCTAATGATGATGAAGTAAAGGTTACAGAATTACCTATAGAAACTAATGCTAAGGGAGAAATAATTTCTAAAGTATTTACTGATGAAAATCCAAAGACGTTTTGGGTGTCTGAAGCTAATGACGATAAACAATGGATTAAAATTGAAATGTTAAACCCGGGAAAAGTTTACGCTTTCCAACTTAATTTTCACGATTACGAGACAGGTATCTATACCCGTACGGAAGGGTTGAAACATCAATTTGTAATAGAGGTGTCAGAAGATGGTGAGCAATGGCAAACGGTGGTTGATAGAAGTCAAAGTGTCATTGACGCACCAAATGCATACATCGTACTGGATGACCCCGTACAGGCTAAATTTGTTCGTTATAAAAATATTAAAGTACCGGGAGCCAATTTTGCCATGTCAGAATTTCGAGTTTTTGGTTTGGGTCTTGGAGAAAAACCCAAAAAGGTTGAAGGATTTAATATTGAGCGTGAAAAAGATAGAAGGGATGCAACTTTTAAATGGAATGAGGTAAATGGAGCACAAGGATATAATATTCGTTGGGGAATTGCTCCAGATAAATTGTACCAGTCATGGCTGGTTTATGATACCAATGAACATTTTATGCGTTGTTTGGATAGAGATACACCTTACTATTTTACCATTGAAGCTTTTAATGAAAATGGTATTTCAGACAAGAGTGAAATTATACTAGTAGAGTAATCATGAAAAAGATAGTTACTGGAATTTTTATGTTATTGGTTGTTCTTGCGCAATCGCAAGAATTAAAAGTAATGACTTATAATATTAAGCTGGATTACCCTAAGGAAGGTGAAAATAGCTGGACCAACCGAAAGCCATTTTTTATAAATCAAATAAAATTTCATGAGCCAGACGTGATGGGAGTTCAAGAAGCGATGCCTAATCAGATGAAAGATATGTCTCTTTTATTACCAGAATATGCCTCATTGGGAGTTGGTAGGGACGATGGTAAGGATGAAGGGGAATACTCGGCTATTTTCTATAAAAAGAAAAAGTTTAAAGTACTGGAATCTTCTACCTTCTGGTTGTCTGAAACTCCCGAAAAAGTTGGTATGGGTTGGGATGCCGTTTGTAACCGTGTTTGTACTTATGCTTTGCTGCAAAATCAAGATACCGATGAGAAATTTTGGGTTTTCAATACCCATTTTGATCACGTAGGAAAGGAAGCCAGGAAAAATAGTGCCCTATTAATTATTGGAAAAATCCAAGAGCTAAACAAGGAACGTTTACCAGTAATCTTAACGGGTGATTTTAATATGGAGCCAGAACATGAAAGTATACAATATATTCTTCGGACTTTAAAGGATTCCAAAACCATTTCCAATTTGGATTTTGGGCCCACTGGCACCTTCAATGGATTTCATTTCAATGAACCGGTCACAAGAAGAATTGATTTTATATTCGTAAGTGAAAACATCCAGGTAAACAAGTATGCCGTTTTGAGTGATAATTGGGATTTACGCTATCCTTCTGATCATTTTCCTATAGTGGTAGAGCTTCATTTAAACTAATAAAAAACGCTTCCATTTGGAAGCGTTTTTCTTTTCTTCAATTAATTTTAGGAGGTTAAAGCTTCGGTATCCTTAACCCTATTTTTTAACCACATTTTGAATTTCGTAATTAGGAAAAACAAAATAGGAACAATGATCAAGGTCAAGAAGGTGGCTATAAACAGACCATAAATTACAGTCCAAGCCAATGGCCCCCAGAAGACTACATTATCTCCTCCAAAATAGATATTGGCGTCAAACTCTTTAAACAGGGTAAAGAAGTTGATGTTTAAACCTATGGCTAAAGGGATCAATCCCAAAATGGTGGTTATCGCGGTTAGCAATACCGGTCTTAAACGTGCTTTCCCTGCTCTAACAATAGCTTCAAACAAGTCCTTTTCTTCAAGATATTCGTCATCGTCTAGATCCAATTCATTTTTCTTCCTGTCAATCAATAGTTGTGCGTAATCCAAAAGAACCACCCCGTTGTTTACAACAATCCCAGCCAAGGAAATAATTCCCACCATAGTCATCATAATAACGAAAGCCTTTCCTGTAATTATGAGTCCACCAAATACCCCAATAAAACTTAGGAAGATAGCAATCATAATAATAGCTGGCTTGGAGATTGAATTGAATTGAAAGATTAGGATAAAGAAAATCAACATCAGTCCTGTGAAAAAGGCACTTACCAAGAAGGTCATTTGTTTTTTTTGCTCTTCAATTTGCCCTGTGTAATCAATTTTAATATTCTCAGGAAGTCCTTCATAGGATTTCATTTCATTTTGAATTTGAGATACTACAGCACCTGCATCTGTAAAACCAGGTGCTAAAGCAGAATACACGGTAACAACCCTTTTGGTGTCTTTGTGTTTAATGGCATTAAATCCAGAATTGTTCTCATAGGAAGCCACTGCAGAAACAGGAACTTCAATCAATTGTCCTTTATTGTTTCTGAATGTAATTCTTTGATTGAATAAAGCATTTAAATTATATCTGTTAGACTCATTAAACCTCACATAAATATCAAAATCGTCCCCGCCTTCTTTATAGATTCCTGCCTTGGATCCAAAAACGGAGTTTCGAAGTTGTTGACCTACTTGAGCGGCGCTTATACCCATTTCCCCTGCTTTTTCACGATCTACAACAACCTTCATGGTTGGTTTGTCCTTATTCACATCAATTTTAAGTTCATCAACTCCAGGGACATTTTTACTGTTGATGAATTCACGCATTTGTTCTGCGGTGTTAATCAATTGATCGTAATCTTCACCTTGTAGCTCAATATTAATGGGAGATCCAGCTGGTGGACCAGCAGCATCCTTTTCTACGGATATTAGTACTCCTGGATAAATACCAGCTAATTCTTCCTGAACCTTTTGTCTTAGTAATTCACTGTCTTTTCCTCTTCGGTATTTAAACTCACGCATAGAGGCCGTAATCTTAGCCTTATGGGGCATTTCTGCAGCAGATCCACCATCAGTTTGCGGGTTTCCAGCTCCTTCTCCCACTTGAGAAACAGCGCTTTCTACCATATAGTTATAGTCATCGTCAGTATATTCTTTATCATTCAAAACGGTATAAACACGTTTCTCTATTTCCTTGGTAATAGCATTTGTTTTTTCAATGGCTGTTCCTTCAGGATATTCGATATAAACAATAATTTGATTGGGCTTGTTGTCAGGGAAGAACTCCACTTTGGTTCTTTTTTGTTCTAGAGAAATTTTAAATCCAAAAATTGATATAATTAACATTGCAAAGATTCCAATAGTCAAACCATAAGGTCTCCATCCCGAAAGCGCCCAACGCAATTGACCTTCATACCAGCGCTCGAGTTTAACTAGTGCCTTGGTTTGGAAATTGTTTGCCCATTTACGTAAAAAGATGCGGTACACCCATAACATAATCGCGGTAAAAACCATCAAACTTCCTAAGGCGCGGTATTCACCACCCACGACATAAACTATGATACCAAAAAAGGCAATAATCGAGGTCAATACAATGATACGCTTGAGAGGCATGTCTTTATCTTCAGTACTCATAAATTGGGATACTAGTACCGAATTAAAGAAAATAGCAACGAAAAGAGATGATCCAAGTACAATGGATAAGGTTTGTGGTAGGATAATCATAAATTCACCCATAATTCCTGGCCAAAGACCCAAAGGAATAAATGCCGCCACGGTCGTTGCTGTAGAAATGATAATAGGAAACGCAATTTCCCCGATTCCCATTTTGGCTGCTTTCTTACGGCCCATGCCTTCTTCATCCATTAATCGGTATACGTTCTCAACAACTACAATACCATTGTCAACCAACATTCCTAGTCCCATGATGAGTCCAAAAAGCACCATGGTATTCAGCGTAATGTCAAAGAAATTTAGAATCATCAAAGACATAAACATGGACATAGGTATGGCAAAACCAACAAATACTGCATTTTTAAAGCCTAAGAAGAACATTAAGACGGTAACAACCAGAATCACCCCAAAGATGATGTTGTTTACTAGGTCATCTACTTGACCAATGGTAACAGATGATTGGTCGTTTGCGTAAGTGATTTTTAAATCCTGTGGAAATTCATTTTCAATAGCATCTTCTACTATCACTTTTATCTTATCAACGGCATCCACCATGTTCTTTCCAGCTCGTTTTTTTACATCAAGCATCACCACAGGTTGTCCAAACTCACGTGCAAATGTGGTTTTATCTTCTTCTTTAAAAGAGACTTTAGCTACATCCTTTAAGTAAATAGCATGTCCGTCTTCCGACTTAACAACAAAATTGTTTAGTTGTGCAGGATTATCAATTTCTCCTAAAATACGGATGGTTCTCCGCTGTCCACTTACTATAAGATTTCCGGCAGACATGGTCGTATTTCCCCCATTTATGGCTCCAATGATATCATTGAAAGTAACTTGAGACGCCATCATTTTGTAGATGTCTACAGCTACTTCAACTTCTTTTTCTTGAGCACCTCTAATGGCAACTTCTTTGATTTCCATTAGGTCTTCAATCTCATCTTGAAGAACTTCTCCGTATTCCTTCAGTTTCTCAATAGGATAATCCCCAGAGATATTGATGTTTAAAATGGGCATCTCTTCAGACATGCTCAACTCAAACACATCTGGTTCTACTTTGGCCTCATTAAATGTGGGCCAATCTTCACTGGATTTTTTGGTGTCAATTTTATCCTTAACCTTTTGTTTGGCTTGCTCTACGGTTAAGTGCTCATCAAATTCCACTACAATCATGGAGTAATCTTCCTGAGAGGTTGAGGTTATTTCAACCACATTACTCACTGTGTTCAGCTCATCTTCCAGAGGGTCTGTGACCAATTTTTCAATGTCCTCCGCCGTATTTCCAGGAAATATGGTGCTGACATAAATTTTGGTTTCATTTACCTCAGGAAAGTTTTCTCTTGGCATCTCAAAAAAGGCGGAAATACCTAAGTAAAAGAAAACCAAAATGAGGACATAAATGGTGGTCTTATTGTTAATGGCCCACGAAGACCATTTAAATTCTTTATCGACTTGTTTTTTATTTTTGGTCATTGGTTTCTAGTTTGGATCAATGAATAGCTGTAACAAGGTTATTTAACCTCAATGATTTTTACAGGTTGCCCGTCTTTAACACTTCTAGCACCTTCCATGATTATTTCTTCTCCATCTGTAATTCCATCAAGTACTTCAACAATGTCACCCTGGTTTCTACCTGTTTTAATAATGGTTTTTTGGGCTTTTCCTTCATTTTCACCTTGTTTATCCTTAACCGTATAGATAAATTGTTCTCCTTGAGCATTCTCAGAAATAATACTCTGAGGAATCAATAGGGCTTTTTCACTGGTATAATCATTGATCTTCAGTTTGGCCGTTAAGTTTGGCTTAATAGATTTATCATCATTTGGAATGGCTACTTCCACTTTGAAGGTGCGGTTTGCCGGATTGATATAATCACCCACTTGTCTGATTTCGGTATCTATTTGTTTTCCTAGAATTGGGAAATCAACTATTACAGACTTCCCTTTTTTGATATCTGTCAAATAGCTTTCAGGCACATCGGTCTCTATATACATATCGCTTAAATTCACCAATCTGAATAGGGGAGACATACCTACTGAAACCACATTACCCTGTTCTGTAATAACATCGTCAATGGTTCCAGAAAAAGGAGCTGTCACCGTAGTTTTTCCTATTTGTTGTTTTAATTGATTGACTGCTTCAGCTTGTGTTTCATAATTTGATTTGGCTTGAAGGTATTGCATTTCGCTACCAATATTTTGCTCCCATAGTCTTTTTTGGCGATCAAATGTGGTTTTAGCCAAATCTTCTTGAATCTTAAGTTGGGCCAATTGCTGGCTTAATCCACCGTCATCAATCTTGGCGAGAATTTGACCTTTGTTTACTTTTTGCCCCTCTTTTACAAAAACTTGAGTTAGGATTCCATTATATTCAGGGTAAATGGTAATTAAGTTTTTGGTGGTTACATTTCCTTGTATTTCTAAGTAATGCACAAATTCTTCAGTATTCACCTTGATGGTAGTAATCAAAGGAGCGTGCTTAACGGTATCCAGCTTAGAGATTTCTGCATCAATAAGCTTAAGCTGGTCGGCAATCTCCTGTTGCTTTGCAACAATTTCAGTCCTTTTATTTCTAAGTAATTCAATATTTTTTGACTCTAAGACATTCTCTACGGAATTCTTCTTCTTTTCTCCTCCACAAGAGGTAAGAATAAGGACAGTGGCCAAAAGGATGTATATCTTTTTCATGATAAGGATTTTCAAAAAATTAGTTGTTAATAGTATTTAAAGCCGTTTCTAGGTCAACTTTGAAGTTGATCACATTTAACATGGCTTGTAAAAAGTCTTGTTGTGCTTGATAAAGCTGAGTTTGGGCTTGTCTTAAGTCAAAACTGGAGCCGATTCCCTCAAAGAATTTTGTTTGGTTTTTTTGCTCAATGCGTTCCGCCAATTCCAGATTCTCTTTTTTGATTTCATAATCTTCAATGGCATATTGATACTCCGTTTTGGCTTTTGCGATTTCCAGTTTTATTTGTTGCTCTGTTTCGGTTAAATCTGTTTCAGCCTTTTCCAAATTGATTTTTGCGCGTTGGGTTGCGGCACTTCGCATTCCAGAACTAAATATGGGAATGTTCAAACTAACACCCAAGAGGGAGGAACCATACCAAAGCTGGTCGTTTTGCAAGAAAGAGAAATCATTACTGTTACCCATATAGGCTCCATTAACAAAAGCATTAAGAGTTGGTAAAAACTTGCTTTTTTCTAATTTCAATAGTAGCTCTTTGGAAATTTTATCATTTTCTGCAATTTGAAAGTCAATATTATTACTCACATTTTCTTCAACATTCAGTAGGTCTAAACTCATGTTTTGTAATGCCAAGGCTTCCAAATCATCGGTAAGCGTTACAGGAGAATTGATATCCAAACCAAGAGTAATGTTTAGCATTTGATAAGCCAATCTCTCCAGTCTTTCAGATCTGTTTAAGTTGCTCTTTAAACCAGAAAGGGTGATTTGCAATTGCTCGACACTCTCTTGCTCTTCCAGGCCTTCTTGAAAAATCTTGTCCGTTTCATTCAAGTTTTCTTCAACCACCTGAATGTTTCTATTCAATATTTCTACGGACTCTTTGGATAGCAAAACATTTCCATACGCATTGATTACCGCTCTACGAACTTCTAAATCGGTTTTTTCTTTGGCGTTTTCTGAGATTTCCAAATACACTTTGGCAGATTGTAAGCCTACTAGGTAGGAACCATCAAATAACAATTGGTTCAACGTCGCTGAAGCATTGACGCTTTGCTTCGTTCCAAAGGTTACAGGCAAGAATTCGCCTTGATTTCCACCAAAAAATTCTGCAGGAACTAATTGAACTTGCTGTTTTATGAAATTTTGATAGTCAATTTTAGCATCCAGTTGTGGTAAACCGGTTGCCGTGGTTTCCCATTTTTGTTGTTCGGCTGCCTCAATGTCTTTTTGAGCATTTAACGCAGATCGGTTATGCTCCAATGCATAATCGATTGCTTCTTGTAAACTAAAACTTTGCTCCTGAATTTCCTGGGAAAAGATAGGAAGGCCTAATAAAAGGCTAAAGATTAGTATCAGGGTTTGTTTCATTGGGTAATGTTTGATTTTTTAAATAGGTTTCAAGAATTTCAGATCCTTTTGGGGTGCAAATTCCCCTAAGGTGGTATTCCAAATAGTGATTCATTAAGGACCGCATGGAGAATCGTTCTAGCGGGAATAATTCTTTGTCCTTTAAAGCCATCATACAGTTGAAATATATTTTTGATATAAATGGAACATCAATGGAATCTCTATATAATCCTAAGGAAACACCTAGTTCCAAATTGCACACCACGCAATCTTGCATAACGCAAAGTTGTTTGGATTTTATATCCTCAAATATTTTTGGGTAATACTTTTGAAGTTGAAATTGAGGAGATGATTTTTCATCCTTGAGATGTCTCATGAGGAACTCCTTTATTTCAAAAATTTCTTCAATAGGATTGTTTTCTTTTTTTCTGATTTCGTCAATACCCGTGGAAATAATTTCAAACATATAAAGCACTACTGCTTCAACAAGGGTTTCCTTATTGGAGTAATGTTGATAGAGTGTTTTTTTTGACATTCCCAAAGCATTGGCAATTTCATCCATGGTGACACTCTTGAATCCATAGTTCAAGAACATGTCTGCTGCCGTCTTTAAAATTTCATTCTTCATAATCGGGACAAAAGTAGTCAAGGAAACTTTTAAAACAAAAAAAGTTTCCTAAGTTTTAACAATTTTTTAATATTGCCTTCTTCCCGCATTTAAACTATTTTTGTTTCATGCAGCAAATTTCATTTTACCAAGAGGTGTTTTTAAATTATTTGGAGACCTTTAAAGTTCAGAAAGAACCCCCCAATCTCTACAATCCAATAAATTATATTCTCTCTCTGGGAGGAAAGCGCTTAAGGCCTGTTTTAACCTTAATGACTTCAGATATTTTTAGTGGAGACCACCAAAAAGCCCTTAATGCGGCATTAAGCATAGAAGTGTTTCATAATTTTTCCTTGATTCACGATGATATCATGGATGATGCACCGCTGAGAAGAGGAAATGAAACCGTTCATGAGAAATGGGATATCAATACGGGAATCCTTTCTGGAGACGCTATGTTAATTTTGGCTTATCAATTGTTTGAAAATTATGAGTCAGAAGTATTTAAGGACTTGGCCAAATTATTTAGCAAAACGGCCTTGGAGGTATGTGAGGGTCAACAATATGACATTGATTTTGAAACTCGAGACGATGTCACCATTGCAGAATACCTTAAAATGATCGAATATAAAACGGCCGTTCTGATTGGTGCCGCGATGAAAATGGGTGCAATTGTTGCTCAAGCTTCACAAGAAGATCAAGATCGCATTTATGATTTTGGAAAGAATCTTGGTGTAGCTTTCCAATTGCAAGATGATTATTTGGATGCTTTTGGAGACCCAAAAACCTTTGGGAAACAGGTGGGAGGAGATATTATTGAGAATAAGAAGACCTATCTGTATTTAAAAGGATTGGAAATGGCTTCTTCCGATAGTAGAAATCAGCTTCAAGGGTTTTATTCGGTGAAAACCACCGATGCGGGTGAAAAAATAGAAGCCGTCAAAACCATATTTGCTGACAGTGGATCTGCCGATGCCACCAAATTGGCTATTAAGGAGTATACAGAAAAAGCATTCTCTATGTTGGATAATCTTAAAATTTCAGCAGACAAGAAACAAATGTTGCGAGCTTTTGGAGAACAATTGATGAACAGAACAGTATAATGGTACTTCCGGCAACTTTTAATGATTTAATAGAAGAAGCTCAAGGTAAGGAGCTTTATGCGAAGCTTGTCAAACAGTTGAATAAGGACTTTTTATATGCCAATATTGATTTGGATTTTGATCAAGATATCTTGCCTAGTAGCCTCAAGTTAATCCTACATGAAACCATTTACAAACTGATTCAGGAACGGTTCGCCGAATACCTTAATCTGCTATATATTGTAGATGTATCAGAGTCCAAGATCAAACAATTAGACGGAATGGATACCTTAAAATTATCTGAGGATGTGGCCTTTTTGATTCTGCAACGCGAGTGGCAAAAGGTGTGGTTGAGGGCTCAGTATAGTTGATTTTTAAATTTAGACGACTAATCGGTCTCGTATAACTGTCAGTTACTGATTTAAAGTTAATAATTTTCGGTTAAGCACTGACGTTAGCAATTCCGAGTGGATTCGGACGTAGTCGAATCCGCCGTAATTGCGTTTATACATTGTTAGTCACTGGTTTTTTTATTCATAATAATTGTGAATATCCACAATAGTATCATTTCCTTTTTTATAAAAACTATATTCTCTGATTATTCCTATTCCGTTTTCATCCACATCTATTCTTTTTTTTATCAATCCAGAATTCAAGTTTACCTTAGTCGTGTATTCGAGAGAGTAAATTCCAATTGCATTAAAATAATCGAAAAATGTATTAATTGGTTTTTCAGTCAAGTCGAAATTTTCAGGTATTTCAGTTATGCCTATTTTTTTTCTTTCGTTATTATATTCTATTCCGTATTTATTCTGATTCACATTAGTATATTCAGTTATAAATCCATTTAACAAGTAGATTATTATGATAATTAATATAATTGGTGTTGCTTTTTTCATCTTTAGAATCTGGTTGTCAACTTGTGGCTAACATCTGTATATAAGTTATACCTCCAAGTCTCGTTTTCCAATTCTGGAGTGAATTCAATCCAGATTTTATTGTCAGGATTGTTTTCTCCGTCAACAAAACAAACCAATCTTTCATTAGGCAAATATTCTTGAAGGGTTAACTCATTGTCAAAATAGTCCCAATGATTACCGTTCGCACCTACATAATCATCTGAAGCAAAGTGTCGTTCCAACAGAATTTCTGGACAACCACTTTCTATGGAAAACAAAAAGTACATTTCCCCATAGCTATAATCATTGTTAGCTATAACGCCAGATACTTCAATGGTGTCATTTTGTTTTCTCCATCTCCAATAAAGTAAATCTTCTTCAGGATACAGCTCAGGATTGGATAAATGATAAGTATATTGATTGTTTTCAAATGTTATTCCCAATTCTTGGGTTGGGCAGGTTACTGTTTCTTCTTCAATGGGGTTATTATCATCGCTACTGCAATTGGCTAATAAAAGTGAGAAGAACAAAAAAATGCGCCAATACCGTAAGGTATTATTCATGATATAGTAGGTTAATTTTGGTACAATATAAAATTAAAAATTAAAAATAAACCCTTACAAACGGCATCCAAGATTGGGCATAAATGCTTTTGTCGCTATCATAAAGCACATCAAAGCGCATTCCCACAGTGACGTTTTGGGCTCTAAATCCGGCTCCTAGGAATAGGGCTGGATACCAGTAATTTTCATCGGCAATTCCCCATCGACTGTCCCAATCCCTGTTTACGTTTAATTGCTCAAATTCTGTGGATATCTGAAGTTGTGGAATGGGATTGAAAATGCCTATGACACTGCCTCCAAAAATGGTTGATTTGTGATAATATTTTCTGCTACTGTAGGTTCCATTCAGTCCGAGTCCAACAGAAACATAAGGATTGATGTCATAAAGGGCGCTCGGAGCCAAAGTGCCACTAAAAAATTCGTTTCCAAAACTCAGTCCGATACCACCACCAAATCGCACATGATTCCAAAAGTCAGATTTTTTTTCTTGTGCCTGAATGGAAGTGCTGATAAACAGGATAAAGCAAAATATAGAAATGGTTTTTTGCGAAAATGGTTTGTAGGTTGGCATCATGGTGTAAATACTTGAATTAAAGTTATCATAAATATAATAAAACCGCATCTAATTTTGGTAAAAGTTGTATTTTTGACAAAATTTTCCAAAAGCTAGAAAGCAGAAATTAATAATGGATAAATATTCCTTTTTAAACGCCGCACATACAGCATTTTTCGCTGATTTATACGAACAATACCAAAAAAATCCCGATTCAATAGAACCCAGCTGGAGAGCCTTTTTTCAAGGTTATGACTTTGGGAGTGAAAGCTATGGAATGAACGGAGAGATCGTGGAAGGGGTTTCAGCCCAAATTCCAGAACATGTTCAAAAAGAGTTTCAGGTTGTTAAGTTGATTGATGGCTACAGGACTCGTGGACATTTGTTTACCAAAACCAATCCGGTTAGGGATAGAAGAAAATATGAGCCAACTTTGGCATTAGAGAATTTCGGGTTGACCGAAGCTGATTTGGACACCGTTTTTAATGCCGGAGAGATTTTAGGCATCGGAGCTCAGAACCTTCGAGAGATTCTTCGTCATTTAAACAAGATTTATTGTGAATCTATCGGGATTGAGTACATGTACATTCGTACTCCAGAGCATATTCAGTGGATCCAGAATAAACTAAACATTAACGATAACCATCCAGAATTTTCAACTGATAGAAAGAAACATATCTTAAAGAAACTGAATGAAGCGGTTTCATTTGAAAGCTTTTTGCATACCAAATATGTTGGGCAAAAACGTTTTTCGCTGGAAGGAGGAGAAACTTTAATTCCGGCATTGGATGCTTTGGTTGAACAGGCCGCCGATTATGGTGTGAAAGAGTTTGTAATGGGTATGGCCCACCGTGGACGATTAAGTACTTTGACCAATATTTTTGGGAAATCAGCAAAAGATATCTTCAGTGAATTTGATGGTAAGGACTATGAAGAAGAAATCTTTGATGGTGATGTAAAATACCACCTTGGTTGGACCAGTAACAGGGTTACTTCTAAAGGAAATGAAATCAATTTAAACATTGCTCCCAATCCATCTCACTTAGAAACTGTTGCTTCAGTTGTTGAAGGAATTGCAAGAGCAAAACAAGATGATAAATATGTAGACAATCCTTCAAAAGTATTGCCAATTGTAGTGCATGGTGATGCTGCTATTGCTGGTCAAGGGATTGCTTATGAAGTGGTGCAAATGGCACAATTGGATGGGTATAAGACCAATGGAACCATTCATATTGTAGTAAATAACCAGATTGGTTTTACAACCAATTATTTGGATGCCCGTTCAAGTACTTACTGTACAGATGTAGGTAAAGTAACCTTATCGCCGGTGCTTCACGTGAATGCTGATGATGCTGAAGCCGTAGTTCACGCTACTTTGTTTGCTTTGGATTTTAGAATGGCATTTAAAAAGGATGTGTTTATTGACCTGTTAGGATACCGTAAATACGGACATAATGAAGGAGATGAACCAAGATTTACACAACCTAAGTTGTATAAATTGATTTCTAAGCATCAAAATCCACGAGATATCTATGCTGAAAGGTTGATGTCTGAAGGGGTCATTGATGCTGATTATGTATCGCAACTGGAAGATGAATACAAAGCTAAATTAGAAGAGAATCTAGAGGATTCAAGAAAAATAGAAAAGACCGTCATTACGCCATTTATGCAAGATGAATGGAAAGGTCTAGAAAGAGTCATGGAAGATACCATGATGAAGAATGTTGACACCACGTTCTCTAAATCTGGTTTGGAACGAATCGCTGATGTTATTTCAACTTTGCCATCCGATAAAAAATTCATCCGTAAAATAGAAAAGTTGGTTCAGTCTAGAAAAACCATGTTCGAAGAGGATAGGTTAGATTGGGCCATGGCAGAACATTTAGCCTACGGAACTTTATTGGAAGAAGGCTATGAGGTTAGAATTTCAGGTCAGGATGTAGAAAGAGGGACCTTCTCTCACCGTCATGCTGTTGTAAAAGTTGAAGATAGTGAAGAGGAAGTGGTATTGCTTAACAATGTAAGCAAAGATCAAGGACGTTTCTTTATTTACAATTCGTTATTGTCAGAATATGGGGTCTTAGGCTTTGAATATGGTTATGCCATGGCAAGTCCTAACACCTTAACTGTTTGGGAGGCACAATTTGGGGACTTCAGTAATGGGGCTCAAATCGTGATTGACCAGTATATTTCTTCTGGAGAAGATAAATGGAAAACCCAAAACGGGGTAGTTATGTTGCTGCCTCATGGCTATGAAGGTCAGGGAGCAGAGCACTCTTCAGCAAGAATGGAACGTTACCTTCAGTTATGTGCTAAGGATAACATGTTTATAGCCGATTGTACAACACCAGCTAACATGTATCACTTGCTTAGAAGACAGGTGAAGGCTCATTATAGAAAGCCTCTTATTGTATTTACTCCAAAAAGCTTGTTGCGTCATCCTAAATGTGTCTCAACCGTGGATGAATTTGCAAATGGCAAGTTTGAGATGTTAATTGATGATCAGTCAGTTAAAACTAAAGATGTAAAAACATTAGTCTTTGTTACTGGTAAATTTTATTATGATTTATTGGAACAAAGAGAAGCCTTGGGAAGAAACGATGTTGCCTTAGTAAGAGTTGAACAACTATTTCCTCTGCCTGCAGAAGAAATGAGAGAAGTTCTTAGTAAATATGGACATGTTGATGATGTTGTTTGGGCTCAAGAAGAACCAAGAAATATGGGGGCTTATGGCTTTATACTTATGCATTTTAATGAAGCAAGGTCCTTTAGAGTAGCCAGCAGAAGAGCTTATGGAGCTCCTGCAGCTGGAAGCTCGACTAGATCAAAAAGACGTCATCAAGAAGTCATAGATTACGTTTTTGATAAAACAAAAGATAACCAAAAGATATAATACCCAAAACATAAAATTATAGACCAATGATTTTAGAAATGAAAGTTCCTTCACCAGGAGAATCCATTACAGAAGTTGAAATCGCTGAATGGCTAGTACAAGATGGTGACTATGTAGAAAAAGATCAAGCCATTGCTGAAGTAGATAGTGATAAAGCCACCCTGGAGCTTCCTGCAGAAGCCAGTGGGACTATTACCTTAAAAGCTGAAGAAGGGGATGCTGTTGCTGTGGGCCAAGTTGTATGTTTGATAGACACCGACGCGGCAAAACCAGAGGGAAGTGAATCTGAAAAGAAAGAGGAGAGCAAACCAGCGGAGCCTAAAGCTGAAGAGAAGAAAGCTGAGCCTGTAGCAGAGAAAAGTACCTATGCTACTGGATCTGCAAGTCCTGCAGCTAAAAAGATTCTTGCTGAGAAAGGGATGGAAGCTTCTCAAGTAACTGGAACAGGTAAAGATGGAAGGGTGACTAAGGAAGATGCAATTAATGCCAAGGTATCCATGGGAACCCCAACAGGAGGAACTCGTGGAGAATCTCGTTCTAAGTTGTCTATGTTACGTCGTAAAGTAGCTGAGAGATTGGTCTCTGCTAAAAACGAGACAGCCATGTTGACAACGTTCAATGAGGCAAACATGACACCTATTTTTGAGCTTAGAAACCAATATAAAGAAGAATTTAAGAGCAAACATGGAGTAGGACTTGGGTTTATGTCGTTTTTTACTCTGGCGTGTGTTAGAGCCTTGGAAATGTATCCTGCGGTTAATTCCATGATTGATGAAAAGGAAATGGTGAGCTATGATTTTTGTGATATTAGCATCGCTGTTTCTGGCCCTAAAGGTTTGATGGTTCCTGTTATTAGAAACGCAGAGAATTTAACTTTTAGAGGTGTAGAAGCTGAGGTAAAACGATTGGCAATTAGAGCTCGTGATGGGCAAATAACGGTTGATGAAATGACAGGTGGAACTTTTACCATTTCAAATGGAGGGGTTTTTGGAAGTATGTTGTCAACACCAATCATTAATCCTCCTCAAAGTGCCATTTTAGGAATGCATAACATTATTGAAAGACCTATTGCAGTAGACGGAAAAGTTGAAATTCACCCAATGATGTACTTAGCCTTATCTTATGATCATAGAATTATTGATGGTAAGGAGTCTGTAGGATTCTTAGTGGCAGTTAAAGAAGCCTTGGAAAATCCTGTGGAATTTTTAATGAATGGAGATGTGAAGAAAGCACTCGAGCTATAAGCTAGGTGCGTACAATATGATTTATAAAAAGGGCTTTCAGATATCCGAAAGCCCTTTCTTTTTTAACGTGAAAAACTAAAACTAATAAAAATTTACAAAGATGTTGATTGAGATGACGATTAACACTATAACCATCAATCCAATGATCAAATATTTGTTTAGAGAATTAGATTCTTTTTCCATGGTTTAAATAGGTTTTGTAGATTTAAGGAACCCTGTGCCATTTGGCACAGGGCGTTGAAAATCCCTTAATTAGGCAATCGATTAATAGCTTTGTAAAGCTCGCTATTATTTCGCTATGATGCAATACGTAGAATTACGTAATTTTTGTAAATAAAAAGGCCCTGAAAACTTTTTGTTGACAGAGCCTCTTAATTCTCCCTAAGAACTAATTAATAGCATTGTAAAATTCGGAATAAATTACATACCAAACAATACGTAGAACTACGTATTTTTAGTCTAAAAAGGGTTCGATTTCTTTAGCAAATAGAGCTAAGGTGGTGTGTTTGGATTCTAATTTCAATTTCTTAAGCATGTTGCTTTTATGTTTTTCAACGGTTCTGTCAGAGATAAACATAATATCTGCAATTTCCTTAGCCGTTTTATTTTGAGCGATATGTTTTAAAACTTCTTTTTCAGTTTTTGTGAGCGATTCCAATTCTTCGGGGACCTGTTCAACCTCTAAATGAGACAAGAGTTCTGGACTAAAGTAGGCTTTATCATTTAATACTGAAGCGATACATATTTCAATTTCTGCTAGGGCAAACTCCTTTAATACATATCCGTATATATCTAATTCCTTGGCTTTTAGGTATATGGATTCATCTTTTTCGACCGTAATTAAAATAATTTTAGTGGGCAGTTGTAGTTCTTGACACTTTTCTGCAATCTGCAATCCCGTTAAATAAGGCATTTGAATATCTAAAATAGCGATATCTGGTTTTTGGGAAGAGATGAGTTCAAACGCATCTTTTCCATTTTCAGCACTATCTATAACATTATAGCCTTTTTCTACCAAGAAATCAAAAAGGCCCTTTAATATTAATGGGTGGTCATCGGCTATGACGATAGAAGTTTCCATAAATCAGTCTTTCAGGGGAATGTAAAGATACTGACTGTCGTGAATTAAGGAAAGAAAAATTTTACAATTTTAAATACAGGTATTTTTTATCATAGTCAATGATTGCTTTTCCTTTTTTTAAAATATCAGCTCCGAGAATGCCATCTACTGGTTGCGCATTGTGATTTACTAATGCTGTATTGACATGAGTGAGATTAAAAAGGATCAATGCTACTTTGTCCTTTTTCCACTTACCTATCTTTATTTTATTCTTTTTTGATAATTGGGTTTCCATGTCAATGGCTCCTGCACCTGCGGCTTTAATTTCAGACTCCATGGTTTTGAGCTTAAAGGTTTCGGCTGCCTCAAACCCGACGCAGGAATTGGAAGCTCCCGTATCTAAAATAAAGACGCCTTTTACACCATTGATACTCGCTCTAATTTCAAAATGATTCGTTTTTGTGAGATGCAACTTGATTTTTGTATATCCTTTGTCAACAAGGTAATCCCTGAGGTTGTTTTCCATTTAAAATTTTTCTTGCAAATATACTTAAGTAAAAGGACTATTTTTGCGGCATGATTATAACAGATACACATACACATCTTTATAGTGATGCCTTCATTGATGATAGGAAGGAAATGGTTCAGCGTGCACTGGATCTTGGAGTTGAGAGGTTTTTTATTCCAGCGATAGATTCTTCCTACAATAAAGCGATGTTTGAACTTGAAGGGATGTTTCCCAATCATGTTTTTTTAATGATGGGATTACATCCAACATCTGTGAAAGAGAATTACAAGGAAGAGTTAGCTTTGGTTGAATCTTTTCTATCGGAACGAAAATTTTGTGCTGTCGGTGAAATAGGAATTGATTTGTATTGGGATCAATCAACTTTAGGAATTCAACAAGAGGCTTTTAAATTTCAAATTCAACTGGCCAAAAAGCATCAATTGCCCATTGTTATTCATTGTAGGGATGCTTTTGATGAAATTTTTGAAATACTCGAAGAAGAGAACGATGAACAATTATTT
This sequence comes from Mangrovimonas sp. CR14, assembly GCF_011764015.1. Taxonomy (NCBI): domain Bacteria; kingdom Pseudomonadati; phylum Bacteroidota; class Flavobacteriia; order Flavobacteriales; family Flavobacteriaceae; genus Mangrovimonas; species Mangrovimonas sp. CR14. The sequence goes on along the minus strand of NZ_JAAFZY010000001.1, from coordinate 96,251 downwards.
GGTATTTTTCATTGTTTCACTGGTACTTTAGATCAGGCAGAAAAAGCATTATCCTATAATATGAAATTGGGTATTGGAGGTGTGGTTACTTTTAAAAATGGTAAAATAGATCAGTTTTTGAATAAAATTGATTTAAAACATATAGTTTTGGAAACCGATTCTCCCTATCTGGCACCGAAACCTTTTCGAGGAAAAAGAAATGAAAGCGCTTACATAGTTAAAGTGCTTGAAAAACTATCCGAATTGTATGGTATGCCAGAAGAGGAAATTGCCCGTATGACAACTCAAAATTCTATAGACGTCTTTAAGATTTAATATGCAACAAAAACCTAAAATCCTGCTTATATACACAGGAGGTACCATAGGAATGATGAAAGATCCAAAATCAGGTGTGCTTAAGGCATTTGATTTTGCCAATCTTTTAAAACGTATACCTGAGTTAAGATTATTGAGTTGTGATATTACAGCATTATCTTTTAAAGAGCCAATTGACTCTTCCAATATGAATCCAAAGTTTTGGGTTCAAATTTCAGAAATCATTGAGTCTAGTTACGATAGGTTTGATGGTTTTGTAGTGTTACATGGAAGTGACACAATGAGCTATACAGCATCTGCATTAAGTTTTATGCTTGAAAATTTGGCTAAACCAGTCATTCTAACTGGTTCACAGTTGCCTATTGGAGATTTGAGAACCGATGCTAAGGAGAATTTGATAACTTCGATTCAAATGGCTTCTTTGCAGGAGAATAATCAACCTGTTGTAAGAGAGGTGGGTCTCTATTTTGAATATAAATTATACAGAGGAAACAGAACCACAAAAATTAATGCGGAACATTTTGAGGCTTTTGAGTCTTTTAATTATCCCAATTTGGCAGAGTCTGGTGTTCATCTAAAAGTAAACCATGAGGCGCTTTTTGTTCCAGATGTTAACGAAAAACTTTTGGTTCACAAACATTTCGACACCAATATAGTTTTGGTTAAAATGTTTCCGGGAATTAGTGATACCATTTTGGAGTGCATGGTCAACCATCCTTCAATAAAGGGGATTGTTTTGGAAACTTATGGAGCTGGGAACGCCACAACAGAAAAATGGTTTGTGAATGCCCTCAAAAAGGCCATAGAAAGAGGCGTGCAAGTGGTTAATGTAACCCAGTGTCCTGGAGGAAGTGTTAACATGGGGCAGTATGAAACCAGTTCTGAGTTAAAACAAATAGGGGTGATTTCTGGAAAAGACATGACATCAGAGGCTGCGGTAGCAAAACTTATGTATATGCTAGGTGAGAAGATTTCTTCTAACTCATTCAAAACCATGTTTGAAGCCTCATTACGCGGAGAAATCACATAAAATTAACTCCTAAAATTTTTAGCTTTCAAAAGTTTTTTTGTTATTTGCTACGCTATTTTGTAGAGCATAATAATAGAGAGGTGTCCGAGTGGTCGAAGGAGCACGCCTGGAAAGTGTGTATACGCCAAAAGCGTATCGAGGGTTCGAATCCCTTCCTCTCTGCTACTTTTTTGTTTTATAAGCGCATTTTTTTTTATCTTTAACACTTTAACTAATAAAATTAAGAACAATAACAATGAAAAGATTATTTTCTATCCTAGCCATTATGTGTTTTATGGCAATCGGAAAAGCTAATGCAACGACAACTGCAATGACTGCAGCTGCAACAGTTGTTTCACCTATTCAAGACGATGCTGATGATTCGGTAACTGAAGAAAAAGTTTCATTTCATCAAGAATTAAAAAAGCGTTTTATAGAAGGTGGTCCAGGATTTATGGGGATTGTATTATTGTGTTTAATTCTTGGTCTAGCTATAGCTATTGAGAGAATTATCTTTTTAAATCTTTCCACAACCAACACCAAAAAATTAACAGCAGAAGTAGAAGACGCTCTGAATTCTGGAGGAGTAGAAGCTGCTAAAGAGGTTTGTAGAAATACAAAAGGGCCTGTTGCCTCAATCTACTATCAAGGTTTAGATAGAGTTGATGAAGGTTTAGACGCTGCTGAAAAAGCTGTTGTGGCTTATGGAGGTGTTCAAATGGGACAATTAGAGAAAAATGTTTCTTGGATTTCATTATTTATCGCTTTGGCTCCGATGTTAGGATTCATGGGTACGGTAATTGGTATGATTCAAGCATTCGATAAAATTGAAGCTGCTGGGGATATGCAACCGTCATTAGTTGCGGGAGGTATTAAAGTAGCCTTATTGACAACCGTATTCGGTTTGATCGTAGCAATTATTCTTCAAATTTTCTATAACTACATTATTGCTAAGATTGATAGCATCGTTAACGACATGGAAGATGCGTCAATTACTTTAATGGACTTGTTGATTAGACATAATAGAAAGTAATAACTGCTTAAAAAACATAACATGTTACATAAAATTTTAAAAATACTAGCAGCCATTTTAGGAGTACTTGGGCTCATTTTCCTTGTCAGAATTATTGCTGAAGGAGATGATGCGATTAAGTCGGCAGCTGCAATGGGAGATACTTCTATAGTAGATCCATTTGCATATGTTGCGTACTTCATTATGGTGATAGCGATCGTATTTGTTGTGGTTTTTATGTTAAAAAACCTTTTTACAAATACGGCAACGCTTAAAAATACGTTAATAGGAGTAGGAATCTTTGCAGCTGTATTAATCATTGCATATATGGTTTCTGGAGGCGATCCACAAACATATTTATACGGTGGTGAAGCTGTAAGTGAAGGAGAATCTCATATGGTAGGAGCAGGTTTGATAGCTTTTTATATCTTAATCGTTACTGCTGCCGTTGCTATGTTGTTCTCTGGAGTGAAAAAAATAACAAGTAGATAATTATGGCAAAACGAGCAGCACCAGAAGTTAATGCAGGCTCTATGGCCGACATTGCTTTCTTACTTTTAATATTTTTCTTGGTAACTACTACCATTGAAACCGATTCGGGTTTAAGTAGAAAGTTACCTCCTATGGAAGATGTAGTAGATCCTCCGGTTATTAAGGAGAAGAATATCTTCCAATTGAATGTGAATAAGAACAATGAGTTGTTCTTAAAAACTGGGGGAGAAGAAAAGGTAATTAAGCTTAAAGATCTTCAAAAGGCAGCTGTGGATTTTCTAGATAATGGTGGAGGTGCAGGCGATGATGCTTGTAGACGTTGCCAAGGAAAGAAAAATCCTAGATCGTCAGACAATTTTGATAAGGCTATTATTTCTCTTCAAAATGATAGAGGAACGAAATATGAGACTTACATTGCTGTCCAAAACGAGATATTAGCAGCCTATAATCAGTTGAGAAACAGAGAATTCTTAAGAGACAATCCTAATTTAGGTGTCAACTTTGTTGAAGCAGAAAAGATGTATAACGATCCTAGAACTTCAGAAGAAGACAAAGAGCGTCTAAAAGAAAAACTTGAGAAAATTAAATTGTTAATTCCTCAGAAATTCTCTGAAGCAGAGCCTAAGAAATCGTAAGTATAATTAGATAAACACGAGATAATGTCTAAATTTAAAAAGAAAAAGTCAGGAGATTTACCAGCTATTTCAACAGCATCATTGCCTGATATCGTTTTCATGTTGCTTTTCTTTTTCATGGTTGCTACCGTGATGAGAGAAAACACCTTGATGATAGAAAACAGATTGCCAGCTGCTGATCAAGTTGAGAAACTGGATAAAAAAGACTTGGTGATGTATATTTACGTGGGTAAACCTAGTTCTTCTTACAAGGATAAATATGGTACTGAACCAAGAATTCAGTTAAATGATAAATTTGCTGATGTATCAGAAATACAAGCCTTTATAGCGGCTGAAAGAGCATCTAAAAGAGAGGAATTAGTTCCTTTTTTAACAACTGCTCTTAAAGTTGATAGAGAGGCTAACATGGGACTTGTAACCGACATAAAACAAGAACTACGTAAAGCTAATGCATTAAAAATTAACTATACAACGATCAATGGCGATGCCTTGGCAAGCTTGAATAGGTAATTTTACTCTTAATTTTATAAAAACAAAAGGCGTTTTGAGAAATCAATACGCCTTTTGTTTTATTTTTAACTTTAGAATTAGGGAGCCCATGAAAAATTATTATTCCTTTATTTTTCTATTTGTTTTTAACTCAATTGTTTTTGGTCAAGGCGATGAATTTCCTGTTCAAAAGGAAGACTCTATTGTTGATTCAAAGTATCGGGAAGATCAATTTTATTTGGGGATTACTTACAATGCTTTGGTTAGGAAACCTAGTAATGGTGCCCAATCGGGGTTTTCAAGTGGGTTACATTTGGGTTTTATGAGAGATTTTCCAATCAATCAACGCCGTAATGTTGCCTTTGCTGTTGGTCTTGGAGGTTCTATGAATTCTTTCAATAGTAATATTCTGGTTTACCAAGATGAACGAAGCCAGATTGGATTTTTAAATTTGGATACAGAAAATATTTCCTATAGTAAGAACCGATTCAATTTATATTTAATAGAATTACCTATCGAATTTAGGTGGCGTACTTCAACGGCAACTGAATCTAAATTTTGGCGAATTTATCCCGGATTTAAGATCGGATATCAATTTGCTAACTTGGCTAAACATAAAGGTGGCTATGGAGATTTTAGACTTAAGAATATTGATAATATCAATGATTTACAATATGCTGTTACCTTAAGCGCTGGATATAGCGTTTGGAATTTTCATGCTTGTTTTGGTCTCAATCCTATTTTCAAAGAAGGAACTATGGTTGGGGATGAAAATTTAGATATGTACTCTGTCAAATTGGGTCTGATGTTTTACATTTTATAACCAATACGTAATCAAAGTCAATTGAGGTATAACCCCGATAAGAATACCAATAAGCAATTCAATATAGGTATGGGCTTTAAATTGTAGGCGTGAAGAAGCAATGGCTCCTGTTAGTATCGCCATTAAAGCTAAGGTTCCATTGATGTTTATACTGAAATGCATGCTTAATGCAATAAAGAACATATAAACTCCTGAAACAGCTATCATATGGATGCTGGCTTTAAAGTCAAAAAAAGCAAGTATTAGGCAACAGAATGTAGAAATCAAGACGCCAATAAAGAAATAATAAAGCTCTATAACTTCAGCTGAGGGAAAAACCTTTAAAATAATTAAAAGGACAATCAAACAATTTAAAAAAAGAGGTATTATACGCTCTTTTGGCTCATTCATATAGATCGATCTAGCCCTACCTATGGTTTTAAGTAGATAGTACGTTAGAATGGGTAAAACGATGGTTAGAATAAGTATTGAAAATACTTTGGCTTGAACAATTTCACCAGGGATGAATCTGGGTGTCTTGGAAAAATAAAACACCACTCCAAGCATGGGCATAAGAATGGGGTGGAATATAAATGATATGCTTTTGATGAGCTGGTTGATCATATTTTTTTCCGTAACCTGGCCACAGGAATATCTAATTGCTCTCGATATTTAGCCACAGTTCTTCTAGCTATAGGATATCCCTTTTCCTTTAATATTTTAGCTAAAGCATCATCAGTTAAAGGTTTCTTTTTGTTTTCTTCATCTATAACTGTTTCCAAGATTTTTTTGATTTCTCGAGTAGAGACATCCTCTCCTTGATCGTTTTTCATGGATTCAGAGAAAAATTCCTTAATTAACTTGGTCCCATAGGGTGTGTCAACATATTTGCTATTAGCTACCCTGGATACGGTAGAAACATCCATTTCAATTTCATCAGCAATATCTTTCAGGATCATTGGCTTTAATTTCCTTTCATCTCCAGTCAAAAAATATTCCTTTTGGTAATGCATAATAGCGCTCATGGTTACAAATAAGGTCTGTTGACGTTGTCTAACAGCTTCTATAAACCATTTGGCAGCGTCCAACTTTTGTTTGATAAACAGAACCGCATCCTTTTGGGATTTCGATTTTTCTTTGGACTCCTTATAACCTTTGAGCATGTCATTGTATTCTTTAGATACATGCAATTCTGGAGCGTTTCTTCCATTGAGGGATAGCTCCAACTCTCCATCAGCAATTTTGATTGAAAAGTCGGGAATTACATGTTCCACGATACGGTTGTTTCCGGAGTAAGAGCCACCAGGTTTGGGATTTAAATGCTCTATTTCCTCAATAGCAGCTTTTAATTGGTCCTCGGTAATGTCAAATTTTTGAATTAACTTTTTATAGTGCTTTTTTGTGAATTGCTCAAAGGCGTCATCTATTATTTTGATTGCTAAATCAGTACTTTCAGACTTGTCCTTACGGTGTAGCTGTATACTCAAACATTCCTGTAAATTTCTGGCACCAACCCCAGAAGGATCTAGTTGATGAACTATTTTAAAAACCTCACCTATTTTTTTCTCCGAGGTGAAAATGTTCTGGGTGAAGGCCAAATCATCCATTATTTCGGTTAATGATCTTCTGATATAACCACTTTCATCAATACTGCCTACCAAAAATTCAGCAATTTCTTCCTCTTCCTCATCTAGAATAAAGGTGCTTAATTGGTTTTTTAGATGTTGTGTAAAGGAAGTTCCAGCTGCATAAGGCACATTTTTTTCCTCATCATCACTGCTGTAATTATTTGAGCGTGTTCTGTAATCTGGAATTTCATCATCGCTTAAATATTCATCTACATTAATATCCTCTGCGTTTATGCTGTCATTGTCATTGTAATCAGAGTCCTCATAACTATCATCATAATTGTCATAATCATCTTCATTGGTCTTTTCCCTACCAGTATCCAAGGCAGGGTTTTCCTCTATTTCCTGTTTCAATCTTTGTTCAAATGCCAAGGTTGGCAATTGAATTAACTTCATCAATTGAATTTGTTGAGGAGATAACTTCTGAGATAGTTTAAACTGTAAATGTTGTTTAAGCATTGATGTGATTTGGTTTCTTATAAAAATAAAAAAAAACAACCTACCAATGATGTGTGGTAGATTGTTTTATGAAAATATTAAATGTTTTTAATTAAAATTCGGCGTTTTGAGGTGTTCTTGGGTAAGGAATCACATCTCTAATGTTTGTCATACCCGTTGTAAACATAACCAATCTTTCAAAACCAAGGCCAAAACCAGAGTGCACAGCGGTTCCATATTTTCTCAAATCTAAGTACCACCATAATTCTTCTTCTGGAATATCTAATTGCGCCATTTTTTCTTGTAAAACTTCCAAGCGTTCTTCACGTTGAGAGCCACCTACAATTTCCCCAATTCCTGGGAATAGAATATCCATAGCTCTAACAGTTTTGCCGTCTTCATTCAATCTCATGTAAAACGCTTTGATGTTAGCTGGATAATCAAATAAAATTACTGGGCAATTAAAGTGTTTTTCCACTAAAAATCGTTCGTGCTCACTTTGCAGGTCTGCACCCCATTCATCAATAAGATATTTGAATTTTTTCTTTTTGTTTGGTTTGCTATTTCTTAAAATATCTATAGCCTCCGTATAGCTTACCCTTTTAAAATTATTATCGACAACAAAGTTCAATTTTTCAATCAAACTCATGCTGCTACGTTCATTTTGAGGCTTCGTTTTTTCTTCTTCCAACAATCTACTTTCAAGAAATTCCAAGTCTTCACGGTTGTTCTTTAATAGATAGTTGATGGTATATTTAAGGAAATCTTCTGCCAAATCCATGTTGCCATCTAAGTCCATAAAAGCTACCTCTGGTTCAATCATCCAGAATTCAGCTAGGTGACGTGATGTATTAGAGTTTTCGGCTCTAAAAGTAGGGCCAAAGGTGTATACCTTACCAAGTGACATGGCATAGGTTTCAGCTTCCAACTGTCCAGAAACCGTCAAGTTGGTCTCTTTCCCAAAGAAATCCTCTTTGTAATTTACAGTTCCATCTTCATTTAAAGGCGGGTTTTTAGCATCCAATGAACTCACACGGAACATTTCTCCAGCGCCTTCCGCATCACTTCCTGTAATTATAGGTGTGTGCATATAATAGAAGCCATTTTCATTGAAATATTTATGGATGGCAAAAGACAAAGACGAACGTAAACGCATTACTGCACTAAACGTATTGGTTCTGGTTCTTAAATGGGCATTTTCACGTAAGAATTCAAACGTGTGCTTTTTAGGTTGGATTGGGTATTCCTCAGGGTCAGAATCACCTAATATTTCTATAGATTTTACTTGGACTTCTACAGACTGACCTTTTCCTTGGCTTTCTACCAATTCCCCTTTAATGTGAACAGCTGCACCAGTTGTAATACGTTTTAAAATTGCTTCATCAGTATTTTCAAAATCAACAACGCATTGAATATTATTTATGGTTGAACCATCATTGAGAGCAATAAACCTATTGGCTCTAAAAGTTCTAACCCATCCTTTAATCTCAATGTCGTGAAGCTTTTTATCGCTTTTTAATAATTCTGAAACAGTACTTGCTTTCATTTAATTCGTAATTTAATGTGTAAATTTAATTCTTTATAGAATTTTAATGAAGGTTATTTTTGGTGATTTTCCTCTAATTCTTGAACCTCTTCATCGTTTTCACTTAAAATATCGATAACAGGTTCCTTTAAAACTTCCTTATTGGCTATGTTTCGTTCCAAACCTAGTAATAAGGATGGTAGTAATAGTAAATTGGATAACATCGCAAATAAAAGAGTTGTAGAAACTAACGCTCCCAATGCCACTGTTCCCCCAAAACTGGAAACTGTGAATACCGAAAATCCAAAGAACAGAACAATAGAGGTATAAAACATACTAACCCCCGTTTCTCGTAAGGCAGCGTAAACTGATTTTCTAATTTTCCAATTATAGAATTGTAGTTCTTGTCTATATTTTGCTAGAAAGTGGATGGTGTCGTCTACGGAAATTCCAAACGCGATACTAAATACTAAAATAGTTGAAGGTTTGATAGGGACACCTATGAATCCCATAATTCCTGCAGTGATTACCAATGGTAAAATATTAGGAACAAGTGATACAATAATCATTCTAAAGGACCTAAACATAAAGGCCATGAAAATTGAAATTAAAACGATGGCTAAGGTTAATGAAATAGCTAGATTTTTAACTAAGTATTTAGTTCCTTTTTGAAAGACTAAAGCCTTTCCAGTTATAGACACCTTGTACCTGTCATCTGGAAATACTTTATGAATTCTCGTTTCCAAGTTTTCTTCAATTTTTTCCATCTTATCAGTACCTATGTCTTTCATGAAGGTTGTGATTCTGGCATATTGCCCAGTACTATCCATCAAGGTATTGATCAAAGTGTTATCGTTGGTCGAGGTATTTTTTACGTAGCTCAGAATAAAGCTATTTTCTTGCGATGATGGCAATTGATAATATTTTGGATTTCCATTGTAATAAGCTTGCTTGAAATATTTCGTTAAGCTTACAACAGAAATAGGCCTGGATAGTTCTGGAGTTTCTTCAATAACCTCCTCCAATTCTTCCATTCTTTTTAAGGTATTCAATTTCATGACACCTTTTTTCCTTTGCGTGTCTATAAGAATCTCTAAAGGCATAATACCATCAAACTCGGTTTCAAAGAATTGAATGTCTTTAAAAAATTGAGAATCTTTTGACATGTCTTCAATTAAGCTACCTGAAATTCTTATTTGATATATTCCAATGATACTGGCAATTAAAAGGACTACAGAAGCAATGTAAATGGTGATTCGTCTTTCACGAACCATTTTCTCAATCCAGTTCACAAACCCGCCAATCCATTTTCTATTCAGGTGTTCAAGGTGACGATCTTTTGGATAGGGTAAAAAAGTATAAATAATGGGTATAATCAAAAGGCATAAAATGAAGATGCCTATAATACTCAAGGACGCTACAGTACCAAATTCCTTAAGTAGATTACTTTCTGTCAATATAAAAGTTGCAAAGCCACTGGCTGTAGTAACATTGGTCATTAACGTAGCATTCCCAATTTTGGTGATAACTCTTTGTAAAGATTTCACTTTGTTTCCGTGGCTTTTAACCTCATGCTGGTATTTGTTGATGAGGAAAATGCAATTAGGAATTCCTATGACAATAATAAGCGGTGGAATCAAGGCCGTTAAAACCGTAATCTCATAGTTTAATAGACCAATAATACCAAAGGTCCACATGACACCAATACAGACTACAAATAGGGATATAAAAGTGGCTCTAAAGGACCTGAAAAAGAAAAAGAAAATCATTGAGGTGACGGCAAGGGCCAACGCAATGAACTCTCCTATTTCATCTACAATGTTTTGAGCATTTAAGGTTCTAACATAAGGCATTCCTGAAACCCTAACATTTAGACCGGTGTTTTTTTTAAAAGAAGCAATCTGTGGTTCAAGAATATTAAAGATAAAGTCTTTTCTAATAGGCGTATTTACGATATCTTTTTTAAGATAAATAGCCGTTCTGATGGTCTGTGTTTTGGTGTTGAACAGGAAGTTATCATAAAACGGATATTTGTGGAAAAGGTCTTCTTTTAATTCTGCGACTTCCTGTTGAGATTTAAGGGAGTCTTTAATAAAAGGTTCTAATTCAAAGCTCTGTTTCTCGGTGTTTTTGACCAGTTTTTGCAAGTCTCTGATGGACACTACCGATTCGACTTCGTCATACTGCTTAAATTTATCAGATAGATCATTCCAGGCATTTAATTTTTCTTGAGAAAAAAAGGTGGAATCTTTAATCCCAAGAACGATTAAATTACCTTCTTCTCCAAAAATATCTAAGAAATGGTCGTATTCAATATTTGCAGGATGGTCACTGGGTAGTAAATTGGCTTCAGTATAGGTAAATCTCATGTTTTCCCACTTAGATGCCAAGAAAACTGTAATTGCCAAAATACCTAATAGGATAATGATTTTATTCCTAAGAATAAGTCTGGCTACAACATCCCAAAACCCTTTTGTAAGCAGTTTAAACATAGATAAAATAAAACAGCCGCAAAGGTATTAAAAACATGTGGATTACTTAAGTTAAATTGCTTATAAAGTTAGGTTGAAAGTGAATTTAAAAGCAAGATTGTCCTCAAAATTAGGTAAGTGGTAAGCCCCATATCTATATGCAAAACTAAGTCCAAATGGGAAGAGTATTTTGTTTAATTCAAGGCCTATTTCTGAATACCCTTTATCTAATGTGTCAAACTCAAAACCTTGATGGCGTTCTATGTTTGACATATTTCCCAGAGCAAAACGACTGATCAGTACCAATTGAGGTTGGTATCTTGGTGAGATTTCAAAAGGTTTGAAATAGTGTTTGATTTGAAGAGTTGAAAGTTTGTCGGAAAAGAATTCATTGAAAAACATGGTTTCAAAGCTATTAATACCAGCTACAGAAAATCGTTTCATCACACTGCCTTTATTAATATTGTTAGGGTAGGCATGGTACATGTGAGTGAGGGGTGTAACACCTCTTGCTATCCCAGCCCAAAGATTGACACCTGTTTTTGACTTGTTTTTATGTTCCAGGACATAGACCGATCTAAATTCAACTTTTGAAAAATCAAATTCACTGGCAAAAACATTTCTAAAGTTTTGGGTGTATTGAAGCGTGAATTTGGGGTATCCGTTTTTTACCTCTTTTAACACGTCATCCTTGAACTCATAGATACTAAAGGGGCTCCATTGGAATGAAAAAGTGGAAAATGTTAAGTCAAAATCTTGATAAGATTTATTGCCAACCTGCAGGGTGTAATCGTAGGTTGGATTGATATTGCTTACTGCTAGTTTTACTTCAGAAAGTAATTTAGGAGATAATTTATGGCTTATAGAAATAGATTTTGTTACATGCCTATGAAAAAGCTCAATATTAAGAAGGCGGGGTTGGAAAAAAGTAAAAAAGCGTTTGTCTGTTAAAAATGTAGAACTACCCGTCTCCTCAATATCATCGGTATAGGAGAGATCAATCCAGGTATTGCTTTTGGGGGCTAGTCGAAAACCACCACCTAAGGAATATTTAAATTTTTGATCTCCAAATCCATAAGCTCCATAACCATCCAAATGATAGCGCTTTGAAAACTCGTCATTGGTAACACCTCCAAAACCAGTTCGTATGGCTTCATGTTGGTTGTATTTGAATAGATATTTAATATCTACTTCAAAGGCTTGTCCGAGCGTTATATAACCGTTTCCTAATTTTTTAAGAAATTGGGATCTTCTTATAGAATCATTTTGGGATTTAATGCTGTCTTGTTCTTTAGCGCCTTTGTTCTGGCACTGTGCAAATTGGAAGGACAGTAAAATGAAAAAAATGGCACAGTACTTCAGCATTAATAGTATGTGGGTTTATAATAGCAATTAAAAAGCGACCTATAGAAGTCGCTTTTTCTTATACTGTCATGATCTCTTTTTCCTTAACTTCTAATATTTGGTCTATTTGCTTAACGTATTTATCAGTTAATTCTTGTACATCAATTTCTGCATTCTTCTTTAAATCTTCTGAAGCATCCAACTTTTTTAAATCATTGTTTGCATCTTTTCGTGCATTTCTAACTCCTACCTTAGCATCTTCGGCTTCAGATTTTGCTTGTTTGGCCAAATCTTTCCTTCTTTCCTCTGTCAAAGGTGGAACATTAATGATGATCATGTCGCCATTATTCATAGGATTGAAACCTAAGTTAGCAATCATGATGGCTTTTTCTATTTCTTGAAGCATGGATTTTTCCCAAGGTTGTACTGAAATAGTTCTACCATCAGGAGTATTGACATTGGCCACTTGGCTTAAAGGAGTTTGTGATCCATAATAATCAACCATGACACTTCCTAGCATAGCAGGACTTGCTTTACCAGCACGAATGTTTACGAGTTGTTTTTCTAAGTGCTTAAGGGCACTATCCATAGATTCTTTTGTGGTATCTAAAATGAAATCAATCTCTTCGTTCATAGAATATTGTAATTAAAAATTAAATGATAGCTACAAAAAACAAGCCAAAGCTTGATGTAAAAGATATTATAAATTAACCTTAGTTCCAACTTTTTCACCTGAAACTACTTTCAACAAATTCCCCTTTTTATTCATGTCAAATACAATGATAGGTAATTCGTTTTCTTGGCTTAGAGTGAAAGCGGTTGTATCCATAACTTTAAGACCTTTCTTAAGGACTTCATCAAAAGAAATGTAATCAAACTTAACTGCATTGGAATCTTTTTCAGGGTCGGCTGTGTATATGCCATCTACACGAGTTCCCTTTAAAATCACATCAGCTTCAATTTCAATAGCTCTTAAAACAGCTGCAGAATCTGTAGTGAAATAAGGATTCCCTGTACCACCACCAAAAATAACGACACGGCCTTTTTCAAGGTGTCTCATAGCACGTCTTCTGATAAAAGGTTCTGCCACTTCATTGATTTTAATGGCACTTTGAAGTCGGGTCCCAACACCTGCATTTTCTAAAGCACTTTGGAGGGCCAAACCGTTTATAATAGTTGCCAACATACCCATATGGTCTCCTTGCACACGATCCATACCATTACTGGCTCCTGCAACACCTCTAAAAATGTTACCACCACCTATAACAACGGCAACTTCTACACCTAGCTCTGTTATGGCTTTAATGTCTTCTGCATATTCGGCTAAACGTTCTGGATCAATTCCATATTGGCGACCGCCCATTAAGGCTTCACCTGATAATTTTAAGAGAATTCTTTTGTATTTCATGCTGACTTTGAAAGTTTAGCAAAACTACATAATTTTTTCTTTTTTGAATTTATATCAATTGGGTTTTATGAATAAAAAAACCACCATTCTAATAAAAGAATGGTGGTTGTATTTATTGGTTACCTGACTTATCAGGACCGTTTATTATCCTACTGTAGCACGTTTAAATCCAGAGATTTCAACATCACCATATGAAGAAACGTAATCTGCAACGGTTTGCTTTTCATCTTTGATGAATTTCTGATCTAACAAACATTTCTCTTGGTCAAGAGTTGTGTTGTCAGAAATGAAACGCTCCATTTTACCTGGTAAAATTCTATCCCAGATTTGTTCTGGTTTTCCTTCAGCAGCCAATTCCGCTTTAGCATCTGCTTCAGCTTGAGCCAATACTTCAGGAGTTAATTGCGCCATAGAAATGTATTTAGGAACATTTTTCAATGTTTTTCCTAAACGAGCTAATTCTTCATTATCTTTTTCAATAACAGCAATTCTAGCTTCAGTTTCTGAAGAAACGAATGCAGGATCAAAATCTTTGTAAGATAAAGTAGTTGCTCCCATTGAGGCTACTTGCATTGCTACATCTTTCACTAAAACATCAGCATTGTCAACTTTAGCAGTGATTCCTACTAAAGCAGCAATTTTATTGATATGAACATAAGAACCTACATAAGCAGCTTCTAATTTCTCGAAAGAGGTAATATCTAGTTTTTCACCGATAACACCAGTTTGCTCAACTAATTTATCAGCCACGGTCATTCCACCAAAGTCTGCTGCTAAAAAGGCTTCTTTTGAGTCATAATTCAAAGCTAGCTCAGCAAACTCGTTAGCTAACGCTAAAAAGTTTTCATTTTTACCAACGAAATCAGTTTCACAACCTAAAACAATAGCAACACCAGCAGTTTGGTCTGCATTGATTTTAGCAACAGCAGCTCCTTCAGAAGAATCTCTATCTGCTCTTTTCTCAGCTACTTTTTGTCCTTTTTTACGTAATACATCAATGGCTTTATCAAAGTCCCCTTCAGCCTCAACTAAAGCTTTCTTGCAGTCCATCATACCTGCACCAGTAGCTTGTCTTAGTTTGTTTACTTCTGCAGCTGTTACTTTTACTGTAGTACTCATAGTCTATGTATTTTAAAAAAAGTCGTTTAGTTGATGTTCAGTAAAGAAACAAACTAAACGACTTGTTTAATGTTATGTAATGATTATGTTTAGTTTATTCTTCTTCCTCTGAAACTGCTTTTTTCTTTGCAGCTTTTGCAGGCTTATCAGCTTTAGAAGAATCTTTCTCAGCTTTACGTTCTGCTAAACCTCCAGAAATAGCTTCTGTTACATAGGTTAAGATTTTTTCAATTGATTTAGTAGCATCATCATTTGATGGAATTACGTAATCAACTTGACGTGGATCAGAGTTTGTATCCACCATCGCGAAGATTGGAATGTTTAATTTTTGTGCTTCTTTAATCGCGATGTGCTCACGCTTAATGTCCACCACAAATAATGCTCCTGGAATACGGGTCATGTCGCTAATAGAACCTAAGTTCTTTTCTAGTTTAGCTCTTTGACGATCAATTTGTAATTTCTCTTTTTTAGAAAGAGAAGCGAAAGTACCGTCTTTTTTCATTCTATCAATAGAAGCCATTTTCTTAACAGCTTTTCTGATAGTTACAAAGTTTGTCAACATTCCACCTGGCCATCTTTCAGTGATGTAAGGCATGTTGATTCCTCCTGCTTTTTCAGCTACGATATCTTTTGCTTGTTTTTTAGTAGCAACAAATAAAATTTTACGACCTGAAGCGGCAATTTTGCTCAATGCCTCAGAAGCCTCATCAATTTTAGCTGCTGTTTTGTAAAGGTTAATGATATGGATGCCATTACGCTCCATATACACGTAAGGAGCCATGTTTGGATCCCATTTGCGAGTTAAGTGTCCAAAGTGAACACCGGCTTTTAATAACTCTTTTACGTCTGCGTTTGCCATTTTTTGTAAATAGTTTACGTTCTGTTGAATTAGCAATGGTTAAGTGGTACTTTAAAAAGATGCCTTAGCCATTTAGATGCTAAACTAAATCCCGAAATTACTCTAGGACAACAAAAACGGTTAATAATTTAATTTTATATAATGATTTGAGTAATTCTGGATGATATCCCAAATCAAGCGGAATATATTAACGTTTAGAGAACTGGAATTTCTTACGAGCTTTCTTCTGACCGAATTTCTTACGCTCTACCATTCTTGGATCTCTTGTCAATAATCCCTCTGGTTTCAAAATAGTTCTGTTTTCAGCATCAATTTCGCACATAGCACGAGAAAGAGCCAAACGAACTGCTTCTGCTTGACCAGTAATACCACCACCATAGACATTAACAGTAATGTCAAAGTTGCCATCATTGTTGGTCATGGCTAGAGGTTGATTTACTTTGTACTGTAATGTAGCAGTAGGAAAGTAGATAGCCAAGTCCTTTTTGTTAATCGTGATGTTCCCTTTTCCTGGGGCAACATACACACGTGCAACAGCCGTTTTTCTACGGCCAATTTTGTGAATTACTTCCATTAGTTAAATTCGTTTAAATTGATTGTTTTTGGTTTTTGAGCTTCGTGAGTGTGCTCTGAACCAACAACAACGCTAAGGTTACGGAATAAATTTGCCCCTAATTTGTTCTTAGGCAACATTCCTTTTACTGATTTTTCTACCAATCTCGCTGGATCTTTAGCGAACATTTCGGTAGCGGTTAAACTTCTTTGCCCACCTGGATAACCTGTATGACGTAGGTAAACCTTTTCCGTCCACTTGTTTCCGGTTAAGTTGATTTTTTCCGCGTTGATAACAATCACGTTATCCCCACAATCAACGTGTGGCGTGAAGTTAGGCTTGTGCTTACCTCTTAAAAGTTTTGCAACTTTAGAAGCTAAGCGACCTAAAGACTGTCCTTCAGCATCAACCAAAACCCACTCTTTGTTTACAGTGGCTTTGTTTGCTGAAACTGTTTTGTAGCTTAATGTGTCCACACTTTTAAAATTTAATAATTAAACATTCCTCTCCTAAAAAGAGTTTGCAAATTTACGATAATCTTGCTGATTACCAAATAGTATGGTTTTATTTTTTAGAAAGGCTTTTTTTTAAGGTAAAAGTTTGGTATAAAGAAGATTATTGAAGGATGTTTTGAAAATATTTTTGAGGTCTTCTGGTGCGCATAATTCAATTCCAAGGTTAAACTAGGTTTCTTATAACGATTATTGTAATACTTTTAATTCTATTCTATGCTGTATTGGGATAATTTATTAGCAATGATACTGATGATGAAAATCTGGATGGCGTGAAATAACATTAAAGGCAATAATAGGATTCCGATGGCCGAAGTGTGTTGAAATAGAATATCTGAGAATACGGTTCCATGTACTAGTGATTTTTTAGTGCCACAAAACTTGGCTGTTATTTGATCTTCTTTTGAAAAACCCAACCATTTTGAAATTTTCCCTATGGTTAAATAGACTATTATAAAGATGGTGATCACTAAGCAGAAAATAAGAATCAAATCCATGAAATTAACGGATTCAAAAATTTTCCCAAGAAAAGATTCCGAAAAACTCTTATATATAATAAGGAGGATAACCGATTTATCAAAAAGGGTCAAGTACTTGCTGTTCTTCTTGGCGAATTTGCCTAGAAAGCGATGGAGGATCAAACCTATGAAAACTGGGAGTAATATTTCAGTTAATAATTTGAGGTAAATTTGCCCTAAATCATAATCAGAATTACTTTGATTTTGGAACAGTCCAATCCATAAAGGTGTCACAACTATACCAATTAATCCAGAAATACTGGCGTTAAAAATGGCAGCAGGAATATTACCTTTTGCTATGGAGACCATTACCACAGATGAAGATACCGTAGATGGGAGTGCCGCCAAAAATAAAAATGCCAACCACAAGGTTTCATTTTCAGCTGAAATAAGCGGTTTAAATGGAAGCACCAATAAAGGGAACAGTAAAAAAGTAGTAGCTTGAATTAATACATGTAGTCTCCAGTTTTTAAGGCCGGAAGCGATTTCCTTGGGGCTTAATTTCAAACCGTAAAAGAAAAAAATAAATGAAATGCCAATACTGCCTATTCTACCCAAGTTTATTGGGCTGTCTTCCTTAGCCAGATCTGGAAAAAAATAAGCTAAAATAACCACCGTTATAATAGCTAAAACAAATTTATCTAGTTTAAATTTCATTTGGGAACACTGGTGGACAAAAGTAAACCTTTCCTAATTAATTGGGTTTGATAAAATTAAAAAAACTGATTTTAATAAATATCCAAATTCCTTTAATAGGTAGTCACTTTATCGGGCGTTAGCTGCCACATGGCTTCTCCTGGAGTAAGTTTGTATTGTATTTGTTTGATACCTCCTTCTGCATTAGGAAACCGCCTGATCAAGCTGCCTTCTACTACAGCAAACTCATCATAACCTTCATAACCTATTGATAGTTCGGGGTTATCTTCAATAGGCGCCATATAGATTGGAGTCATAGAAGATGTTCCATTAAAGGAGTAAGCAATGACTTTTCTAAATGGGATGCCATTTTTTAATTCTTGTACATAAATATAGATTTCGGGTGAGCCATTGGCGTCTAGGTCATCCATTTCAGAATTATAGACATCACCTTGATAAGGGATATTTGCATCTTGGTCTTTTAGGGTAAGACCAATGGGAGAGATTTGTAAGTTTTTGTCCTTAGCAGTGATCCTAACAGCCAACCCGTTTGGGTAACTATGAAACTTAATGTAATCGGTATTGTCTACTTGTGTTTTGTCAATTGGGGTATCCAATTTTTTATAAGTTCCTTTTATGGTTCCACCACCTGAACAGAAAAAGTACAATTTGTTGTTGTCTTCTTCATTATTCCCGTTAATGGAAATTTTATCGTCATTGAAAGAAAAGATTATATATGCTCCATTTATATTACAGCTCATGGTGTTGGTGTCTTGAATATTTGCCAAAGCATCAAATGAGCATGTTGGTTTCTTTTGGTCGATGCGAGATCTTACAGAAATGAGGGCTTGGTGCTCATTGAATGGAGTCACAGTTACTGAAACCCAATCATAACCTTCATTACGTTTCTCATAACTATTATCAATATAAGTACCATAGATTCCATGGGATTCGCTACTTGACATAGTGTTAGATTCTGCACTGCGAATGGTACCTTGATATTCAGTTTGGTTATCCGTCCCCCACATAAAGTTTTCCCCTTTCAGCCAAAGAATCTTTCCGTCGGCAGTCATATATTTTTCGCCACTTCCCGATGACTTCCTCGTCAAGTTATATACTTTTTCATTGTTTAAATCGAGCATGAACAAAGAATCGTCAGATTTTCTCATGATTTTAAAACTAAAATCATCGTGTTCAGCTTTATAGATTTCAGTTATGGAGTCAAAGGCAGCAACAACAGGAAATTGGGAAGTTGTTTTTGATTCGTTTTTGCATGAGATGATGGCAAAACACATTAATGCTAAAAGATTGTATTTCATGGGTTCCAATTTTAATGAGCTTCTAACCAGTTGTTTCCGGTGTCTAATTCTACATCTAAAGGTACGGATAATTTGAATGCATTTTCCATTTCATGCTTGATGAGTTCTTTTATTTCTTCCAGTTCAGGTTTAAAAACATCAAATACCAATTCGTCATGAACTTGAAGGAGCATTTTTGTTTTAAATTGGCCTTCCTTCAATTTTTTATGGATGGCAATCATTGCTAATTTGATAATGTCTGCTGCGCTTCCTTGAATGGGGGCGTTAACGGCATTTCTTTCTGCTGCTCCACGAACTACGGCATTTCTAGAATTAATGTCCTTTAAATAACGACGTCTTCCCAAAACGGTTTGCACATAACCGTGATCCCTCGCAAAATCAACTTGTTTGCCTATGTAACTTTTTAATTTAGGATAGGTTTCATAGTAGGTGTCTATGAGTTCCTTAGCTTCGCTTCTGGATAGATCGGTTTGATTGCTCAAACCAAAGGCAGATACTCCATAAATGATTCCGAAGTTAACAGTTTTTGCATTGCTTCTCTGTTCTCGAGTCACATCCTTAATATCGACATTGAATACCTTGGCGGCGGTGGAGGCATGGATGTCTTCACCATGATTAAAGGCCTCAATCATCGTTTCTTCCTCACTCAATGCTGCAATAATACGCAATTCAATTTGGGAATAATCTGCGGCCATAAGTGTAAAATCCTCATTTTTGGGAATAAATGCTTTTCTTACTTGTCTCCCGCGTTCAGTTCTGATAGGTATGTTTTGAAGGTTCGGGTTATTGCTGCTCAATCTACCAGTGGCCGCTACGGTTTGCATATAATCTGTGTGTACTCTTCCAGTGCTTTTTTCCACTTGAAGGGGTAGGGCATCTACATAAGTACTCTTTAATTTGGTTAGTCCTCTATATTCCAATACATCCCGAATGATTTCGTGATCTTTGGCTAGGTAACTCAATACATCTTCGGCAGTACTATATTGACCAGACTTGGTTTTCTTGGGTTTATCAACCAACTTCATTTTATCAAATAAAATGTCCCCTAGCTGCTTTGGAGAAGAAATGTTAAAGGTTTCTCCTGCTTCTTTATAAATGCGTTCCTCTAAACTCTTAATATCTTTTTCTAATGCTTCAGAAAGGGTTTTCAAATAGTCACAATCTAAATTGATCCCCTCTAATTCCATAGCTGCAAGAACTCGTAACAGTGGTATTTCAATACCATCAAAAAGAGTTTGGGTGTTTGCTTCTCCTAATTCATTCTGAAAATGTTGCTTTAATTGCAGTGTAATATCAGCATCTTCAACGGCATATTCGGTTTGTTTATTTAGAGGGACTTCCCTCATGGAAAGTTGGTTTTTTCCTTTTTTCCCAATTAGACTTTCAATGGAAATAGGTGTGTAGTTAAGATAGGTCTCGCTTAACACATCCATGTTATGCCTCATATCTGGATTAATAAGGTAATGGGCCAACATGGTATCAAACAGTTTTCCTTTGACTTCTACTTGATATTTGGCTAAAACCTTAATGTCATATTTTAGATTCTGACCAATTTTTTCAATTTGGTCATTTTCAAAAAAGGGGCGTAATTTTTCAATTAATTCTTGTGCTTCTTCCCTTTTTTCTGGAAAGGGAAGGTAAAATCCTTTTCCTGCTTCCCAAGAGAAGGCAATCCCAACCAATTCTGCTGTTAAGGGATCCAAACCTGTGGTTTCAGTATCAAAACAGACAGATGATTGTTTCATTAATTTTTCAAAGAACAACTGAAAAGCTAAGGGTGTTGCGATACTTTGATAAAAATGGGATATAGATTCAGAGGTACTTCGGGTAAACGTGTTGGTAGAATTTGCAACATCTTCCTCATCGCCACCAAATAATGAAAATTGTCCAGATCCCGCTGAAGCCGGCTTTTTGACTTTAGTAACGTCTTCTTGCTTCGGTTTGTCCAAAAGAGCCTCCTCTTTTTCTGAAGCAAATGTTTTGATGAAATTCTCTGTTAATCTTCTAAATTCAAGCGTTTGAAAAATGTTTTTTACAGCCTCAATATCGGGCTCTGACATTTCAAAATCTTTGTAATCAAAAGTTACTGGCACATCAAGCATGATGGTTGCCAATTTCTTGGAGAGTAATCCCAATTCTTTATTGGCTTCCACCTTTTCCTTCATCTTCCCTTTAAGTTCATGGGTATTTTCAAAAAGAGCTTCCATACTCCCGTATTGTTGTATGAACTTTTTGGCAGTTTTTTCGCCCACACCCGGTAAGCCAGGTATATTGTCGGAGGCATCACCCATCATTCCCAAAAAGTCAATGACTTGCTCAGGTCTTTCAACTTCAAATTTCTTTTGCACTTCTGGAATGCCCCAAATTTCGTATCCGCCCCCAAAGGATTTGGGACGATACATAAAAGTGTTTTCAGTTACTAATTGGCCAAAATCCTTATCTGGAGTCACCATAAAAGTTTGGTATCCTTGTTCCTCGGCTTGTTTGGAGAGGGTTCCTATAATATCATCTGCCTCAAAACCCTCCTTTTCCATGATAGGGATGTGCATTGCTTTTAGGATTTCATGAATATATGGAACAGCAATTTTGATCGCTTCTGGAGTTTCATCCCTATTGGCTTTATAGGCTTCAAACATTTCTACTCTGTCAGCACTTCCTCCTTTGTCAAAACAAACGGCCAAATGGTCTGGTCGCTCCCTTTTTATTACGTCTAGAAGGGAATTCATAAATCCCATAATGGCTGAGGTGTCGATGCCTTGGGAGTTTATTCTTGGGTTTTTTATAAATGCATAATATCCTCTGAAAATTAGGGCATAGGCATCAACTAGAAATAATCGTTTTTTGTCAGACATAGTCGTGTATTTGTAAGGATATAAAACTACAAAAACTAGCTGGGTATCTAATATTAATTAAATTACAATTTGTATTTTTCTGATTATAAACATCAATGCTGTGGAAAATCCATATCTACCACTTTTCAATAAGCAAAAGGGATATCAATTTAGTGTAGGGAATACCTCTTATAGGGAACGAATCAAAAAGCTCAGTGCTTTAAAACATGCCGTAGAGTTTACCTATAGGGAGGAAATCAAAAAAGCCCTTTATGAAGATTTTAGAAAGCCATATTTAGAGACTGATTTGACCGAAATATATCCGGTAATTGGGGAGATCAAGTACGTTAAGCGGCATCTGAAAAAGTGGATGAAAAATGAAAGAGTAAAGACACCATTATCACTTTGGGGAACTACATCTTGGGTAAGACATGAACCTAAAGGGGTTTGCCTAATTATTTCACCTTGGAACTTTCCTGTTAATTTAACTTTTGGACCTTTGGTAAGTGCCATTGCCGCGGGTAATACTGTGATTTTGAAGCCATCTGAAATGACACCTCATGCTTCAAGGGTGATGGCAAAAATTATAAATGAGATTTTTGATGAGAAGGAAGTGGCATTAGTGGAAGGAGAAACGCAAGCTTCAAAAGATTTATTAAAGTTGCCTTTTAATCATATCTTTTTTACGGGTTCTCCGTTTGTTGGAAAAATAGTCATGGAAGCAGCTTCAAAACATTTAACTTCAGTAACTCTTGAGTTGGGAGGGAAGTCTCCAACCATTGTCGATGAAACGGCCAACCTAAAAACTGCGGCCAAACGAATTGCATGGGCTAAATTTTTAAATAATGGACAGATATGTGTTTCTCCAGATTATGTACTTATTCAGGAATCAGTTAAAGAGGCATTTTTGGAAGCATTAGCAAGTCAAATAACAGACATGTATTCAAAAGACATTAAATCTTCTCCAGATTACAGCCGAACAGTCAATGAAAAACATTTCTTAAGATTAACCGGTTTGATTGAAGAAGCTATAACAAACGGGTCAAATATACATATTGGAGGGGATTATCAATTGGAGGAGAGGTTTATTGAACCAACAGTGATTTCAAATCTATTGGATTCTTCTGGTCTCATGAAAGAGGAAATTTTTGGCCCTATTCTCCCAATTAAAACATTTAAAGAATTGGATGAAGCCATCAATTATGTGAACTCGAGAGAAAAACCTTTGGCACTTTATATATATACGTCCAAAAAAAGGAATTCAAAAAAAATCATTAAAAATACCCGTGCTGGTTCTACGGCAATTAACACGAGTGTTTTGCAATATGCAAATCACCATTTGCCATTTGGAGGAATTAATAATAGTGGTATTGGGAAAAGCCATGGATATTATGGCTTTGAGGCCTTTTCAAATAAAAGATCGGTTATGAAGCAGTATCTTGGAGGGGCTTTAAGTTTGTTATTCCCTCCTTATTCGAATATTAAACAAAGATTGATGGAGTGGACAATAAAATGGTTTTAGAGTCTTAGCAAAGTTTTTCTCTTTTAGATTTTCTTCCTCTGAAAAGGAATAAAGACTTGTCAAAGTTAGACTCAATCAACAATCTCTTTTTAGTGCTATTTTTTAGAGCAACTGTATTTTTAACAGGAGTTACAACAACTTCTGTAGTATCATTACTTAAATCCTGTGACTCTTTCTTAACATCTTCTTGAGCGTAAAACGCCGTAGTGGTTACTGTTAGAATGAAAGTGAAAACTAATTTTTTCATGATTGTAATGCTTGTTTGATTAATTTCTGCAACAAAGAAACATTACCTAATAGGTTGAAATGAAAAAAATTAGTTGAATCACGGAAACTTTTTGATTATCTGCATCTTGAATCAAAAAACATCGACGAAATGCACTTTTCGATAAAAATTCTAATCTTTATACATAATGAGTTGATTCAATTTGCTCATTTTCACCATTTTGAAATTTTGTCATAGTGAATCCTTTATGAATGGAATGAAATCCAGTTTCGCCCTTTTTATTTAAAGCTATATAACCTACTTGAAAGTTTTTGTAATTACTATTTGGTTTGCTTACAATGCGCCTAATGGCTTCTTCACAAGCCTCTTGAGGTGTTTTTCCTTGTCTCATGAGTTCAACTACCAGAAAGCTTCCTACGGTCTTTACAACCTCTTCTCCTAATCCTGTAGCTACACAGGCACCAACTTCATTATCGACGAAAAGCCCAGAGCCTATAATAGGCGAATCACCCACGCGTCCCGACATTTTATAGGCCAATCCACTCGTAGTACATGCACCCGAAATGTCACCATTTTTATCTATAGCTAACATGCCTATAGTATCATGATTTTCAATATTGATAATAGGTTTGTATTCGCTTTTTACTTTCCAATCTTCCCACGCTTTTTTGGAAGATTCGGTTAGGAGATCTTCCTTCTGGAACCCTTGTTCATAAGCAAATCGTTCAGCGCCCTTACCAGCCAACATCACATGTGGTGTTTCTTCCATCACCATTCTTGCCACAGAAACCGCATGGGTAATGTTTTCCAAATAAACGACTGAACCACAATCCCCATTTTCATTCATAATGCAGGCATCCAAAGTGACATGTCCATCTCTATCTGGGAGCCCTCCTTTCCCTACAGATTGACCTTTTTCGTTAGCTTCTTCAACCATGCATCCTTGTTCAACAGCATCAAGTGCCTTACCTCCAGCTTGAAGAACCTCCCAAGCTTTGGCGGTAGCTTCCTTAACGTTCCAAGTGGCAACTACGACGGGGAATGCATTTTCAAGGGCTCCCACGCTTTCATTTGTTTGTGAGGCTTCCTTGGACGCGTTTGATTCACATCCTATTAAAGTTGATCCAACGGCCAAACTCATCCCGGTTAGTGATGTGCTTTTAATGAAATCTCTTCGTTTCATATTTCAATTTGTTTTTTGGAATTTCTATAACCATAATACATAATGTACCCATAGCAGCAAATTACAAATAATAATGCCCATTTGAAACCAATATTATCCGTAAGGAAGCCATATGTAGGAGGAATGATGGCGCCACCAACAATAGCCGTACATAAGAGTCCTGAGCCTTTCGGCTTGAGTTTTCCGATACCATCAATTGCCAAGGTAAAAATAGTTGGGAACATGATGGAATTGAAAAGGCCAACGGCTAAAATACTCCACATGGAAATTAATCCTGTGGTGCTTATGGAAACGCCTATGAGGCAAATGGTAATAATGGCAAAGCTGGAAAGCACTTTTCCTGGGTTAAAAATGGTTGTTAGATAAGAACCTATAAACCTACCTATCATAGCACCAGACCAGTAGAAGGTTACAAAAACTCCTACCACGGCTTTGTCGTCTGTTTCGGCTAAACCAGAATTCAATAAGGTTTCAGCTATACTTTTCATAAATCCATTTTCATGAATAATAGAAACCAAATTCATGTCTAGAAAGTAATTCACTAAGTAACTTCCGATGGCTACTTCGGCTCCTACATAACAGAAAATACCCAAAACGCCCAACATCAGATTCTTTTCCTTTAAAGCTTCCCTGTAGGTACTTTTTTCTTCTTCATTTATAAGCTTGGGCAGTTTTGCAAAAAAGAAATAAACCGCAATCAAACAGATAAAAATAGCTAAGCCTACAAAAGGTGTCTGAACTGCTGAAGCCTCGGCACTTAAATAACTTTCTTTAGCCACTCCAACTAAAGCATCAATTTCCTCTTTGGTTTTAATTTTATCACTTAAAATAAACAAGGCGCCTATGGCTGGGGCAATGGCAGTTCCAAGAGAATTAAAAGCTTGGGATAAATTCAGTCGACTGGAGGCTGTTTCTTCACTTCCCAATACGGCAACATAGGGATTGGCCGCCACTTGAAGAATGGTGATACCACCAGCTAGTATAAAGTAAGCTAACATAAAAATGCCGAAAACACGATAGGAAGCCGCAGGATAAAATAGAAAGCATCCAAGAGCCATGGTGATTAAGCCTAATATAATTCCTTTTTTATATCCAATTTTGGATAGGATATAACTGGCAGGGATGGACAATAGAAAGTAGGCACCAAAAAAGGCGAATTGCACCATGCCTGCTTGAAAATAACTTAAGGTGAATAACTCTCTTAATCTAGGGATAAGTGAGTCTACTAAAACAGTAATAAACCCCCATAAAAAGAATAATATGGTTAATAGGATAAAAGAGGAGCGATAAGATTTTGGTTGATCCATGGGATAAGGTTGTGGATTTAATTGATACTAATTTCATCTGCAAAAAGCCATGAACGACCATCTTCATGGCTTATATGCCATTCTGGAAGTTGACCAAGCGTCTTTGCGTGGATTTTTATGTATTGATAAGATTTTGGTTTCGTTTTAAAAGTAATACGTTGGATGGTTGAATTTTCTTTGGGAATGGAAGAATCAAAGTTTATACTGGCATCAATTTTTTCAAATGTAGTGCCATCTACTGACCCAAAGCACTCTACTTCTGAAGGCAGGAATATCCAAGAACGTTGGTCTTCAAGGAAACCTATCCCAATTTCCTCAATGGTTCTTGTTGAACCCAGATTGACAGTAGCCATTAAATCACTGTCATGGAAACCTTGCCAAACGCCTGTTCTGAAATCTTGAGTTCCAAAAATCCCATCGATGAGAGCATTTTGACCACCACCATTATATTGGTTGGCGTAAGGTTTTTTTAACTCAATAGAAATATTTGGATCAATCTTGTAAAATTGGGTCGAAACAATAGGACTCCTTTTTCCTTGAGATTCTGCATAAACTTTTAGTTCAGTTTTATCTGAGATTTTAAAAGGCTTTTTGTACTCAATAAAGTCTATGCCATTAACACTATAGAAAATGTTAGACTTTACATCAACACTCTTTAAAGCTACTAATGTTTCGCCTTTAAAGGCAACATCTCCTTCAGCTATAAATGGAACCGGAACAATAAGGTGTTCGTCTATAGAGGTTTTCGGTTGATCGCCATCTTGAGTTCCCCATTGGGAAGGCGTATTCCCCATTGTAAACTTGAGGGAACCTCCTTTGATAATATCCTCATGATTGATAAATGTTTGTTCTAAGGAGGTATCATTAAGAAGGACCGATTGAATGTATTTATTTTCTTTAGAGAGGTTTTCAGCAATGATGGTAAAAGTGTTGCCATTCTCTAAATGAATGGTTGATTCTTCCATTAGTGGCGTTCCTATAATGTAAGTATTCGAGCCTGGTGTAACGGGATAAAATCCCATAGAACTAAACACGTACCAAGCGCTCATTTGTCCGCAGTCTTCATTGCCTGAAATACCATCAGGGTCATTTTGGTATAACTCGTTTAAAATTTGAGAAACGCGTTCTTGTGTTTTATAAGGTTTGTTTACAAAATTATAGAGGTAAGCCATATGATGACTAGGCTCGTTTCCATGGGCATATTGCCCTATAAGCCCTGTAATATCTGCTTGTTGCCTACCTGAGGTTTCTACATTTGCTGTAAACAGATCATCCAATCTTTTTTCTAAAGCCTCTTTTCCGCCCAATAAGGTCATAAAGCCTGAGATATCCTGAGGGACATAAAAGCTATATTGCCATGAGTTTGCCTCGGTGTAATTAAAATTTACTTCGTAAGGGTCAAACGGAGCAAACCAGGTATTTCTAAAACGACCTCTCATGAATTGACTTTCTGGGTCAAATATGTTTTTGTAGAATTGGGCCCGCTGCAGATAATCTTCATAAACTTTTTCATTTCCCATGGCTTTGGCCATTTGCGCAATGGTCCAATCGTCATAAGCATATTCCAATGTTTTTGAAACGGATTCACTTTCGTTTTCTACGGGAATAAAAGCCAAGGATTTATATGAGTCGAGACCTAAATGGTCTTGAGTGGCAGAATTTACCATGGCCTCAAAAGCCTGATCTGCATCATAACCTCGAATACCTTTTAAATAGGCGTCTGCAATGACAGGAACCGCATGGTAACCAATCATGCAACCGGTGTAGCAGCCAGATAAGTCCCAGATTGGCATGATACCTCCCTCTTTATTTTTTGCAATAAATGTATTGATGAAATCATTGGTGCGTTCCTGCTCGATAATTGTGTAAAGCGGATGGGTGGCTCTGTAAGTGTCCCAAAGCGAAAAAACAGTATAGTAGTCAAAATCTTCATTTTGATGGATTTTTAAATCCATACCTCGATATCTGCCATCCACATCTTGATATAAATTAGGGGCAATCATCGTGTGGTAAAGCGCCGAATAAAAATTAACCTTATCATCTTGATGAGGTGTTTCCACTACTATTTTTTGTAATTGACTTTCCCACAAGTCTTGAGCTTCAGATTTAACTTCGTCAAATGATTTTTGACCTATTTCTTGCTCTAAGTTTTTTCTTGCTCCATCCCCATCAACAGCTGAAATGCCAACTTTTGCGTAAATAGGATTGTTATTTGGATTTTTGAATTCAAAAACCGCTTTGGTGGGTTGATTTTCTTGATTGTATTGTATGGATGCAATTTCTTCGGAAAAAGTGATATAATAGTACAAACGTTGGTCTGTAGCCCAAGCGGCACTATGCCTATGTCCTTGAATGGTTTTATTGTCAATTTGGGTGATTTCGTGCGATAATAGCTTGTCTCGGTGTTCGAGATCCAAAACTACAAATTGATTGTCATGACTCGGAAATTGATATTGGTGAATACCACTTCTTTGTGATACCGTTAAATTCACTTTAATATCTGTAGAATCCAATTTAACTTCATAATATCCCGGCGTTGCAATTTCATTTTTATGTGTAAAAGGCGCTTTGTAACCTGGTTTGCCATCAGAGCCATTGTTGAATTGAACACTTGTAGTGGGCATTAACAAAATATCACCATAATCGCTAACTCCTGTTCCGCTTAGGTGGGTATGTGAAAAACCATAAATATAAGAGTCTGAGTAATGATATCCTGAACATCCATCCCATCCATCTAGTCTTGTGTCTGGGCTTAATTGCATCATTCCAAATGGAAGAGTGGCACCCGGAAAAGTATGGCCGTGGCCTCCAGTTCCAATAAACGGATTCACATAGGAAGTAAGGTTTTGGTCTTCTGTTTCAGGATTTGTAGATGATGAAGGTTTTTGACAACTGCTAATTAAAAGAACGACAATAAAAAGAGGAGAAAATTTGAATTTCATTAAAATTTAGATTGCTACATTTAAGGCTTCTAATATAGTAAAAATGAATATCAAGAAACTTTTGGCAAGTTGTCTTTTTTTGTTAGGCTTACTTTCCTGTAAAAAAGAACAGGAAGTTGCTATCTTACCTCAAATCATCCCACAACCAAACCAATTGGAAATCACTGAAGGAGCTTTCGAATTGAATCCTACAATTGGAATTAAGTCACCTACCTTGTTCTTAGGTTCTTCAAATTATTTAAAAGCGTTTATAGAGAAAGGCGCTAGTTGGGAATTGAATAGTTCTTCTGAAAGGGATATTGAGTTTGTTGAAAATAAAAATCTAAGTGCAGATGGATATCAATTGAATGTAACACCAAATAGGATAGTAATTAAAGCTGCTACAGACCAAGGGGCTTTTTATGCAGTTCAATCTTTGAGGCAATTGCTTCCTGTCTCTTTTGAAAATGGAACTTTCAGTGATTCTAAAGCTGTTATTCCTTGTTTAGAAATTATAGATGAGCCACGATTTCAGTATAGAGGAATGCACTTGGATGTAAGTAGGCATATGTTTCCTGTATCTTTTATTAAGTCTTATATCGAGGCTTTGGCTCTTCTTAAAATCAATAAATTTCATTGGCATTTAACAGATGATCAGGGGTGGCGCATTGAAATAAAAAAGTTTCCGAAACTACAGGGGGAGGCAGCTTTTAGAGATAAAACCCTAAAAGGGCATTACAATGATGAACCGGTTCAATATCAAAATGAACGTTATGGCGGCTTTTATTCTCAGGAAGAAATCAGGGAAGTGGTGGCTTATGCAAAAGAAAGGCATATAACGGTTATCCCAGAAATTGAGATGCCGGGTCATGCCCAAGCAGCATTGTCGGCTTATCCTGAATTAGGCTGTACCGGAAATTCCATAGAAACGGCTACCACTTGGGGCGTTTTTGAGGATATTTTTTGTTCAAAGGATGAAACATTTGAATTCTTAGAAGGCGTGTTAGATGAGGTGGTGGAGTTATTTCCTAGTGAATATATCCATATTGGAGGTGATGAAGCACCTAAAACGAGATGGAAAGCTTGTGAAAATTGCCAAAAAAGAATTCAAGAAGCGGGATTGAAAGATGAATTTGAACTTCAGAGTTATTTTATTAAACGAATTGAAAAGTATTTAAGTCTTAAAGGGAAAAGAATTATTGGTTGGGATGAAATTCTAGAGGGTGGTTTATCGCCAAATTCTACGGTGATGTCTTGGCGCGGATTTGAAGGAGCTATTACTGCTGCCAAACATGGGAATGATGTGGTGATGACGCCTTCATCCCATTGTTATTTTGATTATTATCAGTCCGAGGGAAGTAACGAGCCAACAGCCATTGGAGGGTTTTTGCCTTTGGAGAAAGTTTATAGTTTAGAGCCGATTCCAGAGGAATTGGATGAAATAGAGAGTAAGCATATATTGGGAGCCCAGGGTAATTTATGGACGGAATACATACCAAACAGCAAACAGGTGGAATATATGGTTTTTCCTAGAATACTGGCGTTAAGCGAAGTTGTTTGGACGCAACCTGAATTTAAGAATTACAAGGAGTTTGTTCAAAGAGTGGAACACTTTCATAAAAGATTGGATGCCCTAGGAATTCATTATGCGAATCATTTATATGATATTGAAGGTGGTTTATTAGTGGATGAAGGAAAATCAGTTTATGAAATGAAGACTTTGACAAATGGTAAAATCATTAAATATACTTTGGATGGAAGCAGTCCTAATAAGGAATCCTTAACTTATGAACATCCTATACTGTTCTCAAAAGATATGGAGATCCATGCAGCTGTTTTTAGGGGTGATGAAAAGGTAGGATCCGATTTTCATCAAAAATTATGGTCACATAAAGCAGTAGGAAAACATATAGAATTGAATGTGTCACCACATAAAGCTTATCAGGGAAGTGGTGCAAATGGTTTGGTCAATGGTATATGGGGTAGCAGCACACGTTATGGTGATAAGGAATGGTTAGGATTTTGGGGGGATGATTTAGAAATTATGATAAATTTTGAAGAGGAGACTGATATCGATTCTGTATCAACTAGATTTTATGATGGCCAAGGACAATGGATTTATGCACCAAAGGAAGTTATTTTTGAAGCTAATGGAAAGCAAATTACATATCCTGTTAATAGTAGTGAAGGAGTCCTAGTAAATTTTAAAATTGAGCCAAAAATCAGAACAACAAGCTTTAAGTTGATAGTCCCAAATTATGGTACTATTCCAGAAGGGAAGCAAGGAGCAGGAAACAAAGCTTGGACTTTTATAGACGAAATTGTAGTAAAATAGTATGGTTTTAGAAGTTTGTGCAAATTCCTTTGAATCTGCAAAGAATGCCCAATTGGGAGGCGCTAAACGGATTGAGCTTTGTCAAGAGCTTTCAGTAGGCGGGATTACACCTAGTTATGGTCTTGTGAAACAGGTAGTCGATAAATTGTCTATCCCAGTATTTGCATTAGTAAGGCCTAGAAGCGGTCATTTTGTGTACTCCACAGAGGAAATGGAGGTTATGTTGAATGATATCCAGTTGTTTAAAAAACTGGGCTGCTCTGGAATTGTTTCCGGAGCTTTACATTTGGAAGGTACTATTAATGTCAGTCAAACTAAGGAGTTGATAGATGCATCTGGCGATTTACCTTTTACATTTCATAGAGCATTTGATGAGGTTCTAAATCCAAAGGAAAGTTTATTGCAGTTAATAGATTTGGGAGTAACCAGAGTGTTAAGTTCTGGGCAAAAAAGCACAGCCTTCGAGGGAATAACCTTGTTATCTCAATTAAGAGATCTGGGTCTGAACCAAATTAAGGTTATGCCCGGAGCGGGAGTTAATGAAGATAATATTTTAAAATTCAAAGAAATGGAGTTTGAGGAGGTTCATTCCTCGGCATCCATGATTATAGGTGAAGGTCAAGGCGAAGGTCTTTTTAGTAAAGATACATTAACGGTGACCTCTACAGAAAAGGTTAAAGCCATGGTTAATTTGATATCGAAACCAAATAGTTGATTTTTAACATCCTGTTAAAATACTTCGCATGCAATATCCTTTATCTTTGCTCAAATTGTACTTATGATTCGCTGGGTAATTTTTATAGTTGTTTACCTTCTACTTACCATTTATGGATTTCAAGCCATTAGAACCATTA
Source organism: Mangrovimonas sp. CR14 (assembly GCF_011764015.1). Lineage (NCBI taxonomy): Bacteria > Pseudomonadati > Bacteroidota > Flavobacteriia > Flavobacteriales > Flavobacteriaceae > Mangrovimonas > Mangrovimonas sp. CR14. Next base: position 63,988 of record NZ_JAAFZY010000001.1, on the reverse strand, counting down.
CCAAAGCCACTTGGATACATGTTCTGTTTTTTATTTTGGCGGTTTTAGTTTTTGGTAATTTTATTTATCAGTTTACCCTACCTTCCCAAGGTCGAGTTTTAACTCCTGGTAAAAGTTATGCCTTTGGGTTTCTTTTAACCTACATGAGTTTTTTGCTTGTGATGATTCCAATATTAATTGGGGAAGATATTTTTAGAGGGGTGTCAAGCTTATACGATCGGTTTTTTACAACAAAGGAGGATTTCTATTTTCCAGAACGTAGAAAGTTTATCAGTCAAGTAGCCATGGGATTAGCTGCAATACCCGTAGCATCTTTGCTTTATGGGATGTATAAGGGAAAGTATAATTTTAGGGTTATCAAGCACACTTTGTTTTTCGAAGATTTGCCACAGGCCTTTGAAGGATATAAAATTACTCAAATTAGCGATATCCATTCTGGTAGTTTTACAGATTACGAGGAGATTCAGCAGGCTGTACACATGATTAATGAGCAAGAATCGGACGCGATTATGTTTACAGGTGATTTGGTAAATAATACGGCTACGGAAATGGATCGATGGAAACCATTGTTTGGATCCCTAAAGGCCAAGGATGGTGTTTTTTCCGTTTTGGGGAATCATGATTATGGGGATTATGTAGAGTGGGAAAGCAATGAGGCAAAGCATCAAAATCTAGAAGATTTAAAGCGGGTGCATAAGGATATGGGGTATGACTTATTACTTAATGAAAGTAGGTATTTAGAGCGAAATGGAGATAAAATTGCCTTGGTAGGAGTTGAGAATTGGGGACGAGGAGGATTCACTAAGAAAGGAGATCTTACAAAGGCGTCTGAAGGGGTTAAACCTGATGATTTTAAAATTTTAATGAGTCATGACCCTTCACACTGGGAAGATGTGGTCTTGCATGAGCCTTACCATTACCATTTAACCTTAAGTGGTCACACACATGGGATGCAATTTGGAGTGGAAATACCGGGCTGGGTGAAATGGAGTCCCATTAAGTGGCGTTATAAATATTGGGCAGGTGTTTATAATGAATTAGGTCAATACATTAATGTCAACAGAGGGTTGGGGTATTTAGGATATCCTGGTAGAGCTGGAATTTGGCCCGAAATAACGGTCATTGAACTTAAGCGGAAAGAGCAAAATAGCTAAGGGATTTTTAAATGACTGCTGAAAACAGGCCATTATAAGTGCCTGTTATTCAAAATATAAAAAAAATGTGTAGATTTACATCAAGGCATTGACTTAAAATGGTACAAAGTATGTCAAAATTTGGTGAATTAATAGATGTTGATGTTCCAGTCCTATTGGACTTTTTCACAGAATGGAACGATCAATCTACTGCTATGCATCCTGTACTTAGGGATGTGGCCGCTGCACTTGGTGATAAAGCCAAAGTGATTAAAATTGATGTCGAGAAAAATCAAGAACTTGCAGAAGCTTTAAGGGTTAAAGGTCTTCCTACGTTAATCATCTATAAAAATGGTGAAATGAAGTGGCGTTATAGTGGTGAACAAGACGCAAATACTCTAATAGGTATTATTCAGGAATACCTTTAAAAGCTAATAGCTTTAAAGCTAAAACCTAAATCTCTATAGTATTCTAATGTTCTTGGAAGCGCATATTTCATGTTTTCAGAAGCCTTAATGCTGTCATGAAATACTACAATACTGCCTTCTTTCGCATTGTTCGTTACATTCTTTAGACACGTTTCACCACTTACCGTTTTGTCCCAATCAATGGAAATAACAGACCACATAATGATATGATAGCCCATATCTATCAATTGCATTCCTTGCTTTTTTTTGATTCTTCCGTAGGGGGGTCTAAAAAGGTTTGAAGAAAGGTTTGTATGTTTTTCAATCTCTCTTTCTGTTTTAACTGCGTTGGAAATGTAAGTGTCCAAATCCGTTTTCCAACCCTTTAAATGATTAAAGGTATGATTCCCAATTTGGTGGCCCTCATTTACAATTTGGTTAAAAATATCGGGGTGTTTTTCAATATTATGGCCAATGCAAAAGAAAGTCGCTTTGGCATCATACAGCTTTAAAGTCTCCAAAACCCAAAGTGTAACATCTGGAGTAGGACCGTCGTCAAAAGTAAGATACAAAACTTTCTCCGCGGTTTCCATTTCCCAAACATACTTGGGAAAAATGGATTTGACCAAAGGAGGAAGTTTTGCACTTAGTAAATTCATTGCTAATTACCTAAATCAATAGCTGTTGTGTCTAGGGTTTGTTCAGGAACAATGTCCTTGTCCAAACTGCTTTCAGGCAATGGTTCGCTGTCGTAAAAATGACTGAATAAATTGAGATAATTGGAGAATACTTTGCTCTCCTTTTCATAGAATTCCTTGTCATAGTCGCGAAGCAAATCAATAATACCTTTGTATCTTTCAATATCGGTCACAATGTCTTCTATCAGGTCATATTGTTGATCGATATCCAATTGACTGAAATAGTTTAACTTTTCTTGGTATTTTGTTGCTACCTGTTTAAATAGGTCTCTCGCTTTTTCATTTGATCCAACTTCATAATATGCTCCTATATAAGGTTCAAGCAACGTATAATAACCAAAATAATCTACAGGCATATTTTCCATGGCGATATCGGCAATTTGCTCAGCCTTTTTGTTTTTGCCTTCTATTAGAAGCTCTTCCATTAATCTAGCCAAATTCCCTCTATAGGTTATGGAATTCTTTCTAGTTTCGGTGTCATGGTATAGATCTGGGTCGCCACTATTTCCCCAATCCCATTTAACTACCTTGTCATACATCAAATCGGAATCTATTCGTCCCATATCAAAAGGATTGGCTTGTGAAACAGGTGTTTTAATAGGAACCAATTTATAGCATAAACCATCTAATTGTAAATAATCCTTCATCCAAATATAGTCTTGATTACTAAAGGCTCCTCCAGTGAAATAGATGGGACGTTTCCAATCGTTGTGAGCCACAATGTCAAGCATAAGCAGACGGTTTTTGTACATGGCATTATCGTCTATTGTAATGTACAAGGTGTCTTCTATCTTGTCGGCATCTTTTTCCTTTACAATTCCATTTTTTAGAGCATTATCCTTGTTTACTGGAACACTAACATTTTCCACTGGGAAATAGTTAGAATTTGTTAATTGGGAGGGATAATAACTTGGGTCATCTCCTTGCTGCTGTAAGATATATTTAAATTTAGTTCTTGGGTTATCACTGGTTATGAAGTTCAAGAAATCTTTAATATCCATGGTGTCTTGAGAAACCAAACGTTTCATAATATAATCCCGAGTTCCATATTGGTATTGATGATGCTGAAGAGTGCCTGGGATAGGATCACTTTCGTAAGCTTTTCGTTTCATTTGGTCAATGTACCAGTCAGTTTGGAATAAGCTAGTGTTTACAACGCGAACATCAGTTCTATAGCCTTCTATTTCCTGAGCATACCATAGTGCGAAAGTGTCATTGTCACCAATGGAGAATAGGATGCCATTTTCCTCGCAAGAATCTAAATACATTTTTGCCATGGCCCTAGCTGTTTCTTTATGTGATCTGTCATGATCATCCCAATTGTTTGCAGCTAAAATTCCGGGAACAAGCACTAAGCATGCCACGGCAATAACAGGACCTAACCAGTTTTGTTTGAATTTGGTTCTTAAAGCGTCAAATATGGCATAAACACCAAATCCAATCCAAATGGCAAATACATAAAAAGACCCTACAACTGAGTAATCTCTTTCTCTTGGTTCAAAAGGTCTAACGTTGGTGTAAAATTGAATAGCCAAACCGGTGAATAAGAAGAATACCAACATGACCCAAAACAACTTTTTGTCTTTGTTGAACAAAAAGAAAAAGCCTATTAACCCCAATATCAAGGGTAAGAAATAATAGGTGTTTCTGGCTTTATTGTTTTCTACATCACTGGGTAGGTTGTCTTGAGAATAACCTAGATGCCATTCATCTATAAATGTAATACCGCTTAACCAGTTTCCATGGTTATCTAATTTTCCTTGTATATCATCTTGACGTCCTGTGAAATTCCACATAAAATAACGCCAGTACATATAACCCAATTGGTATTCCAACATATAGATGATATTGGATGCTAAATCGGGTTTTTCAACATCAATATATTGCCCAAATTGCTTAAGGAAGCTATGGTAATCTTCATAGTTGACCATGCCTTGAGCTACGTCATTTTTGAAGTTGGTAAGGGCAGAACGAAGCCTATTTTCCATTTGGTATTCCGGCTTTAATTTAAAATCCAGATACCCAGAATAAATCATGTAATTGGTGGCATTTTCTTGGCTCCACATTCTAGGAAGTATGGCAGCATGTTTGTGATTGAAATTTTGTTTGGCATTCTTCCAATCATTAATGATGACATATTTACCAGCCTTTTCATCTTTTTCGTAGTTGGGTTTATCATCAACATAAGGTTGGTTTTCATCTAATCCTGAATATTGGTCTGTAAAAAGGGGGCCGTAAAACAAATGGGTTTCAGGATATTGCTCTAAGTTGTAGTAGGCTAATAACTCTCTGGCATCAGAGGGATCATTTTCATTAATAACCACATTAGCATTAGCTCTTATGGGGAGCATCATCCATGATGAGAATCCTATAATCACAAAGGTAAGACCTAAGATAGCTGTGTTTAAATGGACATAATTTTTTTGTCTTGTATATTTTAGGCCCAAATAAACGGCTGCGATTATCAATAGTCCAGCAATGATAGTCCCCGAATTAAATGGCATACCTAAAGTGTTTACCGAGAATATTTCTAGGGCACTAAAGAACCTTAGAATATTTGGAGCTAATAATTTAAAAACAAATAGAAGGATGGCTATAGAGACTGCATTTGCAATGATGAAGTTTTTGATAGTGATGGTCTTGTAATTTTTAAAATAATAGATAAGACCTATTGCGGGAATCGTTAAAAGTCCCATAAAATGCACCCCAAATGATAATCCTATTATGAAAGCAATTAAAATAAGCCATTTGTTTCCTCTGGGTTTATTCATGTCTTTATCCCAACGTAAACCAAGATAGAATAGGACAGACATGATAAGAATGGCCATGGCATATACTTCTGTTTCCACAGCATTAAACCAAAACGAATCTGTAAAGGCGAAGGCTAAACTTCCAACTAAGGCACTTCCTAAAACAGTGTATTGTTTGCTTTTCGAGAATTTTCCATGACTCTTGACTATTTTCTGTAATAATAAAGAAATGGATTTGAACATAAAGAAAATAGTGAAGGCGCTGGCAAAGGCGCTCATCAAATTCATCACCAAACCTATTTTAGTGGGATCTCCAAAGGCAAATAAGGAGAAAAAAGCTCCAAGCATTTGAAAAAGAGGGGCCCCAGGGGGGTGGCCTACTTGTAATTTAGATGAGGTTAAAATATATTCTCCTGCATCCCAAAAGCTTACGGTAGGCTCTACAGTTGAACTATAAGTGATAAGGGCGATTGCAAAAGAAACCCAACTTAAAATGGTATTCCATTTTTTGAAGTTGAAGTGTGTCATAGATTCTTGGTTTGTAAAGATGTGGCGAATTTAACAATAAATATATATAAGCTGAAAGTATTATATTCCTATTAACAAAAGTTAGTATTGATGCCTAGTGTCAGTATTTCCCATAAAGGTAACGTGAAGGTGTCTAAATTATTTTTTAATTTTTTTTTGCTCAAAAGAAACTTTGTTTTAAATTTGCAACCTCTTTTGAGATTATGGCCTATGGTGTAACTGGCAACACGTCTGATTTTGGTTCAGAAGAGTCTAGGTTCGAGCCCTAGTAGGCCAACAAAAAAGCCTTCGGATTTTCCGAAGGCTTTTTTTGATTTAAGTCCTTATTTTATTTTGAACGTCATGACTGGTCTTTTAGCATGATTGACCAAATCTTCACTGATGCTACTATTAAAGAAATGGGCAATTCCTTGTCGCCCATGAGTGCTGATACCAATGAGGTCCGCTTTGATTTCTCTTGAAAAATTTAAGATTCCTTTTTCAATGGTTTCGTCATTGTATATGTTGATTGTGTAGTTTTCAAACGTGTCTTCACTGATAAAATCATGTATTCTATCATGAGCCTTTATGGTTGTTTGGAAATTGCTGGCTGTATTGACCAGTAACAAGTGAATTTTTGCATCAAACATTCTTGCTAACTTGGTTGCTTGTTTGTAAGTTTCTTTGTTATCATTTTTAAAATCTGATGCAAAAACAAAATCATTCACCTCAAAAGAGTCATGTTGGTTTTTAATAACCAAAACGGGTATTTCCGAAGTTCTTACTACTTTTTCGGCATTTGATCCAATAAACATTTCCTTGAATCCGCTAGAACCATGAGAGCCCATGACAATCAGGTCGGCTCCTTTTTCTTTGGCCACATTAGATACTTCTGCGAAATTTTGATTAAAATCTACAGTTTCATGCACTGTAATACCATCTAAGTATGGGCTTGACATTATGTCTTCAAATTTTTGATGTGCCAGCTTCATGAAAAACATGGCTTCAGGGAAATCGCTTTGAACATTTAGTGTATCTACCTGTTGCACAGGGATCTCCAATAAGTGAAGTAAATAGATTTCGGAATCATATTTTTTTGCTAATTGAGCGGCTACTTTTAAGGCATGTTCCGCTTCATTGGAGAAGTCGGTTGGTACTAAGATTTTTTTCATAATTAGTTCGTGAGTGTGTTAGTAGAAAGTGTACTATAAAGGTAAAAAATTAAAATGATATTTTACGGATTATGTAATTCAATTTAAATGTTGTATATTTGCACCGTTGTAAGAAAAAGAAATCAATGAGGGGACGGGAAGTCCCCTCTTTTTATACTTAAAAATGCTTAAGCCGACAGTAGAAAAATTATTAGAAAATTTCTTCGATCAAAACCCTCAATTATTTTTGATTGACATGTCTATCTCAGAAGATAACAAAATAATGGTGGTGATTGATGGTGACCAAGGTGTTACCGTGGAAGATTGTGTTAATGCCAGTAGGGCAGTTGAACATAATTTGGACCGTGAGGAAGAGGATTTTTCATTAGAGGTGTCTTCGGCTGGAGCTACTGCTCCGTTGGTTAACCCTAGACAATATGCAAAAAACATTGGTAGGGAGTTAGCGATTAAGACGAATGAAGGTGGGCAATTTGAGGGTAAATTAGCTGAGGCTAATGATGAGAACATAACTATTCAGTGGAAGGTTAGGGAGCCTAAACCGGTAGGAAAGGGAAAGGTAACTGTTAAAAAGGAAGCTGTAATAGGATTACAAGATATAAAGGAAGCAAAAGTTATGATAAAATTTTAATTCAAAAGGAGAATGGAAAATCTTGCATTAATAGAATCTTTTTCAGAGTTTAAGGACGATAAGCTAATAGATCGTGTGACCTTGATGGCTATTTTAGAGGATGTTTTTAGAAATGCTTTGAAAAAGAAATTTGGAGATGATGATAATTTTGATATCATTATTAATCCAGATAAGGGAGATTTGGAAATTTGGAGAAACCGAATTGTAGTTGCTGATGGAGATGTTGAAGATCCAAATCAAGAAATTTCATTGTCTGAGGCAAGAAAAATTGAGCCCGATTTTGAAGTTGGCGAAGATGTGTCAGAAGAGGTGAAACTAATAGATCTTGGAAGAAGAGCAATTTTGGCGTTAAGACAGAATTTGATTTCCAAGATTCACGAGCATGATAACACCAATATCTATAAACAATTTAAAGATTTAATTGGTGAAATTTATACGGCTGAAGTGCACCATATTCGTCATAGAGCCGTAATTTTGTTGGATGATGAAGGAAATGAGATTATATTGCCAAAGGAAAAGCAGATTCCTTCTGACTTTTTTAGAAAAGGAGACAATGTAAGAGGTGTTATTGAAAATGTTGAATTGAAAGGAAGCAAACCTTCAATCATCATGTCGAGAACATCACCTTTGTTCTTAGAAAAATTGTTTGAACAAGAAATTCCAGAGGTGTTTGATGGTTTGATTACCATCAAGAACGTGGTTCGTATCCCAGGAGAAAAAGCAAAAGTGGCAGTAGATTCTTATGATGATAGAATCGACCCTGTTGGAGCATGTGTGGGAATGAAAGGTTCAAGAATTCACGGTATTGTGCGTGAATTAGGAAATGAGAATATTGATGTTATCAACTACACAAATAATGTTCAATTGTATATTACAAGAGCATTAAGTCCTGCTAGAGTTACTTCTATTAAAGTTGATGAGGAAAATAAACGCGCTGAAGCAGTACTAAAACCTGAAGAGGTAAGTAAGGCGATAGGTAGAGGAGGACATAACATTAGATTGGCCGGTCAATTGACAGGTTATGAAATTGATGTGTTTAGAGAAGGAGCTGAGGAAGATGTTGAATTAGCTGAATTCTCTGACGAAATAGATAGCTGGATTATAGAAGAATTTAGCAAGGTTGGTTTAGATACCGCCAAAAGTATTTTAGAACTGGATATCTCAGATTTAGTTAAGAGAACAGATTTAGAAGAAGAAACAATTAAAGAGGTCATCGCAATCTTAAGAGAAGAATTCGAGGACTAAAAAACAAACAATAGGTTTAAAGGCAATTTATGGCTGGAACGATCAGATTAAACAAAGTATTAAGGGAGTTGAATATCTCTATTGACAGAGCTGTGGAATACTTGGATTCCAAAGGCATCAATATTGATAAAAGTCCTAATACTAAAATCACTGAAGACATTTACGAAGTTTTGTCAGACGAGTTTCAAACGGATGCAGACAAAAAAGTTGCGTCCCAAGAAGTAAGTGAGGCAAAACAAAAGGAAAAGGAAGAGCTTAGGCTGCAGCGAGAGCGTGAACTTCAGAAGCAAGAGGAAGAAAGAGCTAAAAGAGAGGCGGAAGAGCAGGAGAAAATCGTGAAGGCGAAATCTACCCTTACTGGTCCGAAAACGGTTGGTAAAATTGATCTTGAACCTAAGAAAAAGGAAGAAAAGGCTCCTGAGAAAGAAGAGGTCAAGGAAGAAGAAACTCCGGTTGTTGAACCAGTAAAAGAGGAAGAAAAACCTCAAGAAGCTCCGGTTGCCAAGGAAGAAATTAAGCCAGAGCCTGCCCCAGTTAAAAAGGAGGAGCCTGTAAAAGAAGCCGCTCCTAAACAAGAGGTTAAAAAACCAGAGGAGGCTCCCGTTAAAAAGGTGGAAGTCGAGCTAGATGAAAATGGCGATCCGAAACCTGAAAAATTAAAGACCCAATACAAAAAACTTTCTGGACCTAATATCACTGGTGAGAAAATTGACTTGTCTCAATTTAACAAACCAAAGAAAAAGAAAGAGGTCAAAAAGGATGATGACAAAAAGGCTGGTGATAATTCAGCTAGAAAGAAAAGAAGGAGAATCAGTAAAGGTGGTGTTGGTGTAGACAATAGACAAGGCGGAGATAGAAATAACGACAGATTTAAAGGGAAACCTAAACCAGGAGGTAAAGGGAAACGCCCAATCTTGAAAGAAGAGCCGAGTGAAGAAGAAGTATCAAAGCAAATTAGAGAAACTTTAGAGAAACTTCAAGGTAAATCCTCTAAAGGTAAAGGAGCCAAGTATCGTAGAGAAAAAAGAGAGCAACATAGAGAGCAGACTGAAAAAGAATTACGTGCAGAAGCAGCAGAAAGCAAAAAGCTTAAGGTAACAGAGTTTGTTACAGCAAGTGAAGTAGCAACTATGATGGATGTTCCTGTAACTAAAATTATTTCAGCATGTATGTCTTTAGGTATGATGGTTACCATGAACCAAAGACTGGATGCAGAAACTCTTTCAATTGTTGCCGAAGAATTCGGTTACGAAGTAGAATTTGTAACAGCCGATATTGAGGAATCTTTTGAAGAAGTACAAGACAAACCAGAAGATTTAAAACACAGAGCTCCTATTGTTACGGTGATGGGGCACGTAGATCACGGTAAAACATCTTTACTGGATTATGTTCGTGAAGAAAATGTGATTGCTGGAGAATCTGGAGGAATTACTCAGCACATTGGTGCTTATGGGGTGAGCTTAGAAGATGGTCAAAAAATCACTTTCTTAGATACACCGGGTCACGAGGCCTTTACAGCGATGCGTGCTCGTGGTGCTCAAGTTACCGATATTGCTATTATTGTGGTTGCAGCTGATGATGACATCATGCCGCAAACTAAAGAGGCTATTGCCCATGCTCAGGCAGCGGGAGTGCCTATTATTTTTGCAATCAACAAAATTGATAAACCAACAGCAAATCCGGACAAGATTAAAGAAGGGTTGGCTAATATGAACCTATTGGTTGAAGATTGGGGTGGAAAAATTCAATCCCAAGATATTTCAGCTAAAACAGGGGAAGGTGTTGCTGAACTATTAGAAAAAGTATTGTTAGAAGCCGAACTATTGGAACTTCAAGCAAATCCTGATAAAAATGCTACTGGAACTATTGTAGAAGCATTCCTGGACAAAGGAAGGGGTTATGTAGCTACTATTCTAGTGCTTTCAGGAACTTTGAGAATAGGCGATTATGTTCTTGCTGGTAAACACAGTGGTAAGGTAAAAGCAATGCATGATGAAAGAGGTAATGATGTGTTTGAAGCAGGACCTGCGACTCCAGTATCTATTCTTGGGTTGGATGGTGCTCCTCAGGCAGGAGATAAATTCAATGTATTTGATGATGAAAGAGAAGCCAAATCTATTGCTGCAAAACGTACCCAATTACAACGTGAGCAATCTGTAAGAACACAACGTCATATAACTCTTGACGAAATTGGAAGACGTATTGCTTTAGGTGACTTTAAAGAACTTAATATTATCCTTAAAGGGGATGTGGATGGTTCCGTAGAAGCCTTAACAGATTCATTCCAAAAACTTTCAACTGAAGAAATTCAAGTAAATATTATCCATAAAGGTGTTGGTGCCATTACCGAAAGTGATGTGCTTTTAGCTTCGGCTTCAGATGCGATTATCATCGGGTTTAATGTAAGACCTATGGGTAACGCCAGACAGATAGCCGATAAGGAAGAAATCGACATCAGGACATATTCTATCATCTATGACGCCATCAATGATTTGAAGGATGCCATGGAAGGTATGTTATCTCCAGAGCTGAAAGAAGAAGTTACGGGTACTGCTGAAATAAGAGAAACCTTTAAGATTTCTAAAGTTGGAACCATTGCCGGATGTATGGTAACTAGCGGTAAAATATATAGAAATTCAGGAGTTAGACTTATTAGAGATGGTGTGGTAATTTACACTGGAGAATTGACTTCATTGAAACGATTTAAGGATGACGTTAAGGAAGTGTCCAAAGGATACGATTGTGGTATGCAGGTGAAAAATTATAACGACATTCAGGAAGGTGATATTATCGAAGCATTCCAAGAAGTGGAAGTAAAAAAGAAACTTAAATAAAGTTCCATAAAATTAAAAAGGGCGGTTGAAAAACCGCCCTTTTTTTTGACTTATTAGGATCTCCTTTTGGGTTTAAATATAAATGCTGCAGGAAATTCTTTTTTTATTGTAGCTAGAGCTTTATCTGCTTCCAAGCGACTTCTAAAGTTTCCAACACGCACCTTATAATTAGGTGTTTCAAAATCCATTTTGCAAGACCAACTTTCGTATTTTTTCTTGAATTCAGTAACTGATTTTTCAGCACCACTTAAATTTCCAGAAAAAATTTGAATTTTATATCGATCTGAATACTCATTAGAGGCATTTACCTCTTTTTTTATGGCTAATAGCTGATCTATTTTTTTATCCTGATTGATTTCGACCTGTCCCGATTGCGAAAATCCAGTACCCATACAAATAACAGTAATCAAGATACTTAGATTCAATTTGATTTGATTTGGTTTCAACATAAGCGAATTTATTTAATACAAATGTATGTCTTAATAGGCAATATTGAATAAATTTTATTATTTAGAATTTCTCTAAATTAGTGTTTAACACTTCTGTAACATTTTTAGAATGGACTTTAAATGTTACTTTTGTCCGAGATTTTATAACTGTATTTTTTTATTACCATTAATGAAAAAATCGTACCAGAGTTTAGAAGTTAATTCAACCAATAATATGAAACAGGTGACTCACCGTAGATTAAGCAGGAGGTTTCTTCATGCCAGCTTGATATTTTTATTGACGATTTCAACATCCCTTTTGGCGCAAGAAGGCGATCCAGCAAAAGGGAAGCAACTATTTAATGCCAATTGTGCCGCTTGTCATAAGCTTGACAAGAAAATGACTGGTCCTGCCTTACGTAAGGTGGAGCAGCGTTTGGCTGATGAGCAAGGTTTGGACAGAACCTGGCTTTACGATTGGATTCATAATAGTCCAGGAGTAATTAGTTCTGGAGATGCTTATGGAAAGAAAATTTATGATGAGTATGCTGGGGCGGCTATGACACCGTTCCCGCAATTATCAGAAAAAGATATTGATGATATTTTGGCTTATACAGCTGAGGATGCAGTTACTCCACCACCAACTCCAAATCCTGGTCCAGGAGGTAAGGCTGTTGCTGATTCTGGAACTTCAAACCAATTAATACTTGGTGCTTTAGCCATCTTATTTGCTTTGTTGGCTTTTGCTTTAATCCTTGTTAGAAAAACCCTCAACAGGTTTGCTATTGAAAAAGGAGTGGCTTTGCCGGAGCATCAAAAAGGACTTCCGCTTTGGAAGGCGTTTGCTCAAAACCAATTTTTGGTTTTGGTAACGGCTATTTTCTTTTTATTAGCTGGAGCCTATTTTGTTTACGGTTATTTAATGCAGGTTGGTGTTGATCAAGGTTATCAACCAGTGCAACCTATTCATTTCTCGCATAAAATCCACGCTGGTGACAATGGTGTAGATTGTAAATATTGTCACTCATCTGCGCGTGTTAGTAAGACTTCAGGTATTCCATCATTGAACGTTTGTATGAACTGTCACAAATCTATTTATGAATACAATGGGGAAACTTCTCCAGAGTACTCTAAAGATTTCTATGATGGAGAAATCAAAAAATTATATGCTGCTGTTGGTTGGAATGATGCCGATCAAAAGTATACTGGGGAAACTCAGCCGGTCAAGTGGGTAAGAATTCACAATCTTCCAGATTTTGCTTACTTCAACCACTCACAACACGTTACCGTTGCTGGATTGGAGTGTCAAACTTGTCACGGTCCAGTTGAAACCATGGAAATCATGTATCAGTACTCGCCTTTGACAATGGGGTGGTGTATTAACTGTCACAGAGAAACTAATGTGAAAGTTAAAGACAATGGATATTATGAAAAAATCCATGAGCAGTTATCTAAGAAATATGGAGTAGAGGAGCTTACAGCTGCCCAAATGGGTGGATTAGAATGCGGTAAGTGTCACTATTAATTTTAACTAAGAAGTAATTCAATTTTATCATATGTCATCAAACAAGAAATACTGGAAAAGTGTTGAGGAGCTAAATGAAAATAGCTCTATTGTTGAGACGCTAAAACAGAACGAATTTGTTCAGGAGATTCCTACGGATGAGTTTTTAGGAAATAAAGAATCCTTGGAAAGCTCTAAAACAACACGTCGTGATTTCTTAAAATACGTTGGTTTTAGTACGGCTGCAGCTTCTTTGGCTGCCTGTGAAGGGCCAGTTATTAAATCAATTCCTTACGTAGTTCAACCAGAGGAGATTATTCCTGGAAAAGCGAATTACTATGCAACCACTATTGCAGATGGATTTGATTTTGCTAGCGTTTTAGTGAAAACCCGTGAAGGACGTCCAATAAAAATCCTTAATAATAGCTTAGCAACTACTAATGGTGGTGCCAATGCAAGAGTGAATGCATCTGTATTAGGATTGTATGATAGTCTACGTGTCAAAGGCCCTATGAAAGAAGGGAAGGCCATCACTTGGGATGCATTTGATAGTGAAGTAAACCAAAAATTAACTGAAATCAGCAATTCAGGAAAGCAAATAGCATTGTTCACGCAAACATTCGCTAGTCCGTCTACTGAAAAATTGATTGCTGAATTCAAATCAAAATATAATAATGTCAAGCATGTGTCTTACGATTCTGTTAATGAATCAGCGGCACTGGATGCCTTTGAAGCTCAATATGGTGAAAGAGGTTTGGCAGATTATGATTTTTCTAAAGCTAGTACCATTGTATCCTTTGGAGCAGATTTCTTAGGAGACTGGCAAGGTGGTGGTTTTGATTCAGGTTATGCTAAAGGACGTGTTCCAGAACATGGAAAAATGTCTCAGCATTTCCAATTTGAAGCAAACATGTCTTTGACCGGTGCTAACGCTGATAAGCGTGTGCCTTTGACGCCTTCTCAGCAAAAGGTCGCTTTGGCTAAATTATATTCACAAGTTGTTGGAGGCTCTGTTTCTGGTGAATTGCCTAAAGGAGCAGACGAAGCTGTATCTAAAGCAGCAGCAGCACTTAAAAAAGCTGGCAGCAAAGGAGTCGTGGTTACTGGGATTCAAGATAAAAATGCGCAAACAGTTGTTTTTGCCATCAATGAATCTTTAGGAAGTAAGGCATTTGACCCAGCTACTCCAATAAAAACAAAACAAGGAAGAACTGAAGAAGTAGCTCAATTGATCTCAGATATGAAATCTGGAAAGGTTGGAGCTATCATCATGAGTGGTGTTAACCCAATGTATACCTTACCTAATGCTTCAGAATTTGCTGAAGGTTTAGGTAACGTAGGATTATCTGTTTCCTTCTCAATGAAAGAAGATGAAACTTCTTCTAAAGTACAATATATTGCAGCGGCACCTCATTATTTAGAAGCATGGGGAGATGTGGAGTTTAAAAAAGGACATTTTGCCTTAACACAACCAACCATTCGTCCGTTGTTTGACACTAGACAGTTTCAGGAAGCTTTATTAAAGTGGAATGGAAATGCAACAAAATTACATACCTATATTAAGGAGACTTGGGGAGGCGGACTATTAGGTGGTGCTTCATTTAACCAAGCGCTTCATGATGGTGTTTTTGTTGCTGGTGGATTGGTATCTGGTCCTGCTGGAAAAGGTTCATACCATACTGAAGAAACTACAACTACCTCACTTAAGGATAAGAAGGAAAGAACTAAAGTAGGAGAAATTATCCATGATGCGGCAGTAGGGGTTGGTTTGGCTAAGGAAGATCAAGACGAATACGTTACTTCTACATCAACAAAAACTGTTAGTGATGGTGAAGCTAGTGCTTCGACTACTACTGCAATTTCTGCAGGAGCTGCAGCTAAGGCATTGGCAAATGCTTCAAGTCAAGGACTTGAATTAACCTTATATACCAAAACAGGTATGGGTGATGGGCAACAAGCTAATAACCCTTGGTTACAAGAATTCCCTGATCCAATTTCACGTGTGTCTTGGGATAACTATTTGACAGTTTCTAGAACTGATGCTGAGAAGTTAGGTTTGATGAATAAACACGTTTCTAACGGTGCGCTTAACGGAAGTTATGCCGATGTTACTGTAAACGGTGTGACTGTTAAAAATGTACCTGTTTTAATTCAACCAGGTCAAGCAAATGGTTCTGTAGGATTGTCTTTTGGTTACGGTAGAACTGCCGGATTAAAGGATGAAATGAAAACAGGAGTTAATGCTTACCCATTATACCAAAACTTTGACTCAGTTCAATCTGTAACTGTTTCTGCTGCGGCTGGTGAACATGAATTTGCTTGTGTTCAGTTGCACAACACCTTAATGGGTCGTGGTGACATCGTGAAAGAAACAACTTTAGAAATCTTCAATACCAAGGATAAACATCATTGGAATGAAGTGCCTCAAGTATCTTTAAACCACGTTGAAACCCCTGTAACCGATCCCAAAGTTGATTTATGGGATGAGTTTGATCGCTCAATCGGTCACCACTTCAACTTATCAATTGACTTGAATGCCTGTACAGGTTGTGGAGCTTGTGTGATTGCATGTCATGCAGAAAACAACGTGCCAGTAGTAGGTAAATCAGAAGTACGTCGTAGCCGTGATATGCACTGGTTACGTGTAGATAGATATTACTCTTCAGAAGAATCATTTGCTGGAGATAATGATAAGAAAGATAACATTTCAGGATTAGGAAGTTCATTAAGTGAGTTTGGTGAGATGGAACATGCATCTGACAATCCACAAGTAGCTTTCCAACCAGTAATGTGTCAGCACTGTAATCACGCACCATGCGAAACTGTTTGTCCAGTAGCGGCAACTTCTCACGGACGTCAAGGTCAAAACCACATGGCTTATAATCGTTGTGTAGGTACAAGATATTGTGCTAACAACTGTCCTTATAAAGTGCGTCGTTTCAACTGGTTCTTATATAGCAATAATGACGAGTTTGATTACCACATGAATGATGATTTAGGTCGTATGGTTCTTAACCCAGATGTGGTTGTACGTTCTCGTGGTGTGATGGAAAAATGTTCTATGTGTATCCAAATGACTCAAAAGACAATTTTGGATGCAAAACGTGATGGACGTCCGGTAAAAGACGGTGAATTCCAAACAGCTTGTTCTGCAGCTTGTAGTAGTGGAGCAATGGTATTTGGAGATATCAACGATAAGGAAAGTAAGGTGGCACACCTGAAAGAAGATAATCGTATGTATCATTTACTTGAGCATGTTGGTACTAAACCAAATGTGATTTATCAAGTGAAAGTGAGAAATACAACTGAAGCATAAATTAACGAAGAAACAATTATAAATTAATTATGGCGTCTCATTACGAAGCACCTATTAGAAGACCTTTAGTTACGGGCGAAAAATCATACCACGATGTTACTGTGGATGTGGCAAGACCTATTGAAGGTAAAGCAAACAAGCAGTGGTGGATTGTATTTAGTATTTCACTAGTAGCTTTTCTTTGGGGATTAGGATGTATCATTTACACCATATCTACCGGTATTGGAACTTGGGGTTTAAATAAAACCGTTGGTTGGGCCTGGGATATCACCAACTTCGTTTGGTGGGTAGGTATTGGTCACGCAGGTACCTTGATTTCTGCAGTACTTTTATTATTCCGTCAAAAGTGGAGAATGGCAATTAACCGTTCTGCAGAAGCAATGACCATCTTCTCTGTAGTACAAGCAGGTTTGTTCCCTGTAATCCACATGGGTCGTCCTTGGTTAGGATATTGGGTATTACCAATTCCGAATCAGTTTGGTTCTTTATGGGTGAACTTTAACTCCCCATTACTTTGGGACGTATTTGCGATTTCTACATACTTATCGGTATCATTGGTATTCTGGTGGACTGGTTTGCTTCCTGATTTCGCCATGATTCGTGATAGAGCTGTTAGACCGTTCCAAAAGAAAATTTACTCTTTAGTAAGTTTCGGTTGGTCTGGTAGAGCAAAAGATTGGCAACGTTTTGAAGAAGTATCTTTGGTATTAGCCGGTTTGGCAACACCACTTGTACTTTCTGTACACACCATTGTATCCTTTGACTTTGCTACTTCGGTAATTCCGGGATGGCATACAACTATCTTCCCACCATATTTCGTAGCGGGAGCGATTTTCTCAGGATTCGCGATGGTAAACACCCTTCTTATTATTATGAGAAAGGTTTGTAACCTAGAAGACTATATTACTGTGCAACACATCGAATTGATGAATATCGTAATCATGATTACGGGATCTATCGTAGGTGTGGCATATATTACTGAGTTATTCATTGCTTGGTATTCTGGAGTGGAGTATGAGCAATATGCTTTCTTGAATAGAGCAACAGGACCTTACTGGTGGGCTTACTGGTCTATGATGACTTGTAACGTGTTCTCACCTCAGTTTATGTGGTTCAAGAAATTAAGAACAAGTATTATGTTCTCTTTCTTTATCTCTATTGTTGTAAACATAGGGATGTGGTTTGAGCGTTTTGTAATTATTGTGACTTCGTTGCACAGAGATTACTTACCATCTTCTTGGACGATGTTCTCTCCAACCTTTGTTGATATTGGAATTTTCATTGGTACAATTGGTTTCTTCTTCGTGTTATTCCTATTGTATTCAAGAACCTTCCCTGTTATCGCTCAGGCAGAAGTAAAAACGATTTTGAAATCTTCAGGACAACGATATAAGAGAATTAGAGAAGCTGGTGAAAGTTTAGTGGGAACTGGTGCAGATGAAAGAACTTCTGTTTATAAGTTACCACAAGAGACGGCAGAATCTCATCTTACAGTGGCACATGCTGAAAAGGTAGATAGTCTATTGGCAAGTGTTGGTAAATTTGACCCAACTACGGAAGCTGCAGATGATTTGAAGAGAATTAATGGAGTTGGTCCAAAAATGGAAGAAGCTCTAAATAGTATTGGAATCTACACTTTTTTACAAGTAAGTAGAATGACAAAAAGAGAATATGATTTAATTGATGAGATCACTGGCTTATTCCCTGGAAGAGCAGAAAGAGATGATTGGTCTGGTCAAGCAAAACAACTAATAAACTAATCTTAGGCAATGGAAGCATCAAAAGTTATACACGCTATATATAACGACGACGATATCTTGATGTCTGCTGTTAAAAAAGTTAAGGCAGAGAAGTATCACATCGAAGAGATTTATACGCCATTCCCAGTACACGGGTTAGATAAAGCCATGGGATTAGCACCTACAAGAATTGCAATTGCATCATTCTTATACGGATGTGTTGGTTTAACAGTGGCCATTACCATGATGAATTTTATTATGATTCAAGATTGGCCTCAAAATATTGGTGGTAAACCAAGTTTTAGCTTTATTGAAAACATGCCTGCATTTGTACCTATTATGTTTGAGCTTACTGTATTTTTTGCAGCTCACTTAATGGTAATCACTTTCTATTTAAGAAGTAAAATGTGGCCATTTAAAAACGCTGAGAATCCAGATCCTAGAACTACAGATGATCATTTCCTAATGGAAGTGGCTTTATCTGGAAACGAGAAATCATTAACAGATCTTTTGAGTGAAACTGGAGCAGTTGAAATCAAAGTAATTGAAAAAGAAGCGCACTAATATATTATGAAGAGCTTATTTAAAATAACGGTTATAGCAACAGTTTTATTAACGGTTGTAGCATGTAAGAAAGATTCTAGACCTAATTTCCAGTTTATGCCTAATATGTATGAGCCGGTAGGTTATGAGCCTTATATGGAATCTGAGGCTTTTTCTAATGGTGTAGAAGCGCAATTACCTGCAGAAGGTAGTGTGGCTAGAGGACATATACCTTTTGATATAGAAGGTTCTACTGAAGGGTATGACTTAGCGAAAGCTACTTTGAAAAGCCCATTGGATTCTACCATGGTTGATCTTAATAGAGGTAAGGAGCTTTATAATGTTTACTGTGGTATTTGTCATGGAACAAAAGGTGACGGACAAGGTAATTTGGTAAAGCGTGAAAAAATACTTGGGATACCAAGTTATGATGACGCGGGTAGAGCTATCAATGAGGGTAGTGTTTATCACACCATTTATTACGGTAAAAATGCCATGGGTTCTTATGCTAATCAGTTGAACGAAGAAGAACGTTGGCAAGTAGTAGCTTATGTATTAGACCTAAAAGCTAACTTAGAAAAATAAGAAAGAATAAGATTATTTTATAGATATGTACACAATCTCAAGTAAAATAAAGATATTTTCTATAGCCTTAATTATTTTAGGCCTAATAGGTGTAGGAATTGGTTTTATGACTTCCCACAAATCTTTTGAAGAAGTAGAAACCATGCTTGCAGAAGAAGCAGCACATCATGGAGGTGGTCATGGTGAAGAAGCTACGGAGGAAGTTACCTCGCTTAATGGTCATCATGAAGCAGTCAAAACTGACTTAGATACACATGAAGAAATGGCTAGTGAGCAAAAAGTAGACGAACATAAAGCACATGTTGAACACGTGCAACATCAAATATCAAACAGACCTTGGTCTGCACTGTATGTAGGAGCCTTCTTTTTCTTTATGATAGGTTTAGGGGTTTTAGCTTTTTACGCGATTCAGTTTGCGGCACAAGCAGGTTGGTCTCCGGTATTGTTTAGAGTGATGGAAGGAATTACTTCATATGTACTTCCTGGAGGGATCATTGTATTATTGATTGCAATTGCATCGGGAACTATAGGGCATTATAACATATTTGTTTGGATGGATCCAGATGTAGTGGCACATGATAAATTAATCCAAGGGAAATCAGGTTGGTTAAACCTTCCTATGTTTGCTGTAAGAGGATTTATTTTCTTGGCTGGTTGGTCACTTTACCGTCACTTTGCAAGAAAATTTACCATTGCACAAGACAACGCAACGGATGATAGTTATTTCAAAAAGACTTTTAGAATCTCAGCTGGATTTTTAGTGTTCTTTATTTACACAGAATCTATGATGTCATGGGATTGGATTATGAGTGTTGATCCGCACTGGTTTAGTACATTGTTTGGATGGTACGTTTTCGCTAGTATGTTTGTAAGTGGAATTACAGTAATTGCCTTAATTACGATGTATTTGAAATCAAGAGGATATTTAGAGCAAGTAAATGATAGCCATTTACATGACTTGGCTAAATTTATGTTTGGTATCTCCATTTTTTGGACCTACCTATGGTTCTCTCAATTTATGTTGATTTGGTATTCAAACATACCAGAAGAGGTTACCTATTTTGTAACTAGAATTGAAGATTATAAATTACCATTCTTTGGAATGTTGGTTATGAACTTTATATTCCCATTATTGGTATTAATGAACAGCGATTACAAACGTATTCCTTGGTTTGTAGTAATGGCTGGTCTTATTATCCTAGCGGGTCACTATATTGATGTATTTAACATGATTATGCCTGCAACGGTTGGAGATAGATGGTTTATCGGCATCCCAGAAATTGGAGCAGTTATGTTATTTGGTGGTTTATTCTTGTTTATTGTGTTTACCGCACTTACCAAGGCGCCACTAGTAGTTAAAAGAAATCCATTCATTAAGGAAAGTGAACATTTCCATTATTAAAATTAATTAAAGAAGAGAAAAGACAATGACAGCTTTTTTTACGATCATAATTCTGGTTTTTATAGGAGTTGCGATTTGGCAAATGGTAAAAATCTTTGATTTAGCTCAAGTAGGAGCTTCCAATAGCCAAGTAGCAACAGATAAGGATAATAAATTGAATGGATATTTGATGCTAGCCTTTTTGGCCTTCATCTACTTAATCACTATTGTAAGTGTGGTGAAGTGGGGAGATTTACCTTTGCTATCAAATTCTGCTTCAGAACACGGACCTCAAATTGATAACTTAATGGTTATATCATTGGTCATCATTTTTGCAGTTCAAATTTTAACCCAATTTTTACTTCACTGGTTTGCATTCAAATACAAGGGTGAAAAGGGAAGAAAAGCTTTGTTCTATGCTGATAACAATACATTGGAAGCTATTTGGACCATTATTCCTGTAATCACATTGGCTGGTCTAATCATTTACGGTTTGTTTACTTGGAATAGTATCATGAATGTAAGTGAAGATGAAGATCCATTGGTTATTGAGTTATATGCTCAACAATTTAACTGGACTGCTAGATATGGTGGTGAAGACAATACCTTAGGTAAAGCTAACGTAAGATTAATTGATATAGACAAGGCCAACATACTTGGTGTGGACGAAGCTGACCCGAATGCACAAGATGATATTATTGTCAAAGAACTGCATTTACCAAAAGGGCGTAAAGTTCTTTTCAAAATGAGATCACAAGATGTTTTACACTCAGCTTATATGCCTCACTTTAGAGCTCAAATGAACTGTGTACCTGGTATGATTACTCAGTTTGCTTTTACACCTACTGTGACTACTGCAGAAATGAGACAAAATCAAGATATCATTGAAAAAGTAGAACATATCAATGAAATTAGAGTTGAGAACAGCAAAGAATTGGTTGCTAATGGCGAAGAAGCTTTAGAAAGATATGAATTTGATTATCTTTTATTATGTAACAAAATTTGCGGGAAGTCTCATTACAACATGCAAATGAAAATTGTAGTTGAAACTGAGGAGGAATTCCAAGCTTGGTTAAAAGAACAAAAAGAGTTTAAAGATTCTTTAAATAAGTAATAAGGTTTTAAAAAGTATATAGAAAGTAGATTATGTCAACACACGCAGATACTCACGCTCACGACGATCATGGACATCATCATAAAGAGACATTTGTAACC
Source organism: Mangrovimonas sp. CR14 (assembly GCF_011764015.1). NCBI lineage: Bacteria > Pseudomonadati > Bacteroidota > Flavobacteriia > Flavobacteriales > Flavobacteriaceae > Mangrovimonas > Mangrovimonas sp. CR14. The sequence goes on along the minus strand of NZ_JAAFZY010000001.1, from coordinate 41,903 downwards.
AAATACATCTTTAGTCAAGACCACAAGATGATTGCTAAGCAGTATCTTATTACAGGTACTATCATGGGAGTTGTCGGGATTATTATGTCCTTGTTATTTCGTATGCAAATTGCCTGGCCAGAAGAACCAAATGTGATTTTTGAGGCTCTTTTGGGCAAATGGGCTCCAGAAGGAGTTATGGATGCTGATATCTATTTGGCATTGGTTACCATTCACGGTACCATCATGGTATTCTTCGTTCTAACTGCTGGTTTGAGTGGTACGTTTAGTAACCTTTTAATTCCATTGCAAATTGGTGCTCGTGATATGGCATCAGGTTTCTTAAACATGGTTTCATATTGGTTGTTTTTCTTATCAAGTGTCATCATGGTTATTTCTTTGTTTGTTCAAACAGGACCTGCTGCTGCTGGTTGGACCATTTATCCACCATTAAGTGCATTACCTTTAGCGCAACCAGGTTCTGGTGCGGGAATGACGTTGTGGTTGGTATCTATGGCCATCTTTATTGCATCTTCTTTGTTAGGATCATTGAACTATATCGTAACGGTGATTAACTTAAGAACTAAAGGGATGTCAATGACTAGATTACCATTGACAATCTGGGCATTCTTTGTAACGGCTATTATTGGGGTAGTTTCTTTCCCAGTTTTATTGTCAGCTGCGTTATTATTAATCATGGATAGAAGTTTTGGTACTTCATTCTTCTTATCAGATATCTTTATACAAGGAGAGGTGTTACATTATCAAGGTGGTTCTCCAGTTTTATTTGAACATTTATTCTGGTTCTTAGGGCACCCTGAGGTTTATATTGTATTACTTCCAGCTTTAGGTATTACATCTGAAATTATAGCCACAAACTCTAGAAAACCAATCTTTGGTTATAGAGCGATGGTAGCGTCTATTTTAGCTATTGCATTTTTATCAACTATTGTATGGGGTCACCATATGTTCGTTTCGGGTATGAATCCATTCTTAGGATCTGTATTTACCTTTACGACTTTATTGATTGCTATTCCATCTGCAGTAAAAGCATTTAACTATATTACGACCCTGTGGAAAGGTAACCTTCAGTTGAATCCAGCTATGTTATTTTCAATTGGTTTGGTTTCAACCTTTATCACTGGTGGTTTAACAGGTATCATTTTAGGAGATAGTGCCTTAGATATCAATGTACACGATACGTATTTTGTTGTGGCTCACTTCCACTTAGTAATGGGTATTTCTGCACTTTATGGAATGTTTGCTGGTATTTACCACTGGTATCCTAAAATGTTTGGTAGAATGCTTAATAAAAACTTAGGTTATGTTCACTTCTGGGTGACAGCTATCTGTGCTTATGGGGTATTCTTCCCGATGCATTTTATTGGAATGGCTGGTTTACCAAGACGTTATTATACAAACTCTAACTTCCCATTGTTTGATGATTTAGCAAATGTGAATGTAGTTATTACTGTATTTGCTTTAGTTGGAGCAGCATTCCAATTGGTTTTCCTTTATAATTTCTTTGCAAGTATTTTCTTTGGAAAGAAAGCAGAACAAAACCCATGGAAATCGAATACTTTGGAATGGACTACTCCAGTAGAACATATCCACGGAAACTGGCCAGGAGCCATTCCTCACGTTCACCGTTGGGCTTATGACTATAGCAAGCCTGGACACGAGGCAGACTTTGTGCCACAAAACATTCCTCTTATGGATGGGGAAGAAGAATTACAACACTAAAATTCTTTACAATATAAACTCAAAAAGCCTTTCAGACTCTGAAAGGCTTTTTGTTATCTTTGTGATGTATGAACGAAAATCTAAACCCATCAAATGATCACTTTTCTCCAGAGGAACTGGATGTTGAAAAGAAGTTAAGACCCTTGTCTTTTGATGATTTTACTGGGCAGGATCAAGTTCTGGAGAATCTTCATGTGTTTGTCAAGGCGGCCAACCTAAGAAATGAAGCCTTAGATCATACGCTTTTTCATGGCCCTCCAGGCCTCGGAAAAACAACTTTAGCTCATATATTAGCCAACGAACTAAATGTGGGTATCAAAGTGACGTCAGGTCCTGTTTTGGACAAGCCAGGTGACCTTGCTGGTCTATTAACCAATTTGGATGAAAGAGATGTATTGTTCATTGATGAAATACATCGGTTAAGCCCCATTGTTGAGGAATATCTTTATTCCGCCATGGAAGATTATAAAATAGATATTATGATTGAATCGGGTCCGAATGCTAGGACGGTTCAAATCAATTTAAATCCCTTTACCCTAGTTGGTGCTACTACAAGATCTGGATTACTCACCTCACCCATGCGAGCTAGATTTGGGATTAGTAGTAGATTGGAGTATTATAAAACGGAATTACTTACAGATATTATTCAAAGAAGTGCCGCCATTTTAAAGGTGCCTATTTCCATGGAAGCCGCTATTGAAATTGCTGGAAGAAGTAGGGGGACACCTAGGATTGCAAATGCACTTTTACGAAGGGTTAGAGATTTTGCCCAGATAAAAGGTAATGGTTCTATAGACATAAAAATTGCCAAGTTTTCTTTGGAAGCACTTAATGTAGATGCTCATGGTCTGGATGAGATGGACAATAAAATTTTGACCACCATTATTGACAAGTTCAAAGGTGGGCCAGTAGGTATCACCACCTTGGCAACCGCGGTATCTGAAAGTGGCGAAACGATAGAGGAAGTCTACGAACCGTTTCTTATTCAACAAGGTTTTATTATTAGAACTCCAAGAGGTCGTGAAGTAACAGAAAAGGCCTACCATCATTTAGGAAGAACCAAAGGAGGCTTTCAAGGAGGCCTTTTTTAAGCACTCAAGAGCTAGTTTCTTTATTCTGTTTACAAAGTCCTCCAAGGAATATCTTCGTATTGGAAATCGCTTCTATTGGATTTAAATTCGTATCTTTAAATCTATTCCTTGATTTACCATCCCTTTGAACCTCCAAACAATTTGTACTATGCCATTATACATGGATTATCACCAGTTTCCTAGTATAACCATTGAAGAGGTTAAACAGGCTCATATGGCCGATAAGAAAACACAGGATAAATATGGCGTTATTTACCACCAGTTTTGGGTCAATGAAAAGGAAGGGACCATTTTTTGTTTGATTGAAGGACCTAATCCCGAAGCATGTGTTCAAGTTCATAGGGAGGCACATGGAGACGTAGCTTGCAATATTATTGAGGTAGAACCAGGAATATTGGATTTAATCTTAGGTAATTCTAATAACATTAACCATGGTTTAGTGTATCAGAATTCTGGGGAAGTAGATACAGGGTTTAGATATATCATGATTGTGGACGCCGTTGTTAAAACCAATCAAAAGCATATTCAAGATATTTCTTTATTTGAATTCACAAATTTCCCAAAGCGTAAGGCTTTAAGTATTGTTGAAAATTTTGGAGGACGTGAAATCAAAAATGATTTTGATGATGTTTTAATTTTTGTTTTTTCTGATGATTTAATGGCGTTGCATTGCGCCATCAATATCCAAAATACAATTTGTAATCAAGAGCAAGACTATTCTGATTTTGAGGTTCGAATTGGGATAAATGAAGGTCAGCCAGTAACGCATAAGGAAGGTTTCTTTGAAGAAGCCATAGATTATGCGAAACATTTAAGTTTATTGGCAGGCCCAAATGGAATAGTTCTTTCCAAATCTTTTCAGAAATTAATAAATGGTAATTCAGAATTTAAAGAAAATTCTAATGTAAAGGTGATCAATCAACGCCAGGAACTTTTTGTGCAACAGTTTTTAAAATATGCTGAAGAGAATATCGCCAAACAAGACCTAAACATTCAAAATATAAGTCAAACCATAGGGGTGTCTAAACCCCAACTCTATAGAAAAATTACAGGTTTAACAGGTAGATCTCCCAATACTTTTATTAGAGATATCAAAATGAAGAAAGCCATGGGGCTTTTGAAAAACAATGATTTAAATGTTTCTCAAGTAGCATTGGAAGTGGGCTACAGCAACCCATCCTATTTTACAAAGTGCTTCCAAGAGAAATATGGTATCTCCCCTTCCAAAGTGATTTAACTTGATTTTGAATCATTTGTGTTACTATTTGAATTATTAGAGGTGGACTTTTTCTAAGGTTGTAACTAATTTTATTGGTATCGTTTTTAACTTAAAATCAACTTTAAAATGGGACAAGCTATTAATCAATTAGAAGAAAAAATTCAAGGTTCTGTAATTACAAAATCAAGTAAAGAATACCCTGAAGCATGTAAGATCTATAATGCAATGATAGATAAGCATCCAGAGTTTATAGTGCAATGTGAAAGAATAGATGATGTGGTGGATTCTGTCAATTTTGCTAGAAAGAATAATTTAGAAGTGTCCATTAGAAGTGGAGGACACAATGGTGCTGGACTAGCTTTGGTAGAGAATGGATTGGTTATTGATCTATCCAAAATGAAACAATTACAAGTTGACCCTAACACCAAAACAGCATTGGTAGAACCGGGTAATACCCTTGCCGATGTAGATGCCGCTACTCATATTCATGGATTGGCTTTGCCAAGTGGTATTATTGGAACCACCGGAATAGGGGGTATTACTCTTGGAGGCGGTTTGGGCTATTTGAGTAGAAAAGGAGGTCTTACCATTGATAACCTATTGGAGTGCCAAGTGGTTTTGGCCAATGGAGAGTTAGTAACCGCAAATAAGGATTCCCACCCAGATTTATTTTGGGCATTAAGAGGTGGCGGTGGCAATTTTGGAGTGGTTGTTAGTTTTAAATTTAATTTGATCGAAATAAAGAATGTGTATGCAGGTCCTATGTTTTGGCCTATAGAAATGGCCGAGGAAGCTATTAAATTCTATGACGCTCATACAAAAAACGCTTCCAATGATTTATATGGCTTTTTTGCCTTCTTGACAGTACCACCTGCACCGCCATTTCCAGAACATCTTTGGAATCAAAATGTATGCGGTGTTGTTTGGAATTATACCGGTCCTGAAGAAAATAGGGAAGAAGTTTTTAAGCCAATTAGAGCATTTGGACCTCCTATTTTGGATTTTGTTGGTGAAATTCCCATGACGGCTTTAAATACCATGTTTGATGGTTTATATCCTCCGGGCTTGCAGTGGTACTGGAGAGCTCATTACATCAAGGAACTCACTCCTGAAGCCATTAAGGTTAATATCGAATATGGATCAAATATTCCTACTATGCATTCCACTACCCATCTTTATCCTATTGATGGTGCCTGTCATGAGGTTGGAAATGATGAAACTGCATGGGCTAACCGTGAAGCCAGATGGGCCCAAGTGATTGTAGGTGTTGACCCTGACCCTAATAAGGCAGATGAAGTAACTCATTGGTGTAAAAGTTACTTTGATGCCTTGAAACCTTACGCTATGGGAGGGGCTTATGTTAATTTTATGATGAATGAGGGTCAAGATAGGATTAAAGCTTCCTATAAAAATAACTATGATAAATTAGTTAAGGTTAAAACCAAATATGATCCAAACAACTTTTTTCATATCAATCAGAATATTCAACCAAAATAAGTGATTGTTTAAGTAATAACTTACTTCTACGGTTTTACGCATCATTAAAATCGTACAAAACTGTTATTAGTTTATTAAATTTTTTAGGATAAAGGTTGATTTTTAGTATCTTAAAGAGTATAACCAACAAAACTCATCAAATGCTTAATGTATATGATCTTAAATTGTCTCATCCAGATGTGTTCAAGCAATTCTCTGTAGGTGAAAATTTGATTGTACATTATAAGTGCCCACAAGCAGAGAAACTAGTCGAGTTATACAACCATTTTAATGCCATTTATTTTACATTATCAGGTAAAAAAAGCTTGAATTACCGTGCCAAATCATGGCATTTAACTGATGATGAGGCTTTGTTGGTTACTAGAGGAGCGTATACCCAGGAATTATTTGAAAATATGGACTGGGAAGTATTGGCATTTCATTTCAACGATGATTTTTTAAAAAAAATCTATAGGGAATATCTTCTAAATTTTAAAATTGAGTCAGATTTGAACTTACCTGATGATCAAATATTGACCATTCAAATCAATCCTATTATTAAAAGTAGCTTCTATTCTTTACTTTCTTATTTTCAAGGAAAGGATGCCCCTTCAGAATATTTATTGGAACTAAAAATAACGGAGCTGCTCATTAACATTTTGGCAGATCCCCAAAATAAAGCGATCAGAGCATATTTCAATTTTGTAGATGGCCAACATAAAAGACCCATAAGGCACATTATGGAACGCAATTTTATGTATCATCTAAGTCTTCCTGAATTTGCCAAGTTAGCACAAAGAAGTATAACGGCTTTTAAAAACGATTTTAAAAAATACTATAAAACAACTCCAGGGAAATGGTTAATGGAAAAGAGGTTAACCTATGCAAAGCATCTTTTGGAAACATCGGATAAGAATGTAACAGAGATAGCTTTTGATTCTGGTTTTCAAAATGTATCCCATTTTAGTAAGTCCTTCAAGAAGGCATTTGCTATTTCGCCTTCACAACTCCGCAAAAAGGAGCAAAGAGACTTTTAGGAATAATTTAATGTCTTCATAGAATATCAAGTCCTTAAAAACTCAATTAATTTTATGATTGGGTATAAATCCAATTAATTGAGCTTTATCCTGTCTCCTAAAGATTTTAGAGTAATTGATAGTGTTTGAATTGAATATTAATTTTTAAAACTATTAATCATGAAAAAAACAAACTTTTTAATGTTAATATCAGTTGTGTCAATGATACTGATATCTTGTACTTCTGATGAAAAAATAGAAGACACTTTAACTACTGAAACCGCACTTAAACAAAATAGTGAACCGGGAGCTCCAATGCTTTTTGCAACACTCCCAAGTGGTGCCATGGGAAGTACAATTGGTCCTGGAGGTGATTTGTTTGTGACACAAAGTGGTGCAGCTGGCAGTATTTTACGTATTGATAAAAATACAGGAGAGGTTTCAACCTTTGCTAGTGGATTGCCAGTGTCGCCAGCACCTATAGGAGGTATGACCGATGTGGTTTTTATAGACGATACAGCTTATGCTTTAGTCACTCTTGTAGGTAGTTTTTTTGGGTCTGACAGTGTCAATGGTATTTACAAAATAACAGGGCCAAATAGTTATGAAGTCGTTGCAGATATTGGTCTTTTTGCTAATAACTACCCTCCAACAACAGATTTCTTTTTACCAGAAGGTTTGCAATTTGCTATAGAAACTTATCAAGGAAGTTTTTTAGTTACAGATGGGCATCATAACAGAGTTTATAGGGTCACTCCAGAAGGCGACATTACCATATTTAAGGTATTTGACAATATTGTACCAACAGGTTTAGAAGTGAAAGGTAATACGGTGTATATGAGTCAGACAGGACCCGTTCCTCATTTTCCAGAAGATGGTAAGATTGTATCATTTATCTCAGATACTTCAGAAGTTATTGATGTCGCTTCTGGTGCGCCTATGCTTGTTGATGTTGAATATGGCCGAGGTCAAACTTTATTTGGTTTATCACAAGGTTCATGGATAGGGGTGACTGATGGTGATGCTGCCGAACCAGGGACAGGTGCCCTTGTCAGAATTAATGAAGATGGAACGTTAACTACTATCACCAATGAGTTGGATCGTCCAACATCACTTGAGTTTATACAGAACACGGCTTTTATAGTTACACTTACAGGGGAGGTATGGACAGTAGATAATGTTGCTAGCCCACCTTTTGGGATATAGTCGTAAATATCAATAAAACAAATTGTTTGAATGAATTTGTAAAGTCGGATATATCTCCGACTTTTTTTGTTGATACAACTTATAAAAGAAAATTAGGTACACCCAAAATAAAAAACTAATGGTGTCTTCTAGAAAAACAATTATGTCTTTTAGGAACACTCTGTTTTGAAGATAAATATTAACTTAGGGACCAATTAAAAACCTAATATGTAGTTTAGGTTTTTGGTTTTCTTCTCTAAAAGTCATACTAATTAATACAATTCAAATTATTGAAGGAATTTGTTAGATATGAATGGCATAATCAGAAAATTTTGGTTGCATTGGTTTATTTAAAATTTGCCTAAAGAAAACTCTAACCTTTTTAATTTAACTTTTTTTTTATGAAGCTAAGGAAGGAGTTGGAGCAAGTAAAAATTTGACAAAACATTAACTTTAATTCATTTAAAATTAACACTGTTTAAAAGATTTAATAAGTAATTTTAGAAACACTTTCCATCAATAATAAATTATTTGCCGAGAAAAGTTAATGCTTTGATCCATCTAAAAAGCAGACTCAGTAAATACTAATTAATTTCGAGTAAAGAAAATTCTTTAAAGCCCTTCACTAAAGTGAACTTACCAATTTAGGTTATGATTTATTCATTAATCTTAAAATCGATCAGTTATGAAAAAACTATCAATTATTGGTATTAGTTTATTGTTTTTAAGCTTTACCAGCCAGGGAATTGCACAAGTAGAAGGTTTTTACGCGGTGCATTTGACGGAAGCCAATTTTAAACCTGTCAACACCAATTATTTTGAACAGGTATTTGATCAGAATACCTCTTATGATGTTAAACAATTGCAGCGGGAGGTGGCTTTATACGACATTAAAGAATCAGAGGAATTTGATTCAAAGATGGACAGTATGGATGTTCTTTTTAAAGAAAAAGGAGGAGATCACAGTCGGGTTTTAGCAACCTTTGACAATGAGGGTAACATTATTAAGTCTTATGAAAAGCATAACAATGTTTTTCTGCCTAGAGAGGTTCGTAATGCCATTGTAAAAGAATACCAAGGATGGACCTTAGCACAAACAACTTACAAAGTGAATTACTTTAATGATAAAAATGTAGATAAAGCCTACTTTGTAAGAATTGAGAAAGACGGAAAAAGAAAAAACCTTAAAGTGGACTCATCTGGAAGACTATTATAGTTTAAGTTCATCACATGTAACTTATAAAACCGATAGGAAACTGTCGGTTTTTTTATGTTAGAAGCCCTAATTATGATAAAACTCTAGTTGTTTGTAAAGAAAATTTGCCAATTGCGGTTGACTTTTATAATGTTGTATAAACTAATTTGTAGAGATTTCCCTTGAATTTAAAATCGAAATATACTGCTCAAATTAAAGCTGAAGCCAAACGCCTAGGATTTTTGGCCTGTGGCATATCCAAAGCGGGCTTCTTAGAAGATGAAGCTCCAAGGTTGGAAAATTGGCTCAACCAACAAATGCATGGAGAAATGCATTACATGACAAACCATTTTGATAAAAGGTTGGATCCTACAAAATTAGTTGAAGGCTCTAAAAGTGTTATTTCCCTATTGTTGAATTATTATCCTAAAGAAAAGCAAATAGATGGGTCCTATAAGTTGTCTAAATATGCTTATGGTACTGATTATCATTTTGTGATCAAAGAGAAGCTTAAGGATTTATTGGGTTTTATGCAGACCGAGATAGGAGAGATTGAAGGGAGAGCTTTTGTAGATTCAGCTCCCGTGCTAGATAAGGCATGGGCTGCAAAAAGTGGTCTGGGATGGATAGGAAAACATAGTAATCTACTTACCCAAAAAACAGGCTCTTTTTATTTTGTAGCCGAATTGATTGTTGATTTGGAATTAGAGTATGACTCACCCACTACAGACCATTGCGGAACATGTACAGCGTGTATTGATGCTTGTCCTACAGAAGCTATCATTCAACCTTATGTTGTAGATGGTAGTAAATGTATTTCTTATTTAACCATTGAGTTGAAAGACAATCTGCCTTTAGAGTTTAAAGGAAAAATGGATGGCTGGATGTTTGGTTGTGATGTGTGTCAGGACGTTTGTCCTTGGAATCGATTTTCAAAACCGCATTCAGAACCTCTATTTAATCCCAACAAAGAGCTTCTTAACATGGATAAAAACGATTGGGAAGAGCTCACAGAGGAAACGTTTAGAAAGGTGTTTCAAAAATCGGCTGTAAAGCGCGCCAAATATTCTGGTCTTACTAGAAATATTAGGTTTCTAAAAGAATAGATTTAACTGATACTATTCATACATTTGTATCTTATTAATCCAGTTTTTATGAGCAAGGAAAGAAGACGTAGAGAGGCATTAGTATATCACGCCAAACCTACTCCAGGAAAAATAAAAGTGGTTCCTACCAAAAAATATTCAAGTCAAAGAGATTTATCTCTTGCTTATTCCCCGGGTGTTGCAGAACCATGTTTGGAAATAGAAAAAGACAAAAAGAACGTTTATAAATATACAGCCAAAGGGAATTTGGTTGCAGTGATTTCAAATGGGACGGCAGTCTTAGGTCTAGGAAATATTGGGCCAGAAGCATCTAAACCTGTTATGGAGGGTAAAGGACTGCTTTTCAAAATCTTTGCTGATATTGATGTGTTTGATATAGAAGTGGATACTGAAAATGTGGATGAATTTATTCAAACCGTAAAGCAAATAGCACCCACCTTTGGAGGGATAAATTTGGAAGACATCAAAGCTCCAGAAGCTTTTGAGATAGAACGTCGATTAAAGGAAGAACTGGACATTCCAGTGATGCATGATGATCAGCATGGTACGGCCATCATTTCGGCGGCGGCATTAATCAATGCCTTGGAACTTGCCAACAAAAAAATTGAAGATGTTCAAATAGTTATTAGTGGTGCAGGAGCTGCGGCGATTTCTTGCTCGAGACTTTATCAAGCCTGTGGTGCTAGAACAGAGAACATGGTGATGTTGGACAGTAAAGGGGTTATTAGAAAGGATAGAGACAACTTAACTCCAGAGAAAGAAGAATTCGCCACAGCTAAAGATTTGAACACCCTTGAAGATGCTATGAAAGACGCCGATGTTTTTATCGGACTTTCTACAGCAGATATAGTGTCCCCAGAAATGCTGCTAACTATGGCAAATAACCCTATTGTGTTTGCCATGGCCAATCCAAATCCAGAGATTGACTATGATTTGGCTGTCAAGACCAGAAAGGATATTATTATGGCCACTGGAAGGAGTGACCATCCAAACCAAGTTAATAACGTTTTAGGTTTTCCATTTATCTTTAGAGGCGCTTTAGATGTTAGGGCCACTAAGATCAATGAAGACATGAAGATGGCCGCAGTAAAAGCTTTGGCCAAATTGACAAAAGAACCGGTTCCTGAGCAGGTGAATATAGCATACGGGGAAACTTACTTAACCTTTGGGAAGGATTATATCATACCAAAACCTTTTGATCCAAGATTAATTGCCACGGTACCTCCAGCGGTTGCAAAGGCTGCAATGGATAGTGGAGTTGCCACAGAGCCAATTTTAGATTGGGAGAAGTACACAGATTCCTTATTGGAACGTTTTGGGAATGATAACAAACTTGTAAGGTTATTAGTAAATAGAGCCAAATTAAATCCGAAACGAGTAGTCTTTGCTGAAGGTGATCAAATGGATGTTTTAAAGGCAGCTCAAATTGTTCATGATGAAGGAATTGCTATTCCGATTTTATTGGGTAGAAAGGAAACCATTAAAAAATTAATGGAAGAAATAGATTTTGTGGCTGACATAGATATTGTCGATCCTAAATCTGATGAAGAGTTTGAAAGAAAGAATAAATATGCCGAGGCTTATTGGAAAAATCGAAAGCGACGAGGAGTAACCCTTTATTCCGCTGAAAAGAAAATGCGGGAAAGGAATTACTTTGCCGCTATGATGGTGAATACTGGGGATGCTGATGCTTTGATATCTGGATATACAAGTAGCTATCCAAGTGTGGTGAAGCCTATGTTAGAACTAATAGGTTTGGCTGATGGGGTTTCTCGAATTGCTACCACCAATTTGATGATTACCCAAAGAAGAGGCCCCATGTTTTTAAGTGATACGTCTATTAATATTGATCCAACAGCCAAAGACTTGGCCAAAATAGCCCATATGACATCACATGTGGTTAAAATGTTTGGGATTGAGCCGGTTATAGCCATGACGTCTTATTCTAATTTTGGTTCATCAAACCATCCAAGGGCTATCAAGGTTCAAGAAGCTGTATCTTATTTGCATAGGTTTTGTCCAGACATGATTGTTGATGGCGAACTTCAAACGGATTTTGCGTTAAATCATGAAATGCTTCAAGACATTTTTCCATTCTCAAAATTGGCAGGAAAAAAGGTAAACACCCTTATTTTCCCCAGTTTGGAATCCGCGAATATCACTTATAAATTATTAAAAGAACTTAATCAAGCCGATTCCATCGGCCCCATTATGATGGGATTGAGAAAACCAGCTCACATTCTTCAAATGGAGGCTAGTGTAGATGAGATTGTAAACATGACAGCTATTGCTGTAATTGATGCCCAACAAAAGGAAAAACAGGAGGTTAAAGTCAATCCTTGTACATCCTTGTAATGCAAATAATTTTATTACATTTGAGAGGTTAATTAAGTTTTAATGATTACACATATACAAGGCAAACTTGTCGAAAAAAATCCTACCGATGTGGTTATTGATTGTCACGGGGTAGGATATTTGTTAAATATATCTTTGCACACATATTCACAAATTCCAGACCAAGAGAATTTAAAGCTGTATACACATCTTCAAGTGAGGGAAGATTCCCATACATTGTTTGGGTTTTCATCGTTGGCAGAAAGGGAAATTTTTAGATTGCTTATTTCAGTTAGTGGTATTGGAGCAAGTACAGCCAGAACCATGCTGTCTTCATTAACACCCAAGCAAGTACGAGAAGGTATAGCTACTGAGGATGTTGGTTTAATTCAATCCATTAAAGGAATTGGAGCCAAAACAGCTCAACGAGTTATTTTGGACTTAAAAGATAAAATTTTGAAAGTATATGATATAGATGAACTTTCGGTGGCTAAAAGCAATACAAATAAGGATGAAGCGTTATCTGCTTTAGAGGTTCTTGGATTCAATAAAAAACAATCTGAGAAAGTAGTGGATAAAATCACATCAAATCAACCTGATGCCAGTGTTGAAGCGATTATTAAAGAGGCTTTAAAAAATTTATAATCCAATTTTGAGGACAACCAACTATACTAATAAACCATACCATAAATTACTGTTTTTTGTCTTTCTATTTGTGAGTTCGCTTGCCTTCTCACAAGAACCGTCCAATGAGACGACTCAAGACACTACTAAAACTGGGTATTCCATGGGTAATATGACAATGCCTAATCCTAATAGCATTGTATCCAAATATACCTATGACCCTATGACGGATAGATATATTTATACGGAAACAGTAGGTAATTTTAATATCAACTACCCTTTAATTTTAACTCCTGAAGAGTATCAAGAATTGATTCTTAAGGAGGAAATGATGACTTATTATAAGCAAAAGATCGATGCTTATGATGGAAAAAAGGAGGGGTCAGAAGAAGAGCAGCGAAATTTAATACCAGAATTGTATGTGAAGTCTGGCTTGTTTGAAACTCTTTTTGGTGGTAATACTATAAATGTGGTTCCTCAAGGTACAGTCGAGATTGACTTAGGAGTTCTTTATACGCGACAAGATAACCCTACATTTTCGCCTAGAAATAGAAGTAATTTTACGTTTGACTTTGATCAACGGATTAGCCTTAGCTTATTGGGTAAAGTAGGTACAAGACTGCAAGTTACGGCCAATTATGATACCGAATCAACTTTTGATTTTCAGAATATTATCAAATTGGAGTATACCCCAACAGAAGATGATATTATTCAAAAAATTGAGGTTGGTAACGTAAACATGCCTTTAAATAGCTCTTTGATTACTGGAGCCCAAAGTTTATTTGGTGTAAAAACACAATTGCAATTTGGAAAGACAACAGTAACAGGTGTCTTCTCAGAACAAAGGTCTGATACTCGAACCGTAGTGGCTCAAGGTGGTGGGACTTTGGAAGAATTTGAGTTTTTTGCTCGGGATTATGATGAGAATAGGCACTTCTTTTTATCTCATTACTTCCGTGACAACTATAACAAGGCTTTAGCGAGCTATCCATTCATCAATTCGAATGTCCAAATTACAAGAATTGAAGTGTGGATCACCAATAGAAATAATACAACTAACAATGTTAGGAATATTGTGGCGTTGCAAGATTTGGGTGAATCAAACCCTGATTTAGAGGCAAATAACATTGTATTAAACCCAATTCCGCCAGGTTTTATAAATGTAGGTCCCAATGCTTTTCCAGATAATGGTAATAATGATTTTGACCCAACCTCCATTGGTTCGGGGTCTATTTTAACAGAAGCGATAAGAGATATTGCGACGGTGCAACAGGGTTTTGGAACTCTAAATGGGCAAGTCAATGAGGGAACGGATTATGCAAAACTAGAAAATGCAAGAAAATTAAATCAAGGCCAAGAGTATACTTTAAATTCGCAATTAGGATACATCTCCTTAAATCAAAGATTAAACAATGATGAAGTTCTGGCTGTAGCGTTTCAATTTACAAGTGGCGGCCAAGTTTATCAGGTTGGTGAATTTGCCAATGATGGAGTAGATGCTACGGGAGTAGACACCGATCAAGGTACTGGGATAACGACCATTACCAATAATAGTTTGATCTTAAAGATGTTGAAAAGCCCAGTGACTAATGTCAATCAGCCAATTTGGGATTTAATGATGAAGAACATCTATGATACCGGGGCATATCAATTGTCTCAGGATGATTTTAGATTGAATATATTTTACAATGAAGCCTCTTTACTCAATTATATTAGTCCTGTAGGTGGCGATTTTGGTGTTGATATAAATGGTAACCCCATTACATCTTCAACGCCTCCTGATGATTTGATAGAAAACACAACGCTTCTAAGGTTATTCAATTTAGATAGACTGAACTTTAATAATGATCCTCAAAATAGGGGGGATGGATTTTTTGATTTTTATCCAGGAATAACAGTTGTTCCCCAAAACGGGAAGATTATTTTCACTACGGTAGAACCATTTGGGGAGTATTTATTCGACCGTTTGGCTGTAGGTAATGAAGATTACAATAACACGAGTTCTTATAATGAAAATCAAGATAAATATGTGTTTGATGTTCTTTATAAAGAAACAAAAACGGCAGCCTTAGAGGAGGCAAGTAAGAACAAATTTAAGATTAAGGGGCGCTATAAATCGAATGGAGCCAACGGAATTCCAATCGGTGCGTTTAATGTTCCTAGAGGTTCAGTAAAGGTGACAGCTGGAGGAAGGGTTTTAGTCGAGGGTATTGATTACACCGTGAATTATCAGGCTGGAACCGTACAAATTTTGGATCCCGCTTTATTGGCATCTAATACACCTATTCAAGTATCCACAGAAAATAATGCTGTATTTGGGCAACAAACCAAGAGATTTACGGGTGTCAATGTTGAGCATAAGTTCAATGAGAATTTTGTCTTGGGAGCCACTTGGTTGCACTTAAATGAAAGGCCTATTACCCAAAAGGCTAATTATGGACAAGAATCCATAAACAACAATATTTTTGGAATCAATGGTAATTATTCAACTGAAGTGCCATTTTTAACCAGATTGGTTAATAAGCTTCCAAATGTAGATACAGATGCTCCTTCAAATTTGTCGGTACGTGGTGAATTTGCATATTTAAAGCCTGATGCTCCAAAAGGGACAGATTTTCAGGGAGAAGCCACCTCTTATATTGATGATTTTGAAGGTACTCAAAACAACATTGACTTAAAATCTCCCCAAACATGGTTTCTTTCTAGTAGACCAAGAAATCTGGGACGTGTTTATGGAGAAGGTGATGAAGATGAAAATGGATTTCAAAATGGTTTTGATAGAGCATTTTTAAACTGGTATACTATTGATCCCATATTCTTTAGTAATCAAAGACCGGGGGAAATATCAGACGATGATATTTCAGATTTATATACTAGTAGGGTTTTTATTCAAGAATTATTTCCCAATCAGGACATTGCTCAAGGACAAACCACTGTAGTCAATACATTGGATTTGGTTTATTATCCAACTGAAAGAGGGCCTTATAATTTTCAGACGAGTGAAGTTGAAATTTCTACAAATACCTTAACCAATCCTACAGATTCCTGGGCAGGGATTACCCGAGCCATTACATCTACAGATTTTGAACAGGCTAATGTGGAGTATATTGAGTTTTGGCTTCAAGATCCTTTTCAACAGAACGAAAATAATCCAGGTGGTAAATTGGTTTTCAACCTAGGTAATATTTCTGAGGATGTTCTTAAAGATGGTCGAAAAATGTATGAAAACGGTTTGCCTCAAGATGGAAATATATCCATGTTACCAGTTTCAGAATGGCAAACGGTATATCCACAGAACCAATCTCTTATTTATGCTTTTGATACTTCGGGACAAGAACGAACCAATCAAGATGTGGGGTATGACGGATATAATGATGCAGAGGAAACCGTGATTTCTGCCGCATATTCGGGATTGGCTGACCCTTCTAATGATAATTATTTATATTTCTTAAATGCTTCAGGGAATATCTTTGAACGGTATAAAAGGTACAATGGTGTAGAAGGAAACTCCCCTGATACATTTTCAGACACGAATAGAGGTAATACAACCCAGCCAGATGTGGAGGATGTGAATCGTGACAATACCATGAATACCATAGATAGTTACTATGAGTATGAAGTGGACCTAGCTCCCAACTCAATGAACCTGAATCACCCCTACATTGTTGACATAAAAGATGATCAGGTAAGAAGCTTGCCAAACGGGCAAACGGTAATCCCAAGGTGGTACCAATTTAGAATTCCAGTATCTGAATTTACTGATCAAATAGGAGGTATTTCCGATTTAAGATCTGTTCGGTTTGCCAGAATGTATGTGAAAGAGTTTAGTGAAACTACAGTTTTAAGGTTCGGTACTCTAGATTTGGTACGAAGTGAATGGAGAAGATATACACAAACTTTGGATGAAGATGAGGGAGATCCAGATTTGGATAACACCGAGTTTAGTATTGGTGTTGTAAGTACTATTGAAAATAACGGAAGTTATTTGTCTCCTCCAGGAGTAGATCCAGAACAGTTGTACAATAACAATACGGTTATTCGACAAAATGAGCAATCATTGGTGGTCAATGTCTGCGAACTCGAGCCTCATGATGCACGGGCGGTCTATAAAAACATTAATGTTGACATGCGTCAATATAAAAAACTGAGAATGTTTATGCACGCCGAGGAAGGTGCGACCCCTGGTCTTGGTGATGGTGAATTGGTAGGTTTTATTAGGATGGGTAATGACTTGGTAGATAATTACTATCAAATTGAAGTGCCTTTAAAAGTGAGTACAGGTAGTTCTAGAGAAGAGCTTTGGCCAGAAGAAAATGAAATCAACTTATCATTGAGCGTTTTACAGGATATGAAATCCCAAGCTATTAGTGATGGAGGAATAACATCTGGAGAGGCCACTTTTTATGATGTAATTGGAGATGCATTGAGTGAGATTCCCGTTAATGAGTTTGACCCGTATACCTTGGGCCAACAACGTGTTGCTATTAAAGGAAATCCAAATTTTGGTGATATAAGGACTTTAATGGTGGGGGTTAAGAATGTGTCGTCTACTGATGAATGTGCTACCCTATGGTTCAATGAGCTTCGAATTTCTGACATGGATAATGAAGGAGGTTGGGCCGCTATTTTAAGTATGGATTCCAACCTAGCAGATTTTGCAAATGTTAGTGCTACAGGTAGAAAAAGTACCTCTGGATTTGGTTCTATAGAACAAGGGCCTAATGAAAGGAGTCGAGAAGATGTTGTTCAATATGATGTTGTGACTAATGTGAATTTAGGACAATTACTACCAAAAAAATGGGGTATTCAGGTGCCGTTTAATTATGGGCAAGGAGAGGAGAAGATTACACCTAAATTTGATGAGTATTACAAAGATTTAACATTAGAATCTCGTTTAGATGCTGCCAATTCTGATGATGAAAGAGAGGTGATAAGAGAGCAATCTGAAAATTACACTAAAAGAAGAAGTATCAATTTTATAGGGGTAAGAAAGACGAAAGCGGCAGACGCCAAAAAGCACTTCTACGATGTAGAGAATTTAACGGTTAATTATTCTTATAATAAGGTAAAGCATAGGGATTTTGAAATAGAAAATTCCATTCAACAAAATGTAAGGGCCGGAGTTAATTATGCTTACAATTTTGAGCCGATTAATATAGAACCTTTCAAAAAGAACGATTCTTTGTTTACCGGAGAATATTGGAAAATTTTGAAAGACTTTAATTTTAATCCGCTGCCAACAAGTTTTGCTATTAATACGGATATTAATAGAAGGTATAACAGGCAAAAGTTCAGGGAGGTTGATTTGACGGGAGAAAACATTGGACTGGAAGAATTTTATCAAAGAAATTATACATTTGATTATCAGTATACCATTAATTACAATCTTACCAAATCACTTCAGGTCAATTTTACGGCTTCAAACAATAATATTGTTAGAAACTATTTTATTGACGGAAATATTTTTAATGGGGAACAAGATCCTGCTCTAGATGTTTGGGATGGTTTCTTTGATTTTGGAGATCCAAACAGGCAATTCCAACAATTGGGGGTAAATTACCAATTACCGATTAATAAGATACCAACGTTTTCATTTTTGGACGCCACCTATTCCTACAATGGAGAATTTCAATGGCAAAAGGGGTCTGACTTGTTTGGGAACTTAGAAATTGATGGGGAGATTTATAATTTAGGTAATACGATTTCAAATGCCAACCAGCATAATTTAAATTCAACTTTTAACATGACCAAGTTTTATAATTACATTGGTCTGAAAAAGAAATCATCAAGGCGAACAGCGGCAGCTAGAACTAGTGGACCCGCAAGAAGAAATGGTCAACCTACAGTAGATAGGGGGGCGGATAAGGATGAGGCCCAGTCATCAAATAAAAAATATGGGTTGCTAAATGCAGGAATAGGGATTTTGACAAGTCTAAAAAGATTCCAAATCAACTATGCCGAAACAAATGGGACCTATTTGCCAGGGTATTTAAACACACCTGGTTTTATTGGAACCATGAAACCAACAGTAGGATTTACATTTGGTAGTCAAAGGGATGTAAGAGAAATGGCCGCAAGGAAGGGATGGTTGACCATGTATCAAGATTTTAATGAGCAGTATACTTCCAACAAATTAAAGCAACTAGATTTTACGGCAAATATAGAGCCTTTTAATGACCTTAAAATTGATTTAGTAGCCAATAGAACACTCGCTGAAAACTACACTGAAAATTATAGGGTTAATGATAGCAATGGGGAGTTGGAATACGAATCCTTGACTCCAAATACCTATGGAAATTTCAATATTTCCACGATGATGATTGCTACTGCTTTCAGCAAAAGTGACGAGAATGTGTCTGAAGCATTCAATGAGTTTAGATCCAACCGATTGTTGATTGCTGATAGATTGGCTTCTGATTATTATGGAGGTGGTACGATTCCTAGAGACGATGAGGGTTACCCTATTGGATTTGGGAAAAACAATCAAGCTGTTTTGTTGCCAGCGTTTGTAGCGGCTTATACAGGAAAGGATGCTGGAGGCGTAAGTACTTCAGCTATAAAGGATGTTCCGATTCCAAACTGGGATTTGAAATATACTGGATTGATGAATTTTAAATGGTTTAAAGATCGATTTAAGCGTTTTTCATTGATTCATGGGTATCGATCCAATTATACCATTAACCAATTCCAAACCAATTTGGATTATAATCCTTCCAACCCAGAAGAATTGGATCAAGGTGGAAATTTCAAGAATAAAATTTTATACGGAAATATCAACTTGACAGAAATGTTCACTCCATTGATAAGGGTGGATATGGAAATGAAAAATTCGGTTAAAATTTTAGCTGAGTTGAAAAAGGATAGATTACTTTCATTAAGTTTCGATAACAACCTTTTGACTGAAATTCAAGGAAACGAGTATATTTTAGGTTTGGGTTACAGGGTAAAAGATGTGAGAATCAAATCTAAATTAGCTGGTCCATCTAAAACAATTGTTAGCGATTTGAATTTAAAGGCAGATGTGTCATTGAGGGATAACAAAACGATTATAAGGTATCTGGATTTGGAGAACAATCAAGTAACCGCTGGTCAGACAATTTGGTCTGGTAAATTCACGGCTGATTACGCATTCAGTAAATATCTTTCCGGAATTTTCTATTTTGATTATGCCTTTTCAGAGTACGCAATTTCAACGGCTTTCCCACAAACTACCATCCGAGCTGGGTTTACAATTAGATATAATTTTGGTAATTAGTAAAATCTGTTTGATTTTATAAGGTTGAATAGATACATTTGCGGAAACAAACTTAAGTACTATGAATATTCCATCAGAATTAAAGTATACAAAAGACCATGAATGGGTCATGATAGATGGTGATGTGGCCACTATTGGAATTACCGATTTTGCCCAAGGAGAATTGGGAGACATCGTTTATGTAGAGGTAGAAACAGTAGATGAAACCTTAGATGCAGAAGAAATCTTCGGAACGGTTGAAGCAGTAAAAACAGTATCCGATTTATTTTTACCAATGGCTGGAGAAATCATTGAATTCAATGAGTCTCTTGAAGATGAGCCAGAAAAAGTAAACAACGATCCTTATGGAGACGGATGGATGATTAAGGTAAAGTGCTCTGATCTTTCTCAATTAGACAATTTGTTATCTGCAGAAGATTACAAAGAGCTAATAGGTGCTTAGGAAACGGACATTTTTAATCACAATACTATATACCCTTTGTCTTACTATTGTTTGTTTAATGACGATAGATATGGACAAAGTGGAGGAATATGCTCCTTCATACATTGATAAAATTTTCCATTTCTGTGCCTATCTCCTTTTCAACGGATTTTGGTTTGCAACCTTTGTGATTAGGTTTGGAAAACGAAAAAGAACAGCATTTTTTTATGCAATTATCTTTTCAGTGATTTTTGGTATAATTATTGAATGTCTTCAATGGCTGATCACCACATCTAGATCATTTGATTTAATAGATATCCTTTTTAATATAGCTGGAGTATTAGTTTCATCTTTATTGATTACGGGGTATTTTAAACTAGTTAAAAAACAATAATGGTTTGCTTTTTTGCCAAATAAATGGTTATTTTAGCGGACAGGAAAATTTAAAACTCATGGAACAAAAGAAAAGTCCTAAAGCCAATGTAGGTAGAAATAGTTCACTGTTTTTTGCCGTCGGTTTAGCCTTGATGCTGTTTTTCACGTATACAGCTATCAACTACAAATCGTATGACAAAGAAATTATTGATATCGGAACATTGAGTTTGGATCAAGAGTTGGAAGAAGAAGTGCCAATTACTGAGCAAATCCAAACACCGCCACCACCACCGCCACCGCCAGCTGCACCAGAAGTTATTGAGGTAGTTGAAGATGAGGAAGAGGTTGAAGAGACCGTTATTGAATCAACTGAAACGAGTCAAGAAGAGGAAATCGTTGAAGTAGAGGAGGTAGTTGTTGAGGAAGTAGAAGAGGATGTTGAGGTTCCGTTTGCGGTAATTGAAAATGTTCCTGTATTTCCTGGATGTGAAAAAGGTGACAACAATGCTAAGAAAGCTTGTATGAATGAAAAAATCACCAAATTTGTCGCTAAGAATTTTGATACTGATTTAGCAGGAGAGCTTGGTTTGAGCGGTATCCAAAAAATCAGTGTGTTCTTTAAGATTGATAAAAATGGTGAAATTGTTGATGTAAAGGCTAGAGCTCCGCATCCAAGATTAGAGCAAGAAGCAAAAAGAGTTGTTGGTAAATTACCTAAAATGAAACCAGGAATGCAAAGAGGTAAAGCAGTAAGAGTACCTTACTACTTACCTATCAAATTCCAAGTTCAAGACTAAGTTTAAAACTTATATATCTTATAATTAAGAAATCCCGTTACAAATGTAGCGGGATTTCTTTTTTGGTATGCTTATTGTGTTTTTGTGATAATATTAACATATAAAAAGTATTATCATGAAATTATTCAACAACAATCCGTCTTTCGTTCGGCAAAACGAAAAGGACGTGCCAAAACCACAAAAGCACGATGCAAATTTACAAAAAAACTCCACCCTCTTTTTTCAAGTAGGTCTTATTGTTGCGCTCTTGGGAGCTTATGGGTTATTACAATTGAACTTTAAATATACAGAAGCTCTTGTTTCTCATAGAGGGGAGACTATCACAGAGGATCCCTATGTGATGGATTTGGCTTTTAAGATTTATAAAGAACCCGAAGCAAAGCCTGTGGAAAAGAAAGCAACTTCAAAACCCAAGTTATTGCTTGAACCAAAAATTGTTGATAACAATGCATCATTACCAGAAACAGATAATTTAATTACAGAACCAGAGCCTACAGATACACCTTTGGATCCTGGAAGCATCAAGGTTATAGAAATTCCCGTTGATGTGCCTCCGGTGCCAGTGAATGCCGTAGAAGAAGCGCCTGTGTTTCCAGGGTGCGAAAAGGTAAATGGTCGGGACGAGAGAATTAAATGTTTGTCTGATAAAATCAACCAACATATTCGCAAGAAGTTCGATGCCAATTTGGGATCAAAGCTTGGTTTGGATGGAATTCAAAGAATCAATGTGATGTTTACTATTGATACCAATGGAAACGTGGTCGGGATAAAGGCTTTATCAAAGCATAAGGAATTGGATGAAGAAGCGGTAGAGGTGATGGGGAAATTACCCAAAATGCAACCAGGGAGACAAAATCAAAAACCCGTAAAAGTATCCTATACCTTTCCTATTATTTTTCAGGTTCATGATTAATTCAAAAATTGAAGACCGTTACCCTAGGGTAACGGTTTTTTTAATCTACTCGTTATTAAAAAAATAGTATCTTTCGGTCAAATTAAGAGACCCCCTGTATGAGGCATGCTATCTTCTTGGTACTTTTATTTATTCCGAGTTATTTCTTTTCACAATCAGAATTATTAAACGAAAAACCGCCTGTTTTTCCCAATTGTGAATCTGTTCAAATCGATGATTTGAAAACTTGCTTTGACAATCAAATATTCACTTTTGTTTTTGAAAATTTCAAGGTGCCAGAAAAGGTAAGTGAAGAGAACTATAAAGGAGAGGTCATAGTTCTTTTTGAAGTGAGTAAAGAAGGGGCGTTTCAAGTAGTTTATGTCGATGCTATCTACAATGAGTTGAAAGATGAGGCCAGAAGGGTGTTTCAGGAATTACCAAAAATTCAACCTGCAACCTATAATGGGAAACCTACATTCAAGCAATACTCGGTGGCTATTAAAATACCTTTAATCAACCAAACGATTTTAAAAGAAGAGGTGGTTAGAACACAAGACGGTAAAGCCAATCCCGATGAACTTACCGAACTTGAGAAAGCTGCAAAAACACAGTATGATAGTGTGGGTTTAAAATTAGTGCCTTACAGTCAAAAGGAATACTCTAGTCAGTTAAACATCCCATTTACCCATAGCTTTTATTCACAATTTGATAGAAGTATCAATTTGGTAGGTACCAATAGTCATACGGCTTCTAAACCGTTAATGTATCAAGATGTATCTCAATACTATGATTTTAAGGCTGAGAAAGAAGCGTTACTTAAAGAAACTGATAGTTGGTTTGGAAGAAAACTGTTTAATGAGCATTTTGTTAGAATACAATCAAAAAATTATTGGTTTACGCTAGACCCCATCTTTGATTTTGAGGTAGGTAAGGACACAGATGCCAGCTTTAATTCCACTTTTAATAATACGAGAGGTATTTATTTTCAAGGAGGGCTAGGGAAGAAATTGAATTTTTTCACTGCTGTTTATGAAAGCCAAGGACGCTTCGCTCAATATGTTAATGAATACACGACCTCAATTGCCGCAAATGATGGGGTGGGAGTTGTTCCAGGGCGTGGGATAGCCAAAAGGTTTAAAGAGGATGCATTTGATTATCCTGTGGCTGAAGCTTACTTGTCATACAGTCCGTTTGAGTTTTTTAATGCACAATTTGGTCATGGTAAAAACTTTATAGGGGATGGTTATCGCTCTTTGTTTATCAGTGATGTTGCTAGCCCCGTTACTTATTTAAAATTCAATACGTCCTTTTGGAAAATTAAATATACCAACACTTGGATGTGGTTAAGAGATGTGAGGCCAGAGACTATTGATGATGCCGGTGCCTATAAGACTAAATATATGGCAACACATTATTTAAGTTATAATGTAGGTAAGAGATTGAATATTGGGTTGTTTGAATCTGTTATTTGGGCAAAAACCGAGAATCGTTCGTTTGATATCAACTATTTGAATCCAATCATTTTTTATAGAGCTATAGAGTTTGAGTCTGGCCAGGATGCCGGGAATGCTTTATTAGGAGCATCTGCAAAATATAAGGTAAATGACAATATCAATGCTTATAGCCAGTTTATATTGGACGAATTTTCGCTTAGTGATGTGACCGGTGGAAACAAAAGCTGGAAAAATAAATTTGGATATCAATTAGGGTTAAAGTACTACCATGCTTTCAAGGTGAAAAACTTGATGCTTCAGGCAGAATATAACCGGGTGAGACCCTATACCTATTCCCATAATAATGTGGTATTGAACTATGGTCATACCAATCAATCGATGGCTCATCTATGGGGGGCAAATTTTAGTGAGTTTATTGTGATAGGAAGATATCATTACAAACGATGGTTTGGAAATGCTAAAGTTATCTTTGGAACTAGGGGTTATGATTTGAATCAAGATGGAGATGAATTCAGCTATGGAGGTGATATTTTCAGAAATTATAATGAAAGACCTTATGATACAGGTGTCACCGTAGGACAAGGAAATAAAACCAAAACTGTTTTTGCTAATGTTCAAGCAGGTTATTTATTAAACCCGTCTACCAACCTTAAACTCTTTGTGGATGTAACTTTCCGAGATTTTAATCCACAAGCCCAAACTGTAAATACCTTTAAAAATAATACGGTATGGTTTAATATTGGGTTAAGGACAGACCTATTTAATTGGTATTTTGATTTGTAGAATAAGTTTTTCAAAGTATCTTTGCGCACGCATTTTTTAAGCGAAAAATGACATTTTACCTTGAGTAGATCCAAAACTTCACCCGTTCAGCACACCTTAATTTCAGATTTTAAGGAAATCACCAAAATCCGTTTGGCAATAAGCGTGGTTTTTTCATCTATCGCAGGTTACCTTTTAGGAGTTGACGTCGTTGAAATTAAAACATTAATCCTTTTGGGATTGGGTGGGTATTTTATGGTGGGTGCATCCAACGCATATAATCAAATCATTGAGCGTGATTTGGACGCTTTAATGGATAGAACGAAAGACCGACCGGTACCCGCTAAAAGGATGACCGTTAACACGGCTTTCACCATTGCTACGGTTTTTACCATTTTGGGAATTGTAATTTTATACATCATTAACCCTAAAACGGCTATGTTTGGGGCGGTTTCCATATTTTTATATACCAGTGTTTATACGCCTTTAAAAACAAAAACACCATTGTCTGTTTTTGTTGGTGCCATTCCAGGAGCCATTCCTTTTATGTTGGGTTGGGTGGCAGCAACGAATGATTTTGGAATGGAGCCAGGAACCTTATTTGCTATTCAATTTTTTTGGCAATTCCCTCATTTTTGGTCTATAGGTTGGTTTTTGTTTGACGATTATAAAAAAGGAGGCTTTTTTATGTTGCCAACGGGAAAAAAGGATAAAGGAACTGCTGTTCAAATTATCATGTACACCGTTTGGACTATTTTGGTTTCCATCATTCCTGCTTTTGGTTTTACAGGTAGATTATTTTTGACCCCTATTGCAGCAAGTATCGTTTTAATACTTGGATTAGGAATGTTATACTTCGCCATCCGGTTGTATAAGCAAATGTCTTCGGTGGCAGCCAAAAAATTGATGTTAGCAAGTGTTTCCTATATAACCTTACTGCAAATTGTATATGTAGTAGATAAATTTTTGAGATAGTTATGGATTTAACTCAAGGAACTTTTGAAGAAAAAAATAACCGAGCAAAAAAAATGATGCTTTGGTTCGGATTGATTTCTTTATTTATGTCTTTTGCTGGGTGGACTAGCGCCTTTATTGTAAGTAGTAAAAGACCAGATTGGTTGACTGATTTTGAAATGCCGCAAGCTTTTCAAATGAGTGTTGCCTTGATTATTGCAAGTAGCGTTACCTTATTTTTTGCAAAAAAAATGTTGCTGAAGGGTAAGAATAAATTAACTACTATATTGTTAAGTATCACTTTTGCCTTGGGAATCCTTTTTGTTATTAATCAATTTGCCGGATTTAGGGAAATATTAAATCAAGGCTATAATTTTACGGGGCCTACCTCAAATGTGACCATGTCTTATATCTATTTGATTGCAATTGTACACATTGCTCACGTGCTTATAGGATTATTTTGTCTGCTGGTAGTAATTTATAATAATTCTAAACAAAAGTATTCTGAAGGGCATACTTTGGGATTGGATTTGGCCTCAACCTTTTGGCACTTTGTTGATTTGCTATGGGTTTACCTGTTTTTATTTTTTACCTTTATGAACTAGAAGGCCTATCAAATTGATGTAAAGGCTGTAAGAACAGAAAATAATGACTTTCAAAATGTTTTTTGAAATTTCGTCAAAAAGATAAAATAATTATTTTTGTGCAACTTTTAAAACTATACCAATAAAATATGGACACTACTGTTGTTAATACAGGAACAGAAGGAAAAACTTGGGGAGGTGGTAATGAGCCACTAAAAGCAAGTTATGGTAAGATGATGATGTGGTTCTTCATCCTTTCTGATGCCTTGACCTTCTCTGGGTTCTTAGCGGCCTACGGCTTTTCAAGATTTAAATTTATTGATTATTGGCCAATTGCCGATGAGGTGTTTACTCACGTTCCATTTTTGCATGGTCAAGAATTACCAATGATCTATGTGGCATTTATGACCTTTGTATTAATCATGTCATCTGTAACCATGGTATTGGCTGTAGATGCTGGTCATAAAATGCAAAAGACCAAAGTAACTTGGTATATGTTTCTTACCATTATTGGAGGTTTAATATTCGTTGGTTCTCAGGCTTGGGAATGGGCAACCTTTATCAAGGGAGACTTTGGAGCCGTACAAACAAAAGGAGGAAATATTCTTCAGTTTGTTAATACAGATGGTGAAAGACTTGCCATCAGAGATTTTACAACGTCACAGCATTCTGAAAGAGCACAACACGAACGTAAAAGTGGTCTTTGGTTTGTGAGCGAAGGGGCATTACCTGATTTTACGGTTGCAGAAGTTGTAAAAGGCATGGAAGCAAACGATGATATTCTTATCAGAACTCAAATGTTGGATGAGCACGGTCATAAAACAGTTCTTTCAAGAGAGGAATCTTTAAGCATGTTAAAGGATCACGGGAATTTAGTGGTTCATGGAGCTAACCTTCATGTTAATGAATACGGTTCGCCTTTATTTGCTGATTTCTTTTTCTTCATAACTGGTTTCCACGGATTCCACGTATTTTCGGGAGTTGTTATCAACATTATCATTTTCTTTAATGTGATTATCGGAACCTACGAAAGAAGGAGAAGTTATGAAATGGTAGAGAAAGTTGGACTTTACTGGCACTTTGTAGATTTAGTTTGGGTATTTGTATTTACCTTCTTTTACCTTGTTTAATCCTGAAATTCATTAACTAATGGCACACGATCATAAATTAGAAATATTAAGAGGTACTGTTAAATTTAAGTCTAATACCCAAAAGATTTGGGGTGTTTTGATTCTTCTTTCAATAGTAACTGCTGTTGAAGTTGTTCTAGGTATTTACAAACCAGAAGTTTTAATGGGTAAGATAATAGGTATGAAAATCCTTAACTGGATCTTTATTATCCTAACGCTTGTTAAAGCCTATTACATTACTTGGGACTTCATGCACATGCGTGACGAAACCAAAGGTTTAAGAAGAGCGGTAGTTTGGACAGCAATTTTCCTAATTTGCTACTTAATCTTCATCCTTTTACAAGAAGGAGGATATGTTGAAGGAGTTTATTCAAATGGATTTATCAAACAACACGGATTCTAATTCGTAACGTTAAATAGATATCAAAAGGCGGTTTTTTAAACCGTCTTTTTTATTTTTGTGCCCATTATGGAACGAAAAAAAGTTACAAGAAATTTAGTGTTGGGAGTATTGTTTTTTCTTCCTGTTATGTTTTTGATATTTCTTTACCCAGCTAAGCATAATTACCAGCCCTTAGACATCATAAAAAGTCATATCTATGATATAGACACCTTTAAAAATTTTGAAGGGAAGCAAGTGACCTTGAATAATCATTTAACTGTTATCGGGTTTTTAGGTAATAATCCAATGAAACATCTTACAGAAGCCTCCAATTTGAAGGAGTTAGTTTATGATAAATTCAAAGGATTCAAAAAATTTCAAATTGTTGTGTTGTTTCCAGAAAATCAAAAGGAGCAAGCAAAACAATTGTATGAGGAAATTTCCACCTATGAAGATTTAAGATTCTTTGAATTTGCATTTGGGGACCCTTCTGAGATCCAAACGGTTTTCAATAGCCTTAACCATCAAGTCGCTCTTGATACCAACTATTTCACGCCACAGGTTTTTATTGTTGATAAGGAATTGAACCAAAGAGGACGTTTGGACGATAGAACGGATCGAGAAATTGAAAAGGCGTCTGAAATATATCCTTTATACTCTTACAATACGCTTGAAGTAGCTGAAATGAAAAATAAGATGAGTGAGGATATGCGTATTCTATTTACAGAATATAGACAAAAGAGAAAGGGTGATTTTGATTCAACCACTAGAAGAGCAAATGATTTAAATATTGAACATGAACAATAAATCTAAATATTCCTACATAGGTATTGCCTTTATTATCTTGGTTTTCGGGATAATTTTTATCCCAAAGATTGTAGATCGAATTAAACATGATGATATCTCGAGAAGCGAAAGGATGTCAACCGAACAAGACAATAATTTTTCAGATCAATCCAAATTGGCTTTTATAGAAATTAATGGCGAGCCTAAAAAAGTGCCTTCATTTAGTTTTGAAAACCAAAATGGTGAGATGATTACTGAAAAAGATTATTTGGGCAAGGTTTATGTCATCGAATTCTTTTTTACTACCTGCCCAACCATTTGTCCAAAGATGACATATAATTTGGTACAAGTGCAAAATGCTTTTAAATCATTTGAGGAATTTGGTGTGGCTTCGTTTACCATCAATCCAGATCATGATACTCCAGAAGTTTTAAAGTCTTATGCAGAAGAATACGGTGTGACAAATCCAAATTGGAATTTAATGACCGGAAACAAAGAGGATATATACAATTTGGCCAATTTAGGCTTCAACTTGTTTGTAGATGTAGAAAATTTTGAGCATTCAGGTAATTTTGCCTTAATCGATAAAAATGGATACATTCGATCTAGAACAGATGCTTATGGTAACCCGATTATTTATTACAGAGGTACAGTTTCAGAAAAGGAGCAGGTGAATGAAGAGGGTGAAAAAGAGGAGATTAGTATGTTGAAAGAAGACATAAAAAAATTATTAAATGAGTAATCAGCAATTAGAAGAGCAAAAGAAATACAATAAATGGATTGTGCTTCTATCTATTGCTATACCCGTGGTAGTAGCGGTTTTGTTTCGAGTTAGAATTCCCAATATGGGGCCTTGGATGTTTTTGCCACCCATATATGCAAGTACAAATGCCATTACAGCCATACTTTTAATATTTGCTTATTGGGCTATCATTCAGAATAAAATCAAGTTACATGAAACTTTGATAAAGATAGCCATGGGGTTTTCAATTGCTTTTTTGGTAATGTATGTGGCATATCACATGACTAGTGATCCTACGCCATATGGAGAAGATGGTGTTTTAAAATATTTCTATTATGTCATTCTAATAACTCACATCTTACTTTCTGTAGTGGTTATTCCTTTTGTTTTGATTACCTACGTTAGGGCTATAACTAATGATATAGAAAGACATAAAAAAATAGCTAAAATCACTTTTCCTTTATGGTTGTATGTGGCCGTTTCTGGTGTGATGGTTTATGTGTTAATTTCACCATTTTATTAAGAATGAAACGGTACTGGTTGTTTTTAATATTAGTCATTTTTTTCAGTCTCTCTACAGAGGCCCAATGTGCCATGTGTAGGGCTGTCTTGGAAAATGAGGAAGGACAAAATGCAGCTGAGGGTATCAATGACGGTATTGTATATTTAATGATCATTCCTTACCTCTTAATAGCTGGTTTAGGGGTCTTTATTTATAAAAAGTTTAACAAGACTAAAAAAGTAGCTACCTAAATAAAAATTTACTTTTGTTGTAACATATACCCTAGTTATTAGTCTAATGGGTATATGTATTATACAACCAAGAATTTGAGGTATGCTTAACATTCGAAAACTTCACAAATCTTACCCGATTGGTGATTCAAGCCTACATGTTTTAAAAGGAATTGATCTTTCTGTTGAAGAAGGAGAAATGGTGGCTATTATGGGGTCCTCGGGGTCTGGTAAATCTACGTTGCTAAATATTATTGGAATGTTAGATGAGGCAGATTCGGGTGAATATATTTTAGATGGTGTTCTTATCAAGAACCTTACTGAAAAGAAAGCAGCCATTTACCGCAATAAATTCTTGGGTTTTATTTTTCAATCCTTCAATCTTATCAACTACAAAAATGCTCTTGAAAATGTGGCGTTACCGTTGTATTATCAAGGTCTAAAAAGGAAAGAGCGATTGGAAAAGGCACTTTTTCATTTAGAAAAAGTAGGATTAAAACCATGGGCACACCACTTGCCCAACGAACTTTCAGGGGGACAAAAACAAAGGGTGGCCATTGCAAGAGCGCTGGCTGCAAATCCAAAACTACTTCTGGCAGATGAGCCAACAGGTGCCCTGGATACCAAAACTTCTTATGAGATTATGGATTTTATTCAGCATTTAAATGATGAAGGAAAAACCATATTAATAGTTACCCATGAAGAGGATATTGCAAATATGTGTAAGCGTATTGTGCGTTTGAAAGATGGAGTGATTATGGAAGATATCAATGTGGAACAAGTAAGAGCATTCCAGAATGTTTGATTTAGACCTTTGGAGGGAAATATTTCAAAGTATTAATAAAAACAGAACACGTACCGTGCTTTCTGGGTTTACGGTGGCATTTGCTATTCTGCTTTTTGCGATTCTATTTGGTATGGCCAATGGTTTGAGCAATACATTTTCAAATGCCTTTGTTGATGATGCCAATAATGCCATTTTTATTTATACCGGCACAACCTCAAAAGCTTATAAAGGCTACCAGGCGGGAAGACAAATCCGATTGAAAAATGAGGATTTGGATTATGTAAAGGAAACTTATGGTGATAAAATTCAATATTATACAGGACGCGTAACAAGAAATGTCAATGCGTCTTTTGAAAATGAAAAGAATTCCTATGGTATGCGGGCTGTCCATCCAGATCATCAATACCTGGAGAATACAAAAATCACGGAAGGAAGGTATATTAATAAAATAGATATTGAAAACAAGACTAAGGTAATCGTTATAGGTCGATTAGTGGAAGAAGATCTCTTTGCAAAGACAACGGCCATGGGTAAATATCTCAATTTGGATGGTATACAGTATAAAGTAGTTGGAATTTTTAAAGATGATGGAGGAGATAACGAGGAGCGCATGATTTATACTCCCATTAGTACAACTCAGAGACTTTATGGTAATAACGATTATCTCGATCAAATTAACGTGACTTACAATCCTAAAATGAGCTATGATGAAGCCATTGATTTTGGGAATCAAATCACCAAAGATTTAAAAGAACGTTTTTCTGTTGACCCAACCGATCAGAGAGCCATTAGAATTATGAATATGGCTCAGGCTAATAAGGGAACCAATCAAATTACGTTTGCATTGAGTGTCATTATTATAATTATTGGATTTGGAACCTTGATTGCGGGTATAGTCGGTATCAGTAATATCATGATTTTTGTGGTTAAAGAGCGAACCAAGGAAATTGGGATAAGGAAAGCTCTTGGGGCGCCACCAAAGGCTATAATTTCTATTATTTTATTGGAGTCCATTTTAATTACGACCATTGCAGGTTATTTTGGATTGGTACTCGGGATGGGAATTTTAGATTGGATAGGCCCCAGTTTAGAAACTTATTTTATTACAGACCCTAAAGTGAGTACTAGTTTAGTTATTGGCGCTACCATTACTTTAATAGTGGCAGGCTCAATTGCTGGTTATTTCCCAGCAAAAAAGGCCTCTAAAATTAAACCCATTGTGGCCTTAAGAGATAATTGATATGATGGGATTTTTATTTGATAGAGATACGTGGCAAGAAATTTTTGAAAGCTTGGGCAAAAACAAGCTAAGGACCGTATTGACCATGATAGGTGTTTGGTGGGGTATTTTGTTGTTAATTAGTTTGTTGGGTTCTGCTAGAGGTTTGGAGAATGCCTTTAATAGGTTGTTTGGGGATTTTGCTACAAATAGTGTTTTTATTTGGGGGCAAAGTACAAGCAAACCTTTTAAGGGATTCCAGGAGGGCCGATTTGTGAGATTAACGCTTACAGATGCCAAAAATGTTGAAGAAAATGTAGAGGGCATCGAATTTGTAGTTCCTAGAAATCAAAGCCAGGGATTAGTAGTGAGAAATCAGTTGTCAGGGACCTTTGGTATTAATGGTGATTACCCACTTTTGGATCGGGTTCAAAAAAAGAAAATGATTCGAGGTAGGTTTATCAATGAGAATGACATAAAAGAAAACAAAAAGGTAGTGGTCATTTCAGATGAGATTTACAAACAATTGTTTGATAAGGATGAAGAAATGATAGGGGAGTTAATACAAATTAAGGGTATCAACTTTAAAATCATTGGGGTGTTTGAGACAGGTAATGTCCAGATGGGGCCAAGAAGTGATATCCATATTCCATTTACTACGTTTCAGCAGATATTTAACCAAGGAGATAATATTGGTTGGATGATGATTACAGGAAAACCTGATTACAACATCACTCAAATAGAAGCAGACGCGAAGCTTATGTTAAAGAACCTGAATCAAATCCATCCGGAGGATAATAGGGCTTTCGGAAGCTTCAATTTAGGGAATGAGTTTAAGAAGGTGACCGGATTTCTGGTTGGAATGCAATTTTTAACATGGTTTGTAGGATTGGCAACTTTGATTGCCGGCGTTTTTGCGATAGGTAATATTCTACTAATTACGGTTAAGGAACGAACCAAAGAAATCGGAGTTAGACGTGCCTTGGGAGCCACACCATTTGAAATAAAAAGACAAGTTATCGTAGAAGCCGTGTTTATCACCTTGGTTTCTGGTCTTTTGGGAATTATATCAGGAGGATTAATATTGATGCTACTTAATAAAAGCTTTGGACAAGGGGAGGATGCTGTATTGGTCAATCCATCGGTTCCCCTCGTAGTAGTCTTTTTTTCATTAGTACTGTTAGTTGGCTTAGGATCTTTAATAGGTCTTATACCAGCCTTTAAAGCGACAAGTATTAAACCAATTGATGCATTAAGAGAAGAATAAATAACAATCAAAATAATGAATAAAACAGTTAAAATTATTGTTGGAATCGTACTACTCATCTTATTGATTTGGGTAATAAAGTATTTTAAAGATTCAAATTCAGCTTCAGTCGAAGAGTTCAAAACAGAAAAGCCATTTTATTCATCAATAAATACCAAAGTGGTGGCTACTGGGAAACTGAATCCTGAGGAGGAAATCGAGTTAAAGCCACAAATCTCTGGGATTGTTGACGAAATTATGGTAGAGGAAGGCGATATAGTTGAAAAAGGAGATCTTATCGCAAAAATTAGAGTCGTTCCTAATGAGCAAAGTTTGGTGTCTGCAAGTAGTAGAATTAATACGGCACAGTTATCATATAATAATGCTAAAACCTTGTTTGATAGAAACAAGTCCTTATTCGAAAAGGGTGTGATTTCAAAACAAGATTTTGAAAACAGTGAGTTATCCTTAAATCAAGCTTTAGAAAGTCTGAATCAAGCCAAAAACGATTATCAGATTATTAAAAAGGGATCGTTGTCTGGAGGTAGTTCAGCAAACACCAATATCATCGCTCAAATTGCTGGAACGATTCTAGAAATACCTGTGAGAGAAGGTGATCAAGTGATAGAAAGTAATAATTTCAATGATGGAACTACGATCGCTACTGTAGCCGATATGAATAAAATGATCTTTGAAGGAAAAGTGGATGAGGCCGAAGTTGGTAAACTAGAAGAAGGTAAAGGTATCAAAGTTGTTTTAGGGGCTTTGAATGAAAAGGAGTTTCCTGCAAAACTTACTTTTGTTGCTCCAAAAGGCGTGGAAGAAAATGGAGCGGTTCAATTTACTATCAAAGCAGATGTTGAAGTAGAGCGAAGCACCAAGATTCGAGCTGGATACAGTGCCAATGCCGAAATTGAAATGGAAAGCAAGGATAGTGTTTTAGTTATCAAGGAATCATTGTTGCAGTTCAATAGAATTACAGAAAAGCCTTTTGTTGAAATCAAAAAGGCAGATAATACCTTTGAGGAAAAATATGTAGAATTGGGAATTTCTGATGGAATCAATATCGAAATTTTGGAAGGTGTTAAAGAAGAAGACGAAATTAAAGTTTGGAATAAAGCTTCTGACGAGAATAATGAAAATGGAAGAAACCGTTAATATGAGAATAAAAGCTATAGCAATGGGCCTCTTACTTTTTGGGTGTGGTTTTATTTATGCCCAGGAAAAGGTATGGACTTTACAAGAGTGTGTTGATTATGCTTTGGAAAACAATATTTCTGTTTTACAAGGGCAAAACAACTTACTTACAAATGAACAGGATATCATTGCTAACAAAGGAGCAATGCTTCCTTCCTTGGATTTTAGTGGTAGACAAGGCTTGACTTTGGGAAATCAAGAATTATTCCCGGGACAGTTCGTTGATAGAACAGCTCATAGTACAAGTTTGGGATTGAATTTAAACCAAACCATTTTTAATGGATTCCGATTGACAAATTTGTACAAGCAATCCCAGTTAACTCTTGAAAGAAATGAATTGGAGTTAAATAGAATTAAGGACGACATTTCTTTGAATGTGGTAAATGCTTATTTAAATGTGTTGTTCAATAAGGAGAATTTAGAAACGGCCCAAGCTCAATATGAGTTTTCTCAAAAACAATTGCAACAAGTTCAAGAATTAGTTGATGCCGGGTCTCAACCTCAAGCCAATGTTTATGATGCTGAAGCGACTTTGAGTAGTGATGAACAAAATTTAACCGTAGCCGAGAATAATTATAATTTGGCCATCCTGTCGTTATCCCAATTATTACAATTGCCTTATGAAGGATTTGAAGTTGAAATTATAGAGGTAGATAGTCCTTCAGCAGCTATAATGTATAAGGATATCAAACCTATATTGGAATATGCTTATGGAAATAGGTATGAGATTAAGGTAGCGGAAAAAAATATTGAGGGAGCAGAATTAAGTACAGAGATTTCTAAAAGTGGATTTATGCCCAGTTTGGGATTTTCATACGGCTTTGGGTCTAATGTTTTCTACTCGAATGTAATTCAGGGAGAAGAGTCTTTTTTTAATCAACTTAATGATAATAAGTCCCAGAATTTTTCTCTTAATTTGAGAGTGCCTATTTTTTCTCAATTTCAGAACAAAACGGCTGTTGCTAAGTCCATTGTTCAAGAAGAGAATGCTAAATTAAATTTAGAGCAAGCCAAACTTGATCTTGAAAGTAATATCCAACGAGCTTTCACCGATGCGCAAGCTGCATTAAAGGCTTATGAAGCAGCAAAAAAGTCAGTTGAGGCACAAAAATTGGCATTTCAAAATTCGCAAGAGCGTTATAATTTAGGCTCAATGAATTCATTTGACTTGGAGCAATCAAGAATTCAGCTTATCAATGCACAATCACGTTTGATTAATGCGAAGTATGATTTTATTTTTAAAACAAAAGTTCTGGATTTTTATTTGGGTAAACCAATTGTAGTAGATTAATTGTGGCATATATTTTAAACATAGAGACATCAACAACCAATTGCTCGGTTTCCTTGGCTAAAGACGGCAAAAACGTTTTAATATTGGAGGATAATAGCGAGAATTATTCCCATGCTGAAAGGTTACATGTATTTATTCAGGAGTTGTTTGAAAAAACAGGTGTGTCTAAATCAGAATTAGCTGCAGTGGCGGTGAGCAAGGGGCCAGGCTCTTACACAGGATTGAGAATAGGAGTCTCAACTGCCAAAGGAATTTGCTATGCATTGAATATCCCTTTGATAGCCGTTTCTACTTTAAAAGTCTTGGCTGTTCAGGTTGAAAATTCAGAGGGATTGATTATTCCTATGTTGGATGCTAGACGAATGGAGGTGTATTCTACCGTTTTTGATTCAGATTTAAATGAAGTAAGAGAGATTCAAGCCGAAGTTTTAGACGAAAACAGTTTCTCTAATTATTTGACTCAAGGTCCTGTTTATTTTATTGGAAATGGCGTTCAAAAAACGAAAACAGTCATCAAACATTCTAATGCCCATTTTATTGAGGGTAAAATGCCTTCCGCCAGAGAAATGGCCGCCCTGTCATTTAAAGAATATAAAATAGGCAACACCGAAGATGTTGCCTATTTTGAACCATATTATCTAAAGGATTTTATTGCCCTAAAGCCGAAATCCTAACTTTCTTTATGAATTTCTACTTGATGTGGGTAAGGTATTTCGATACCTGCTTGGTCAAGTGCTATTTTCGCTTGTTCCATAACATCAAAGTAAACGGTCCAGTAATCGGCCGTATTACACCATGGTCTGGTAGCAAAGTTGACCGAACTATCAGCAAGTTCCAAAACATTGACTGTAGGAGCTGGTTCTTTTAAGACCATAGGGTGTGATGTAAGTACATTCATTAAAACTTCTTTGGTTTGTTTAATGTCCGCATCATAGCTTACTCCAAAAACCAAATCCACACGTCTGGTTCCTAAAACTGAATAATTTGTAATATTCCCATTTGATAAAGCACCATTGGGGATAATAATTTCTTTGTTGGATAATCCAGTAATTTTGGTCGTGAAAATTTCAATCTCCTTGACAACCCCCATCTCACCTTGTGCTTCTATCAAATCGCCAATTTTGAAGGGTTTAAAAATCATGATAAGAACACCACCTGCAAAATTTCCTAAAGAGCCTTGTAGTGCCATACCCACGGCAAGACCTGCGGCTGCAATAACGGCTGCAAATGAAGTGGTTTCAACACCAAGTTTTGATAAAATGGCAAGGATCAATAAAATTTTAAGGGTCCAACCTATTAAATTCAAAAGGAATTTTTTGAGACTTTCATCGTAATCCCTTTTATCCATAATTTTTTTTGTGGTGCTTGTTAATTTTTTGATAATCCAGGCACCTATAATCCAAATGGCAATGGCTCCAAGAATTCTGAGCCCATAATCGGTGGCAAATTCAATTCCTTTTTCCGTCCATTTTTCTAGATCTTTTTCCATAAGTATTTTTCGTATTAAATTGATTAAAAAGTAAAGTTATAGCTTAAAGATTATTTAATGCTTTAAGATAAGGTTAAATATAGTGATAAGCCAAAGGTTAGACCATTAAATAAGCAGAAAGGCGATACAGGCTAAGATGGCAGGTACTGATTGAAACCAAAATAAAATGCTTTTTTTTGTAGAGAATGCTCCATAAATGCCTGCAACTATAATGCAACCTAGAAAAAACATTAAAAAGGGAGTGGCATTCAAATAGAGAGCATACAATAAACCTGTAGCCAAGAACCCATTGTAC
The DNA here is from genome assembly GCF_011764015.1 of Mangrovimonas sp. CR14. Classification (NCBI taxonomy): domain Bacteria; kingdom Pseudomonadati; phylum Bacteroidota; class Flavobacteriia; order Flavobacteriales; family Flavobacteriaceae; genus Mangrovimonas; species Mangrovimonas sp. CR14. Next base: position 4,142 of record NZ_JAAFZY010000001.1, on the reverse strand, counting down.
AAGCCTTGGTTAGCGGCCAAGACTTTGGTGTCTTCAGCAAATGCTTTAGATTTTAGTCCGAAAGTTTTTATCCCTTTTTTAGAGGTCCAAAGAAACATTTCTAAAATCAAAAAATAAAAGTGCTCCAAGGCAACAAGAATGCAAAGTAAAGTGAATAGAAGTGTCATGAAATAAAAAAGTGCTTTTATGATTAAAAGCACTTATATGTTTAGATGGTTCAACAATTAATCAACAGCAAAGGTGATTTTTACATTTACTCTAAATTGAGCAATATCCCCATTTTTAATGACCGTGGAATGCTCTTTTACATATGCTGATTTGATGTTTTTAATTGATTTTGATGCCTCTTTTACTGCTGTTCTAGTGGCATCTTCCCAGCTCTGTTCAGAACTAGCTAATATTTCAATGACTTTAAGTACGCCCATAATATTGTGTTTAAATTAATAAATTAAATGTGTGTACCTAAAGATAATTAAAAATAGCTGAATATTAGCCGTTTATGGCTTCAACTGTTTCAACTTTCCCTTGTAGCATTTCCCTTAACATGTTTTCGATGCCATTTTTCAAAGTGAAAGTAGAGCTTGGACATCCACTGCAGGCTCCTTGTAAAATAACTTGAACACTCTTTTTGGAGGCATCATAGGATTGAAAAACAATGTTACCGCCATCGCTCGCTACGGCTGGCTTGACATATTCTTCTAATATATTGACAATCTCCTTGGAGGTGTCATCTAAGGCCTCAAAAGTTTGATCTAACTTTTCGGTTGTTTTATTTAGAGCTTCAGCGGCTTGAGGAGACAGAATTTCTTTCCCTTTTTCAATATAGTCTTTAATAAATTCTCTCAATTCAAGGGTGATGTCATTCCATTCTGCCATATCGTATTTGGTAATGGATACATAATTCTCATCTAAAAATACATTTTTAACAAAAGGGAAATGAAAAAGCTCTAAAGCTAGAGGTGATAATTTGGCTTCATCTATAGAAGTAAATTCATATGAAGAAGTCACTAACTTTTTATTAGCAACAAATTTCATGACGGACGGATTTGGAGTACTTTCTGCATAAACTGTTACTGAAACTTTTTTTCTTGTTTGGTCTTCAGTTACAGCAACCCCGCCTTGATTAAAATACGATTCAATTTGTTCAGCCACTTCACCCTGAACATCATCCCAAGAAACAATATCAAAACGTTCTATAGCCACAAAATTACTGCCTATATAAACCTTCTTGACAAATGGTAGGTAAAAAAGTTGTTGAGCTAATGGAGATGGTTTTGCTTCATCTATATTGTTGAATTCAAAACTTTCATGGTTGGTTATGAATTGATTTAATTCAAATTTGATGATTTTTTCGTTATTGGTGGGTTTTATATCAATTTTAAAAGCTGTCATTTGTTTTTGTTTTGGTGGTGCAAATTTACTAAAAGTTAAAAGTTGAGGATGCTTTTTTGTTAAGGAATTGATAGTGTTATGTGTTAGATGAAGTAGTGTCCTTACATTTTAACGATTAATTAAGGTTTTTGTTAAAAAATATTAACGTTTCACATAAATTTCATTAAATTTCGCGCTTTAATTTCTGAGGTTCTTTTGATTGTTTTTTCCCAACAGGATAGTTATGGCCTCTACTAAAAATTTGGTATGAGAAAAATTATATTGTTATTCACAACTGTATTGCTTTCGTTTTCAGGATATTCTCAAGACATTTTGATGCAGAATGGGACTGTGAACCAATGTTCAGGTACCTTCTATGATTCTGGAGGACCTGATGGAACCTATACAAATAATGAAAATTATGTCTTAACTATTTGTCCGGATGGAGGCGATTTTATCCAAGCAGATTTCACCTCTTTTTCTACACAATTAAATACAGATTACCTATATATATATGATGGTGATGATACTACTGCACCTTTAATCGGGCAGTATGCTGGTGGAGGATTCAACAGTCCGGGTACCGTAACAGCTTCAGATAGTAATACTTCTGGGTGTTTAACTTTTGAATTTGTAAGTAGTGGAACAGACACTTCAAACGGTCCTGGATGGGCAGCAGATATTATATGTGGTACAGCATGTCAAGATATCGAAGCGATTATAGAAAGTACAAATCCAGCTATTAATGCTGATGGAATCGTTGAAATTCCTGCAGGAGGGACTGTTGATTTTGTTGGAACAGCCAATTTTTCGGAAGATGGCACTGGGGCAACTTATTTCTGGAATTTTGGAAACTTTGCAAGTGGCTCTGGTACCAATGTGTCGCAAGTGTTTAATAATGCAGGAGTTTATACCGTTACACTTACAGTAGAGGATACAAACCCAACAGGATGTTCAAATACAACATCTATAGAGGTGCATGCTTTAGCTCCTTACTTGGTAGTGGACACCACTAGCTATACAGAGGAAGAATTGGTTCAGGATGTATTGATTAGTGGAGGTTGTGCCTCGATTGAAAACTTAACATTTCAAGGACCAAACGGGATAGCATATTTCAATAAAAGTGCCTCAGGTTTTCCATTTCAAGACGGAGTTCTTTTGTCGTCAGGAAATGCTCAAGATGCTGAAGGACCTTCGCAAGGAAACAATAGTACAGGAGGATGGCCAGGTGATGCCCAATTGTTTGATTATATGCAGGATTTAGGGATTGACCCGGGATTGAATAGCTACAATGATGCCACGTATCTAGAATTTGATTTTATTCCAGTAGCAAATCAAATTAGTTTTAACTTTTTATTTGCTTCGGAAGAGTATGGAACCTATCAGTGTAGTTTCTCTGATGCGTTTGCTTTTTTCTTGACAGATATGTCAACAGGCGTTACAACTAATTTAGCTATCGTGCCTGGTACTACAGATCCTGTTTCTGTTATTACAGTAAGAGATGATACCTATAATGGAGGTTGTGCGTCTGTTAATCCAGAATATTTCGATAAATTTTATGGAACACCTAACGGTTTAGACCCTACAACTGCAGCCATTAATTATAGGGGGCAAACGGTTCCAATGGTGGCCTTTTCTGAGGTAGAACCTTATAATGTATACAAAATAAAATTAGTTGTTGCAGATAGGAATGACAGTATTTTAAATTCAGCAGTATTTTTAGAAGGTGGAAGTTTTGACTTAGGAGGAGATCTTGGAGAGGATCTATTAATCGTGACTGATAATACTGTTTGTGAGGGTGTTGATGTGACTTTAGATACTGGAATTCCTGCGGGAGATGGTAGCCATGTTTGGTATTTTGATGGTGAAGTTATTGAGGGTGAATCCAATTCAGTTATTACGATTAATCAAGAAGGGACATATTCTTATGACTTATACTTAACTGAAAACTGTCAAACTTCTGATGAGATTTTTATTGAGTTTTATCCAACTCCAACACCAATAGATCAAGCTGATAATTTGTTCATATGTGGACAACCTAACCCGCCATATATTTTTGATTTGACTCAAAATAATGAGGTGGTTTTATTGGGTATGGAAGACGCAGATGAATTAGAAGTTTCTTACCATAATTCTGAAGCAGATGCCAATGCAGACGCTGGAATTATTGATCCTGCCGATGCCTATTCCGGAACTGATGGCGAAGTAATATGGGTGAGAGTAGATTATCCTCTTGCAGATTGTTATGAAATAGCAAGTTTCACATTAAACGTGATTCAAGAACCAATTATCAACCCAGTTGAAGATATGATCCAATGTGATGATCCTTCAAATGATGGTATTGCGGATTTCGATCTTGAGACGCAGACCTTGGGTATCTTGGGTACACAGCCAGAAGCTGATTTTATAGTGACCTATTATGACAGTTTTGCTGCTGCCGATTCAGGAACAGGCTCTTTGGATAGCCCATACACGGTGACATCCTCTCCGCAGCCTATCTGGGTAAGGGTAGAACTTGACAATCCTAATACCACCTGTGTTACGGTGAGCCCCGACCCAGTATTCTATCTGATCATCGAGCCATTTGCCGACACGAGTTTTACGGTAGACCCTACCTGTGACGGAGCGGTGGTGACCCTTACCGGTGAATCTGGCGGGACCTTCAGTTTTGGCGACCCCCAGCCACCGGTTGCGGTGATTGACCCAACTACCGGGGAAGTGACCGGAGCCTCCCCATCCGAGGAGATCACCATCATTTACGCCCTTGACAA
>NZ_JAAFZY010000019.1:0-2540 GCF_011764015.1 Mangrovimonas sp. CR14 | reverse complement strand
CTGGGTAAGCAACATGCTCCCCTGGTCATCGTATACAGATACGCTGGCTCCCTGCAATGGCTCCCCGCTCTGGCTGTCGGTAACCATAGCAATAAGGTCTACAGTACACATTGGCTGAAGTCTGAACACCTGGTAGATATCGTCGCTTCCCTTACCGCCTTCTCTATTGGAGGATACAAATCCTTCCCCGCTTTCCTCATCGATGGTAAAGGCAAAGTCGTCCATGTTACCGTTCACTGGCACTCCTGCATTTCTTACAGGCAGGTAAGACCCGCCGTCAAGCTTGGTAAAGAAAACATCCAGGTTTCCTAGGCCCAAGTGCCCGTTGGATGAAAAGTAAAGTACATCGGTACTGCTTATAAAAGGAAAACCTTCATCTCCCTCGGTATTGACAATGTCTCCCAGGTTAACCGCATCTCCGTAGGTACCGTCTCCATTGATGGATACCTTGTAGATGTCATAACCTCCGTGACCCCCTGGCATATCAGATGAAAAGTAAAGGGTCTTTCCGTCCTTGCTCACGCTAGGGTCCTTGATCGTATAGGTGTTGCTGTTCAATGGGAATGGTTTTACATAACCCCATTTCTCGCCATCAAAGGTAGCCTCGAAAAGGTTGTTCACACTGATCTTTCTTCTGGTGGTGCTGTCCTTCTCGTACATCCCCTCCGAGAAACTCTCTCTGGAGAAGTACATGGTCGTACCATTGGGACTGATCGCCGCAACTCCTTCATGGAACTGCGTGTTCACGTCGCCGTCTATCTGGTCGGCTTCCATAAAGCCATCTGCTGTCACCTCGGATACGTAGATATCCAAAAACGGCTGCTCGTTCCAACCATAGGTCTTTCTTGACTTGTTCCTTGCCGTGGCAAAATATAACTTACCGTCCTTGATCGTCCCCCCGAAGTCGGACTGCTCGCTGTTGATGTCCAGGTTCTTCAAACGGAAGGTCTTCTCTTTCTCCAACAACTGTGGAATATAGTCCGGGTTCTCCATGAAGGCTACCGCTCGCTGGTCGTTTGGCTTCAACTCTGCAAACTTGCGCATGTACTCATTGGAACGGTCGTACTTCCCGTTGGCCTTGAGCATCTGAGAGTACTTGTAGATGATCTCTGCATCTCCGGGAGTGCTCTCAAGTACCTTGTAGTACCATTTCTCTGCCTCCTCGGTGTTCAATATGTTGTAATTGGCCTCGGCCAACTGACGGTATACGTACTCGTCGCCCTTGCCCTTCTCTACCAGCTTCTCGTAGCTCTTGATCGCTCTAACGAACTCAAAGTTCTGGTAATATCGGTCAGCTGTCTCGGTCGCCGCGTTCTGGGAATATCCCACTAGGCACCCGATCATTGCTATAAGTATAAATATGTTGAGCTTTTTCATAATTCTGTGTGATTGGATGATTAGAAATAACGTGGTGAACGGGATACCTTTCTCGAAAGCAGGATATCAAAGTTGAGGAATATCTCGTGGGAGGCATTCGCGTTGATGTCAAGGTCGCTCACGATATGGTCATAGGCATAGCCCACGCGCAACTGTGGCGTGATCATAAAGTTTACCATCGCCGTCCAGGAATCCTCCAAACGGTAACCAACTCCAAGTTCAACGATATCGTACATGAAAAGGTTCAAGTTCCCGTCAAAGGTCATAGGTGCATCAAAGGCCATCTTCATCATCGCGTGTGGCTTTAGCTTGAAGTTGTCTGACAACCCGAAAACATAACCTGCAGCCGCAAAAAAGTGCTGCGTCTCAGATCCTACCTTCTTCCCGTTCTCTGCATCCAAATGGATCGTGCTGATGATGTTCGGCATGGAAAGAGATACATAATAAGTATCCGGCTTGTAAAGGTAGAAACCCGCCCCTACGTTAGGGGACACACTGTTCACGTCCTCTCCCAACAATGGGTCATCCGCATCAAGCCTGTCAAGGCCCGTAAGACCCACGTCATAAAACGTAGCTCCCGCCTTGACCCCCATGGCCAGTTTGTGACCGCCGCCCAACTCAAGCGTATAGCTGAAGTCAACATAGGCATTGTTCTCCTTTACAGGTCCGATCTGGTCGTTAACAAACGACAGACCTAGCCCTACCTTGCGCCCTACGGGCATGTGACCGTTGAAGGTCGCCGTCTTGGGTGCCCCGTCGACACCGACCCACTGGCTCCTGTAAAGCGCCCCAAGGGACAGTCCCTCGAAGGACCCCGCATAAGCGGGGTTCATCACGTTCATATTGTACATGTACTGCGTGTACTGTGGGTCCTGTTGGGCATGTGCCCCAACCATCCCGATCAGTACCATAGCGATTAATATATATAGTCTTTTCATTATCTTTTTCTGGTTGCGTTAATTATTGTTCTCTGGTGATATAGAACCAGTCTGTCCTTACCTCGGTGTCCTTGTACTTCACAACGTAGAAATAAGTCCCCGTTGGCAACTCATCCCCGTCATCAGATACGCCCCTGAACTCATCAGTGTAAGCCCCGGTGAAACTGTATACCTTCGTACCGTATCGGTTGAAGATCTCAAGACTGTTAACCCCAAATCCGGTCA
>NZ_JAAFZY010000018.1:0-3629 GCF_011764015.1 Mangrovimonas sp. CR14 | reverse complement strand
GTGATTGACCCAACTACCGGGGAAGTGACCGGAGCCTCCCCATCCGAGGAGATCACCATCATTTACGCCCTTGACAACGAATGTAGCGCTTCCTCTGAAGTGACCTTCAACGTGATCGACATAGACGATCCTAGTTTTACCCTGACCCCGACCTGTGACGGTGCCACAGCCGAGGTAACAGGTACCCCTGGCGGGACCTTTACCATGGTGGACGTCAATGGCGTTGGCGGTACGATCAACCCGGATACCGGTGAGATCACCGGCGGTCCGTCCGAGGCGGTCTATGACGTGACCTATACCACCAGCGGTACCTGTCCGGACTTTTTGACCCTGACGGTAACCGTACCTTTCTCCGAGGACACCACCTTTGAGATGACCCCCAACTGTAGCGGAGCGACCGCTACCATATTGGGCGATGTGGACGGGACCTTTAGCATGGTAGACCTAGGAGACGGTGCCAGCATCGACCCTGCCACGGGAGAGATCATTGGCGGGCTTTCAGGAGCGACCTATACGGTCACCTATGCCTTTGCAAACGTATGCAGTGAGCCAACGACCTTGGATGTCACGGTGATAGTGACCGATGACCCAAGCTTTACGCTGACCCCAACCTGTGACGGCGCTACAGCTGAAGCCGTAACCCCGGGAGGGACCTATGCCTTTACAGACCCACAACCAACGGATGCCGTGATTGATGCAGCCACGGGAACCATCACCGGTGGGACCCCGGGAGCGACCTATGAGGTGGTGTATACCACCAACGGTACCTGCCCGGACACGACGACCAATACAGTAACCGTACACCCGCTTCCGACCCTGGCACAGGACCCGGCAGAACTGATCGTCTGTGACGACAACACCCCCGACGGTGTTGTGGAGATGGACCTGACCCAAATGGACGGTCCCATCACGGGCAACAACCCGAACTACGTGGTGAGCTACCATGCCAGCCAGGCCGATGCCGATGCCGGTACACCAGAGGTGGCCCCATCCGCAGATGCCTATGTGGGTACGGACGGTGAAGTCGTTTACGTAAGGGTAGAGAGCGTGAACACCGGCTGCCATACCACCACGACCCTGACCCTTCAGGTAGTGGGTGCACCAGCGGCCAACATCCCACAGGCGCTTACCTACTGTGACCCTGACAACGATGACCTGGGCGAGTTTGACCTGGACAGCACCATAGAAGAAATTACAGGAGGTGACACCAGTTTAGATGTTACCTTCCACCTGACCTACCAGAACGCAGTGGACGATGTGCTGCCACAGAGCAGTCCGTTGTCCAACGTCCTTGGGCAGGTGATCTACGTAAGAGTGGACTATGCCGGTGTGGATACCGATTGTCCTACCATTGTGGAGCTGCAACTGATCGTGCAGCCAACACCAGAGATTGCCGATCCATCACCATTGGAACTGTGCGACGATGCCGTTGCCGATGGGATGACACAGTTTGACCTGACCCAGGCCAACACAGAGATATTGAACGGGCTGGACCCGACACTGTACACAGTGACCTATTACACCGAAGTGGCCGATGCCGAGATAGGGCCATCTGCCCCCAGTTACATAGCGGTCCCTACCGCCTATACCAACCAGTTTACACCACAGACCCTAGGGGTTCGTGTGGAGGACAATGCCACTTTGTGTTTCCGTACCACGACCCTGGAGCTGATCGTGAATCCGCTTCCTACCCCGGCACAGACCCAAGAGGCACTGCAGCTGAGCATCTGTGACGACAACGACGACAACGACGGCTATGCAGCCTTTGACCTGACCGATCAGGACGGGATCATTACCAGTGGGACACCTTCCTGGAGCGTGGACTACTACGAGACGGCCATAGACCGTGACAATGACAACCCGATAGCAGACTATACATCCTATACCAACACATCGATAGGTGGACAGCCTCACAACCCGCAGACCATCTATGTGAAGGTGACCGACCAGGATACCGGTTGCTATGCCTATTCGACATTGACCCTTGAGGTGTCGCCATTGCCAACACCGACCCCTGCAGAGAACCTTCAGGATCTTGTGGCCTGTGACGATACCGATACGGGAGACCTGTCCGAGAGCTTTGACCTAACGGTGATGGAGGACAGTATCATCCTTCCGGGAGAGACTGGCCTAACGGCTACCTACCATACCACGGAAGAAGGTGCAGAGGAAGGGGACACATCCATAGCAGATGCCACGGCCTTTGTGAACACCCAGACCCCACAGACCGTATGGGTGAGGGTCACCAACGACCAAACGGGCTGTTACAACGTGACCAGCTTCCAGGTAGTGGTCAACCCGCTTCCCGATGCATCGGCAGAGCTTGAAGACCTGATTGCCTGTGAACTGAACACCGATGGTGTCTATACCTTTGACCTGACACAACAGGATGCCACCATACTGAACGGACAGGATCCGTCATCCTATGGAGTGACCTATTACACAAGCTTGTCCGGGGCACAGAACGCCACTGGCGGCATTGCCAGTCCCTGGGCCTTCACCAACACGGTGAACCCACAGGAGATCTTCGTGAACATCATGGACCTGGAGACCCGCTGTGACATCGCCACGATCAGTTTCTTTGTGGAGGTACAGGAAGCAGCCGAGGCCAACACGCCGGAGCCTTTTGTACTGTGCGATGACAACATGGAGTTTGACGGTGACCCAACGGACGACTCGGTGGCCTTTGACCTGAGCACGCAGAATGCCACGGTACTTAACGGTCAGGACCCGGCGAACTTCACGGTAAGTTACTATGAGACCGAGGCGGACGCCCTGGCCATGGACAACGCCATCGCCAACCCGACCTCCTATATGAACCTGAGCAACCCGCAGACCGTCTGGGTGCGTGTTGACAACGATACAACACCGGATAGCATCTGCTACGACATAACCACCCTGGAACTTCAGGTGGCGCCTATTCCTTCCTTTGTTCTGGAGGATGTGTACGTACTGTGTACGGACACCAACGGGACGGAGGTCGTGGGCTCTCCACTGATGGACACGGGACTTGATGCTTCGGCCTACAGCTTTGAATGGAGCGAGGCCACGGACCCTGCGGTGGTACTTGGCACGGATTCCAGCTACATGCCAACGGTAGCCGGCACCTATACGGTGGTGGTGACCGATGTGGACAACGGCTGCAGCAGCGCCATGAGTGCCGAGGTGATCCTGAGCTCTCCACCGGTGGTACAGGCCACGGTAACTACCCAGGCCTTTGCAGACAACCACGTGGTAACGGTAACGGCCACGGGAGCAACCGATGCGGTGTTTGAGTTCAGCATTGACAATGGTCCATGGGTGAGCAACGAGCCCAATGACGGCAGTTATGTGTTTGAGAACCTGTCCTTCGGGGAACACCTGGTACAGGTAAGGGATATCAACGGTTGCGGTATCGGCAGTGATACGGTGACGGTAATGGACTACCCATTGTTCTTTACCCCTAATGGGGACGGGGACAACGACACTTGGCAGATTTACAATATTAACACCCAAGTTAACGCTAAAATTTATATATTTGACCGCTATGGAAAGCTGCTCAAGCAATTGAGCCCCACTGGCGAGGGATGGGACGGTACCTACAACGGGGAGCTGATGCCATCGAGCGACTACTGGTTCACGGTCGAGTA
>NZ_JAAFZY010000017.1:0-3664 GCF_011764015.1 Mangrovimonas sp. CR14 | reverse complement strand
GGAAGGTCTACAACCGATGTCAACTTCAAGTACAGAAAGTTCAACAGAAAAGAAGATTACTACTGGATTGGCGCCTCTTACAGGTTCCTGAACGACCAGTTCTTCAAACCGCTGAACATTGGGCCAATGGCAGGGATCATGAAGTCCAAGTTCTATTTTGCATACTCCTACCAGATCACCATGAACGACCTGATAGGCTACAACTCCGGTACACACATGATCACAATTGGCATCGACTTCCTACAGGGACTCTCGGACTGCCCGTGTACAGCAAGCAAACATAGAATGTATTAGTGGTTATTTAAAAACAAAGGCACAGTTAAATTTATAAATGATTTAAAACAAATATTAAATGAAACAAAACTAGAACAAACACTAACATAACCTCCTTCTATGCGATGCCCCTTGCAGAAAAAGGAGAACTAAACTAAGCTGCCATGAAAAAACCTACTTTTTCAAAATTAGCCCTTATAACATTCCTATTGTTTTTGGGCTTTCATTCGTTTGCCCAAAATTATGTACCATTCACTCCAAGATTTGATCAAGATCTAAAGGGTGATATTTTGTTAATAGGAAACAATATTCTGGGTCCAGATAACAATGCCTTTAATCAAAATAATGTCTATAACCATAACGTCGACATGACTTATATAGACATTGACAACGACAACTCCACCTTCAGTTCTTCAAGCGCTGACCTTGAAATTCCAAACCCCAATTGTTATCAAATAATCTATGCAGGATTGTATTGGGGAGCAGTAACAAATGGAGATGAACCAATTGAAAATGTCAAACTAAAAGGTCCCAGTGGCGGGTATTTTGATGTCACCGGAGAAATAGTTTATAGTGCCAATGGTACTGCTACTGGAGATAGTTATCCCTACTCCTGTTATGCCGATGTAACGTCTATTGTAACCAGTCTTGACACCGATCTAGGGACTTATACCATTGCCAATGTATCCAGTGCACAAGGTGAAACAGGAAGTTTTAACCCATACAATGGAACAGGATATTCTGCTGGATGGTCTCTCTTTGTGGTCTATGAAGACCCTACAATGCCTGGAAAATCCATCACTAGTTTTGATGGATTCAGTGCCATTAGTAGTAGTGTTAATTTAGACGTGCCAGTTTCCGGATTTAGAACCGTACCAGCACCCCAACCAGTAAGAGCCAATTTTGCTTTTGCAACGCTGGAAGGTGATAAACCTATTCAGAATGACAGATTGCTATTAAATAACATTCCTTTATCAGCAGCTGATAGACCTGCAAATAACTTTTTTAACAGTTCGGTCACCCAGTTGAGTGCTTTACCTGTAGATAACCGAGTTCCCAATAGTACAAACACACTTGGATTTGACACAGGGGTGATGGTCGTACCTAATCCAGGCAACAATGTCATAGCTAATGATGCCACATCGGCTGTTGTAAGGTTGGAGAGTGATCAAGATGTCTATTTTCAATATTTCTATGCTTTTGCGGTAGAAATAATCGAACCCGATATCATTTTGACTAAAATAGTTGAAGATGACATGGGCAATGATATTGGCGGGCAATATGTAGGTTTAGGGCAACCATTAAATTATGTTATTGGGTTTCAAAACGTGGGTAATGACCATGCAACAAACTTCCAAATTAGAGATGTTTTACCTATCAACATTATCTTTAATTACCCTGAGGATTTAGTGTTGCCTCCAGGAGTTACGGTTGCCAGTTATGATCCCATAACGAGGGAAATCATATTTAACATTGACGATTCTTTAGTCGAAATCAATGACCCTGTTTATGAAATACGTATAGAAGTTCAAACTGTTGAAACCTGTGCCGATTTAGCAGATGCTTGCTCCAATATTATCAACAATCAAGCGTTTGCTTCCTATCAAGGTACTATCAATCCTGATTTCTTAATTACGGACGACCCCAGTTTAAGCAGCAATACTGGGTGTTTATTGAGTCCACAGGCTACTAACTTTTTGGTGGATCTAGATTGTACTTTTTCAAAAGACTTTATTTTATGTGGAGACAGTATTACTCTAACTGCAGCCGATGGGTATGATACTTATGAATGGTCCACTAACCCTTCAGGAAACCCGGTTATTGGTACGGGTCAAACCTTTACAGCTACCGAAGTTGGAACTTACTATTCATTCAACACAGCTCCAAATCCATGTCAATCCATTGCTCAAGAATATCATGTAACAACTTTTGGAGGAGATATTACCAACCCAGTCATTCCTTATGCTGACGAAGTAGTCACCTGTCCAAACGACGGAAAACTTTTGCCGAATATTTATTTATGTGGAGCGAATGATTTTGTAGACATTCAAACCAATATCTCTGGCACGACTTCTATAGTATGGGAACAATTAGATGAGTCTAGTTGTGCTGCTGTAGAAAATGCAGATTGTGCCAATGAAAATGACGCTTGTACCTGGAACCAAGTAGGAACAGGACCAAACTACACAGCTGATACGGCAGGTCAATTTAGTCTGACCATCAATTTTGAAGGAGGTTGTTATGTCCAATTCTATTTTAATGTCTATGAAAATTTACTGGAGCCTACAGTAACAGCAACTGACATCACTTGTGAATCTCCTGGAACCATCACCGTCAATGGTGTTCCCAGCGGATATGAATTTAGTTTGGATAATGTCAATTTCCAATCGAGTAACGTCTTCACTGTAACAACTCCAGGGATGTATACGGTTTATATTACTCAAACCGAAGTAGAAACCAATCCTTGTGTCTTCACAGTTCCAGATGTTCAAATTTTTGAAAGTGACTTTACAGCATCAACAATAATAGAACAACCTTTATGTTATGATGATTTTGGTAGCATTTATTTGGCAGCCAATGATGCCGATCCACAATACTATTTTTCGATTCATCAAAACGGAACATTGGTCAATAGTGTGGGACCACAAATGGAAAACAGTTACACTTTTGAAAATCTAAACCCCGGAATATATACGGTTAGCTTTGAAACCGATGATGGTTGTGAATATTCAGAAGAAATTGAAATAATTCAACCACCATTATTGACAGTAACCGCTGCATTAACAAGCCCCTTAACCTGTGACGACGGGGAAATCACTATTTATCCTGAAGGAGGAACGCCTCCATATTTCTATTTCATTAATAGTGATTCTGAATTTCAAACCGTTCCAGAATATACAGTTACAGCTCCTGGTACTTATGCTATTCTTGTTATGGACTCAAATAACTGTAGTGCTACAACGACCATTACTGTTGATGATATTCCAGAACCTGATTATACCGTTACATCTACTAATATAGAATGTGGTTTTACTTCTAACGGAACCATAACATTTGATGTTACCAATGCATACGGAACAACTTTAGAATACAGTATTGATGGCGGATCAACGTTTGTTGATGCTCCTGTTTTTACAAATTTAACAGAAGGTACCTATGAAGTTATAGTAAAGTATAGTTTAGATGATTCAGTATGTTATACCGAACCACAACAGGTAACCATAACTGCCGATTCTACGATTGAAGGTACAGTTGAACTCACCTCTCCTTACACATGTAACGGTAGTGGGACCATTACAGTGACGGGTGTAACTGGTGGTACGCCTCCCTATTCATACAGTATCGACGGGACCAACTTCCAGTCCGGCAATACCTTTACGGGCCTTACGGC
>NZ_JAAFZY010000016.1:0-4483 GCF_011764015.1 Mangrovimonas sp. CR14 | reverse complement strand
GGAAGGTCTACAACCGATGTCAACTTCAAGTACAGAAAGTTCAACAGAAAAGAAGATTACTACTGGATTGGCGCCTCATACAGGTTCCTGAACGACCAGTTCTTCAAACCGCTGAACATTGGGCCCATGGCAGGGATCATGAAGTCCAAGTTCTATTTTGCATACTCGTACCAGATCACCATGAACGACCTGATAGGCTACAACTCCGGTACACACATGATCACTATTGGCATCGATTTCCTACAGGGGCTCTCGGACTGCCCGTGTACCGCAAGCAAACATAGAATGTATTAGAGGTTACTTTAAATCCCTAGGATAAATAGACATTAATGTTTTTCCCTTTTCCAACTGAGACCAAGAATCTATATCAAACTCTAACATTGTTAATCCCGATGTAGGGACATTCCCAGTATACTTATTCCCAAATTCATTTACAAAAGCTGTAATGGCATGATTATGACCGAAAATCATAATAAAATTTAAATCTTCAGGAATCGACTTAATGAATTTCAATAGTTCAATTCCTCCAAAATCATACAATTCTGGTTTTAAAAGAAATAATGAATCCTCTATTTCTAAAACTTTTTTAAAAATTTCGGCTGTTTTTTTGGCCCTTTCAGCATCGCTTGAGAAAATTATTTCAGGTTTTAAATTATAGGATTTAAACTCATTTGAAACTAACAATGCATCGTTCCTCCCCCTATTTTTTAAGGGTCTTTGGTGATCTATAACATCATATTCCCATGATGATTTAGCATGTCTTACAATTATTAGCCGTTTCATACAATCGATAAAGTGTTATTTTTTTTCGATAAACTGTTGTTTATTTCAGACAAAAAGCTTAGTTTGGCACTCTCAAATTTACTTAAAATAAATTATAAGCTATTAATTATGAACAAAAAAGACCTACAATCCCAACTAAATATTAAAGATTTATAAAAAATCGCATTCGTTAAATCACAATTTTTAAACGACAAAGTGTTTTCCCACACCGCTTAATCGAATATTTTAGTGATTTGACATTTTTTTTTGATTGAGATTCAGAATCACTATTTATTTGCTCTTGTAAGCTATTAATTAAAATGATCCCCAATCAGAAAACTAGATTAGTCCATTCTGTGCTCTTTTGTCGTAGCACAAATTTTCCCTCAACAAAGAATTTAGATATAGTTTGATTATTAAATATCATTTTATTGATACTTAACTAACATCGATATATAAAATTAAGTTTTGCTATAAATCTACATCTTATGAAGACAATTACTACTAAAGTAAGGTATCGAAGTCTTTTGATTCTTATGATAGGTCTTTTACACGGTTTGACCTACGCTCAAGTTAGGAATCGTGAAACCACCACTTTATTGAGTACACAATCCCCTACAACTTCAAATTTGGAAGCCAATGTAGATGGTACTGCTGCTTGTAATGCTAATGATTTTTATTTGACCGATTTTTATTTAGCAGATATAAATGGTCAACCTTTAGATAACAACTGTACTCCTGGCACACCCCAAACAGCATACATATTTGCTTATTTTGGAGCTAACACCAATGCTAACAGATACAGTTTATATCTATCTTTTGATTATTACATCAACGGTCAATTTGTAACTAGTGTATCTGATTGTTTATATCCAAACCAACCCATTCCGGTTGGTCAAAACCTTCAAGTTCAAGAATTAACATGGAATTGTGGTGATCAGGTGGAGATGGTTAACTTCTATATGGCTTGGCAAGCTAATAGTGGAGCAGCCTGTGGCACGAATCCTTCGAAATGTTATTCTAACCCAACTGGTTATATAGTAAGAGCTCCTTTAATTGCTAACTTTTCTAATGAGACAGTTTGTAATTCATATCAAATAAATTTTACTGATGGTACTACTGGTGGAGACATTGACAATCCATACACATATGTATGGAATTTTGGTGATGGTACAACAGGTTCTGGAGCTAATCCAAGTCATACCTATGCTGCTCCAGGAACATACAGCGTAACATTAACAGTAACAGATAATGATGGTGTTGTAGATAGCCAGACTTATGATGTCACTGTGATTCCTCTTTTATCTGGCTTAAGTTTAAGTGCAACCAATATACCTTGTAGTGGTGGAACCACTGGATCCATTACCGCTTCAGGACCAGTTGGAGGCGTACCTGGATATACTTATTCGATTAGTCCAGAACCAGCAGGATATTCTCAATCTGGTAACACTTTCAGTAATCTACCCGCTGGAACTTATACCGTTACTGCAACTGATCAAAATAACTGTACCATAAGTGCAGATATTACCATTTCTATTGCAGATAATATTGTTCCAATTATTAATGCACCAACTGATTCAACATTAGAGGGGTGTTCAACAAATGATATTTCTGGCCTTGGATATTCAGAAACCATTGTAACCATCTCTGAGAGCGATTTTATCGCTGCCGGAGGTAGTTTTACTGAAGCCAATGTCGCCTCAATAACATATCAGGATAGTTCTACAGGAACTTGTCCGATTGTCGTTACAAGAACATTTACCATTACAGATGATTGTGGGTTAACAGCTTCTGATACCCAAACCATCAATATAAACGACACCATTGCACCTGTTGCTCCTACTGCTCCATCAGATGTCACATACGAGTGTATTTCTGATGTACCTGCTGCTGGAGATTTAACAGCAGTAGATGCTTGTGATGGCAATATCACTGTAACAGGTAGCGATTCTACAGACAGTTCTAATCCATGTGATGTGGTTATTACCCGTACATGGACTTTTACTGATAATTGTAATAATACTTCTTCAGTAACTCAAACCATTCATGTTATAGATACATTGGCTCCAGTAGCACCTGCTGCTCCTAGCAATGAATCATACCAATGTTTGGCTGACGTTCCTGCTCCAGGAAATCTAACAGCAACAGATAATTGTGTTGGAGATATTATTTCTTTCGGAGTCGATTCTATTGATAATTCTGACCCATGTAACGTCGTTATTACTAGAACTTGGACTTTTACTGATAACTGTAATAATTCTTCATCTGTATCACAAACTATTAATGTACAAGACACAACAGCTCCAGTTGCTCCAGCAGCTCCAGCTGACACATCCTACCAATGTTTAACTGATTTACCTGCCGCTGGAGATTTAACAGCAGTAGATAATTGTGAAGGTGACATTACAGTAACTGGAACCGATTCTTTAAACAATTCTGATCCATGTAATATTGAAATTACAAGAACTTGGACATTCACAGACTCATGTAGCAACTCCTCTTCGGTGTCTCAAACAATTACTATTTCTGATACAACAGCACCAGTTGCTCCTGTAGCACCTGCCAATGAAACATATCAATGTTTAGCTGATGTTCCTGCTGCAGGAAATTTATCAGCCACAGATAATTGTTTAGGTACTATTTCCGTTACTGGAACAGATTCAGTTGACAATACAGATCCTTGTAATATAGTTATTACCAGAACTTGGGAATTTGAAGACGATTGTAATAATACATCTTCGATCTCACAAACAATAACAGTTTCTGATACCCTAGCACCAGTAGCTCCTGCTGCCCCTGCTGATATGAGTTATCAGTGTTTAGCAGATGTTCCTGCTCCCGGTGATTTATTTGCTACTGATAATTGCTCTGGAACTATTACGGTTACGGGTGTAGACTCTGTAAATGATGCTGATCCATGTAATATAACGGTTACTAGAACTTGGACTTTCACAGATGATTGTAATAACTCAAGCTCAGTAACCCAAACGATTTCTGTTTCAGATACTACGGCTCCTACTTTTACTACAGTCGCTGCAGATCAAACAGTCCTTTGTGATGGTTCTGGAAATACAAACGAATATCAAGCTTGGTTAAATACACATGCTGGTACTGTAGCCACTGATAACTGTTCTGATGTCACTTGGTCCTATAACGTATTAAATGTAATTGATCAATGCGGAAGTACTTCAACTACTTTGGTTCAATTTACTGCCACTGATGACTGTAATAATTCAAGTTCATCAACAGCATTGTTTACTATAATTGATTTGGTACCTCCTACGATGACAACTCCAGCTTCTGATTTGGTTTTGGAATGTGGTCCTGATAACACAACAGATATAAACAATTGGATTAATGCCAATGGTAACGCGCAAGCCGATGATGCTTGTAGCACTGTTACTTGGTCAAACGATTTTAACATTGATGATTTAGAAGCTTGTAATGGTGCTGTTTTGGTAACCTTTACTGCGACAGACGATTGTGGAAACGAAATAACAACTTCAGCTTCAATTAGTATTGAAGACAATACACCTCCTACTCTAACGTCACCTGCCTCTGACATTGCCATTGAGTGTAGTGCTGATGGGGACCAAGGTGGTATCGAAGCTTGGTTGGCTTCAAATGGTGGTGCTACTGCCACGGATAATTGTAATAGTGAGATCACTTGGACAAACACCTATGGTGGCGATGCTTCAGATTGTTCTCAAGCTATTGCTGT
>NZ_JAAFZY010000015.1:2500-5565 GCF_011764015.1 Mangrovimonas sp. CR14 | reverse complement strand
TGGTATATTTGCACCCGCAAACGGGGAAACCGGGAGCGTAAGTTCATAGAAAGTTTGAGATACTGGGGTTAAGGGATTGGTTTTAAGGCCGGTCAAAAAAAAACCAAAAAAAATATCAAAAACATGTTTGTAGAATCAAAAAAGGTTGTATGTTTGCAGCCGCAAAAATAGCGAGAGTTATGAGTAGCAAAGTTCTTATAAAGGTGTTGGTATTTTGGGAATGGAAACGGGGAAAACAGTCTTCGAAAAAATTTTCAAAAAAAAGTATCAAAACTATTGTGAGGTTAAAAAAAGGGTTTTATATTTGCACCCGCTTAACGAGGAAACGAGTTAAGAAAGAAGATAAGAAAGTTCATAGACATATTGAATTGACAGCGTAGAAAGGTACTGGAAACGGTACTTTTCACAACAAGAGAATAAACCATTTTGAGTCCCTTTTCAGTCTTAAAGTTGTTAAAGATTTATAAGATTTAACGATGAAGAGTTTGATCCTGGCTCAGGATGAACGCTAGCGGCAGGCCTAACACATGCAAGTCGAGGGGTAGAAATAGCTTGCTATTTTGAGACCGGCGCACGGGTGCGTAACGCGTATGCAACCTACCTCTTACAGGGGAATAGCCCAGGGAAACTTGGATTAATGCCCCATAATATATATGAATGGCATCATTTTTATATTAAAGTTCCGGCGGTAAGAGATGGGCATGCGTTCTATTAGCTAGTAGGTGTGGTAACGGCACACCTAGGCTACGATAGATAGGGGCCCTGAGAGGGGGATCCCCCACACTGGTACTGAGACACGGACCAGACTCCTACGGGAGGCAGCAGTGAGGAATATTGGACAATGGGCGAGAGCCTGATCCAGCCATGCCGCGTGCAGGAAGACTGCCCTATGGGTTGTAAACTGCTTTTATACGGGAAGAAACCTCCCCTCGTGAGGGGAGCTGACGGTACCGTATGAATAAGCATCGGCTAACTCCGTGCCAGCAGCCGCGGTAATACGGAGGATGCAAGCGTTATCCGGAATCATTGGGTTTAAAGGGTCCGTAGGTGGATTGTTAAGTCAGAGGTGAAAGCCTGCAGCTCAACTGTAGAATTGCCTTTGATACTGATAATCTTGAGTCATTGTGAAGTGGTTAGAATATGTAGTGTAGCGGTGAAATGCATAGATATTACATAGAATACCGATTGCGAAGGCAGATCACTAACAATGTACTGACACTGATGGACGAAAGCGTGGGGAGCGAACAGGATTAGATACCCTGGTAGTCCACGCCGTAAACGATGGTCACTAGCTGTTCGGACTTCGGTCTGAGTGGCTAAGCGAAAGTGATAAGTGACCCACCTGGGGAGTACGTTCGCAAGAATGAAACTCAAAGGAATTGACGGGGGCCCGCACAAGCGGTGGAGCATGTGGTTTAATTCGATGATACGCGAGGAACCTTACCAGGGCTTAAATGTAAGTTGCATGATTTAGAGATAGATCTTTCTTCGGACTACTTACAAGGTGCTGCATGGTTGTCGTCAGCTCGTGCCGTGAGGTGTCAGGTTAAGTCCTATAACGAGCGCAACCCCTGTTGTTAGTTGCCAGCATGTAAAGATGGGAACTCTAGCAAGACTGCCGGTGCAAACCGCGAGGAAGGTGGGGATGACGTCAAATCATCACGGCCCTTACGTCCTGGGCTACACACGTGCTACAATGGTAGGTACAGAGGGCAGCCACTGCGCGAGCAGGAGCGAATCCACAAAACCTATCACAGTTCGGATCGGAGTCTGCAACTCGACTCCGTGAAGCTGGAATCGCTAGTAATCGGATATCAGCCATGATCCGGTGAATACGTTCCCGGGCCTTGTACACACCGCCCGTCAAGCCATGGAAGCTGGGAGTGCCTGAAGTCCGTCACCGAGAGGAGCGGCCTAGGGTAAAATCGGTAACTAGGGCTAAGTCGTAACAAGGTAGCCGTACCGGAAGGTGCGGCTGGAACACCTCCTTTCTAGAGAAAGACGACTAAGAGGTTGGAAATACACATTTCGGTTTATTCTCCTGCTGTCGATTTAATTAAGATATCTATAATAAAGTAGAGAGTCTCATAGCTCAGCTGGTTAGAGCGCTACACTGATAATGTAGAGGTCGGCAGTTCGAGTCTGCCTGAGACTACGAATCTTCAACGAAGGATTGCGGATGCAATTGTGGATTGAAAACGTTCATTACAAGATTGAAAGGAAATTTTAGAAGTTGGGTATCCCAAGTTGACGTATAGGTCATCGATTAACTGATAACTGTTAACTGATTACCGACTACTGAAGAGAAATGGGGGATTAGCTCAGCTGGCTAGAGCGCCTGCCTTGCACGCAGGAGGTCATCGGTTCGACTCCGATATTCTCCACGAGCCCTAAGGGGCATAAGTTCATTGACATATTGAAAAAAGATACATGAAAATTAGATAGAAAATATCTAAAAACATAAATTATTGTAACGAGCAATAATAAACTCATTGAAAAGACAAAAAGTACAATAAGCTAAATAAGGGCGTATGGGGGATGCCTAGGCTCTCAGAGGCGAAGAAGGACGTGATAAGCTGCGAAAAGCCGTGGGGAGTGGCACATACACTGTGATCCATGGATATCCGAATGGGGCAACCCGCTATGTTGAAGACATAGTATCCGAAAGGAGGCGAACCCGGGGAACTGAAACATCTAAGTACCCGGAGGAAGAGAAAACAAAAGTGATTCCGTTAGTAGTGGCGAGCGAACGCGGATTAGCCCAAACCAGTATTGTTACGGCAATGCTGGGGTTGTAGGACTGCGACATTGATTGCTTTAGGAACTGGAAGCGTTTGGAAAGACGCACCGTAGGGGGTGATAGTCCCGTACAGGTAACGACAGTTAATCATAGCAGTATCCTGAGTAGCGCGGGGCACGTGGAACCCTGTGTGAATCTGCCGGGACCATCCGGTAAGGCTAAATACTCCTGAGAGACCGATAGTGGACTAGTACCGTGAGGGAAAGGTGAAAAGAACCGTGAATAACGGAGTGAAAGAGAACCTGAAACCATACGCTTACAAGCG
>NZ_JAAFZY010000014.1:1801-5763 GCF_011764015.1 Mangrovimonas sp. CR14 | reverse complement strand
GGTGGTACGCCTCCCTATTCATACAGTATCGACGGGACCAACTTCCAGTCCGGCAATACCTTTACGGGCCTTACGGCCGGAACCTACACCATCACCGTACAGGATGCCAGTGGATGTTCCCTGGCAGTGGGAAGCATCACCATCGATGCCCTGGACCCGCCTACCGATATGGAGTTTGATATGACGGCCATTACCTGTCCTGCAAATTCATCCGATGTGACCATTACAAGTGTCACCGGAGGAAGCGGCGAGCTACAGTACCAGATCATAGCACCTGCTTCGGCAGCTACCCCATACCAGACATCCAATACGTTCCCAGACCTGGCTCCGGGAACCTACACCTTCCAGGTGATGGATGCCAATGAGTGTACATACAGCGAGACCATGACCATCGATCCCCTACCTACCATTTCCTTGAGCACCGTGCTTACCAAGGACCTGGACTGTACGGCCAACCCAGATGCCATCATTACGGGTACCATAACAGGTAGCTCAGCGCCCTACACCTATGCCGTGTCCATTAACGGTGGTGCCTTTACGGATCTTGGCGCAACCGGAACGACCTTTACCTATAGTGCATCTACAGCAGGGACCTACCAGTTCCAGATCACCGATGCCAACGGTTGTACCGCTACCTCGCCAGAACATACCATCAACCCCATTACGCCTCCGGCCATCAGCCTGATAGCACAGACAGCCCCAATACTTTGTAACGGGGATACCAATGGCGCCATGGAGATCACCATTGATGATACCCTGGGAACCCCGCCATTTACAATCAACGTATTCAACGATACCACCGGAACCGATTACGGAACACAGACTTCCAGCTTGCCAGCCGGATCCTATACCGTGACCGTGACCGATGCCAACTCATGTACCGGTACCGACACCATCGTTATCGATCAGCCGGACCCTATTGACGTGACCTACCATGCCGTGGACATTACATGTACGAGTACCGGAGTATCACAGGGATCTATTATTGTAGATGGTGTTACCGGTGGAACCGCTCCCTACAACTATTTCGTAACTGGTACCAACGGTTATGAAAACTCCGAGCTTAATGCCACGGGATCCACTTCCGTGAGCTTTGATGTGGTGGACTTCGGACTTTACCAGATCAACGTCATCGATGCCAACGGATGTTCCGTTCTGGTCCAGGACGTATTGGTAGCATCGCCTCCCACCGATCTTGACATTACCGTAGCATCTACCGTGGACTGTTCCACTGGTGGGACTGCCGTGGTAAGTGTGGGATCTACCCTAAGTAGTGCCGGACCTTTTTACTTCAGTATCTACCAAGGACCTATATCAGAATATCCAAACCCTACCGGGTCATGGATACCTGAAGATGCGCCCGGTAGCCAGTCGGCAACCTTTACGGGATTGACCCCGGGGGTAAGCTATACCTTTATTGTATATGACGAATCGACCAACTGTAGCTACTTCGAGCCTGCTACGACTCCCATACCTACCAACTCATCCTTAACGGCCACGGCTGTTACGGCAAACAACATTACGTGTTCCGGTAGTGACGATGGGAACGTAACCTTTACCATCAACAGTGTCTATGGTACTGGTATCGATATATCCTATGAGGTGTTCGATACCCTGTCACTGGAATCTACCGGTGTGACCGGTTCTGGATCTGTTCCTTCAAACGGGTCTACCACCATCACCGATCTGGGACCACTGCCTTTTGGCAACTACTATGTCCTTATCACCGAGAATACCGGACCAAACGCAGGATGTAGCATTGTTACCATCCCTTTCAATATCACACAATCAGAGATCCCGTTGACCTTAACGGCCTCTGTGGACCAAAATGCCAACTGTAACCCCAATTCGGGAGTGATCAGTGCCATCGCACATGATGGAACGGCACCATACCTATACCAGATAACCACCACCCCTGCGGCCCCGGATGCTTCGGACAGTGCTTGGGCTTCCACCAGTACCTTTAACGTGGATGCCGGAACATATTACGTGCACACCATGGATGCCTATGGATGTATCGTTACCGTTCCTGTTGATATGATCTCTGATCCAGCCCCGATAGTGGATGCCGTGGCCACCAATCCGTGTACAACTGCCGAAGGTGGGTTTGAAATTGAGGTCACCATGCCTACTGCGGGTGTAGCGCCATACAGTTTCAGTATCAACGGTGGGGCCTTCCAGACACAAAGTACGCCGTTTACCATTTCCAACCTATATTCTGGAACCCATACCGTGGAGGTACAGGATGCCAACGGCTGTGGAAACTTAGTGTCCGTGACCATCGAGGCGCCTCTTGGTTTGACACCGGAAGCTACTGCCCTACCATCATGTAACAACGATGACGGCGTGATTACCGTAACCGGTACTGGAGGTTCTGGCAACTTTACGTATGCCATAACACCTAGCTCTGGCTCAATAAGTTTATCTGGAAATGTGTTTTCTGGAGTTCCGGCAGGAATGTATACCATCAACATTACCGATACCGATACAGGATGTTCTGAGGAAGTGAGCATATCATTACCGGCCGCTACGCCTCCGTCATTTACGACCGTACCTACTGCCGTGACCTGTTACGGGGACAGTTCAGGTGCATTTGACATCAATGTAAGCGGATACTCGGGAAGCTATACCTATGAGGTATTCGATACCAACGGTATCTCTGTGACCGGTGCAGTGGCAGCCAATACATCCACCAACCCGATAACGGTTACCGGAATGACAGCAGGAACCTTTACCGTAGAGATCATCGAGACCGAAAGTCCGTTCTGTAGTACCACATCCACTGTGGTCATCAGCTCGCCTACCGAGGCCCTGGACCTTGTGGCAGATATCACTTCGGATGTGACCTGTGACAATACAAACGGAACCATTAACGTAATGGCCAATGGCGGTTGGGGAGATTACCAATATGAACTTACCGGGGATGCAACTGTTGCATACTCGACCAACAATAACTTTACGGAACTATCTGCGGGAAGCTACACCGTAAACGTCATGGATGCCGGAGGGTGTATCGCATCAGTGGATGTGGTGCTATCTGAACCAGAGCCCATTGCTGCTACCATGACCCCAAGTGCCACCATGCTGGATTGTTTTGGTGACCAAAATGCTTCCATAACAGTGGAGAACGTAACGGGAGGACAGGGATCAAACTATACCTATACCTTGAACATGACCGCTCCAACGGCAAGTTCCTCGGGGCCGCAGACTTCCAATGTATTTGCAAACCTAGGGGCAGGTACCTATACCGTGACCGTGACCGATGGATACAACTGTGAGTTCGTATCGGGGCAGATCGTCATTGACCAACCAGAGATCCTGGATGCCGCCCTGGTAACGGAAAGTACGGCAACTTGTTTGAACGAGGCGCAGCTGACCTTGAGTGCTACCGGTGGAACGCCGCCATACACTTATAGCTCGACTCCGAACGGGACCTCCCTGGGAACCTTTAACACATCGGTAACCTTCTCTGTGTCTCCTGGAACACACCAGTTCTATGTACAGGATGCCAACGGGTGTACCACTGGGGTGACCAATGAGATTACCATTGAAGAACTACCAGATCTAATTGTCAATCTGGAATCAACAAACCCGACCATCAACTGTGCCGGTGACAATACCGGAGCCATCGTGGCAAGTGCACAGGGCGGTCTGGGCGACTATGTCTACACCTTACAGGATACCTCTGGGAACACCATCAACGCGGTGCAGAACACCCCGGGTGTATTTACCGAACTTTTGGCAGGTACTTATGTGGTACAGGTAGAGAGTGGTGACTGTCTGGCAACCACTGCCAACATCACGATTACGGAACCCCAGAATCCGTTGGAGGCCACTTTTGAGGTCAACGATGTCACATGTTTTGGAAGCAGCGACGGTTCCATTGTCATCAATGCCACTGGTGGTACGGGCGTTATCATGTATGCCATATCACCACAGATGAACCAGTTCTTCCAGACCAA
>NZ_JAAFZY010000014.1:0-1701 GCF_011764015.1 Mangrovimonas sp. CR14 | reverse complement strand
GCGCCATACAGCGTGAGCTTGGACAACTATGACGGTCCTTATACACAAGGTGCCCCTGGACAGACCCTGTTTGAGTTTACGGGATTGGGTGGCGGAGACCACATCGTATATGTGCGAGACAGCGAAGGATGTGAATCTGAGTGGAACATCACCTTCCCAGAGGCTGCCAACATACAGGCTGTGGTAACGGTTGAGTACCTATGTGTAAACAACTTATCCAGCAATACGGTAACCGTGACCGTGGACGAGACACTGACCGATATCTCACAACTGGACTATTCACTTGACGGTGGACCATACCAGATGAGCAACGTATTCAACGACGTGCCTCCGGGAGTGGGACACTATATCGAGGTAAGACATACCAATGGATGTATCGTGGTTACCGACCTGTTCGACATTGAAGGATACGACCCGCTGGCACTTGTGCTGGTCGAGGGGGACATGAACGAGATCATCGCACAGGCCACAGGTGGAAACGGTGAGTATGAATTTACTTTTAACGGTGAAGACTATGGCCAGGAAAACTCCTTTATGATCACCCAGACCGGTACACATACCGTAACGGTGACAGACAGTGCCGGATGTACCGCCATGGCAACCATCTACCTCGAGTTCATAGACCCATGTATACCCAACTACTTTACCCCCAACGGGGACGGAGTTGCCGATACCTGGGGACCTGACTGTGTGGACAACTACCCGGACCTCGAGTTCTCGATCTTCGACAGGTACGGAAGAAAGATCGTCACACTTAAGGTCGGACAGAAATGGGACGGTAAGTACGACGGAAAGGAACTCCCTACCGGGGATTACTGGTACGTGGTTAACCTGAACAGCGCACAGGTGGACAAGGATTTTGTCGGACACTTTACTCTATATAGATAATGATAAACATGTAGCCCCACTACCCTAACAAAAACTGATGATTATGAAAAACCTACTTATATTCCTCATGCTAGCCTGTACCACGGGGAGCTTTGCCCAAGAGCTCAACCTGCCGGTATGGACACAGTACCTGGCAGATAATGACTTTGTCCTATCCCCAACATATGCGGGGATAGGTGACAACCTAAGGGTCAGACTCAACGGGCTCACACAGTGGGTCGGGATCAAGGACGCACCGGACAACCAGTCCCTGTACGTCGATGCAAGGGTCACAAACAAAAACGGGGTGGGGCTCTCACTCTACAACGACAGCAACGGGAACACAAGACAGAAAGGACTCAAGGTCTCTTTCTCTCACCACCTGACACTCGACTACCCGTCTAGGCAGTTCCTCTCATTCGGGATTTCATACAACCTGAACCATTTCAGGATCAACATTGAAGATTTTCAGACAACATACAACGATCCGGTAATTGACCCCTACGTCACAGATGATAGGGCCACTTCAAACAATAATTTCGACGTGGGGGCTCTGTACCGTTGGGGAGGATATTACTTCAGCTTCAACGTAAACAACCTGCTGGACAAAAAATGGAACGATGACTACGATTTCTCAAAGATCGAGCCGGAACTCCTCAGGAACTACCAGATATATACAGGATATGTTATCAAGAGCAAGAACAACAAGTTCATCGAAATGGAACCGTCCATTTTCTACCAGAACTTCTCAAGTGACGGAAGGTCTACAACCGATGTCAACTTCAAGTACAGAAAGTTCAACAGAAAAGAAGATTACTACTGGATTGGCGCCTC
>NZ_JAAFZY010000013.1:0-5781 GCF_011764015.1 Mangrovimonas sp. CR14 | reverse complement strand
GTAAGCCCCGGTGAAACTGTATACCTTCGTACCGTATCGGTTGAAGATCTCAAGACTGTTAACCCCAAATCCGGTCAGATCGAAACTGTCGTTGCTACCGTCTCCGTTTGGTGTTACTACCTCTGGGAATAAACAGGTATCTGACATTACAGTTACATATTCCGTAGCAGGACATGGGCCTGAAGTTGTATAGCTCACTGTAAATTCTGTTCCTCCTGGACCACCAGTAATTTCTCCTGTTTCAGAGTCAATTACAGCATCGGTATTAGTTGGCTCTACAATTTCGAAGGTACCTCCTAAATCTCCATAAACATCTGCTGTACCTCCATCACAAGTAGCTGTCATCTCAAATGAAGCATCTTCCTCTGCATAGGTTGTTACAGATTGTATAGAAGAAGCAGGACAAGGCCCACTTGTTGTATAAGAAATAACATAAGTTGTATCTGAAGAACCACCTGTTATTTCTCCTGTTGTGGCATCTATAAGAGCGTCATCAGAAGGGAATTCATCAAACGCAAAGATTCCTCCAACATCTCCGGTAATTGTAGCACTCGCACCATAACAATCAGCTTCAAGTGTAAACGAAGCATCCTCTTGAGGCAATACTACGACTGTTTCTGAAGTAGTTGCTGGACAAACACCTGTAGTTGTATAATCAACAGTATATATAGCTCCAGGAACTCCTCCAGTTATGGTACCTGTAGCAGGATCTACAACAGCTCCATCCCCTAAATCAGGATTTAGAGCAAAAGAACCTCCTGGTGTTCCTAAAACAGTTGCAACGGCACCATCACAAGTTGCTGTCAATGTAAATGAAGCGTCATCCAAAGGATTTACCATAATTTCAAAAGAAGTGACCACATAACAATCTGATCCTCCATCTGAACTAGCATCTTCTACTCTTACATAGATTGTTTGAGGAGAGGAAGTATTGGTATAAAGAACTGGCAATTCATTTGTTGCTGCATCAGCATCCTCTTGAGACGCATAATAAGTAACATTATAAACACTTGGATCTTCTTCTCCAATAATTACCGCTGTTTGGGATTCAAAATCAAATTCTGCAAAACCATCATTACTAGCATCATCACAAACCTCCATATCAGCAGGTTCATTTATAGATGCTAGATTAAATAGATTAACCATGACAGTAGGAGACGTAGAAGTACCCTCGCAGATATCACCATAGGCTATCACAAAGTAGGAACCTGATTCAGATACTTCAAAAGTTCCTGTTGTATTGGTGGTAATATATATACCATCATTGTATAAATCAAATGTGTCTGCATAAGGAGATTCAGATACTAAGGTAACTGTTTCAACACCACAAAAATCAATAGATTCTCCTTCTGGCAACATAGTCACATCTACTCCATCAACTGTTTCGATAACAACATCACAAACTACCTCACAATTGGTTCCATTCTCAGGACCAGAATCTTGAGAAAGGTTATAAAATCCATCTTGTTGCGAGAAATTTGTTATTAATATCACATATAAATCTCCAGCTTGAACCCCATTAAGGTTAATCGTTTCTGAAGCCGTAGCGGAATAACTACAGTCTGCTTCAAACTCAGGTGTTAATAAGAAACAACCTCCGTCTTGGCTATCAAATGGTCCCCAAACGATGAAATCGATATCCAATCCTGTTCCTGTTCCACCTTCACCTGTTGTTTGATCTAAAGAGAATTGGTAATCTCCAGGTTCATCAAAAATTATGGTATTCCACTGTGGATCTGGTTGGGAAAATAGACACCCATAATCTAGATAATCTGGAGCTTCTTGATCACCTGTAATACTCGGGTACCAAATATCAGAGGCACAAATTGGAAGCGCATCCAAACAAAATGTTGGACAAGTAGTCAAATAGGTTGGACTATTAATGGTACAGTTACTGTCTTGTTCATTTTCAACGGTAATAAATACCGATTGGTCTAGAGTAAATGGTCCCATTTGGTAAGTTCCTGGTTCAGTAACCTGAATAGTGGTAGCATCAACGTTATTGGAAACCAAAATAGATTCTGCATCTCCGATATCAGCAATTACCACATCTACAAATCCTTGCAGGTTATCACAATCTTCCATATAACTGAATTCAACCTCAGGCATGACACAGGTCAACTCTATGATATTGACTGTAAAATCCAAGGTAACTCCCCAAGACCCATTGTAACATGGATTAGGTGTTGATTGTCCAGAGTCTGCCGTTCCAATACGCATTCTGTGTTCCCCTAATGGGGCGTCGGCAGGAACAACAAATGAAGCATCTAATGTGGTTGGGTTTTGGTTTGTAGAAACACCGTCAAAAACCAATTCATCTGCTTCAAAAACCAAATTATCATTAAAATCAATCCAAATATTGGTGTCATATGTAAATCCTGTAGCGAAAGTAACTTGACAGTTAGCCAAAATACCTTGGAAGATATTCACTACCGTATCTGTATGATTTTCATAAGTTACATCTCCAAAACTAGGGAATGAAGTCGTTGAAATAACAGTATTGCTTACCCCTTGACCATCATTACTTGTTGGTACAGATTCACAATATCCTGTATAAAAATTTCCTGGTCCAGACCAAATACTCACATCACCTTCACCACAATCAGCTTGTACATAAAAATCATAAGAAGTATCAGAATCAAGATTCTCTAATACATACGGGCTAGTAACATCTATTAATACTGTTCCCTCTCCATTTCCTGGAGTAAATCCTGCTGGTCCGTATTCAACATTCCAAACTTCAGCCGTTCCAAACTCAACCCAAGAAATCTCGGTAGATGTTAATGACAGGTTAGTTGCTGAAAGTTCAATTGGCTCGGGACAAGTAGGGATTTCTCTTATCTCAAAATTATCTACGGAGACATCAACATCTTCTGGATCATTTACAGTTCCTTCAGATCCCCAAATTCCAAACTGAACAACCATATCAGAATAAGGCGTTAAATCAAAAATGAAATGTTCTCCACCAGCTGCAATGACCGTGGTATTATCCCATTCGAAAATAGGTGTCCAGGTAGTACCACCATCAGTAGTAATTAAAACCTGAACTTCATCATCTGATCCTAGGGTTGAAGCCGTTGTAGAACTTGCAAATTGCATAAAAGCCACATCGATTTCAAACTGCCATGGACCACCAGTCAAATCAAATTCTGGTGAGATGATCCAATCGCTTTTACCTGTTGTGAATAAATTAATTTTATATGCTCCTGAAAAACCAACATTTGCAAAACCATCACTAGTCCATGACCCTGCTCCAAAATCTGAAGGCCCTGTTGTTGGATCTCCATCATTGGCTTCATCCCAACACTCTGGAATAATAGTATCAAATTCTTGAAGGTAATAAGGTATAAATACATCACAAGTCGTTGTAAACAAAAATGGTCCTGCCCAGTTACTTACCCCATTTTCATCTCCACAGTTCGCTTGAACATAATATGCATATTCCGTTATAGCAGATAAATCACTTACCTCAAAAGCTGTATTGGTGTCTGCAACGTCGGTTGCCACACCTGTTGGAGTTGTTCCAGCTTCAACAACTTCTATATTCCAAGAAGAAATACCAGTATTACTATCTGTCCAGCTTAACTCAGCTGTAAAAGCAGTAATATTATCTGCAGTTAGAGCGGTTGGTATTTCGCAAGAAGGAGGTGTACAGTTTACTGTTCCAGAATATATAGTTGTTCCTTGTAGTGAACCTGAACCACTAGGCATTGTAAATAAATCTTCACCAAAGGCTTGAATAACTATTCCAACTTCTCCAGACCAAGAACCACCAGTATTCCAAAATAGTTCAAATGGTTGGCCATCACATAATGCTACTAGAGCTTCTCCTGAAGACCCTGAAGATAAGGTAATTGTTTCCACATCTACACCATTTTGAGAAATGGTCATTGAGTTTCCATTCCAACCATCTCCAAATGAATCGGTCATTACGAATGTGTACTCACACTGCTCACTCACATCACAAAGTTGCGTATCAAAAGCAAATGGCCCTATCCAGTTGCTCACTCCATCTGCATCACCACAATCGGCTTGAACATAATACTCATAACTTGTTCCAGACATCAAACCCGTTACTGTATAAGGATTAGCATCTGCCGTATAATTCCCCGTTCCAGTAGGTGAGGTTCCAGCCTCAACAACTTCAAGGTTCCATGCCGTAGCACCACCATTTTCAGTCCATGTTAATTCAGCACTATCCAATCCAGTAGAATTAACAGCCAAATCAGATGGACTAATACAGACCTCTAGAGTTGTAAAAGAAAACGGTCCAATCCAACCACTTAAACCATCTGTATCTCCACAATCCGCCTGAACATAATATTCATAATTGGTCCCAGGAGTTAAAGATGTTACTGTATAAGGATTGGCATCTGCTGTATAGTTACCTGTTCCAGTAGGTGCGGTTCCAGCTTCAACAACTTCAAGGTTCCATGCCGTAGCACTACCATTTTCAGTCCATGATAATTCAGCTGAAAAAGCTTCAACTGTACCAGCAGTTAAATCGGCTGGGTTTGGACAAGCCTGAGTAATTCCATCCAAAATCACATTTGCTATGGTATTATCAATATTATTTGCTGTAGGTGGTGCAGCTGGATCAGCATTAGTTCCATCACTATAATGTGATATCGATCTATTTGTTGCTACCTCCGTATTATAGAAATCATCTCCAGAAGAATCATAGGATGGCATATTTTCTTCTACGGCAATAAGCAAATTATCCGTTCCAGAATAAGTAAATGGGGTATCGAAAACAATCTGGACCCATCCATTTACCCCAGCTTCAACAGTTATTCCTCCTGAATAAACTTGGGTAAAACTAGCAATCGGCTCCCAATCTGTTGTAGAGGCGAATTCTGTTCTTGTGGATTCTGCAAGATAAATTACCAAACTTTGACTATCGGGCAATGCCGATGTACCACTATAGTACCATTGAAGCCCTGTAATCTCCCCAGAGGCATTAATTTCTTCAGCCAAATAAACCGTTTGAGTATAGGAATACCCATACCACGGTTCAAATGGTGCATTTTCTGATTCCAATGTTCCGGAACCAATCGTGACCTGAGCATTGAGATGCCAAAGCATCATAAAACTCATAAATACAAATAATGTAGTTCTTTTCATTTTGTGTTAAGGAGTGGTTTTAAATTAGGTTTACGAAAAAAATGAATCCTTTGAATGAAAATTTATTCTATTCAATTAATTAACATTTTAAGTAAACTTTAAGGACTAAATGTATAAAAAAAGCTCCTCAACCATTGATTAATTGGTAGTTTATAGATTAAATACAAGAATTTTCGATGAATAGATTTAACTATATTTTAACACTTTTAATAAACATATTTAAGCATTTAGAGAAATTTACCTAACATTTTATTAATATATCAAACTACCATCTTTCCAATCCCAAGAATTTTACTGAATTCCCAATATTTCATCAACTAGCATGTACAAAAAAGCCCTACCGTTTGGTAGGGCTTTTTTTATGCTCTTATATTTGGGTCCTCCATCTCCCTATTGGTCCTGCGGACCTCCAGTGGTGATGATAAACTCAGACCTTCTGTTCAATTGGTGTTCCTCTTCGCTGCAGTTGCTTCCACAATCCACCTTAGGATCGCTCTCGCCCATACCCTTACCTGTGATCCTTGAGGCATCTATACCCTTGGAGATCACATACTGTACGGTCGTCTTGGCACGTCTGTCAGACAATCTCTCGTTGTATGAGGCAGATCCACGGCTGTCCGTATGTGAAGTCGCGTTGATCACCATATCCGGGTACTT
>NZ_JAAFZY010000012.1:0-6208 GCF_011764015.1 Mangrovimonas sp. CR14 | reverse complement strand
AAACTTGGATAAGAAAAGAATTATGCCTTATGAAAAACTGAAAAATAAAATTACGTTTTACAACAACGGCTATAATTAATAGCTATACCCTTTTCTATTTGTAAAATTTTATCTGCAATCTTTTGTTTTGCTAAGTCAGATATATGGCTTTCATTTATAACCATTCTTTTTAAATTATATAATTCTAATTCTAAGTTCATTATTTAATAATTTTTAGTTAATTCTACGCTACTAATCATAGCCAAACCGTTACCTGCAAATGCGAAAAACCATTCTCATATTATTAATTCTGACTTATAATCTGACTTTTTCACAAAGTGCGGAATTGGAATTTGAATTTCGCGATCTGAGTGGAAATTTGGTTGAGGAAAACGGACAACCTTTACCTGGTCAAACAGTTATGATTAAAGGAACAGAAATCGGGGCAACAACAGATTTTGACGGAAATTTTTGTCTGATAATACCAAAAAACAAAACTGTATTTATCGAATTGCCATTTTGCTTTGACCAAATAATTCGTGAAATAAAACCTACTGACAACACGATTGAATTGAAAATTGGACAGGGTAAGCGGAAATCAAAAAAAGCGACTCGGAATTGGAAAAAATTAAAAGCGAAATTAAACGCTGAATTGAATAAAATATATAATAGTGCAGAATATAAAGAGGCGGAAAAAAACATCTGCAGGTAACACCGGCTATAGTTCATTGCTGCGGTAATACTCATAGTTTATTTGGGCAACTTTACTATCTTTAGGTTTGGCGGAAAAGTCCTGCGGACGTTTTCCGCAACGACACTATAGCCAAGACCGTTGCCATTAATACCGAAAAACCAACAAACTGAATGATAAACAAATTTTTAAACGCTAAACATTGGCAATTATTTACCCTAATGTTCGGAATTCCGATTTTATTACAAATAATTACTATGATATCAATGTTTGCGAATATTGACTCAAACGGCAATCCTGACCAAACAGGAATGCTGAATATGATGAAAATATTTCCTATTATAATGGTCCTTTACGTTGGACTATTTTTTGGCTGGTTTTGGTCAATTGGAATTGGATTACAGAAATTCATCCCAACTGACATTAAAATGAAAATTAAAAAATTCAAAATATTTTTCTTCATTCCTCTGACTTATATTCTTTTTTTATTGGTAATAATCGGAACTACGTTTTACGGAATTTCATCTGGAAGTAATGCTGTTGGCGGAATTGTTGGAAAAATGTTATTTGTAGTTATTCCATTGCATTTATTTTCAATGTTCTGCATATTCTATTTGCTATATTTCGTTTCGAAAACAATCAAAACTATTGAATTACAGCGAACAGTAACTTTTAGTGACTTTATCGGAGAATTTTTTATGATTTGGTTCTTTCCAATAGGAATTTGGTTTATACAACCGAGAATAAATAAAATAGTGAGTGAAAAAAGTACTAATGGCAACAATATATAACCGCAATTACGGCGGATTCGACTACTTCCGAATCCACTCGGAATTGCTAACGTCAGTTCTAAACCGAAAAACATTAACTTTAATCCCGTAACTGACGGTTATACGGACCGTTGTGCGTCATTTAACAAAACCATCGTGAAAAGTAAAATAATACAAATAATTCCAATTTTAATTCTGCTAATGAGTTGTAATCAAAAGCAGAAACAAATTGACACTTGGAATAATCGGATTGCGGAATACCAAGCAGAAACGGATTCGAAAACTAAAACGAAAAATCTTGAATCTGAAAATCAAAAGATTGTTGCGGATACGATAACGAATTGGCAATTCTACAAAGATTCGGAGTTATTATTTGCAAGCAATATGGTTGACTCAAACCGATTTACTGCTGAAATTAAAAAATCAGATAAATATGAAAATCTCTATTTGAAATTCTTTTATGACTTCAACAATGAAATTATGAAACGTGAAATAAAGTTGGTTTACGAAAATAAAACTTTAGCAACGTTCGTGAACGAAAATAGAAGTCATTCACCTTTTCCGATAGAAAAATATATTTTGGACAGAATTAGAATGATAAATCCGAATAAGGAAATGAAAATTGTCTATTCTGACCCAATTATGAAAAATGGAATTATAGTTGGCCTGTTAAAATTAACGAACGAATAATAACGAACGCACAACAATGGCTATAAACAATTGCTATTACAAGCTTATCCTGAAAATTCCTGCGGAATTTTCAGCTTGTCGTGTACTTGCAAAAGTCTGTGCTAAACCACGCAACTGTTCATAGCCGAGACCGTTAGCTGTAATTTAAACCAACTTTTGTGGTAAAAAAGAAAGACATCGAAAAATTAATTGTTCAGAACAAAAAAAGTAATCTGACAAACCATTGGAACGATGCATTTCACTACAACACAACAAAATACAGTGGAGAAATTAAACGGAATGAACTTTTGATTTGGCGTTCATCTCATTTTCTGCGTGGTGCTTACCCAATATTCCATCTGACTTTTAACCAAAATGACGAACTGAACGGAATAAGGACAGAGAAAAACCCTTATCACAAACTGCTGAATAAAATAACATTCGGATTTTTAGTTGTATTGATTTCAGGTTTGTTCCTCTCAACTGACTTTAAAATGGCAGTAATTGGAACAATCGGACTTTTAGTCATTGTACTTTTATTACGTTTGGTCTTGAGAAATTCAAAAAAATACGAAACCAAACTTCTGACTGACGAACTAAAAAAAGCCATTCAAAATATTGAGCTAAAAAACAACTCTGAATTGACCAACAAACCAAAATCTGAATTAAAACAGGATAAGGTTAAAGAGTGGACTTTTGCGAAAATCTTGACAAGAATTATACTATATCCATTCTGTCTATTTATTCTTTATCTATGTATTCAAATGATTTTAAATCCCGACCCAAATCACCCAAGACAAAGACCTTTAGGTATTTTTGGAATTATAGTTGTTGGCGGATATTTAGTAGCTGACATAACAATTATTGTGAAAAATTTAATGAAAAATAAAAACTACAGCTAACAACGTGTATAATTCATTGCTTCTGATTTTCCTTTCGGAAAATCCTCGCGCTGAATTATCGCCTTTGTTTTTTTACTAAATTAGTTACTGTAACACGCAACAAATCATACACAAACCGTTGTAAATAATTGCTCGGATAAAAACCAAATTGACAACCAACGCTCTGAATGAATAAAATTTCTGAACTGATAAACAAACCGAAAATCAATGTTATCGGACTTTTAATCGGAATGTTGATTTCTTGGATTATTGGAATGTCAACGGACTTACCTCAAAGCTCTGGACATGGTGGATTTATTCCGTTGGTCTATCCTCCTATTATTGCGCTATTCTTTATCGGAATTTTTTACATTTCTAGAATTTTTTCAAAAAAATATAATTGGATTGTAAGTCTCTTTGGGATAATTTATCTTTTATACTTCGGAATTGACTTTTACTTAATAGAGAATATTTAAAAACAGAAAATATGCTAAACGTTCTCACTCAAATGTCTCACAACTATTTACAACACTGGCTATAATCCATTGCTTGTTTTTAGTTAATTGAAAAATTCCTACTTTTAACAAACTATGATTCCTGCTTCGAAAATCCTGCGGATTTTACTCGCAACGGAATCATAGCCAAATCGTTGCCAGTAATATGAAGAAAATTCCGTTGATATTAATATTTCTGACTTTTTTTGGATGCAATCAAAAAGAGAAAAATGTGAATTTGACAAAAACGGAAAACAAAACTCAACTGACCGAGAAAAGTGAAACAATTTTTTGGATTGATACAATTTCAAATGGCAAATTCTTGAAAATCTATTCAAAACCCGAAAATGATTCTCAAAATCTAATCGCTGAATTTGGTGACGAAACCAAAAAACATACAATTGACTTAAAAGTCGAGGAATATGAAATGTTTGGAATTCCGTTCACAAATCAAATTGAGTGGATAACAGAAAAAAGTTTTGCTTTAATAGACGGTTGTGGTACGAACTGTAGATATGTGACTATCTTCAATACAACAAAATCAAAACCGACTATAACACAAGTAGATTATTTTCCTAATATGAGTTATGGAAATTTTGAAAGTGATAATGAGAATCTTTACGTTAAGGTGGATTGGGACTTTGGAAAGTACATAAAACTTTCAATCATTGATACTGACACACAAAAGCAAGCTAAATTTGATTTACCAAAATGCTGGACTTGTGAGGATGAAACTGGTGAAATTTATGGAATGTTACACTCATTGACACTAAAAGATAATACTATAATAGTTAGCCGACATTCTGATAACAAAGAAGATGATATTTTATCAGGAGAATTAATTTGGAAATAAATACTACTGGCAACACCGGCTATAGTTCATTGCTTCTGACTTTCCTCTCGGAAAGTCCTCGCAAATTTGCTATCTTCGGTTTACGGCGGAAAATCCTCGCGGATTTTCACGCAACGTAACCATAGCCAAACCGTTAGCAACAAGCTCAAAAAACAACCCTGAAATTTGAAATTATTAATCGCATTATCAATTACCCTGACCTTTTCCTCTTGTAATGAAAATAGGAATGAGTTGGAATCTGAATATCAAAAATGCATAAATGATAAAACTTTTGATAGAGGAATCCTTTACCCAGTGGAAACGTCGGAATCTGACATAGCGAGTTCAGTAAGTGTTTTTGATTCAATTCAAAAGTTCGAATATCTTTTGCAAAAAACTGGTCATCTATCAGAAATAAGTAAAAATGGCTATTTGACATTGATTGCTGAAATTGAACAAGCCGATTATCTAAAAAAAGAATTTGAGGAGTTTAATTCGACCAATTATTTCATTGAGAATAATTTAATGACAGCTCTATTCTTTGAGGAATTATTTTATGACTGTGCAATAAGTTCCTTTAAGAACCAAATACATTACCAATTTATTCTTGATACAAAAGATAAAGTTCAACTCAATTCTTATCCGAATAGAGAAATATTGACTGAATTAATTGATAAGATAGAATTTGACAGCGTGACGCAAAGGTTAATTGTAACATATCTAATTTATAGCAATTTGTACTGGAGATATGAAATGGAATAAAAGCCAGTTGCTAACAATGTATAACCGCAATTACGGCGGATTCGACTGCGTCCGAATCCACTCGGAATTGCTAACGCCAGTTCTTAACCGAAAAACATTAACTTTAATCCCGTAACTGACGGTTATACGAACCGTTGCCAACAATTTGAATGACAAGCATAAACCCAAATAGAATCAAATTTTATCAATTCCTAAATGATGACCTTTCATTGGAATCATTTGAAAAGTGGATTTATGAAAATAAGGAACTCGAAAACACAATTCCAGAAGACCATTATAACGACTTGTTAGCTTTCAATTTCAAAAGTCGAGAAGTAAAAAACTACATTAAATCAGTTGTCAAAAAGCACTTCGACTGGAGCGAATACGAAAAGTGGAGAACAGTAGAGCTATTAAAAAAAATAAAATCTGGTAAAGTTGAGATTGTTTTGGCTACAAGAAAATTGAGACAATTATATCTTGAACAAGAAGAGGAAATTAAAAGACCATTTCTTTCAATCGGACTTGCAATAGGTTATGAAAGTGAACTCGACAATTGTCCAATAGAATCAGAATACAATCAATGGAATTCGGATGCTTTGAAAAAGCAACTTGAACCCGTAGAATGGTATCGAAAACAGATTTTAGAAGACGTTGACTCGGAACTTAACGAATTACTAAATCCTGAAATAAAAACGATTGACCTTGGGCATATTGTAAATGTCAAGCACCTGCACGACACTTTTGCCGAACGACTTTATTTCCCTGAATTTTATGGAAATAATTGGGACGCATTTTGGGACTCAATTACTGGAATTGTAGAAATGCCAAAAGTTTTGACATTGACTAATTGGGATAAATTTGAAAACACGTTTGAGAAAGAATCAAAAATTTTGAAAGAAATAATAGCGGATTACAACAATCAAAACGCTGAAAAAATAATAAAAACTGTTGGCAACAATGGCTATAAGTAATTGCTTGTTCTCGCCTACTTCTGAAAATCCTCGCGGATTTTCAGTTTGGAGTGTACTTGCAAAGTTAAGTGATTACCAACGCAACTACTCATAGCCGAGACGTTGGCTACAATTTGAGCAAAATGCACCTGATATTAGATTTAGACGGAGTTTTGATAACAAACCCAAGTTGGAAAG
>NZ_JAAFZY010000011.1:0-6276 GCF_011764015.1 Mangrovimonas sp. CR14 | reverse complement strand
GCACTTTTGCTATCTTTGGTTCACGGTGGAAAATCCTTGCGGATTTTCACGCAACGAAACCATAGCCCAAAACGTTGGGCACAATTTGACCAAAAAATAAACGCAATAAAAAATATAAAATGACTTTAAACGAATTAGGAACAAAGCTCAGCGAAATGTATAACAACGCTCCAAAAGGAGATGCAGTTGCTATGATACATTTATTTGGAATTAAATATGCAAACGAAATCAAACAAAGTAATTACTCGAAAAAAGACATAATTGAACAATCTGGAATTTCAACATCATATTTGACCGAATTGACAAAAGGAGTAAAACTGGCTGAATATGTAATTCCAAAAAATTAGTTGATGAGATTTAATGTAATTTTCAAACAAAAGAATCCGGAATTTGATAAAGAATATGCCAAAGAATATCATTTTGGAAAGGAAAGTGAAAATAACTTAAAAGACCTATGGAGTAAAACCTATGGTTTGAATAATGATGTAAAAGAATATTCTATTACAGAAAACGGAGAATACAACCTTAAAGGGACTTTGACTAATGGAGAAATTATTAATGAGCTTATCCCTAATATGCAAATTTTAAGATGTTTTGACAATGAGAAAAATGAAGTTGGGAATTTTGCAGTTTCATCAAACATAATTGACAAAACTCACAAGGCATTTAACAAAAAACATAATATTACTCGCTACTATTATTATCTAAAAACTGATGAGCAATTTATCGAAGTGAAAAATGGAGTGTTTGTAAATATAACTGACATTCCTGAAAAATTAATAAAAAAAACTGTGCCCAACAATGTATAACCGCAATTACGGCGGATTCGACTACGTCCGAATCCACTCGGAATTGCTAAGGCCAATGCTAAACCGAAAATTTACGTATATTACCCCGTAACTGACGGTTATACGAACCGTTGACCGCAATAACCTCAACCTCAACAACTGCACTTCGCTTGTTGTATCGGTTGGGATACGTGAAACGAAACTCCTTGACAGTCCGTTTCTCCGGTTCCACTAATTGCGGTCAACGACTCGCGGATAACAAAAGAAAAACCTTGCAATGCTACGCATTGACTTAATATTTTAAAAATGGATTGTAACTTAATTAATAGCATTGGTTTAATTTTTGATATTATTGGAGTTATTATGCTTTTCAAATATGGATTACCTGCTGATGTATCTAAAGATGGTTATATTGGATTAGCTATACAAGAAACAAATTATGAAGACATAAGAAAATGGAAAAAATATAATTTCTGGTCTAGATTTGCACTTGTTTTATTAATATTAGGATTCATGCTACAAATAATATCTAATGTAACTTGTCTTTGTGCCACAATAAGCACGTTATAAAACCTATAACTATTCCTCCTATTAAAAAAATTACTTCCATAATACATTTATTTAGTTAAACATTAATCTTAATTTTAACCTCATGGACATGTAAAGAACAAATTACAGCGGTCAACATGGGATATCATTCATTGCTCCGCAATTGGTTTTTCTTTTGTTCGTTGCTCTTTGGGTTTCCCGCAGTTCAAATAAATTTGACTGCTCACACCAACCGCAACGAAACATATCCGCGAGTCGCTGTAAACAATGCTGAAACACCTAACCATAATTAAAAAATGAAATATGTAATAATTGCATCCGTAATAACAGCAGTTTTAGCAATTACTGCTTATATATTGGATTTTACGAACAATAAAACAGATAAAGTATTTTTAATTATAGTTGGTTCACTTTTAATTCTTAGTGGACTTTTTTTTTCTATCAGAGGCGAAGTTGTAAAAGACAAGGAATCTAAAGAACAAGCTCAGTCCCTATCCAAAACCAAAGAAAACACTGAGTTAATAATACAGAATATAAATGGAAATCTCGAAAGACTTTCAGTAATTAATGATAGCGTGGCTAAATTAAGTACAGCTCTTAGTGGAGTAGAAAACGATTTAACGGAACAGCTGAAAGTATTTAAAAATACGCTTAAACAAACAGAAATATTTGAACAAAAAGTAAGCGAACAACTAAAGCTTGAAAAGCAAAGGTTTGAATTAGAAAAACCAGAAGTTGAAGTTGTCGCTAGTTTAGAAAAAAAATCAACCGCATCTGGAAATGATTATGGAGTTTTATTTGGCTTTAGAAATTTAGGGAAAAGAACTGCAAAAGATTTTAATGCTAACGCCATAATCGGGATTGCAAGAGACAAAAAAAATATAACGGAACATATAAAAATGGAAGGTTCTCTTGAAAATTTTGATATTACATCTGCTATTTCTGGAGGAGTAGAAATTAAACTTAGGAGCGGAAATTCAATTGACGTAACGGGAATCGAAGATGATTTAAGACTTATAGTTCTACTCAAATACTCTTATAAAGATGAATTTCTTAATAAATCATTTGAAAAAGAAAATTACTTTTTTTGGTACGGATTTGACAAAACTGGACTATTGCTAGTTTCGGCTAATAATGATGATTTCACGAAAAGACTTGATAAATATATTTCGGACAACAATCTAGAATTTTGAATAAAGCACTGTTTACAACAATGTATAACCGCAATTACGGCGGATTCGACTGCGTCCGAATCCACTCGGAATTGCTAACGTCAGTGCTTAACCGAAAATCATTAACTTTAATCCCGTAACTGACGGTTATACGAGACCGTCGTTAGCACCAATGCGAAAATGGCAAACGCGATAGAAACATATTTTGAGATAAAAGACGGAATTGACTTTATCAAAATACAAGTCCTAAAGCAGAATTATCCCGACGGCGATTTGGACTGGGACAGAAATTCTTTGAATTGCAATGTTTCTGTGAAATGTGGTGCTTTTTCTGGTAGGTTTAATGCCGACTTAATGTCGTGGGACTTTGACATTTTTAAAACGGAGTTAGAATATTTGTACAACAATCTTAATCGAACAGCAATTTTCGAAGGAATTGAGAGTCAGGTCAGAATTGTTGTTCAGGGAGATGGAATTGGACACCTAAAAACAAGATGCCAAATAATGGACTACGCTGGGACTGGAAACGAACTGAATTGTGAGCTTAACTTTGACCAGACGGAACTACCTCAAATCATCGGACAATTGGAAAAAATAACAAAGGAATACAAAGTTTACGGACGAATAAATGAAAAAAGCACAGGTGCTAACAAAGAACTGAGTTAAAAACTAAGTAAATTTTCAACACTTTATTAATGCTCAACTAAAGTACCAAACCGAAAGTTAAGTCCATTAAAATCCGTAACTCACCATTCATTAAATACCCATTTAAAATGAATAGATTTTTAGAAATTATTTTTATTTGCTTGATTTTTTGCAGTTGTACAAGTAAAAGAACTGAATTAGTGCTTCTGGGAACTGTTCATCAGCCCGTGCAAAATTTTACACCAGACAGCCTTTACAATATCTTGGTTAAAGTGAAGCCAGACTTAATCCTTTTTGAGGTGGATTCTTCATTCTTCACCAAAGAGTTTGACTTTAAGAAAACTTGGGAGAGTAATGAAAATATTGCTACCGTAAGGTATATGAATAACTTTGATGTGGATGTAAGACCTTATGAATTCACAGGAAGAAATGAGTACAGGTTAAAAATTGGATCTAGACCAACAGATAACAAAGCATTGGAACTGTTAGACAGCTTTTATAAAAATAATCAGCTCAACTCGTTGAATAATAGAAAATATCAAAACTTTCTCAAGGCAAATGACACACTAAATTCATTTGCATATTTAGGTGCTAAAGCATTTAATAACCCTGAAACAGATCGAGCCGCTGAAATCAGACAAAAATACCATTATAAAGAGCTTTTGGGAATCATGTCTGAATATCCAATTTTCTCTGACACCTACCACGTTAAAAGTGATGGTGATAGTATTAGTTATTATGAAGGCTTTAAAAGGGCATCAGAATTTTGGGATTTAAGAAATCAAACAATGGCTAAAAACATTTTACATTTTGTTAGAGCATATCATGGTAAGAAAATAATAGTATTAAATGGTTACT
This sequence comes from Mangrovimonas sp. CR14, assembly GCF_011764015.1. Classification (NCBI taxonomy): domain Bacteria; kingdom Pseudomonadati; phylum Bacteroidota; class Flavobacteriia; order Flavobacteriales; family Flavobacteriaceae; genus Mangrovimonas; species Mangrovimonas sp. CR14. The sequence goes on along the minus strand of NZ_JAAFZY010000011.1, from coordinate 2,264 downwards.
TCCACAGGTACTATTTAAATTCTTTACTCAGGCATAAAGAAGAGAAATTGAATTTCACAATAAAAGAATTTTACGAATATTAATACAACTACCCAGAAAGAACTGAGTTAGTTATCATATCTTTTCTAAGGGAATCTTGAAACATAGTCTTATCAAAAGACAATCCTAATTTAACTCGCGAAAAATCCTCGCAACTTTATTATCTTAGTTTATTAACCCGAAATTCCTAGCGGATTTTCACGCAACGAAACTATACACAAACCGTTGTAAAACATTTGAATGAAACGATTTCTAACAATAATATTCTTACTTCTCATTTGTAATTTATCTTATGCTCAACATACTGATAGATTCAAAAAAATAGTGAGTGAACTTGAGGAAATTGAATCTAAACCAGATACAATTTTTTACGGAAATGGAAAAATTTGGTGGATAAGTACAATTACGACTTATCAGTTCAATTCTGAAAACTATTCTACTCATTCAGGAAAGCAAACTCAATACTATAAAAACGGACAAATTGCAAGCGAAGTTCTTTTAGGAAAATACGGAAATATAATATCCTGGAACTCTTATGACCGAGAAGGAAATAAAACATCTGAATCCATAACGACTGAAATCGACTCAAACGCAAATAATCTGACTGAATTTTTCGATTCCGACGAGCATATCAGTTTTAAAAGAATTGAGAAATATTATAAATGCTCATATAAACTACAAGTTTGTTATTTGTTTAAAGAAGGACAAACAGTGAACGGAAAAAAGGTCGGACTTTGGAAAACTTATACCGAAAAAGGAGAACTGAAAAAAGAAAAAAACTATTGAATAAAAAAACGTTTTACAACACAGTGTATAATTCATTGCTTCTGATTTTCCTCTCGGAAAATCCTCGCAACTTTGCTATTTTAGTTTCTTAACTCTGAAAATCCTGCGGATTTTCACGCAACGAAACTATACACAAACCGTTAGCTACCATTTGAAACGAGCTCCATGAATAGAGTAATCTTAATATTTTTTTTAACTCTTTGTTTGACTTCTTGTAAAAAGGAAATTGATTACGGAACTGACAATTTTATAACGGATGACTATCAGAAATCGGAAAAAGAATTTTACAAGTATTATGGAGGTAAGCGTGGAATAATAATATCTGATTTAGGTATTAAAAAGTTTATTGATGAATTACATGCCGACACAACAGATAATGACAAACTTGATATTCTAAAGGTTCTAGGGAGGAGAAATCTGAATTGGATTGAAAATAATGATTTAAAATATCTGATTTCCAAAATAAACTCTAAAGAAAAAGCAAAGTGTGTTATGGATGTATTTGAATCAAATATTCCTGACTCCAAAAATATGACCATCGGAAATCAAATTATATCAATCATAGAGACATACAGAAGTAAAGAAAATTATCCAAGGTATGGCTGTGAATGTAAAATTTATGACCAAGATAAGATTGACGAAATATTAAAATGGTGGAAAAATAAAAACGGTAGCTAACACCGTGTATAATTCATTGCTTCCGATTTTCCTCGCGGAAAATCCTCGCAACTTTACTATCTTAGTTTCTTATCACGAAAATCCTAGCGGATTTTCACGCAACGAAACTATACACAAACCGTTGTAGCACATTTGAGCAAAACCAATGAAAAGAATAATTCTGATTCTGATTTTAATAAATTTCACTTCTTGTGACCCAGGAGTTGTGAATAAATACGTCGTCGAAAACAAAACTGCATCTGAATTAAAAGTTGAGTCGATATTGGAATACGGAAATAGAAATACATCCGAAAAAGATTCGGTAAAAAATATCGAACTAAAACCTAAAACGGAATCAATAATTACGGAATATGGCGAAATTGGGATTGCTCACGATAAAGGAATCGATTTTCTTAAAGGAATCGATACTATAATTGTGAAAATGGATAATCGGACTTTGACCAAGAACATATATGACCGAAAAAATTGGGAGTATAAAGTGCTGAATAGCGGACTACTTTCAATGGATGAAGTAGAATATAAACTAATATTAACCGAAACCGATTTTGAATAAAAACGTGCTACAACAATGTATAACCGCAATTACGGCGGATTCGACTTCGTCCGAATCCACTCGGAATTGCTAACGGCAGTGCTTAACCGAATAATAATTACTAATTTGCCCGTAACTAACGGTTATACTAGACCGTTGTAAAACATAATGAAACAAACTTTTTGCATATTAATAACATTTCTGATATTCCAAATGTCATTTGCTTGCA
>NZ_JAAFZY010000010.1:0-13828 GCF_011764015.1 Mangrovimonas sp. CR14 | reverse complement strand
GCACTTTTGCTATCTTTGGTTCACGGTGGAAAATCCTTGCGGATTTTCACGCAACGAAACCATAGCCCAAAACGTTGTAAGTAATTTGACCAAAACCCAAAATGAAAGAAATATTATTAATGGGAATACTATCATTACTTGGATTTTGTAGAAATTCAGCACCTAAAAATCCGTCATTTGATGAACAATTGAAAATTTTCAAAGAATTGGGATTTGAATTGAATGCTGGAACAAACATATCTGATATAAAAAGATGGGACGAACAAGATTTCCTTGATGAACCATTTACATTAATGTACGCAACTCTTGGACAAACAATTGAACGTGAACCTTGGACACCTTTGACTGACAAATGTTGGGATTTTGACACAGAAGCTATAGAAGACCACGGCTCATATGTTGACATAATTAAAAACCTTGAACGAATTACACGTGGCGAATTAGTTTTCACAGATGTTAAAGATTATGTAGATATTGAGGAGGAAAAAGCTTGGGTTTCCTTCACGTTTAATGGACAAAATTATAAATGGGATTTAAAAATCGACAACGATTGGGTTGACCCTAATGTCTTTCTAAAAATTTCCGAATTGACTCAAGAACACAAAACAAAAGGAAAGTATACTGTTTTTGAAACTGGTGGACAAGATATTGTAATCGGATTTGAATCACCAGAAAGTTTAAAAGAGATTAAAAATAAGACTGGACTGAAAATAAGTTGGTTATAAAAACTACTTACAACAATGTATAACCGCAATTACGGCGGATTCGACTTCGTCCGAATCCACTCGGAATTGCTAACGCCAGTTCTTAACCGAAAATTATTAACTTTAATCCCGTAACTGACGGTTATACGAGACCGTTGTAATGCATTTGACCAATTAATATGTTAAGAAAAAGATTCTTCTTTATAATCAGTATTATTTTTTGGCTGCTAATGGCAATTGGATTTTCTGACAACTGGTTATTTGATGTAGGCCAAAAAAGTAATTCTCAACCTAAATTTTTAATTCACGCTTTCTTTGCTTTTAGTTGGTTCACACTTTTAGTTATTCAATCAGGACTCATCAGAAAAAAGAATTATAAACTACATTTTAAATTAGGGCTAATTGGAATAGTAATTTACTATCTAATGACCATTACCATTTGGAATATCTATTACGAGAATTTCACTGTAAAATATGATTGGCTTAAGCTAGTAAAACCTCTAGAAATTTTTAGCATAGCTTTAGTAACTATTGCTTTTATAAATAGAAAAAAGAATTCTCAAAAGCATAAGGAATATTTAGCATTTGGGACTTTTTGCTTAATTGGTCCTGCGTTGGACCGGACAGTATTTCATTTATTTGGACCAGAACTTATGATTTGGCCTATGATAATTTTATTTTGGTTATTATTCAGTCTATTTATCTGGTATAATAAGGGAATCACTTGGTATATGATCCTATGGATAATTTTTTGGGTTTATAGCCTTTATCCACTTTTATCAAGACTGCTGGGATAAAACGCATTACAACAACGCATAATTCACAGCCCTTCTGAACCACAAAACAGAGAATGAGTACCTTTAAAAAAACCAAAACCACGGCTGACAAATAACGCCACTAAACCCAGGCCGATGTATTATGCGAGGCCGTTGCCAGTAATACCGAAATGAACATAGAATTAGAAAACCTACAATCGACAATTAAAAGAAAATACAGTTTTAAATATAAGCCTGAATTTTCTGAATCTTTCAAAACAGATATTAAAGAAAGTCAAATAATTCCTCTAACTATAGAGGTTTTCGAAAAACTCGAATGGCCAATTGTTTTTACAGATAAAAATTCTGTAGAAGCAAAAAGAAAAGGAGATTGGAATAAGCTTACCGAAAAAATAACCGTAACAAAAAAGGCATCTGGACGAATAGAAGTTCATAGTAAAACTATTGAGGGAAATTTTATTGATTTTGGAAAAAACTCAAAAAGAACAGGATTGTTTATTGCTCTTTTTCAAAAATTAACTACAGAATATAAAGAGAGCGGAAAACTCGCCGAATTAGAAACTGAATTTGAAAAACAAAATAATTGGGCTGATTATGAAATTCCAACTGAATTGCCAAAACCAAAAAAATTTGGAAAACCGAATTTAACTCTTTCAATAATTGGTGGACTAATTATTGCTATTTTATTTGGACTTTTAATTGCGTTTTTGACTCTTAACTTCACTTACTTTATTGGAGTTTATGAACTCGGAATCGGATTTGGAATCGGATATTTTTTTGGTCAAATTTTAAAAAAAACCAATTATATCGAATTTCGACCAATTCAATTTATAATCGCAGGAATGATGATAGTAATGTTTATTACTAGTCAGTTTACACAATATCAATTGATTATTTCAGAAAACAATATTTCTGAACTTGGATTTTTCGATTTTATGAAAATGCGAATTGAACACGGATTAACTATCAAGGATTTAAATACAGGTTGGATTGGACTTACTTTGAGTTGGATTTTTCAAATGGTTTTTCCTTACTTTTTGGCAATTGGAAAAATTGCAGGAATTACAGCTAATTATATCATTGAAAAAATACCAGCAGAAGTGCTTACATACACAATTTATCTTTTTGATATGGAAAAATCAGAAAGTGAAGTAAGAGCCGAATTAGCTCAAAAAGGGTGGAATAAAAAATCTGACCAAGATGATGTTATGCAAGCTATTGCAGAAATAAGCGGATTTCATCAAATGAACAGGGAATAAAAAGTACTACTGGCAACAACGTGTATAATTAATTGCGGCTGAATTTCCTCTCGGAAATTCAATCTTATTAATTATCTTTCGGTTACGGCGGAAAATGACTGCGTCCTTTCCCGCAACTAATCATACACAAACACGTTGTGTGCAATTACCAAAAATGATAAAATCGAAACTAATATTATTTTTTTCTATTCTAGCATTAACATCTTGCCAAAAAGTTGTTGAAAAAGAAAATGCTGGAAAAGAAGTTGCTGAAATCGAAGAAAGTTTTAGTAATGAAAAGCTGTATGCAAACTATGCTAAAGCAATAAAAAACGAAAGTACATTTCAAAATTTTCTTGTTGTTAAAGTCAAAAATTTGAACAACGGAGAAATTAGAGAATATTGCACGAAAGGAAACTTTTTGAAAGGAGCATTACATAGAGAATTAAATGTGGGATATTCAAAAAACGGAATCATAAAAGTTTATGAAACTGCCCTTAAGAATAAAGAACGATATTTTGAATTTAAAAATGATAGTGCTATTTGGAACATAAGTGCATTTGACAAATATTCTATGAAAGAGCTATCTGAATTTGAAAAGCAAATCGGAATTGACTCTCTAGTTTATAGAATAGAAAACGGAAAAGATTGGGGAATTACAATCTCAAATGACAAAGAAATGAAAATGATTGCTCACGCTTTGTTTAATAAAGGGATTTTGACTGGAGAAAATAGTTGTTTTGGAGGAATGTTAACACTAGATGAAACAAAATAAAAACTGCACACAACAATGTATAACCGCAATTACGGCGGATTCGACTACGTCCGAATCCACTCGGAATTGCTAACGTCAGTACTTAACCGAAAAATAATAACTTTAAACCCGTAACTGACGGTTATACGAGACCGTTGTAGCACATTTACCAAAACAACCGAATGATTGAATTAATACTGTCAACTTTAGCTGAATTTGGACTCATTCGAGAAGATTTTAAACATCATAGAAAAATCTCGAAAATGGAAAAAGCTGATGGAAAGAAACGACCTTTCCAAAGATATTTTCTACAACCGAGTTCAATTATGGTTATTTCTGTTTTAATCATTGGGAGTTTAAGTGCTATTCTGTTTTTTACATATCAAAGAAAATCGGTGTTTCCTGAAAAAACAAAACAAGAAATATCGGAAATGAGTGACAGAATGGATAATTGGAAAGAAAATTTAGGAAAATATCCAACGGAACTGAATGAATTAATCGGAAATAGTCCTTTAAGACAAGAATGGAAAAAAGACGCTTGGAACCGTGAATATGAATTTAAGATTACCGAAAATGGAAACGGATATTTAATCACATCTGCTGGCTCTGACGGAAAATTTGGAACTGAAGATGATATTAAGTCTGTGAAATGAAAAACAAGATTAATGTAGTTTTAGGTTTAATTCAAATAATATTATCTGTTTACTGGATTTACGAAATGATATTGCTTTATTATAAATATCATTATACAGATATACTTTTTACTTTTATGTATCCGAATTGGGTAATATTCTTAAATATTATCTTAAGTATTGTAAACATATATTTTGGAATAAATTTAATGAACGGAAAAATATCCAACAAACGAAGTTATTTGACGATGGTAATTTTAATAATCATTGGAGGAATAATAAATATATTGAGTGTAGCATAAATAAAAACGTGCTACAACACCGTATATAATTTATTGCTTGGTTCTAGCCTACTTACGAAAATCCTCGCGGATTTTCTATTCGGTTTTTATTTGCTAAATTAGGTGCTTAACCACGCAACAAACCATATACAAACACGTTAGCTACAAGCTGAAAAATATGACTAAAACGACTGACGACAATATTATCGGATTTTTCGCAAGCTTTAATTTTGGAGAAAATGACCAAAAATTAGTTAAGTCATACTTGTGGGGCGACAACGGACTGAAAAACAGACTGGCTCATTTGAAATGGAAAAATTATGGAACTGATTTGAAAATTATTCTATTCCAGATTTATACTAAACCTATTCCATACGAAAGAAGAAATTTAAGAGAAATAGAAAATTATCGGAGAAAAGAAAAATCAATTGGAATCCCTGTAATTCTTGACCACAATTTTTTTAAATTGTCAGAAACTGACCGACAACAGTTCTTTGCTGAAACGATAGTAGACAAACTTGGTTTGCTGGAATTAAAAGTAAAACGGAATAAATTGGATTTTGACATTTCGAGACTAATAGCCGATGTGAAAAAATCGCTGAATTATCAAAAAATAGAAAAAAAGCCAGTAGCTAACAATGGCTATAATTCATTGTGGCAAAGAGTTAAAACAAAGCTTAATTTATAAAATATGGCTGATTTCTACTGCGGAATAATCCTGCGGATAATTCCACAACGAAATCATAGCCAAACCGTTGTAACACATTTGACCAAACCATTAAAAATTGAGTGAATTAAGAAAACTAATAGACCAAATCACCGAATTCGGAATCAATTCAAAAGTGGAATTGACCGACAAAACTGATGCCTTAAAAAAACTATTAGTTGGAATCTACACTGAATTCCTGATAGTGGAATTTGAATTTGACGAAACGGATTATGAAGAAGAACCTGATTTTGATTACAACGAAATAAAAGAAAATGTAAAATCCAATTTTTCCCGATTTTGGTTGGTATAGTATGGTTTTGGACTTGAACAAAATGGAACCGAATGTAGAAATCGGAATTGGAGATGCGTTGGACGACTTAACTGACATAATCAAAGATTTATTGGTTGTCAAATGGAAAATGGACAACACAAGTGAAATGGATGCTCTTTGGGAATTCGAATTTTCTATGAGAACTCACTCGGAACAACATCTTGTCGATTTATTGAAATACATCAAAGAATTAAAGGAATAATGAGAATTGAGCAAATCACAGAAAAATTTCAAATTGATGTCGGAGCACCTACACCAACGATTCTCTCAAATGAACATATTCTGTATTTAATTTTCTACGTTAGTAATGTTGACCCAAATTGGGATGGAAAATCAGTACATATGCGAACTGACAATGATGACGGAATTGTAACTATCAAATTTGACCGTTTTGAGCAATTTAAATTTGGCAGTCCAAATGATGAAGCGATTAATGGACATCCATTATATAAATTAGGTCTTGAACCATATTCTATTCAAAAAGTAATCGGTTCAGAATGGATTAAAGAGCTAACAAAAATGAATTCTGTTCATCCATACCATAAAGATGAACTATTTGAGAAATATGAGCATTTCATATTCTTCTTTCACGATAGATGTTTTGAAATTGTAGCAGAGAATTATTCAATAGAGGAAAATTCTAAATCGAATATGAGAGAAGAAATTGAACGAATCTCGAAATTAATATAAAATAAAAACGTGTTACAACAATGGCTATAAGTAATTGCTTGTTCTCGCCTACTTCTGAAAATCCTCACGGATTTTCAGTTTGGTGTGTACTTGCAAAGTTAAGTGCTAAACCACGCAACTACTCATAGCCGAGACCGTTACCTGCAAATGCGAAAAACAACACTCATAATATTAATTCTGACTTTTAATCTGACTTTTTCACAAAGTGCGGAATCGGAATTTGAATTTCGACAATTAACAGGTGTGTTAGTGGATGTAGACGGGATTCCTCTTCCTGGACAAAATGTTATTGTTTTAGGAACATCAATTGGAACTCAAACTGACTTTGATGGAAAATTTTGTTTAATCGTACCAAAAAATAGAACTGTATTTATCGCTTTTCCATTTTGTTTTGACCAAATAACTCGTGAAGTTGGAACGGAAGACTCTCATTTTGACTTGAAAATTGGACGTGGAAAATGGAAATCACGCAAAGCAACACGGAATTGGAATGCGGAAATGGAAAAACTAAAAATTGAACTGAATAAAATATATAATAGTACGGAATATAAAACTGCGGAGAAAAACATCTGCAGGTAACAATAGCTATAATTCATTGCGGTTGAATTCCTTATCGGAATTCACCGCAATTTTGCTATCTTTCTGCCACGGCGGAAAGAATCCTGCGGATTTTTCCGCAACGAAATCATAGCCAAGACCGTTGTGGTTAATTTTAAAATGATTAATAAAGCAATAATAATCCTTTCGATACTGACTTTGTTCTCATGTGATAACATAGAAAAATCTGACGAGCTTTATAAGAGAGCAATTAATGTCTATGCTCTATCGGACTTACCTAATGAGACAAAAATTGACAGTTCTTTAGCTCTGACAAACCTTGCCTTAAAATACAATGCTGATAATGTAAAAGCATTGGAACATAAAACAGCAATGCTTTTTCAAATACGTGACTTACAGGGAGCGATTGAGACGACTGATAAGATTATTACTGAACTACCAAAAGAACCCTACTATATTTTTCAGAATGCAATATTGCTTTACGTAGATGGAGATTCTCTTCAAGCTGACAAACTTAAAAATGAAGCAATGCTACTTTATCAAGATAAGCTTCAAAAGGACATTAACAACTTTGACTTAAGATTTAACTACATAACTTACCTTGAAGGGATTGGAGATACAATATCTGCCAATAGACAATTGAATATTTTAAAGGACAATCATTTGGAGGATTATCAGCGGGAAATATTGGAGAATCGTCCTAGGGAGATAAATTCGATTGATAGAATGAGAGAATATTTTAGTGGAACATTAGAATTAAACGAGTTGATAGAGAACAAAAACTAACCACAACAACGCATATCATGCAGTGCGGCTGAAGAGTGACATGAATGAGAGAACCCAAAACGATCAAAGAACTAACTGAAAACACAAAACAATAAAACCGCCCCGCATGTTATGCGAGGCCGTTGGCATACATTAAGATTGAGAAACATTATACTTTACATATCCATTTTGACTCCATTATTAGCTCTTTCTCAAAAAAGCTTTAGTGAAAAGAATCCACATGTATATGAGTATCGTGATTACATTGAAAATCTATCCGATACTACACTTGTCACGCTAAATAATGAAGAATTCGTTAAAGACAATTATGATGGTGGATCACAATTAACTGGAACGTATTACAACAATGAGCTGGTTAAAATTTCTAGTTGGTTTGGTTTATCGAATGGAATCAATACCTGCGATTATTATTTAAAGGATGGAGAATTATTTTTTGTCGTAGAAAAATTAAAAATCTTTAAATATGATTCAGAAACTGACCAATATGACTACACATCTTATGATGGATATGCCGACGGATGGTATTTATTCGACTCTGGGCATCTTGTTGACCAAATAAGTTTAGGACATTGGAGGTTTGAAGACGATACTTTGGATCCTGAAGTTATACTTATATCAGAATTCAAAGAATATTCTAAACTACTGAATAAGAATTAACGTATGCCAACATCGCATATCAAAAAACCTGGCTGAATCACAAAGCTGAATGAAATTGCATAAATTGAACAAGGAAACTAACTGACAAAACACGCCACCAAAACCAGGCCTTTTGTTATGCGAGGCCGTTGTACGCAAGCTGAAACAAAATGATAACAATAACGACCGACCGAAATATAGAAACTGCAAAACTGACAATAAAACTTGTCGAGGGTTTTGGGTGGAATATTACGTTTTATGACTTGTATAGAGACAACAAAATAGTAGAAAACAACTTCCCAAAAGTAAAAGGAATTTATACATTGGTCATTAACTACTCGAAAGACTTAGTTTATACCGAATTAGTCCTTTACAAGGCCAATCCAAAGAATGAGCATTTAGAATTTGATTTTTATAAAGAGAATCACAGAATTTTTTGCCGAATCAAATCGGATTGTGCAACTGAACTGAACAAAGAAATTGTGATGAACGAATTGGATTCTGATATGATAAAAACATTGGAATCAATAAACACGGAAAAAAATTAAAAGCCAGCGTACAACAACGCATAGCAAAAAGCCTGGCTGAACCACAAAGCAGAATGAAATTACATAAATTGAACAAAGCAACTAACTGACAAAACACGCCTTTAAAACCAGGCCTTTTGTTATGCGAGGCCGTTGTGCAACATTTGGAAAATGACCCGAAACGAATTCAAAAAACATATCGAAAAGACTCTTTCAGAACTAAAACTTTATGCTGAATTACATTCGGGAAAAGAATTGCCAAACGACTTTGAGTTTGAATGGCATTTCACTGAAAGAATAAAAGCAATTGGAAAAGATAATGTGACTGAATTGATTGCGGAAAAAGTTTATCTCGACGAAAACAAAATTTATCCTTGTGTTGACTTAATCGTGGAAAAAGTAACGGACGAAAATCGGATTTTAATTAGTGGACGAATTGCTGGATATGAACCAAGAGAATTTGGAAAAGGTTGGAGTAATCGACCTGGACCTTTTATTTATGGAATTGGAAGCGGAATATCTACTGACAAAGTGAATTGCAATTCCAAAGAGTTTAAAAATATGCTTTATGAAAAAGGATTATTGCATTATAAAACTGAATAAAAAACGTTGCACAACAATGTATAACCGCAATTACGGCGGATTCGACTGCGTCCGAATCCACTCGGAATTGCTAACGTCTGTGCTTAACCGAAAATTATTAACTTTAAATCCGTAACTGACGGTTATACGAGACCGTTGGCTGTAATACAAAAAACCAATCGAGAATTAAAACATGAAAGAAACTACACTGACCGAAAACCAATTTGAGGAATTTGAAAATGTAAAAAAAAGGAGAAGAAAACTCCTCCCCTGGTGGATTAAAATTTTCTGTTGGATATTTATGTTTTTTGGACTAATGTCCTTTATCTGTTTAATTCTTGGATTTACCAATATTAAACCCTCGCTTGCATTTTACGGATTTGAAACAAATGAACCTTTTTCTTTATATGGATTGATCGTAATATCTGTTGGCCTGTTAAAAGGATTCACTGCTTATGCTCTTTGGTTTGAGCAAGATTTCGCAATAAAAATCGGAAAAACAGATGCGATAATAGGAATTGTTCTTTGTATAATTTCTATGTTGATCCTACCCTTTCTAAGAGATGGATTTAATGTAACTATTAGATTAGAGTTAGCTTTGTTAATACCTTTCCTAATTAAACTGAATAAAATTGAAAAAGAATGGGAAGTATTAAACTAAAAAAATACTACAGCCAACACCGTATAAAAATAATGCGTAGTTTAGTTCAAAACCTAAAGTTAGTGCGTATTTGGTCACTCTGATTTTCCTTCGGAAAATCCTCGGACACAAAACCGCACTATTCTTATACAAACCGATGATAACACATTCGCCAAAGGCGAACTTTAATTACTACGTGCTTCGCACTCCCGTCCTTAAAGTAAATGTGTTATCATCTGCAGGGTTAAACCAAATTACTATCTAGTAATCGCCAAGGACTATCGCCTTCAGCGGGCTTCGAGCCAAAACGTGCGACATCGTCGGTTAAAAGTAATTTGGTTCCGCTTTTCGAACTCCCAAGCTAATAAATTCTACAATTAACGCTTCGCTTTCGAGATGCTAATTGATAATCCATAATTTGAGATTACAATAAAGTCCGTTTCTCAAATTATTGCTAAAGAATTTATTATCTTTTCTTTCTCTAAGCAGAACTACGCTTAACCCTGCAGTTGTAAAGCATTTAAGAATACCAAACTACATATGAAAAAAACAATTATTTACTTTTTGATAATTCTTTCTTATCAGACTATTTTAAGTCAAAATACTGAATATGAAAAAGGATTAATAGAATTAGCAAGAACATACAAAAATTTTCACTTTAGTAGTGACCCGCCAAGTAGTGTATATGAGGAAATAAATTCAATTCAAACTGAAAAACTTCTAAAGGCTACTAAGTTCATAAAGGAAGTTGTTACCTCTAATAATCAATTGTTAACGAATGAGTTTTTAAAAAAACCAGATACGACTACACTAAAAAGCTTGTATATTATTAGAGGAATTAATTGGAATATGCACGAAGCTGAATCTGAAGATAATTTGGTGGTCGCTGATTCATTAAAAAACGAAAAAACAGACTATTACGAATTGGTATCTTGTTATTATGGAATGCTCTTTTCAGCTGTTGGAAATAAGAATAAACCATTTGACTTATCAGAGGTTAATTTTTCATTAAATGATTATAACCTTTCTAATGACACCGAGAAAGGCATATTTTTCTTAATGAGTATGCGAACTTTTGGCTCAATGATTTGGGGCTATATCAATGTTCCCAAACCACCAAATTACAAGAAAGCTCTTGAATATATTAATAAATATCCCAAATATAACGGAATTGAGTACTATAGATTTACGGACTTAAATTTCAAGGATTTTAAACTGACAACTGATAAGAGAAAACCAAAAGAAAGTTTCAAACATTACTACATAAATAAATATATCGAAACCCTAATGTATCACTCGTTGTGTTTATCACAAAAGAAAAAATACAGTAAGGAAAAAGATAAATTATTACTTGAATCGATTTTAAGAAATGACTCTTATTGGCAATACACGGAATACAAACCGACTTTAGAGAAAATATTTCAAAAAGTAAAAGAATAAAAAAACGCTTTACAACAACGGCTATAATCCATTGCTTGCTAAATGCTAAACCAAAAACCATTATCTTTAACTTGGCTCGATTCCTACTCCGAAATTCTGCCGAATTTCCTCGCAACGGAATCATAGCCAAACCGTTGTGTGTCATTAAAGCAATCAAAACTGAATTGAAAACCGAAATTACAAATCAACCATATTCTGGAGAATTTAAAGAAAGGATTTATGATATTGAAAGTCCTTGGAATTCTCAATCGTGGACCTGGATAAAGTTCACGGATGAATATTTGACTGAAACGATTGGACAATTTCGTGGATTTCCAAAAGACGTTAAATACTCGAAAAGCCGAAACGAAATTATTGTTCTGACTTCTGATTACATTTATAGACTAAACGCTTCTGACTTAAGCATAATAGAAACTAAAAGTCAACCTGAATATCAAGACGTGGCAGTCTCTCCAGATGGAATTTTCTTTTTCCATAACTACTATGAAATTGAGAAAATGAATAGCTCATTATCTGACTTGACTGAAATTCCAAGTCCTTTTAAAATGGATGACATCCGATTTAAAACTTGGAATGGGAAAATATTGGAATTTGAGTGTGAGGAATTTAATAATTGGAGTCGAAATGAGATAATGGAACTAGACACAACTGCTTGGAAAATAAAAATAAAAAACGCCACACAACACGGTGTATAATTCATTGCTACTGATTTTCCTCTCGGAAAATCCTCGCAACTTTGCTATCTTAGTTTCTTAACACGAAAATCCTACGGATTTTCACGCAACGAAACTATACACAAACCGTTAGCCTTCATTATGACCAACCTTTGACCAATGATAAAATTCTTTCGAAAAATTAGACAACAACTACTTTCTGAAAACAAATTCAGTAAATATTTAATTTATGCAATTGGAGAAATTATTTTGGTAGTGATAGGTATTCTTATAGCCCTACAGATAAATAATTCGAATGAGATTAGAAAAAGCCGAAAAAAAGAGATAAGCTATCTTCAGAACATAAAGGAAGACCTAAATATAAACTCTGAAAAAATTAATTCCTTAATCGAGAGACGAAACAATCGAATAGAAATTGCACATAAGCTTATTGGACACATCGAAGGCGAACCAGTACTTGATTGGCACAAATTTAATTTAGAAATTATTGAAATTTACACTTGGGAAAGATTCTACCAACACAATTATACTTTCCAAGAGCTAATATCTTCTGGTAACCTATCGTATATTCAAAATGATTCAATTAAAACACTTTTATTTGATTTAGAATCTACATATAAACAACTCAAAGCGGAAGAAGACCATTGGCGATTTGATTCAGAAGAGCTTATTTTTAAAACATCCTATAATGATTTAGATATGCAACTAATCTTGAGAGATTATCGAGGAGAAAAAGATGTTTTAAATAGCGAAGTTTTCACAGAATTCTTCGCGGATAGAAAAGTTAAGAATGGATATGTTATGGCTACAGTTGAATTTGGTATTATGAATAGCCATTTAAAAAAAATGAATCAGATTATTGAAAAACTATTAGAACTAATTAAAGAAGAAATAACGAAAGGCTAACAATGGCTATAAGTAATTGCTTGTTCTCGCCTACTTCTGAAAATCCTTGCGGATTTTCAGTTTGGTGTGTACTTACAAGATTAAGTGCTAACCCACGCAACTACTCATAGCCGAGACCGTTGGCAAACATTTAAATGAAACACTCTTTATTTCTTTTCACAATCCTATTTTCGTTATTGAGTTCTTGCAATAGCAAAAAACAAAATCCAGAAGTAAGAACTGTTAATAATCCTGAACAAGACACTTCCAAGCTTTACCAAAAAATAAAAATTATTTACGGAGAAGAGAAAAAAAATAGTGAGGAATATGAAGTCTATGTCTCCAAAAAAAATGACACTTTTTTCAATCAATGGAAATTCTACAAAAATGGAATAATAGATAGTTCTAAGAGTAAATTTTATGAACTAAAAATTGAGGGAAATAAAGGTGACTCAATATTTAAAGGGAAACTAAGTATTTTTTCACCTGCTGATAGTATACCAAAATCAAAAATTCATTCTAGAGACATAAATTTAAGTTATTTACAAAAAGAAAATGATTCTTTTTTTATAAAAGAAATTCAAACCGACAAAAACATTATTTATTTTGACTACAAAAACATTGAAAACATGAGTTTTGTAGGATATATTTCAGACTTACGAGTTATAAATGTTGACTCATTAGCCAAAGATGACAAACTATTGGTCAACAGAAATTATTTTGCAGTAGATACTGAAGTCTCAACTAATAATCACTTTGTAGAGTTATTAAAATAAAAAACGTTTGCCAACAACGGCTATAATCCATTGCTAGCATAGATGTTTAAGTAAAAACTTTGTATTTTAACACAGCTATAGATTCCTACTCTGAAATTCTGCCGAATTTCCTCGCAACGGAATCATAGCCAAACCGTTGTAAAACATAATGAAACAAACTTTTTGCATATTAATAACATTTCTGATATTCCAAATGTCATTTGCTTGCA